>CAZCSM010000010.1:0-61969 GCA_964501355.1 uncultured Candidatus Saccharibacteria bacterium | reverse complement strand
ATTTAGCCGGCAGGATAGAAACCACCGGCGTTGTTAGCCGGTGGTAGATCATTTTCATAAAATTGTGCACTTAAGTTCAATCTATCTGAACGAAGTGAAGTAGAAATATCTTGAGAAAGACTTGATCTCAATGAAAGTTCTCTCTTCTTTTGTCAGCAAAAGAAGCAAAACTGTTGGGGAGAAATAACGCCAGTAACAACGTTTCCTCTTTGATAATCAATAATTCTGCCAAATGAACTATATATGTTTATTTCAGTTATTACTGTTGGCTGTATTTCTCCCCAAACCCCAGTAGAACCTATTTCTACAATTGCTCTTTCAGATGACGAGTTACTAATTTTCCTCTAGTATGATTGAAGATATTTTGAAAAATGATTCTATGTCAAACAAACTTATTTGCATCGTCGGAATGACGGGTTCGGGGAAGAGTGTGGTTTCTGATTATCTTGTTGAAAAAGGTTTTGAATTTCTTCGTTTTGGGCAAATTACTCTTGATTACTTTAGAGAACGGAATATCCTTCCAACGGAAGCAAAAGAAAAAGAGGTCCGTGAGGGTTTTCGAAAAGAACATGGAATGGCGGCTTATGCGATTTTAAATATTCCCAAAATTGACGAACTGTTGAAGAAGGGGAATGTTGTTGGTGACGGGCTTTATAGTTGGAGTGAGTACAAAGTTTTGAAGGAAAAATATGGTGAAAACTTCTATGTTATTGCTGTTTATGCACCACCTGCTCTTCGTTATTCCAGACTTGAAAATCGAACGGAAATTGATGAAAAGATGAGGAATCGCCCGACAAATCCAAGGGATTCAAAATCGCGTGATTACGCAGAGATAGAAAATATTGAAAAAGGAGGTCCAATTGCAATGGCTGATTTCACCGTTATTAATACATCGACTGTTGAGAATGCGAGAAAGCAGGTTGATGACTTTTTGTCTCAAATAATGTAGAGACGCGATTAATCGCGTCTCTACAAGAAAATGGTAAAATTGATTTTATTTACTCTGCCATTGCTACATCAGTTACACCTGGCAATTCGTTCAAGGTAACGTCCTTTGCGTTTACTGTTTCAGAAAGTGTCAAAGTGACAGTTACAAGTAAAGATACTGCGAGAATTACAGAAGCTAGTAAAATTGTTAAGTTTTTCATTATAGTTTTGCTTATATAAATTGCTTATACACTATCTACTACGTAATTAGAAGGAAAAAGTAACATTCGCCTTTGTAGAGGATCTTCAATCAATAAATATTGTTTTCCCTTGGTGTCATCCTGAGCGGAATGAAATGAAGCCGAAGGATCTAGCGAAGCGATACCTTATACGTCCCGCTGTGCGGAACTAGATTCCTCCACTCATCCGACTTCGCCAAGGCTACGACGGATTCGGTCGGAATGACACCACACAGACGGTCTCTGTATGATATAATCCTTCATATAAACTTATCTGCTTTAAGTATATGAAAACTTCTTGGAATCTTAAACTCTTCTATCAATCTGATGACGATCCTCAAATTCAAAAAGACTTACAGGAAAGCACTGATGTCACTCAATCTTTTATTAACAAATACAAAGGCTCGAGTAAGCATTTGACAGATGAATTAGAGTTATTTCAGGCATTAACCGATTTTGAAAATTTAGTTAAAATAATCGATGCACCAAAGCCTTTCATTTATTATTACCTCAAAAAATATCTTAATTCATCTGATAACAAGGTAGAGTCCCGAGTTAATCAATTAACAGAGTTTTACACAAAACTCGAAAATGAGATTCTATTCTTCACTTTAGAATTAGGACAACTTCCTGAAGCTAGGCAAAAAGCTTTTCTAAAAAGCTCAAAACTAGAACATTTTAGATACTTTTTAAAAACCACATTTGACGAGGCGAAACATCACCTTTCGGAAAAAGAAGAACGAATTATGAATCTGAAATCACAACCAAGCTCGTCTCTTTGGGTTAGTGGTGGTGAAAAAATTATTAATAGGCAGACAGTTACTTTCAAAGGCAAAGAACTTCCTCTTCCGGAAGCGATTAATAAAATTCCTACACTTGATCCGAAAAACAGAAGGCGTCTTCATGAGCGTGTTATGGCGGCACTTATAAATGTAAGCGACTACGCTGAAAATGAATTGAACGCAATTGTTATTAATAAAAAGATTAATGATGAACTTCGTGGTTTTGCAAAGCCATATGATGCAAGATTCTTAGGCGATGAGGTGATGGAAAGCGAAATTATGGCGATGATTGATGCTGTGACGGAGAGTTACAAAATATCTCATCGTTTCTATGATATGAAGTTTAAGTTACTTCGACTTCGAAAACCTCAATATTCAGATAGATCTGCAGAGTTCGGAGAATTTAAGAAGAAGTTTACGTTTAAAGACTCTGTAAAGATACTAACTGGACTCTATAAAGACACCGGTGATGGGCTAACTTCTGTTTTCAACAGATTTCTTGAAGGTGGTCAGCTTGATGTAAAACCGAAAAAAGGAAAAGCAGGTGGAGCTTTTTGTCTTGGAACGTTAGGAAATCCTACGGTCGTTCTTCTCAACCATATCGATAATTATGATTCTTTAAGAACTTTCGCGCATGAAATGGGCCATGCCTTTCATTCAGAATTAAGTAAATCGCAAACACCATTATATCAATATTACTCTACGGCTTCTGCTGAGGTTGCAAGTACACTTTTCGAAGATTTACTTTTTGATAAAGTTTTTGAGACTGCAAACGAGGAGGAAAAGAAGATTTTGATTCACAGCAAACTCAACAATGATATTTCTTCAATCTTTAGACAGGTTGCTGTTTTTAATTTCGAGATGGAACTTCATAAGAGAATTCGTGAAGAAGGTTCTTTATCAAAGGAGCAAATGGCGGAGCTTATGAATAAACATATGCAGGGATATCTTGGTCCTAAGTTTAAATTAACAAAGGAGGATGGCTATTACTTTGTTGACTGGTCGCACATCAGATCTTTCTTCTATGTCTATTCTTATGCTTATGGGAAGTTGATTTCAAAATATTTATATCAACGCTATAAACAGGATAAATCCTATTGGTCAGAAATTGAGAAATTCTTGAGTGCCGGTGGTTCTAAATCTCCTCATGATATTTTTATGGAGATTGGGATTGATACTTATGATGAGAATTTCTGGTTGGAGGGTTTGAAGGGAATAGAGAAGGAGATTGAGGAGTTTGAGGAATTGTTAAAAAAGTAACTCTCTCATACTTTTGTCGCCAAAAGTATCCAAAAGCGCTGGGGGGACATGGATTTTTCCGTTTGCAGATTTATCTATAGTGATATTCTTTGCCCGAGAAAACACATGTCCCCCCAGACCCCGATAGGGAAATAGTTTTAGAATTCTACTTGGAAGAAAGTTGTTGGATTAATCATACTTCTTGGTGGTTTTAATTCATCAAGAAATCTGCTATTCTTTACTTAGAGTCCCACGTTAGGACTCTTTAATTTCTGAAATTTTAAGCTTGGAGTATCAACTGCGATTGTTCGCAAAACGTACAGCAAGAGTAATAAAAAGCCGCCCCAAATTTCTGCTAATTCCAATACTGGCATTAGTCCCTCTGTTCTATTATCTTTTCGCAGTTACCGGAAAAACGCTTTCTTATGAAAATGTTGAAGTCGAACATTTTACAGACATTTATGATGATGGTGTTTGGTATCAGACTTTAACGACAGAAATGTCGGAAAGTGAGAGAAACTTTTCGGAAAAACAAATTTCAATTTCTGTTGATGGTGAAGAAAGAAATGTTAATACACAGTCTGTAAATCTACAGACTGTTTTTACAGAAAATGATATTCAGATCGGAGAATTTGATAAGGTTGAGCCAAATCTTTACTCTCCAGTTTCAAATGGAATGTCGGTGAAAATTATTCGAGTCACCAAAGCATGGGATGAGGTTGAAGAGGTTATTGGTAGAGCTATGGAATATACGGAGAATGCGGAAAAACTTCTCGGTACAGAAACTGTGCTTCAAGAGGGTTCTGACGGAAAGAGATTGAAAGTTTATGAAAAACAGTTTGAAGATGGGAATCTAGTTTCTTCGGTTGTTATCGAAGATCGAGTTCTGGAAGAACCTGTTGCGAAGATTGTGGAGAAGGGAACAAAGGTTGTTGTGTTAGATACGCAATATGGTATTGCAAGTTACTACTTTCATCCTCGATATCCAGGGGAACTCATTACTGCACATAACACTTATCCAATGGGTAGTAAACTTCGTGTAACGAACGTGCAAAATGGAAAGTCGGTTGTTGTTACTGTAGTTGATAGAGGAATTCATTCTCCGGATCGTGTTGTCGATCTTTCTACCACTGCTTTCAAACAAATTGCTTCAACCTGGCAGGGCCTTGCACAAGTAAAGGTTGAGTTGTTGGCGAATTAATCTAGTAGGTTTTAATTCTTATCTTCGTAAAGATCTAGGCGCCCGCAGTACCATTATCAAAAGTCAAATTACTAATATCTGACAAGAGTATTGGTAAATCACCAGGTGCCATAAAGCTAAAATAAAGATCCTCTCCTTCTATCTTCTCGCTAATCTCTTTGTTTCTCCAGATGACAGGTAGTTTCTTTAAGATTTTTTCTCGTTCCTTTCCTTTTCCAAAATAGAATTTGTTTTTATGAGCACTGGCATTTCTAAGATGTTTAATAAATTGTAGCTCTTGTTTTTTTAAAAGATTTTGAAAGTCTTTTTCCTCCCAAAGGATATCTTTGCTGGCGATTGTTAGGGTTTGATAGAGTTTAATTAGTGATTTTGAGAATAAAGGCGTTGGTTTATTGAAACCGTCCTCTTCAATTGAATTGAGTATTGATTTGTCTATTTTATTATATCTTTTTGTTACAGAACTCTCTAAATTGGCAATGTAGGACCAGTCTTTAAAAAAGCTCTTTGCATCTTTTATTGAAGATTTTAACCAAAGAGTTGATGTTATTGTATAATTCAATACAGTTATAAGATCTTCAATGGATTCGTGGAAGCGTAGAGGTTGATCTTGGTTCATATAACTTTTTCTAAATAAATTCTAACTCCACAAAATCACTCGCCAGTTTCTTTATTCCGAATTCTTTAAAACTAATTACAACCAGTTTTCCTTCGTTTCCAATAACAGTCCCGATACCGAAAATGTCATGTCGTACTTTCAATCCAGTCTGGTAACTTGGTCCGTCATCGACGGTTTGATCAAAATCATTCCAGTCGCTTTTCGAATCTCCCGAGGACCAGTCTGTGTCCCAGTCATTATTGGACAACCCTAGGGTTGTCCCTACATTTTCAATCAAATCTTCCGGAATGTCTCCAATGAATCTAGATCTTGGATTATTCTGCACTGAACCGAAATATGTTCGCTGTGCTGCATGGATAAGATGTAGATTTTCTTTTGCTCTAGTTATGCCTACATATGCAAGTCTTCTTTCTTCCTCCATCTCTTTTGGTTCTGCATAGGAGCGAGAGTGGGGGAAAATTCCTTCTTCCATTCCGACGATGTATACATTTTCAAACTCCAGACCTTTTACTGAGTGAAGAGTCATCAACGTCACTACATCATCGCTTGGATTCTTTCGATCTGCAATTTGTTCCTGTTCTATTAACCCGACGTGATCTAGAAATTCAGAAAGTCCTTGCTTCGGCTCTAATGCTTCAAACTGCATTGCAACTGATGCCAACTCTCGAATGTTTTCGACTCGTTCTTCACCATTATCATTTTTCTCTACAACCCATTCAATATAGTTTGTTGTATCAAGGATTTCTTGAAACAGCTCAACAACATTCAATTCCTCTTTCTGCGTGAATAAATATTGAAGCATTTTTTGAAATGGCTCAACAGATTTATTTCCAACTTTATTTTCCGGGTCGAGTAGGTATTGCGCAATCGATAAATTTTTCTTTTGCGCGTCTAGTTCTAGATTCAAAAGTGTTTTATCTCCAATTTTCCGATTTGGTGTATTAATAATCCTTTTCAAACTTAAATCATCGGCGGGATTATGCAAAATCTTCAAATACGCAAGAATATCTTTCACTTCCTTACGCTCGTAGAACTTTAAGCCTCCGACGATTTTATAAGGCATCCCTGCACGCAAAAAGGCATCTTCAACCGCTCGAGATTGTGCGTTCGTTCGATAAAGAACTGCAGCGTTGGAATACTTTATCTTATTTTTCGAAATGTCATTTGTAATGTAATCTCCCTCGTCATACTCATTTCGAGCTTTATACACTTTGATGTTTGGTCCGGTTTGCAATTCCGTCCAAAGCTTTTTATCCATTCTTTGCCGATTATGTTTAATAACTTCATAAGCGGCTTCAAGAATAACCGGAGTTGAGCGATAATTCTGCTCTAATTTTACGATTGTTGCGTCCGGGTAATCTTTCTTAAATGACAGAATATTTTGAATGGTTGCTCCTCGCCAGCTGTAAATAGACTGATCATCATCTCCAACGACGGCAATGTTTTTATGTTTATTCGCAAGAGCCTTAATGAGAACATACTGCACTTTGTTCGTATCCTGATATTCATCCACCATCACGTATTGAAAAATTTCCTGATATTTATTCAAAACATTTGGTGCAGAGCGAAATAGCTCAACGGTTTTTATTAATAAATCATCGAAATCAACCGCATTTCTTCGAATCAACAGATTTTGATAATGTCCGTAAACGTTTGCCGCGATTTCCTGAAAATATCCCTGTGCAAAGTTTTTTGATTCTTCCGGTCGCACCAGATCATTTTTACAAGCGGAAATGAAACCTAGAATTCCTCCTGGACTGAATTCTTTTGGATCAATCAAAAGTTGCTTCATTATTTCTTTTACCGCATCTTTTTGATCTTGCGAATCATAAATTGTGAATTCAGGACGAAGATTAATTGCTAATCCGTCCCTTTTCAAAATTTTTACACAGACAGAGTGAAAGGTTCCGAGATAGGGGAAAGCATTATTCTTTCCTTCTGTTCCAGTTAAATGCTGAACTCTCTCCTTCATTTCTCCCGCGGCTTTGTTCGTAAAAGTCACCCCCAGAATATTCTGTGGTTCGACACCATGTTCTTTCACAAGATTTGCTATGCGGTGTGTGAGAACACGAGTTTTCCCGGTTCCTGCGCCGGCTAAGATTAAAAGAGGTCCTTCCGTTTGGAGAACCGCTTCTCTTTGTTGTGGGTTTAATTCATCAAAATTCATTTTCGATCTTTTGGAAATCTTTGGGTAACGGAGATTATTGTAACATAAAATATTGAGCAACGTGGAGTAACATAGTGTAACGTCGTGCTACATTGAAGGAATAATGATGAGACAGCTTTATATATAAAATTTTTCAAATGCCTTCGATCGCTACTGCGGGTTCGATTGGAGTTATAGTTCTCTCATATACTGTTTTGCTGCCCAGCCTTCTTCTCCTGTTTTTAGACGAATCTTTCCCCATCCGGATTGTGATTCCAGCAGAACATATTTTTCGCCGGGAAGCACCTGCGTAATTAATTGTCCTCCTGCACTTGGCGTCGCACGAACATTTAGATATCCAGTCGGTGTTTGCGTTACCTCGATAATTTGAAGACCTTCCGTTGAAACTTTTACTGTTATACTAAATTCAGATCCGTTAACCACAGAGCCTGATTTTGTTTTCAATACGAAGTTTTCCGAGTAGCTTTCATCTGTGGTAAACGGTGCTGAAATATTAAAAGCTAACTCAGTTTCTGCTTGAGATCTAACGGAATCAGTTGTCATTGCAGATGTTTGTGAATTACTCAGCCATTCGCCATTAATGTAGAATCCACTGGCTGTTCCATCTTGTTTTGCAACTGTTATCTCAGCAGGAGAGTCCTTGTACCAATTTGTTTCACTTGAATTCTTTACTTTTATTCTTACTTCGGTTACATCACCAATATTCAATTCTTTTGTATAATCAACACTTGCGATTTCTGCGCTGTAATTTTTCACAACAAGTGGTGCAGAGTAAGTCAGACTTCCTTTTATTTCTGTTAAAGCATTTGAAACTAGCACTGAATTTTCCGGAGCTGAGATTTGAATATATGTTTTCTGCAAATTATCCGTCGGTTTAATATTCCAATCCTTTGCCTGAATATCATCGGCGTTTAGTGTGTATTGAGGAATCAAATCGTTAAGAAGTGTCTCAAGTGCAGTTTTACCAAGTGGTGTCATTTCGGCGTTATCATAGTTCGATAAGTATCCAATTATTACTGCACTGTCATCTTCGATTGGTGCTACCAAATCCTCTTCTGCACGTCTCCCTTCATAAATAACGCCATCCCACCCGACGAAGTAGTTGAATGGCAAGTCCTTAAACTGTGTTTTTGTAGAGAAAAAGTAATAAAGTCCTTTCACCCAGCTTTGTGTATCGATTCTGATTTGTTTGTCCTGCGTAGTTATTCCTGTGACGTATACTTTGTCGACAAGGCTGTATTTTTGTTCTGCATCTTTTGATAATGCTTCGTCGGCTTTCCAGTTGTCTCTTTTTATTATCCCAACTTCTTCCTCTGCAAGCACGATGTTTGTTACGAGAGTGAAGGTGATGATTGAGAAGATTATTATTATGGATAATTTCCGAATGTTCATAGTTGATATCTGTTATTATCTTTATTTTAATTCATATTTATGGTGAAGTCACTTAAATTGTGGTTCATAGAATACATGTAGGAACACGCCATGGCGTGTTCCTACTGTGATGTCAAAAATTCTTTCAATTACCTCAATATTTCCGTTGGGAAGTAGATTATCGCTAATGTTACTATTCCCCAGAGAATCATCGTGAATAAAAAAGGAAGATCGGAAGTTACTAACTTCTCCGGTTCACCTTTCTCTCTTTTGTTATAAATCAGATAAAGGTATCTTGCAACTGCATAAAAAGCAATCGGAACGGTTATCATCATCCACTTAGGTGTCTTCAAAGTTTCCGGAAGTATATCTTGCAAAACAACCGAAATTCCAGAATTTATTTCATAAGCAAAGGTGAACATTGTGTAGGAGAGAAATGTTGTTGCAACAAGAGAAGAAATCATAACCTCGAGAAATTGTTTCGGATATTTTTTAAGAACCGGTCGATGTTTCGATGCGTTCTCAAATCCCAAAAGAGTGATTTCTGCCTTTCTTCTTCCAAATGAAATTAGAAGAGCAAGTGAAATTGTGCAAATTGTTAGCCATGAAGAAATTGGAGCATTGATAATTAATGATCCTGCCATAACACGAAAAACAAACCCCAGTGCTACGAACATTGCTTCAATAATTGCAATATTTTTCAAGACTAATGAGTAGGTTAATGTTAGTACAATATATGCAATTGATAGAATAAAGAAATATTCAGATAAGAAATACGCCCATCCAAGGGCGAATGCCAAGATTACCAATGCAATGAATAATGCAAAACCGATTCTTAATCTTCCCGATGCAATTGGTCGATTCTTTTTATGGGGATGTCGTTTGTCCTCTTCCTTGTCGTGAATATCATTTATTATGTACGTAAATGAAGATAATGCACAAAATATGACAAATGCATATGAAACTGTTTTAAGCTTTTCTTCTACGAATAGTTCTCCGGAAAATAATAATGCCGTAAATAGGGACAGGTTTTTAATCCACTGTCTTGGGCGGATTTCCTCAACTATTGCAATTAATATGTCGAAAAACTTTTTCATGCGTTTTCTTTAATAGGGTTCTTTTCAACTTGAAATTCTTTAATACCTTCCTTTTTTCCAACTTCTTTCACCATCTCCATTAAAATTCTAGTTTGTTTCTCTGCCATTCTATCAATTTCCAAATCAGTCCAAGCACGAATTCGATCAAAATCTGTTTGTCTTTGTTGGGAAATAAGGATTAGCAAAGATAGAAGAATTGCTTCAAGGGATACCCAAAAGGTCAACTCTTGTATTTCCAACCCCAATACCATCCATGTTCCGAACCAAATTATATGAAGAACAAGCATTTGCCAAGTTCCAAAAAGGGCAACGACTTTATCGACAATAATATCTGATAAACCTAGTGCATCAGGCTGAGGCACATGTTTTTTCTTCGGTTTTACGACATCATTCATTTTTTATAGTAATTATATAAATTTATCCAACTATCTAAACCGAGATCTTCCGCTCGTGCATTTTCTTCCAAACCTGAATCTTTAAACGCTATTTGCCAATTTACATCCCGATAAATACTTTTTATCACATTAAGAAGCTTCTTGCGAGGATTTCTAAATCCGTTCTTAATAAATTTCACAAGCTCTCTATCTAACTCTGTATCTTTCTTAGGGATTATTTGCAATACAGCACTCTCTACTTTCGGCTCAGGAAAAAAGGAGTTTGGTCCAAACGTCATAACAATTTTACCTTCGCCGAGAAGTTCAAGATAATTTGATAAGAATGTTCTGTTCTTCGAAGGAACATATTTTTCTGCAACTTCTTTTTGAATGAGGACACTAATAATCTCCGGTTTATTTTCCGATTCTAATATAACTTGTAAAATCCTTTTTGAGATATTGTAGGGAAGGGACGACACAAACTTGTAACTTTCAATTCCCATTTCTTTCAAAAATTCGTTCAATTCAACTTGTAAAAAGTCTTTGTTAATGACAACTGTGTTTGTGTGTTCTTTAAGGGTTTCTTCCAGAATTGGAAGTTTATTCTCGTCAATTTCAAAGGCATAGACCTTTTTTGCATTTATCGCAAGTTCTTTCGTTACAGTACCAATTCCCGGACCGACTTCTATTACAGTATCGTCATTTTCCAATTCTGCTGCTTGAACTAGATTGAAAAGCACCTCTCTGTCTATTAAGAAGTTTTGCCCGAATTTCTTTTCTGCAGAAGTAGCAAATTTCCCAAGTAACTGTTTTATTGTTTCTAGATTTGTAAGATCCATTATTTCTAAGTTCCAAAAAGGTTTGTTAATCTGTTATTATTGTACTGTGAATTATAGAAATAAACAATTTAGAAACAATGGGAACGACTGAGGCTAAGTTTATAAGTATTAAAGGTATTCAAATTGCATATTATGATTTAGGCGCTCCAAAAGCGGGAACGATACTTTTTCTTCACGGGTGGGCTGGGTCGAAGGATTTTTTTCAAGATATCTTTCCTATATTAACTGCGAATTACCGTTTGATAATCCCGGATTTTCCTGGGCATAATGATTCAGAAACGACTTCTTTTGTTAACCTGGACTCATTTGAAAATACTGTGGAGGAGTTTGTCGAAGATTTAAAACTAACGAATTTTCATTTGATTTGTTATTCGATGGGATGTTTGGTTGGTTTGAAATATTTAGAGAAGAAACAGGACACTGTTAACAAGTATGTAAATTGGGCAGGTCTTGAAAAGTATTCTGACATTCCTCAATTCAGAATCTCAGGAAAAATAATGGATTTTCTAGATACTCAGGAAATTTTTAAGGAAATATACAAAGATTTTCTTGAGAGAGGTGCGGATATTCTAACAAATGATAGAACGTATAATGGGTTGAAGGATGCAGATACAGAAACTTTAGCTATGTTAATAGAAGATCTTTGTAGAGCCGATTTGTCATATATTCCACCAATGGTTGCAAATAATACTTTGGTTATAACTGGAAGGAAAGATGACATTCATATAGATCGAGAAAGGGTGAAAAATTTGTCGAAGTCTTTCCCCAATGGAAGATATGTAGAAGTGGATGGCGGTGAGCATTATGCAGACGATTTAAAGCCTGCTGCTGAGGAAATAATTAAGTTTCTAGCAAATGAGTAAATTAAGCTATATTCAAAATGAAATTCTCGTTCAATTTATTCAAAAAGAAAAAAATCTCCGATACTCTGATGTTCGTCCGGAAGGTTTGGATAATGATTTATTCAACTACCATCTTCAGGAACTCGTGAAGAAGGACTATATTCAGAAATCGGAAGATGGCCTCTACTCACTAACGAGGTCGGGAAATCAATATGTTGGACAATTGGATGCTTTGGGTCGACAACGTCCAACTTTCAAAGCTTCAATAATTGCGTGGGTTTTACGAAGAAATGAAGACGGTGTATTGGAGATCTTAAATCAAGAGCGAAAAAGACAGCCTTTCTATGGTGATCATTCATCAATTGCAGGAAAGATTTTACCTGGAGAAAAAATCATAGACGCGGCGAAAAGAAAACTGAAAGAAGAATCGGGTTTAGATGGTGACTTTCGTTTTCTTGGAGTTGTACGCACAATTCGTAATGATGAGGAAGGTAAAAACATTGAAGATACAATTTATCACATTTGTGCCTGTGAAAATGCATCGGGTGAATTGGTGGAAGAGAATGAATTTGGAAGAAACTATTGGGTCGATGTAAAAACTGCTGCGGAGCTTGAACTCAAAAACAAAGGTCATGAAAAGGAATCCAATGTTCTTTTGGAGAATGTTGAAGAAACACTTTCCCGTAAGGATCTTTTCTACTATGAGGCCGTTACTGTTTTAGACCGATCTAAATATTAAACTCCTCACAATTTAACCTCATTATATTTCAATTAACCGAAATTGTCCTCGGTAGTACTTCACTGTAGAAATCGCTATTATTCCTGCAGAATTATTCTTTAGTATACAAGCTAAATTAAAATTTGAATGGGAATGGCAAAGTACGAAATTTCGCAACAAAAGAAAATAGAATTAGAAGAACGTTTACATTTTCTTGAGACAACAGAAAAAGATCGCGTTTTGAAATTTCTTCATGACAATCCAATTGCCGAATCTTTCCATCAAGCTGCTTCAATAGAAGCACATAGAAATGCTTATGAGAAAGAATTGAATGAACTTCGATTGATTTTGAAGCAATGTGTAATTATTGATGAATCAAAGATTGACAAGAGCAAGATTGAAATTGGTTGTATCGTTGAAGTTGAAATTGATAATGACTTGCAGAGGTTTCAAATAGTTTCCTCTATCGAGGCTAATCCGAGAGAAAATAAGATTTCTACAGAATCTCCTATTGGTAGTCTTCTAAAGGGAAAGAAAATCGGAGATAGTGTAGTGCTTAATTCCGGGAGAAAAGTTGTTGTAAAAGCAATCCGCTAGTTAGCAATCTGTAAGTTGTTAAGCCCCTGTAGAATTTCTTGAAGGTTTTCCATGGAAATATCTCCCGTTGCTGATAATTCTTGGAAAACGGTCCATAGAGCGCTTCCAATCAAGAACACTCCCAACCCGAATATGGAAATGACACCAGCACATCCGAGCCAAGATACTATTCTGATAACCCAGACAAAGCTTTTCTTAGAATCTTGCAAATCCTTTTTAGTATTCTTGATGCTTTCAAAAAGAGCATACATAAATACCAGGTCAAACGTTATTATTAATAACTGAACTATACTTCCAAGTAGATTCCATAAAGATTTCAGGGTTGAAGGCTCTGGGAAAAGAAGATTTGTTATTGTATTTAAGATCAGCAACAAAATAATCGAAATTATTCCGATTAAGAAACCTCTTGCAAAAATTGTCCAGAAATTCCCTTTTACATAATTTCTGCTCCTTGCCAAAGCTTTGGCACCTTTCAAATCTTCACTAACAGTGATAAATGGAGCAAATACAAACCAAATGCTGAATATCATTGCGGGGATAACAAAAAGTACCGTTCCTGAAATCATTACTCCGGCAAGTGATATGAAAGTAATCAACAGGGGAAATGTTCGTTTGAAGGAACTTCCATAGCATTTCAACACATTTCTTTCTCGATTGGAAACTGCGTATAGAAGTGCCGATTGTGCCCAGACAGAAAGAATTACCATAAAGATTAATCCTAAGATTGCTGCAATTATTGTGGTAGCAACGTTTCCGCTCAGTCCGATTACCGAAAGCAGTGATGTTGCAACCGTTGACAGAATAGTTGGAATTATTTGAACACCTACGATAGTGAGAAAATTTTCTTTGAAAATGTTTATCGCAAGTATAAAGTTTTCCGTGATATCAATTTTATAATCAATAATTGTTACAGATTTCTTCTGTTCTTCTTTTACAACCTCTTTCTTTTTAGGGGTTGGCACATCTAAGTTACTTGGTGCATCCTTGGGTATTCCAGATTCATTAACCATCCCAAGCGCTACATTTATCATGCTTTCGTCCCATCCAGCAATCTTTAATGATGCAGCAACCGAAATCTTTGATAATCCTGCATTTAATTTGCTCTCTACAAAAGCTTTCAATTCCGAAGGAACTTGGGGCGTTGGTATTTGTTCAGGTACAGCCTGTTCTGGTTTTGTTTGTTGAACCGTTGGTGTCTGTACAGCTTGTGGTTGAATGACGACGGGTTGTGCAGGAATTACTGGTGCAACAGGTTGTTGTGCCTGCCAAATTGCAACATCAACATCTTGTTGTTTCCATCCAGATTGAAGAAGCGAAATTTTAACACTTTCCAGTGCAACTCCACTTTGTAATTGGGTTCGAATGTAGTTTACTATTTGTTCGTTGGGCATGGATGGCAGTATTTTTAACAACAAATTAATAATACCGATTTAATCTAATTTTCGCAACGGCAAACAATTCCGAAGTGTGTGAGTTATAGATGTAGTATTCCAAATTTTTGTAAGTAAAACTCGAGACTTATCCTTTGGCTTTGCTTATGCGGAAAACTTTTTACAATCAAATCTTCTCCTTTATGTATTTCTAGTAACGTCCTCTGAACTGCATTTAGGACAAACTTGTTTTAAGGTCGTATATCTCCAGATAGTGTAAAAAATTCCAGGTATTAGAAAAGAAAACCATAGTATTATCTCAAGTAAACCACTTCCTTTCATATGGCTTTTTGACTTTCCAACATAATGGCAATTATTACACATGATTTTTTTCCCCATATTTTTTAAGCTTTAAAAATAATTATTCTAATTCTCTACAGATAGATAATGTAAACGAGAGAGATATTAAGTCATTTATTTACTTGGTCGTGGCCATCTTAGATCAAGGATTCCAAATGTAATCGGAAATGATTCTCGGCACTCTGAGCAAATAAGATCCGATCCTTTTTTAGTAAGTTCACCTTTGCATTTAGGACAGCAAATGATTTCATAAACAGATTTACTAGCAGCAGTTCTTTCTCCTTCAACTTTTCGCAATTTACGATATTGGCTTGGACCAAAAGTAGTAAAGGAAAGAAGCTTTTGTAAGAATGATTCAATCTTGATTAAAATTTTTGCAGAAAGAAATTTTTTAATTATCTGTGAGCGTAAATTGGAAACGCTTAATTTCTTTTCAATTTTGAAACCATTGTTCTCAACAATATTCTTAATATGATTAGGATGGAAGTTGAAGAATAATCCGACATCTTTTGTTCCTTGTTTTGTTTCCTTTGTCGGTTGTTTATATGGTTCCTTGCTGAAAATGAATCCAGGTTTCAGTTTCAAAATTGCTTTAATCTTTGCAAGAAAGTGAATTTTATTTGCAAATTCCAGAATAAAGAAACCATTCTTCTTTATTATTCGGGAAATTTCTTTCAAACCTTCTTCAGGTTGCTCAATGTGGTGCATAACGCGGATAGTTTGTCCCGCATTGAAGCTATTATCTTTGAATGGTAGGTTGTAGACATTCAGTGCGACTAAATCTACATTTGTTATTCTTCCATCTTTAAGTTTTCTTTTTGCCTTTTTAAGTGCTTCTATTGAGTAATCGGATAATACACAGTGAAGAAATTTTGATCTATATGTTGGCAATAATCGGCCATAGGAACCTCCTATATCTATATACCAGTCTCCCATTTCATTTTTAATGAAGTGTTGAATGGCGAGTTTGTCACTATCATCTTCGTATCCACGGCCCTGTTTCCAATAATCTTCATAGTCATATCCGTGGAGATCATATTCGGAAATATCAATGGTTCGACTAGGTTCGTTATAAGTGTTTTTATTACTCACTATTTTTTCTAATAATTTATTATGTAAAGTATACTAGAATTCTTTGTCTTTGTAATTAAGTAGAGATGACTGTTTGCTTGTGCTATTCTAGTGTTGATTAGTAGAAAAGAAGATGCTCATTCAAAGAGATACATTTAAAGATGTTAAAACATGCCCTATTTGCAAGGGGTATGGTGTGCTGAATCCTTCCTCTCCATCATATGAATTTGAGTTTTGTGAAGAATGTGAAGGCTACGGAACATACATCGATGAGGAGAAAGGACGAATAGTATTTGGATTGCCGCTATTTGTTGATTTCGCAACTAGGAGGAAGTTGCAAGTGATTAAGACTGTAGGAATAATAGCCATCATAGTCATAATATTAATTTCGCTCGTGATAATTTTCTAATGCCTGCACCTATTCGAAAACTTGATATTACAACATTCTTTGAACCAAAGCTAAAATCCTTACTGGAACAGGCTTTTCACGATGCATACAGGACTGGAAACTCGCAAGTTACAGATATGCAATTCCTATTGTTGTTATTAAGCGATTTGAAAATTCAGTCAATAATTAGTAATCCACAGGTAGTATCTAACCTTCAATCATTCATCATTTCTCAACCTTCTGAAATATCAGCGGACGGTTCATTTGGTGGAAATGTATTTATATCTCCTGAATTACAGCATATCTTTCTTGTCGCATTCCAAGGCGTCAGAGGGAGTCAGAAGAAAGAAGTTAAATTAGAGGATTTGCTAATTGCCTATTCTCAAAACACAAAGTATATAGACCTTTTTCAACAAGTTGATTTTGATGCAATTCAAGTTTCCCAAAAGATCGAAAAAGAAAAGGGCTTCTTTTCAGATAATTTGCAAACGAAGACCCCGGTTCTTGATAAATATACAAAAGATATGACGGATCTTGCTTCTCGAGGTTCATATACGGTTGTTATCGATAGGGAAAAGGAACTTTCGCAGATCTCTCGAATTCTCGCTCGCCAAACACAAAATAATGTTTTGCTTGTTGGGGATCAGGGTGTTGGAAAAAGAACTATTGTTCATGGTCTTGCAATGAATATTTCAAAGGGAACAGTCCCTATGGCTCTTCGTTCTGTTCGTCTTTTAGAACTTGATCTTCCGATTGTGGAATCCGTTGCAACTTCTCAGGAACGATTGTTTGAATTCATTGAGGCTATTCGTGCTGAATTTCGAGAAAATTCTAAATTACTAATATTCATAGAAGGTTTTGATTCTTTATTAAATATAGAAAAGCCTTCGGCTTTGGCAGCAATTGGGAGTCTGCTTCGGCCTTCTATTACTGCTGGGGAAATTAGAATTGTTGCGACAATCAGCTCTGAGTTATACCGCAAATATGTTGAAACGGATGACAGTTTAGCAAAAATGTTTGACATTGTTCGAGTTGATGAGCCAAATGAAGAATTGGCTGAATTAATGGTTAAAGCTTCCGGAGAGAGACTTGCCCATTTTCATGGTGTGTCTATGTCTGGAGATGCTGTGAGGTCTTCTGTCTTTTTATCGAAAAGGTACATTCCGGAAAAGAAGTTGCCACAAAAGGCGATTGATCTTCTGGATGAAGCGTGTTCAAAAGCCTCTTTAGAACGACGTGATGAAGTAACTCAAGAGGATGTTAATTTAATCCTTTCTGAAAAGACAGGAATTCCAATTCAAAAAATTACTGAAAGTGAACAATCGAAACTTGTTAACCTTGAAGCGATAATTGCCCAGAAACTCGTTGGGCAAGATCATGCTATTAAAATAGTGAGTGAATCAATTCGCAGGTCTCGCGCGGGACTTAAAGATCCTCATAAACCAATCGGCTCTTTCTTGTTTCTGGGTCCAACCGGAGTGGGAAAAACCGAGCTCGCAAAAGTTCTGACAAAGGTTGTTTATGATGACGAGAATGCAATGATTCGACTTGATATGTCAGAGTTTTCAGAACAACATACTGTTCAACGTCTTGTTGGTGCGCCTCCGGGATATGTGGGTTATGAAGAGGGTGGGCAACTGACTAATCCAATTTACGAGCGTCCATATTCACTCATTCTTCTTGATGAGATAGAAAAAGCGCATCCAAAGGTTTTTGATATTTTTCTGCAAGTTCTTGATGATGGACGATTAACAGATGGGAAAGGTCGAACGGTAGATTTTCGTAATACTATTATTATCGCAACAAGTAATATCGCATCGATGCAGATTTCTCAGTTAATGGAGGGTGCTGACAGAACTTCTGATGCAAGAGAAACCTTAATGCCTGTTCTTATGCAATACCTTCGTCCGGAATTCATAAACCGTTTTGATGCTGTTATCGCATTCAATCCTTTAAGCTTGGAAGTTATGCGAGTCATTGCAGATGTTAATTTGCGTAAGTTGCAAAAGAAGCTTGCTGAACGAGGAATTGATTTTACATATAGTGGAATGAGCATTAATAAAATTGCAGAAGAATCCTATGATCCGGAAATGGGAGCGAGACCGCTTCTTCGATATTTACAGCAAAATGTGGAAAATCAGATTGCAAAAGAGATTATTGAAGGAAAGAGAGAAGGCCAAACTCAAATTAATCTAGATATTTTACTTGAACAAAAAGATGGAACAGCAGTTAATGCAGAATCCACAATTGAACAACCAATTTAACCAGCAAATGCCCGCATTACAACAGGGTGTTCCCGATTTATCCAATTTACAATTGGATGGTGCAACTATGCGGAAGCTTTATGAAGATTCGGAACGGTCGAAGAGAAAATCCGGAGTTTTACTAATACTTTTACTCTTATTCTTAGTAATAGGAATTAATGTTTTGAATAGTATATTCTTTCGAAGTCCTGATGTGACGAAATATTCAATCCTGGCATTTCTAATCTTTTTTATCCCTACACTGTTTACGAAGTTCAATCTTTTGCAAAAGATAATTGAGAAATGGTTCCCATACCTTCAAGAACCTGATGATTTTATAAAGAGGGTAAAATAGATCACTTCGCGAACATCAACAACCAATCACCGGAATTACTTATTATAATTTTCTTTCCCGAAGTATTTGTATACTGGGGCAAATGGGAATACCGCTTTCCAATGGACTAAGAATTCTTGAATAATCTTTAGTATTGCTGAAACTGCAAATGTTATTATTAATGCAGTCTGATCTTCACCAATATTAAGATCAAAGAATTTAAGTAAGATAAAATAAGCAAGAAAAACGTTCTCAAAAATATTTGGTGTGTAGAGGAAGATTTTTCGTTCTTGTTTTATTAAAAATAAAAGATTCCCGACGGCTCTTAATACAAATAGTGGAATTAGAAGATAGGGAATGTCAGTATTGAAGCTTACGAGGAACATAAATATGTACTGCCACAAGTCGAAAAATTTATCATAAAGTTCATATTTGTGTAAACTAACTTTTTCTCTTGCTCCGGAGAGGACAAGAATTGCATGATCAGCCGCATCGAGGGAAAAGCAGAGTACTGTTCACCAGAATGGATAAAAGAGTATTGTAAATGCAGCAAAGAATCTTACTAATCCCAGTATTGTTAGAACAGCCATTTATATAATCATATATTTATATAAATTTAATCTACACCAAAGTTAAACTGTTGTCATCAAATAAATGTTTTTTCTTTACATTTGACTTCAAATCTTATACATTAATATTAGTAAAATTCACAAAACCACAAGATGAAACTGAAAACACGGGAAGTATTTGTTCTAGTAGCAGTAATATCGATAGCATTAGCACTACCATTATCAATATGGTTAGTGATGAAGAGTCAGGAGACGAGGAGTGAAGCTTCAGCTGTAGAATTCGATGTGTTTGTTAATAAATCTGATTGTCCTACAAATACAACATTTGAGGAGGTTGGCACAAACGCAACTTGTTTTGACATAATCAATGATGCAATTACATATGCAAGTGCAAAAAGTGATTCTGTAATTACCATTCATAATGGTACTTATGATCAACAGGCGGAACTAAAAACTTCTTCTACATTGAGTATGGTAATACAAGGTGAAGGAACTGGAACAATAATTCAAAATGTAACAGATACTCCAAGAGCTGGAATTTTAGGGAATGGTAAACCTTTTCAGATAGATAGTGCAAATGCAACAGTAAACTTTAATTCTTTGATAGTCAATGGTTCAGCGGGAGATACACTAATTCATATTGTGAAGGCGAAAGAAGTTAATTTAAGTAAAGTGACATTAAAAAATGGACCGACAGCAGGAGTTTACTACGATTCAACAACAGCCGGGACAATTTCAGATTCTACGTTTGATGGTAACTACTGGCCGGGGGTTTCTCTTCATGGGAGTTCGAATGTAAAAATAACAAATTCCACATTCACAAATCATCAGCATGCCGGTGTAGATGCTACGGACAACTCAAGACTTGAGATTTATGGTTCTACGTTTGATGGAAATAGTGTTGATATTGGAGGTTCCATTCGGTTGACAGGAAACTCAATTTCAATGATTTTAGACTCAGTAATTTCTAATGGTGGTAGTTATGGAATTTCTTTATGGGATTCCTCACAAGCAGAGATAGTAAATAATATAATAAGTGGAAATGACTTTAGTGGAATTAGTCCATTTGATTCATCTTATGTAAAAATCCTTAACAACCTAATTAGTCAGAATTACGCTTATGGGGTTGCATCTGGAGATTCATCTATGGTGGAAATAGTGAATAATACAATAATTAATAATTATGGCTCTGGAATCGGTTTGTATAATTCCTGTTATATGAAAATTACAAACAATGCTATTGTAGATAATGACCACAACGGTATTTATGCAGATACATATACAGAAGAAAAATTCATAGGCACTTTAGATTTGAACAATAATGATGTTTGGGGAAACGATATGGAAAATTATAAAGGAGTCAATCCAGATAATTCAAATATTTCTCTCGATCCGCTTTTCACCACCGACGGAAGCTATTATTTGCAACCGACATCACCAGCAATAGATGCAGGAGATCCATCGATTTTAGATCCGGATGGAAGCAGAAGTGATATGGGAGCCTGGGGAGGAGAATATGCAGATTGGGCACCTATGGGAAGTTTGAAGAAAGAGATAGATAAGACTTCATACTGTACAACAGGAATAATAGTAAAGGATCATGTAGAATACAATGACGAGGATCAATCGTTTACAGGACCAATAGGAAAGCTGTACTTGATGGAAAATGGAAAACACTATGCAATCAAATACATAAAGTATTCCGATTTAAACAAAGCAATAACTATACCAGGCAGCATAACAGATAATGGCAATACACTAAACCTAAAGGACGGAAACGATCATAAAGTAATGTTAAGTCTATACAATCTATATACATATACAGATCTGGATGATAATGAGATGACAGTAAGACAAGATACAACACTAGGAACAAATATGTGGAATGGAGAGAATGATAGTGTTACGATCAACTGTGAAGGAGAAGCGCCTGCTGTAAATCAAGCTCCCGTAATAGATGCTGTAGATCAAACAGCATATAGAACACTGCCATTTGTATACCACCCGATGATAACAGATCCTGAAGGAGACACAATTACCAGTGTAACAATAACGATAGATAGTAATCTAGATTGGCTAACAAACACAAACGGAACACTAACAGGAACACCAAGTGCAACATCGAAACTAGGAAATTTTCCGGTGACCGTAGCAGCAACTGATGATGAGGGAAATACAGGTACAAAAACATTCAACGTGACCGTAGAAGAAACACCCGTTAGTATTCCCGTATTAAATTTAGTAATAGATTTGCAACTTAAGGACGATGACTCAAATTCAAAGGTAGAAGTTGTAATTGATGGAACAACTTATTATGGAGTATCAAATACGGATGGAGTCGTAACACCAATTGTCCTTCTAGGAAAAGACGCAAAAGAATACACAATGGGAGTAAAGCCTTTGGGATATTTATCTAGAGAGATAACAGCAAATTTGGTGCCAGGAGAAAACCGAATAGTAATAGATGAAGAATTTTTAGCTGGAGATGTAGAAACAAGTGTTAAAAAGGATGTTGTTAATACGGGAGACTATGCAGTTCTGGTAGCAAAGCTTTTTCAAGAAGATTGTTTACTGAGGAACTTTGATGGTAAGTGTATGGTGACAGGAGCAGAAGTTGCGATAATGTATGGAAACTGGTTCAAGATTGGTGATATGTATTCTGAATAATAGCTGAACGTTTTAGTTAACTGTATTTAATGGATCAAAGTAAAATGAAAGCTGCCAAAATTATAATTCTTCTTCTCATACTTGCTGCTTCTGTGGGCATTTCTTATTACCTTTATACTAATAACTTTAAAGTAGAAGAAACTGTTGTTGAGCAAGAGTCGACAACTTCATCCGAAGAATCTCAAAGTGATGAATTTATAGCAGTTCTTGGTTTTGAATCCGAAGGGTCGGCAGTTCTTAACGAAAGTTCTGTAATGAATCTTACGGTAGAAACTTCCGTTTATGAAACTCCCGGAATAGAAGCTGTTATTAGGTATAATCCCGCACTTGTGCAGATTGATTCTGTAACAGTCGGGGAGAACTTTGACCAATTATTAGCTGGTGAAATTGACTCTACACAAGGAAGAATTAGACTAGCATCAGTAAAAGAACCGGGAGAGGAGAATCTATTTGCGGGGAAAGGAACCTTTGCAAAGATTTCTTATACTACAATTAGTACAGGAGAGCTCACCTTTGAGTATGAATTGGGTGAAGAAACTGCTCCTTTGACATTTGTTACACTGTTTAATAAAGGTGGCGATACACTTCAGTTAGCTCCAATTAAAGCGGAATCGATGGGTTATGAAATTCTGGAAAGTCGTCCAGAATCAGAGCGAACAGAAGATCGTCTTGTTCAGTAAGGAACGAAATAGAATACTTAACCATTGAACTTTTAGGAAATTTGTTTTATCTTTAGTTAGTAGTTAATTTCTTTTATGAAAAACATGAAATCTGCCGGAGTAAAATTATTAGGAGGTTCCTTAATCGTGGCGGCACTATTGTCATCCTTTACAGGTAAGACATATGCTCAAGATGCCTCATTAACAATGTCTCCATCTACAGGTACATATTCGGTCGGTAGCGCTGTGCCACTTGCTGTCAAACTAAATACAGCCGGCGAGACATCTGCGGGAGTTGATGTTGTTCTTGAATATGACACTACTAAATTACAATTTGTGTCCATTACAGAACAATCAGGATATCAATACCCAACGAAAAGTGAAGCCGGTGGAACAATTCTTGTTAGTGTGAATTCATTAACAGGGATAACGGGTTCCGATATAACTGTATTTACTGTTAATTTTACTGCGCTGGCACAGGGAACAACCTCTGTAGAGTTTGTAACATCAGGAGCATTAACAACGGGAGTTTTTCAAACCGTTTCCGGTGATGATCTTCTAGGAACCGCAACCGGTGGTACGTATACAATTACTGCAGCGGCTGAGGAAACACCTCCGTCCCAGGTTGGTAAGGGCACAACGACACCATCAACAGGGGTATTTGATTCTATGAATGTCGGATTGATGATAGGAATTTCATTATTTGTAATAGGCGGATTAGCTTCCCTCATTGCAAGAAAAGCTTATAAAGAGTAATCTTCTTGAATTTAAGAGTTATTTTGTTATAATCACAGCGCACTAAGGTGCAATGTGGGTAAAAGTATCCCCTTGTAAAGAGGGGTTTTTTATTGTAAAACAGGTGGACATAAACAATAAAAGGTTTATCTTTTACGTCTTTTGTTGTAAATTGTAATTGATTTTCAGAACGCGATTTGCGTTTCCCAGAAATTTTTAGATCATTTTATTAATCGAAACTATGGCTAAGACTACGGTAAGAAAGATTCCTCTCGATTTATATCGAAACATTGGAACTATCGCACATATCGATGCAGGAAAAACAACTGTATCAGAAGGAATTCTCTATCTAACAGGAAAAGTGCACAGAATTGGACTTGTTCACGAAGGTGCTGCAACAATGGACTGGATGGAACAAGAACAGGAAAGAGGAGTTACAATCCAGTCAGCTGCTACAACCTGCTTCTGGGATAGAAACGGAATTACACATAGAGTTAACCTCATTGATACACCGGGACATGTAGATTTCACAGCTGAAGTTGAACGTTCACTTCGAGTCTTGGATGCTGCTGTCGTTGTTTTCGATGGTAAAATGGGAGTTGAACCACAATCTGAAACCGTTTGGAGACAAGCTGACAAATATCACGTTCCAAGAATTTGTTTCATCAATAAAATCAATGCTATCGGTGGAGATTTCTACATGAGCTTTGATTCTATTAGAGAAAGATTATCTTCCAATGCTGTAATTCTTGCTCTTCCTGTTGGTCATGAAAAAGATATTCGAGGAATTGTCGATCTTGTCGATTTGAAGGCATATACATATAAAGAATATGCAGATCATGAATTGACGGTCGAAGAAATTCCTGCTGATATGACCGAAAAAGTTAAGGAATACAGAGAAAAGCTTATTGAAGCTGCTGCTGAATTCGATGACGATTTAATGGAGAAATATTTGGCTGGAGAAGAAATTCACGAAGAAGAACTACGAAGAGCATTAAGAGTCGGTTCAATGCAGGGAAAGATTTTCTTGGTAATGGGTGGAGACGGACGAGGAGTTATTGTTCAAAAACTTCTTGATGCTGTTTGTGATTATCATCCATCACCTATTGATAGAGGTTCTGTTTCTGGACATGCTGATATTGATGATGAAACGGAAGTTCTTATGCAACCTGCCGATGATGCACCATTCTCCGGTCTTGCTTTCAAGATTGTTAATGATGCACATGTTGGAACATTGACCTATGTAAGAATTTACTCTGGTAGCTTAAAAGCAGGATCATATATCTACAACTCAACAAAGGGTGTAAAGGAAAGAGTTGGTAGAATCTTAATGATGCATGCAAATACTCGAGAAGAGATTGAAGAAGCGGGTGCAGGAGATATTGTCGCAATTGTAGGTCTAAAGGACACAATTACCGGTGATACAGTATGTGACGAAGGTCACAAGATTATTCTAGAGAAGATTACTTTCGCAGAGCCTGTTGTTTCTTCTTCTATCGAACCAAAGACAAAAGCTGATCAGGAAAAGATGGGTGTTGTTCTTGGTAAATTCTTGAGAGAAGATCCAACATTCCGAGTTGAAACAAACGAAGAAACCGGACAAACAATTATTTCTGGAATGGGTGAGCTTCACCTGGAAATCATTGTAGATAGAATGAGAAGAGAGTATGGTGTTGAAGCTGTTCAAGGTAAACCGATGGTTGCATACAGAGAGACTATTCAAACCACTGTTGAGCAAGAGGGAAGATATATTAAACAGTCTGGTGGTAGAGGTCAGTACGGTCACTGTTACCTTCGACTTGAACCAAGAGAATCAGGCGAAGGATTTGAATTTGTTAACGAAGTTAAGGGTGGTGCAATTCCTAGAGAATACATTGCTCCTATTGAAAAAGGTGTTAAAAAAGCAATGGAAACCGGTGTCGTCGCAGGATATCCTGTTGTTGACATTCGAGTCGTTGTTTATGATGGTTCTTATCACGAAGTTGACTCTTCTGAAGCTGCTTTCCAGGTCGCCGGTTCAATGGCATTCAAGGATGGTATGAAAAGAGCAAAACCTGTTCTTCTAGAACCAATCATGAAGGTAGAAATTGTAACTCCTGATGATTATGCTGGTGATGTAACTGGAACAGTATCTTCAAAGAGAGGCCAGATTCAAGGTATGAGTGCAAGAGGTCAGGCTCAGGTTATCAAGGCTCTTGTTCCTCTTTCTGAAATGTTCGGATGGACAACTCAACTTAGATCTATGACTTCAGGTCGAGCATCTTCTACAATGGAATTTGATCATTATGAAAAAGTTCCTTCAAATATTGCAGAGGAAGTAGCGAAGAAATAGCAATTAATAAGTTTTTGAAAGGACCGCAGAAATGCGGTCCTTTCTTGTAGAATATGATAATATTAAAAATTAAGAATGGTCGTCGAGTGATTGTGAATCAAACGTATCGAGACGACAATTACATTTTAAACAAATACAAAATGTCTAGAGGTTATATGTATATATTAAAATGCATAGACGGAAGTTATTATACTGGAAGTACAAAAGAACTGGATTTGAGAGTATCACAGCACCAAATGGGTGAAGGGGCAAATTATACAAAAATGAGAAGACCAGTTAAGCTAGTCTATTCTGAAGAATATGACAGAATAGATGATGCTTTTTATAGAGAGAAGCAAATACAAGGTTGGTCAAAAAATAAGAAAGAGTCTTTAATTGCAGGCGAATATGATAATTTGCCGAAGTTGTCTGTTGCATATAGAGATAAAAAGGACGCTGAGGTGACTCGAAGCGTCCGGTCACTTCGAGAACCTCAGTGACCTCCTTCAATTCAATTGACAGGTCCGTGATGGCAAAATTATTTCCGAAAATGTTGTTACTTTGGATAATCTCACCTTAATTCCATGTTTTATTCTCCGTTAATCTCTGCTGATAAATTTCTTCAGGTTATATATGAGAAGATAATTATTAATAATTAATCTTTTCTGTTATGAAAATTCTACAAACTGTTCACAATCCTGAAGGTTTAGATAGAAATCCTCAAACCGGTGAGTTCACGAATTTAAATGAAGAATATATTATTCTTGAGAATAACAAAAGCCTTGAAGAGGACATCAGCTTTTGGAAAATAAAAGATGGTGGAAATAGCCAGTATGTTTTTCCTCTTAATACAATGGTTCCTTCCGGTCAAAAGCTTTATTTGTATTCAGGTGAGGGAACGGATTCAGGCTTGAAATTTTATTGGAATAGAAAAAGACCCGTTTGGAACAATATTTCTGACAAGGCTTCTTTGTATGATAAAAATGATAATCTGATTGATTCGAGCAAAGTTGAAGATACAATTACCGTTACAGGGATTGTTCAAGACGCAAATACTTTACAACCAATTGCCGGAGCAACGGTCTTTGTGGAAGATATTTACGTGAAAACCGGAAGCGATGGTAGATATTCAATCATTGTTCCTAGAACTACAGTGAAGATTACAGCTGCTATGACTGGTTACGATGATAAGGATGGTGTGATTCCTAGGGTAGGTGCAAAGGTTGTGAATTTTCTTTTGGAGCAGAACCCATCTAATTCTGCAATATCAGTTGCATTAGTTTCAAATAATTTTCCTCAGAATGTTGATATCAAAGATTCTTATCAACTTAATTTCAAATTTCAGAACACCGGAATGACGGTTAATTCCTTTGTTGTTGAGCTATATGAACGAAAGTCAGGAGTTGCAACTTGGACATTGATAGATGAATATATTTGTGAGGATTCGGCTCAAAAGGATTCCTATTGGGAGGTGGTGTTCTCTTTGACAGGAAAAGATTGGGATTGGTATGACTTTGATTTTGGATTTGCAGAGAGCGGCCAAATGAGTCAGCGTTATGAGTATAAAATTATCTACCGTGCCTCAAAACCTTTTGACAATTTAGAATCGGAATCTGAAGTTGAGGATATGGAAATTAATTTTGTTATTCCTGATTTCAAAACTCAAGCGATGGATGATTACAATGATTCGCAGTGGATAATTGTAATTGCAACGGTTTTGGCTGTTGGTCTGCTATTAGCCGGTGGCATAGTATTGGCAGTTCCAAGTGGAGGTTTGTCCGTAGGAATTGCTCTTTTGGTTGTCGGTTCACTTTCATCTTTAGTTGCTTTTCTTTCGAATTCATTACAGGGTACGGATGAGCAGGCAATGAATGATCCTTTTAACCTGGTTTCCAATTTCAAGAAAATTTGTCGAAGTGCAGTTAATACTGTTAGTACAACTTCTGTTAATCCAATGAGAGTGGTTCCTGTTGATTTGTTCAATAATGTATCTAAGGTCTATACTTATGCAAAAGATTTTGATGTTACAAAAGACCGTTTGTTTACAGCATATAAGTATGGAAAGAAGACCTTTATTGATAAACAGAAGGCAAAGCTTTTGAGTTTAGTTGATAAGATAGAGGAGGAATGTAGCAGGTTTGCAGATCTTAAGAATCAGTTTTTGGGAATGTTTAATTTTGATTTAACGATTAGTCCTGCGAAATTTAATGAGATGAAAAGTTATCTTGTCAATCATGACATTCCTGATGATTTTAAGACAAAATTGAAAAGGTATGGCATGACGGAAGAGCAGATTCAAAATATTAGACAGTCTGTTACGCATGTTCAAATTAACGGGAGAAGTCTTGATATCAAAGCTCTTTTAGCACAGACCGATTCAAATGTTTCTCACATTTTGGATTATGTGGAGTTGATTAAGGATAAGATTTTGTAGGAGTGATTTGGGTAGGGAACAACCATGGTTGTTCCCTTAAATTTAATAAGTTAATATAAAACTGTATGATGTTTCATTCTGTTACTTTTTACACAAAAAGTAACCAAAAGTGCTGGGACAACCTAATTCCGATAGATAGCAACCCAATACAGATAACTACCGGAACAGGTTGTCCCAGACCCCAAAGACTATACAACCATTTACAGGTAACAAGGGGAAAGATGAAAAGTGGTTTTACTCCGGATAATCTCCTCTCAGATCATTATCTCCGGACTGTGTGAATATTCTTGCTGAAATGTCGCCATATACAACGTTTGATTTCCCAATCCATACTTTTCCGTAGGGATTATAGATATCTCCCATGACATCATTGTTATCATCAATCGTGCAATTGCCTCCGGAAATCGTTATCTTTTGAAAAGTATTCGTATCTTCTGCAACCAAATTTCCGCTCGTAATTTTCAAATCTTTATAAAACTTCGAGTAGCTATACATATCTACATTTCCGTCATAAATCGTCACTTCGCTGTAGAAATATACTCGCTTACCCACGGTCATACTGCCATTTGAAATATGAATGTACCCGGAAATCGTTCCGTAATCTTCAATCGTTAAATCTGCATTATCTATTTTAATATAACCTTTTTGATTCGCATTATTCTTAATAATTACATCTCTACCATAGCTAATGATGTTATTTGCATTTGTTGAATTCGCCTCAATAATAATCGGTCCGGTTTCTTCTATCGGTTCCGGTTCAGGCGTCGGAGTAGGTGTAATAGGCGTTGGTTCGGGTTCAGGAACTGGTGTGGGTGTAACGGGTTCTGGAGTAGGTTCCGGAGTAGGATTTTCAACAGGTGTTTCTGGGTCAACCGTGTCTATATCAGCAATGATTTCTTCTACATTCTCCCTTATGTCATTTGCAATGGATTGTATCTCCTCATCATTTGGAGTGATGGTGACATCACATCCCGCGAGGGTTAATGAAGTGACAAGAATTAGTATTAAGTTGAGAAGTTTCTTTTTCATAAAAGATTTAAATTATACCGATTTCTCCAATAAATTTAACCCTTCGTTCATAGTTTCTTCATCAATATTTAGAGCGGGGAACATCAGTATTGAATATGAGTCAAACGCCGAAATTAATAGACCATTCTTTAGAGCTTTTTTAGTCAAATCATAAGAATATCCTTCTTTTTCAAACTTGATACCAATTGCCAATCCTTTTATTCTTATTTCAGCCTTACTGCCAAAATTAATGGATTTCAAACGATCCTCAACTAGTTTGCTCATTTTCTTTACATTTTTCAATAGACTTGTTTTATTTTTCTGCCAATAGTCGATGTTTGCTAAAGCTGCTTCAACATTTATTGGGTGCCAACCGAACGTTGAATAAAAGCTAAATTCAAATTTCATTGCTTTCGCAACTTCTTCTGTTGTTACTGTTGCGCCCAAAGCACCATATCCACCAGTTAGTCCCTTTGCAAGACAAATAATATCAGGCTCTAAATTAAAGTGTTCTAATGCAAAAAGTTTTCCTGTACGGCCGAAGCCTGTTGCAACCTCATCAATGATAAAAAGTGTTCCGTATCTTTTGCAAGCATGTTGAACGATATCAAAGTATTTCTGTGTAGGAATCTCTACTCCAAGATTGCAAACTATCGGTTCAGAAATATATGCTGCGATGTCACCTTTTTCCAAAAGTTTTTCAACTTTCTTTCCGGCTTTTTCGTCAAGAGGAGGTGAAATCTTTTGACAATTAGGTAATAGGTTTTTGTACCAATTTCTGAAATCGACCAAACCTAGGCTCATTGCACCGATTGAATGTCCGTGATAGCTATCTTGAAGGGAAATAAATTTAGTCCTTTTTGTAAAAGACATAGCCGCTTGTAAGGCTATTTCTACAGCTTCCGTTCCACCTGTTGCACGGAAACTCTTAGTTAATTTCTTTGGAGTGATTTCTGCCAGTTTCTCTGCTAGCTCTGCCCATGGTTTGTATAAATAATCTGGGGAAACATAATTGGGTCCAGAAAAATCTTTTATTCTCTTTTCAATCTGTTTATTTCCCCAGCCAAGGTTTCCTACGCACCAACCCATTGTAAAATCTATATATTTATTTCCTTTAACATTGAAGATAAAACTTCCTTCAGAATTTTTAACCTCCAACGGTGTTGCGGAAGAATCACGTGCTAAATATTTTTCATCTTTTGTTTTCGTGTTCACTTACAATTCAGAGATAAAATATACCTATGAATTATATCAAAGCTTGAGGATTTCGTCGAAGATTGTTTTTGGGAATTTGTGTTAAGAACTAGACTTCTCCGTACACTGCTTGTGATGCTAATCTTTGCAAATCTGGAGATGATTGATTTCCATACCAACCTTCTACACCGGCATCTGTTGGGTTGATTCTCATATAAAGGCCATCTCCAAAAACAATATCAAGTCCGCCATAGACCGTAGGCTTTGTTACTCCTTGCTTAGCAGCCAAAGCTAGTGTTCTTTGTGCCATTTCTGCCGACCACGAATTCCAAGGATAAAAGAAAGTATTTCCATCGCGAATAACTTCTGCCATCTTATTTCTTTTTAATATATCTACAAGTATAACACGATAATTCACAATCCATTACGATATGTGTTACGGTTGATAAAAACCCGTCTTGTTTATATTATATTAATAAGTAAATTTCACTTTCCAAACATGCCCGAAATTATTATTGCCTTTTTCTTAACCATATTCGCTTCTTCAATAATTTCTGTATTTGCTATTTTCTATTTATCCTCACGTAAAGATAAAAAGAAGATAAGTGAGTTAAGCAAGGATTTAAATAGCAAAGATGAGATTATCTCGGACTTAAAAAATAAAATCGCCTTCAAGAGTGATCAGCTAGCACAGTTCAAAGGTGACGAAGGAGAGAGACTAGTAAGCGAAGAACTACGGAAGGGTAAGGATTTAAAAGTAATTGATAACTTAATTCTAGAGAAAGATGGTCATAAATTCGATGTTGATCACATTCTCTTTTGTCGCAAGGGCGTTATATGTCTAGAAAGCAAAAATTATTCGGGAGAAATATGGGTAGGTCAGAAAATTTGGCGGCAGAAGTTTAAAACCACAGAATACGAATTTATAAGCCCACGAGCACAGCTTTATAGAAGTATCATAATTTTGAATACTCTTTTTGAAAAAGAAGGAATCAATCCTAGAATCATTCACCAAGATGGAATTGTTGTCTTCCCCAACCCTCGAATGAAATTAAAAAATGAGGTTTTTCAATATGATAATTTGGTAAGATTAGAGAGTCTTCCGGAGTATTTAAATGATCTCTATTTAAGCATGGAAGATCAACCCGATGGAGAGGTTCGAAAAGCGTATCTTTTGATTTCGGAAATCAAACGTTTGCAAAAGAAATTAAACGGTTAATTTAATTTAAATTTCAAAATTATCATGTGGAAATGTACAGAGTGTGGCAGGAAATTTGAAAAGATAAATCAGTCTCATTCTTGCCGGCCTTATGCAATAGAAAACCATTTTAAAAGTGAGAAATGTAAATTTCTCTACGATGCGTTAAAGTACAAGGTCAAAAAAGAAGTAGGGGATTTTGAAATAGAATCTCTGGAATGTTGCATTCACTTTGTCGCGAGGAAAATCTTCGTCGGTGTATTTTGTACAAAGGAGAATATTAAAATAACTTTCACCCTTTCAGAGAAACTAGATAGTCCGAGGATTGATAATGTAGATCAATTGTCTGCGAATCGATTCAATCACCGCGTGATTATTCAGGATGAAAATGAGATTGATAAGGAATTAATGGAATGGATTCGAGAGGCGTATGTGTTGATGTCATAGTAATATTGTTCATTTAGAGACGATTCATGAATTGTCTCTACAATAACTTTTATTTCTCCATATACTCCACTCTCAATTTCTCACTCTCCTCCAATCCATTATCTGCGAGCCAGTCGCGGAATTGTTGTTTTCCTGCTTCAAAGTCTGTGGTGTAGATTTCGACGGTGACATCTTCGCCGAGATCTCCTTCATCTCGTGCAAAAGCACAATATACATCACTAACTGTAAAGTTAGGATTATTATATGTTTCACTTTTGATTGCTCTTACAGGACACTTAGAATCAACTGTTTTCATATATTCTAAATCTTCGCCTTCGGGTGCTGAACCTTCTGTATTTTCGTCAATGATAATCTCTTTTGTTTTGTAGCTTTGCCAGATGTAGTATCCGCCAATTGCCATTGCTATGATTAGTACTGTAATGACGGATGGGATTAGGATATTTTTTTCTTGTTTTTTCATTTTTGTGTATTAAATATAAATTCTTTAATTTGTGTCTGATTCTCCACCTGTGGTGAGTTTGGTCGAACCATTCGGAGAATGACACAAAAACTTCTCGGTTCCGCTCCGCTTCACTTGAAGAATAAAGTCTTGTACACCTTCCGTCAAATTTCTTCGAAATTTGCCACCTTCCTTTGAGGAAGGATTTCCCCTCTTGAAAGAGGGGTGATTCGCTTTTAGCGAATCGGGATGTGTTCATTGCTATTTTTTTCTTGCCCAATAATCGGGTTTCCAGTTTCCTCCAATTATGCTGACTTTGTTCTCTTTAATTATGTAATCAAATTCATGTGTTATTTTATTCGAATTTGAGTTTGCAACAGAAATCGAATGTTCACTAACATAGGTCACTATCCCCACGTGTCCGTTTGGTGGGCTTTGTTCCCAGACCATGACGTCGCCGACTTGTGGCATTTCTTCCGTCTCTCCGCTTTTATAAACATTGAACTGATCTACATACGCCGAGTTCACTCCCAAATACCAATTCACACAAACGTCTTTCCCTTCCTCATTCTTTTCATATTTCCCACAGTCCCATTGTTTTCCTGCCATTGCGATCGCGTTTCCCGTTACTTTGCGAATCGGATTTCCTCCCAAGTTATACGCCATGTAAATGAATGCAATGCACTGGACGTAGGTATTTGGAGAATTCTTCGGATTCCAGTAACCTCCTGCTACAGTATACATATCTTTTGCCTTTTGCGGAATATATGCACAATCTGGACTTGAGCATTTGAACTTGGAGTAATACTGTTTATCGGTAGTTCTTTCCGTTAACATATCTCCAAGCAGAATGGCAGCTTCGGCGACTGAATATTGCTTGTTCGGGTTATGTGTGCCTTGGCAAACAGTATCATCTCCAAGTGGCTCAATAAAATCAGGAATTACTCGAGGGGCGCCGACGGTGAGTGCTGAACTTAATCCGCTTTGTAATCCTTTTCCATCACTAAGTCTATAATCAACTTTCACACCGCTGATCTCAAAATCCCCAAATATTGAAGTTTTTGCCTGAACTCTGTCACCAATTGAAACATTCTCCGGCATTGAAATGTTTTTGGCAAACCTTCCATCTGTTGAGTCATTCCAGACCTCTGTAAACGAAGAGTTGATGTTATTTTTATAAAATGAAACCATAACGTGTTGAGCTGATATTTCTGTAACGCCCGATTCTTCTTTCCTCCAACTGCTCAGCTTACTGTTTATGCAAAGTAGGGAAGTAACCGGAATAAATGAACACATTGCGCTTTGTCCTGCATACCAGCTTCGCAGATCATCGATTCCCATTTTCTGCTCCACACAATCCTTCTCTCTTCCGAAAATCATTCCGACGGATTTCCAACTTGCAATTCCACAAAGACTTTTCGCTTCGTTAAATGTGGCGTAATAGAAATTATAATTAATCGACATCTTTTGATTCTTTGGAGTTGCAACGCCATAAATCGTTCCCGAATTCGATTCAATATCAATCATTGTGAGAGTGGGGGTAGGAACGGAATAGCTTTCTACATTATAGCTTCCATCGTATTTAATATTCACATTCATCCATGCATTGCTTAGCTTATCACCAAATTGTCCTGCCCATGGATCTTCCAAACTTGCGCCTTGTACTTTGTTACTATCCTCTTGTTTCTGTTTTGATAACTGTTCTTCAAAGATTCCAAGCACATTCCCATTGGTGATAGTGGGGTAGTTAGTAGTTTGTAGTTCGTAGCTAGGAGGAACTACGGGTGAAGGTACTTCTAATTTTTCAAAAGTTTTTTCTGCAAATTTCGTATTCCCTGCAGAGTCATATGCAGTTACTCTTACAATATAATTTCCAATTTCTTCTCCAATATTTGCATCAATACTTGTTATTCCATTTGCTGAGTTTTGCAAAATCTTTTCATATACCTTTCCATCTGTTGGACTAACAATTTCAATTCTTAAATCGGCAAGTGCCTCGGTTTCTATTTCAAATGATACTGTGCTTTCATAAGTTGTTTCTTCTAAATTTAATATGTCAATTTTAGCCGGAGGGGTTTTGTCATAATAAATTGTGACGCTCAGACTAATTAATGAGGAGTTTTGAGCCAAGTCTTTTACTCTTGTTGCAATTGTATATCCGCCTTCCTTTTCGAATTCTAGATTATAATTCCAGTTGCAAACATCGTCTCCACAATTTGAGTTTTCAACCTTTACAATATCTTCAATCTTCCCATTTACAAAAACCTCAACCGTTGAGCCTTTCTCGGCCCATCCACCAATCTCAACACTTTCATCACTTGTCACAAATCCTGACTTCAACCTGTCGATTGCAGGTATTCCTTTCACATATTCAATTCCCGATTTTCCCCAATCCGTTGTTTCGATTTCTGAAATATCCGGCTTAGTATTATCAACAATTACACCAACTTTTTCCGTTGTGATATTTCCTGCTAAATCATAAAGATTCACCTCAATCTCATACAAACCTTCTTCTTGTGTCGGATCAATATACATTTCTCCTGTAGCTACTTTTCCATCCGTCGACAAAACTAAATCTTCCGTGTAAAGTCCATTGTCTGATACCGCAGACTTCAATCTTTCGTTTGTAGAAAATTCAAACTCAGCGACAGTTCCGCTTTGGACTTGTTCAGGGGAAACCTTCTTTCCGACAACTTCCGGCGAAGTTTGATCAATTATCAATTCAACATCCTCAATTGAATCAACAATATTTAATCCATCATTCGCTTCAACTTTCAACTTTAAACCGAAGTCTGTATCTTCGCTAAATTCCGATAAATCTGCAATGCAGTAGAAAATTCCAATCTCGTTTGTCTCTGTTTCGCAAATTGTATTTTCACTTTCGTCAAAAATACTAATCTCAACACTCGGATCTGAAACTCCGATGATTTCAATTTGCTTTATATTTGAATAATACGCTTCGTTGAAGATATTCAGATTTTTTGTCTCCTTTACCTGTGCTGAGCCTGTCGAAGCATTAATATCCAAGATTGTTGGAGCAAGAGGTAGACTTCCGTCAATTATTATTGAAGCGGACATCTTCTCGATGGTTTCCGCTTTCTTTCCTGTGTATACGATTTCATAAATTCCGCCGATTACAGGAGGAACAGGGTAGTAGAAATCCCAAGTACATTCGGATGTTGAACAATGATTTTCTGTTTCGTTCAACCCCCCTTGATCCCCCATTATCCCCGCAGGCGGGGCAAGCAATGGAGTAGAAAAATAGTGAGATTCATTTTCTCCATCAATCCAGCCAATCTGTTCGTAATCATAGTTATCTGGAAGCTCACTTAAATTCGTAAAATCTGCAAATTCAAAGTTTACCCATTCTGTATTTGCACTAACGGTCGATCTGAGTATAACTGTTTTCAAATTATCAATATCTTCCTTTGTCACAGTTCCAGCTTCAATTTTCTCAAGAAGTCTTTGATAATCATCCTCCTTATTCACGCCGGTAATTGCAGGAAGTGCAGAAATTGAGATAAAAGGATTAACACTGTCGACAGTAACTTTAACAGAATTCGAAACTTCGCTTTGATTTCCGTATTTATCAACTGACCACGCGGAAATTACATTTACGGTTTGTGAATTTTCTGGCAAGCGGATTAAAGGAATTATTCTAGAAAAAGTTCCGGTCTCACCTGATTGTGTATCAAATTCCAGATTGCAATTTCCTTCTATCCCAATTACATCGACACAAAGTCGTATTGCACTTTCTATCGGAGCAAGTCCATAAATCGTTGTCACCCCTTTGGTTGTTACAGATTCGCTTTTCGGACTCGTAATTATTACACTATTATCAACCTCAGTTCTTGCATGAACAGTCTTTTTTTCAGTTTCAATTTCAACAGCATCTGTTGTAACTATCTTCAAAGAATAAGCATAGTCGCCATCTTCAACATTGATTCCCTCGGTACTTTTTCCATCCCAATAAATATTCCGTGGCAAAGCTTCAATTCCGTTAAGACTTTTTACTAACTTTTGTTCTTCGTCTTTTATTTCTAAAACCCATTCACCAATTTGTCCGTCACTTTCGATGTTTATAAAATTTACACCATCCTGTCTCCCATCGTTATTGGGGCTGAAGTATTCTAAATCTGAATCAATTGCAAGATTTATACTGAATAAATTTGTATAGATACTTTGTGCTGTTTCTATTACATTACCAGCAATATCTGTACTCTTGAGTAAAATGTTGTTTTCAACAATTTGTTCAATTTCGGAATTCGATTTAAGTTGAAAGTTTTCAATTTTGAAATCACAAACTTCAAAATCGTTATCTTGAACATGCCATGGCATGTTCCTACAAATGGCTATAACGTTAGGATTGTCTTGCGTTTCAGAATTTATAAAACTTAAAACAAATACTTCATTATTCCAAATTTCAACAGTTGCGCCAGCTTCCGCCACGCCTTCAACTACAACATTAGAGTAATTGAATAATTCTTCACCAATCGGTTCATTTACTTCCAAAAATGTCTTTGAGTCAATTTCGAAATCTTCTGAACCTTCCGTTTCATTACCTGAAATATCTTTCGCTTTTACATAAATCTCATAGTTTCCATCGGGCTGGATTGGCGTTTCAACTTCATATTTAACAAAGCATTTATCTGCATCGCAATAGCCTTCAAATCTTCCCAGAGAAGTGACGTTAATTCCTTCATTTACCAGAACTATTTCATTTTGGACAGATTGATAATCTGTCCCTACAGTATAAAATACTGATAAATATAAACTTTCGAGATTTACACCACTTGCGTAGTTTTCAAATCCGAAATCCTTCAATTCTATCTCAATTGTAGGCTGATCATCATTAATCAAACCGGTGGGGGAAATTTCAACAATTTCAGGATTGGTGACATCGCCGTAGATTGTTAATTCTTTAGATACGATATTCCCATGCTGGTCAATTGCTGTTATTTCAATATCATTTTTCCCTTCAATTAAACTGATTTTCTGCTCAAATACTCCAATTTCGGAATTTACATTTGGAGTAAATATTTCCCCCGAAGACGTATTCTTAATAGTTACGACTGAATTAACTCCGGTAATTCCTGTCAAATTTACACTATCTTGAAACCATGAGTTATCTTCAGGATAGGAAATATTTAAAACTCCAGCAGAATTATCAATTACAAAAAGAAAATATTTATCATATTTGCTTGAGGCAGAAGGGCCTCCTTGCACCGTGATATTCCCTGCAAGATCATGTGAAATCAATTCGATTTTGTAAACACCATCGGGAAGCCAGTCTCCATTGTCATCTTTACCATCAATTATTTGTACGAAATTCTGAGTTTGAATTTCGCGTTCAAGTATAACTTGTCGTCTCGCGTTATAAATTCGGTAATAGTTAGTTTTCCAATTGCTTTCGATTACATCTGCTGAAATTATCGTGAAATCTAAATTACCGTCTTCGTTTGACGGAGAAATTACATTTTCAGAAAGAATGATATTTTGTATACTTGGATTTTTTGAATCTTGGATTGAATTAGTAACCTCACTGTAATCGCTTTCATTTCCGTATTTATCTTTTGCATTTACTCGATAATAATACTTTTTGTCATTAACAAGACTTGGGAAAGTGTAGTAATTTAGTGATGTCCAGGAAGATTGTTTCGCAATTATTGAAAAATCATCGGCTAGAGATGTTTGAAAGTTGTACTTAATGATATTTGATAAATCTGTCGAGAAATTGGTTTTAACATAATTTGTTGTACTCTTGGTAAATGTTGGCTCTTCAACAAGATCCGGGATACTTGGTGCTGTTGTGTCAACTAGAAAATGTTTAGTTACGCTCCAATCACTTTCATTCCCATATTTATTTACAGTCTTTGCCCGCCAACTCCAGTTTCCATCTGTAATTTGCACAAATTCCTCAAACCAACCGGATTCATTCTGTTCATGCACAATTTCTATCTTCTCTCCCGTTTCGTCTGTAATCTCAATAATAGTTTCAATTGGCATTGAATCTTCCGTATCTTCGACTTTCACCATAAAACCAACGTTACATCCAAGACCTTTCCCCGTCTGTGAACAAACAACATTTTCATAATTTTCATTCGGTCCAAGTTCCCAGTTATCATCAGGAACTCCAAGTTCCGGAACTTTTGGAACTGAACCTAAAGAATATGTGATAATTAACTTTGGCTCCATTCCATCTAAACATGGTCCACTTGGAATCTCTTTTGAACAAATTACTACACCGTTTGAATCGTCATCGTAATTTTGCAGAGAAATACCTTTCTGATAAGTTTGAAGTTCGTCAATAATCTCAGCGTTCAGATTAACGACTCTTTTTATCGCTACAGAATTGGTATTAAAATATGGGAATGTTGTTGATCCGAAATCTCTCGACGTGGCAGGTCCGGGCCAACTCTCATTTTCTTCCCAATCTTCAGTAATGGCAGAAACATAAAATTCTCCGTTATTTACATTTGTTCCGTAGTGATAAACTTCAAGTTGTGTATCTACAATAACAGCATTATCAGGAACTTCCGGATCTGTAAAGCTAATCAGCGTTTTTGATTTGGGAAAGATTGCGTCAACTGTGCTGTCATAATATGTTCCAATTGCAAGAAATCTTCTACTCCCATTACCATAAGGTGTTGTTGTTGAAACAAAACTATCTTTTGTAACACCGGTATTAATTGATGGATCGATTCTAAGTTCTCCTTTAATTTCGCCAAGTGTGTGATAATTTGGTTTTAGAATAAGCTTTGTTCCTTCTTCATCCTTTAATATCTCCTGTTTAACCTTCGACTGACTATCATCGTCAAACATTATTGCCTCATCAAAAAGTTCCGTATTACAATTAGTCACATTGAACACAATTTCTTTCGGCGCATTACTTCCTTCCGTAACAACAACTTCTGTTCTTACTCCCGTAGACAGTACTGTAAATTCAAGTCTTAGATTTTCAGATAAAGAATAGAAAGCCCTGTTCTCATCAATCTGTACGTCTATATTTTGAAATTCTTCTTCATCAATTTCCTTAAGTTTAATCTCGCAATAGTCTCCTTCTTTATTATAAGTAACTCCGTCTTCCAGTTTTTGGTTAATCTCAAAATTGAAATCATTTGCCACATTTTCAAATAAACTTTCGTTAATTCTCACAATACTATTATTAACCTCTAACCATTTTCCATTCTGCAAATAATGAACTTTATCTGCATATTGAATCTTTTGATACGTTTTCTGATTATCAAAATTGTTAACAAAGAATGTTTTGGAAGATTCTGTTCTTAGAGATACGACTTCTTTTGGTTCGTTTGCAACGGTTTGCAAAAAGAGAAGAGGGTTGAATAGGAGATTTGTTAAAGCCAAAATAACTGACACGGTCTTCTTGAGCAGTCTGTTCCTCATTAACTGTTAATAATTAAGCAGCTTCAATTATCACTGCTTTTGGCTTACGAGAAAATAACGAAGAGATTAAAAGTTTAGAAGGCCATTATTAAATTATCTGGGGAAATGATGATTTCTCATCAATCGGTTTTTATCATCTGTTTTAGTTCTTTCATCCTCAACTCTCTATCTACCATGGATTTCATAAGAATCTCATTCTCTTCTAGTTTTTTCTGAAGGGCGCCTTTTTGATTCTTTAATTCTTCAATCTTTAAGTGAAGTTCTTTGCTAAAAGCCTCAATAGTAAGGATGTTAACGTATATTAGTATTGCTGGTGTGATTATTCTATTTAACCATGAAGCTATTGATGAGTTGAATATTTGTGTATCAAAATCAAGTTCTAAAACTTGGAGAATATACAATGATCCTATGAATATGGTAATCAGTTCAGTAATCACCAAAGTTATTAAACCTGCTTTTTTGTCCCAGATAACCGTTGATAAAAAACATGCTGATGCGAAGAAAAGAGCTCCTAGACCGAAGAGTCCGAAAGACCAAAAAGCTGAAGATCCAAAAAGAAAATAACAGATTAGAAGAATAGCAACTTTATACTTAAAAAGGATTCTTTTCCTAAAGAGCGCTGTAATCGGTAGAATTATGAAAACGAGAGTTTGTGCAATATATGCAAAGCTCCAACCGGTTGACAGCCCTCTTATAATAAAAACTATTATGGTCGGTATGCCACCAATTGAACCTATGATTATTATTTTATCGATTAGGTTCTTTCTAAGATCATGATTATTATTCATGGGAATTTCAATAAACTATATTTCTTTTCGAAAATTTAATATTTCAGTATTAGAGTAATTGAATAATATTAGCAAAAAATAAAAGATGAAAAAGCTAACTGTTGGATTCCTTGCTGTGCTCTCATTATTTCTATTCACACCTTTTGTTTCAGCACAGGATGCTGCTCTGGAAGAAGATGCGGTCGTTGAAGAGGAAAGTGGGGAAGAGCCGAATCTTATCTCTCCAATGGATGGTGAAGATGAGGAAACTCCAAATCTGATTTCCACCGAGGATACGGAAGAAGAGGGGACTGATTGGGTGATGTTAATTTCTTTGGGGGCAATTGGTGTTGTTATGGTTATTGTGATTGTAGCTTTAATGGGCGGGAAGAAAAAATAGGAATTTTTCGATTTAGATTTCAGACACCTCAGATGGGGTGTCTATTTTTTGTGAAATTTATTACATTAATTCCTAACATTAAACATCGTAATTGTTAATTAACTATAGTCAGAATATTAATAGGCAATTTTCTGAAAAAGTATCTTCATTTTTTGACAATAATCGGTTTTGGTATATATAATACTTAAGCCAATTGTGATATTGTCATGGAAGAGTATCTGTTTTGATAAACATTGTTAATATGAAAAAAGTTGACCCTTCCGTTCCTGTAATCTTCCTTGTTGGTACGTTCGTTCTTACGTGCTTCGTAAGTCTTGCTATGGTTTATCCTGCGGAGAGAGACTTATCTCTTGCAGAAAATTCTTCCCAAGTTGGTGGGGATTTGCAGGCAAATGAAATAAGTAATTTCTCAACCAATACAGATGGAGATCAAGATTTAGAATCTCATGGACGACCGGCTGTTCAGGGTGCATCCACTATAAATTTTGACGAGCTTCCGGCTGATGAGCCTGAACCGGTTCCATCTCAAGAAGAATCCAGAGAAAGTAATAACGAAGGGGTTGTTAATAATGACACTGTTTCTCCACCTGTGACTAGTGCACCACAGACTGTTCCCGTTAATCAGTCCGGTATCGCAAGTGAAATTATCCAAGAGATTAATCGAATTCGCACAAGCTTAGGTTTGGTGGCGCTTGCTTATAGCCAACCAGCAACAAACATGGCGGTAAGTCGATGTGAGGATATGGCAAAAGCAGAAAGTCTTCTTGATCATTCTGATTTACAAACTAGACAGGAATATTTCGGTGTACTCCCCCCTGCAACTGTTGCGGCAGAAAACCTGGCATATTTCTCATCAAGTTCTGCAAGCTACGTTGTCTCAAAATGGATGGAAAGTGCTGTTCATAGAGATAATATTGTCAATCCTAATTTTACGAAAATGGGCTCGGGATCAGTGGAAAGAAACGGTCTATTTTACTACGCAATTGAATTGTCTAATTAGTCGTGATGTTTTTCTTGACAACCCCTTTATGAATTGTTAATATCCACGCCAGCGTTATGGTGCATTTTGTTAAAGAATTTACGGATTAGAGCTTGATTTTAATACAAAAGGTTGGTATAAGTAGTACGAGACATTGAGGAAGGGTAAGTCTACAACAAAATCATTGTGTGACTTATTTTTTTCTGTTATAATCCATTCGCTTAATTCGGTATAAATATTTTTTAAGTATTTTATTTATAAAAGACATGGCAGATTTTCAAAGAACTAAACCTCATGTAAACGTTGGAACCATTGGTCACGTTGATCACGGTAAAACTACATTAGTAAGAACAATTTTAAAATTATTCTCTCCAAAGGATGTATATGAAAAGATGCAAGATCATCTTGACAAAGATCCTGATTCAAGAGCAAAGAGTATTACAATCTCAACAGCACATGTTGAATATGAAACAGAAACAAGACATTACGCACACGTTGACTGTCCAGGACATAAAGATTATGTAAAGAACATGATTACTGGTGCTGCTCAAATGGACGGTGCAATCCTTGTAGTTTCTGCTTCAGATGGTCCAATGCCACAAACTAGAGAACATATTCTTTTGGCAAGACAGGTTGGAGTTCCTGCAATTGTAGTTTTCATCAATGTATTTGATGCAGCAATGGATGAAGAGCTTCTAGAACTTGTTGAAGTTGAAATTAGAGATCTTCTTAATCAGTATGAATATGATGGAGATGGATGTCCTGTAATTGTTGGTAATGCATTAAAGGCATTTGAAAATCCTGATGATGCAGAGGCAACAAAACCAATTAGAGATTTACTTGCAGCAGTTGATACATACATTCCTTTACCAGAAAGACCTCTTGATAAACCATTCTTAATGGCAGTTGAAGATGTATTCTCAATTGAAGGACGAGGTACAGTGGCTACGGGTAGAATAGACAGGGGTGTTGTAAAAGTTAATGATGAAGTAGAAATAATTGGTATTAAAGATACAAGAAAAGTTATTGTAACTGGTGTTGAAATGTTCAATAAATCACTTGGTCAGGGTGAAGCAGGTGATAATGTAGGTATTCTTATTAGAGGTTTGAAGAGAGAAGAAGTTGAGAGAGGAATGGTTCTTGCAAAACCAGGATCAATTACTCCTCATACAGAATTTGATGCAGAGGTATATGTTCTTTCAAAGGATGAGGGTGGACGACACACTCCTTTTCTAAATGGATACAGACCGCAGTTCTATATTAGAACTACAGATGTTACTGGCGAAGTTATTCTTAAAGAGGGTACAGAAATGGTTATGCCAGGCGATAACACAGAAATTTCTGTTAAACTTATTTCTTCAGTGGCTATTGAAGAAGGTGTTAAGTTCGCAGTTAGAGAAGGTGGAAAGACTGTAGGAGCTGGTATTGTTACAAAGATTAATAAGTAAAATGGAAAGAGTCTCGGGGTTAACCTCGAGACTCTTCTATTCTGACCCTTACAAAAAGAACTTTGTGTAAGGATTAGAGTAGTAAGTTTTTTAATTGTTCTTTAAGAGTCTATAAGATGCAAACGATAAGAGTAAAAATCGAAGGATATGATCACCGAGTTGTTGATCAAGCTGTTCAATCAATTTTGGACACAGCTTTAAGGACTGGTGCAAAAATTTCGGGACCAATTCCTTTACCAAGTAGAATAAAGAAATACTCTGTGATTCGAGGACCTCACATTGATAAGAGATCTTTCGAACAGTTTGAAATGAGAATTCATAAAAGACTTATTGAAATTATAGAACCTACAAGTAATACAATAGACTCAATGATGCATTTACAAATGCCATCAGGGGTCGGAATCGAAATTAAACAGTAATAATATTTAGAAGATAATACTGTAAGACTAGTTCTTGTAAGTTATCTTTGCAAATTTGCAGAGGTAACCTCTGCAAATTTTTTGAAAACAAGTGTTGAACGATGAAAACAATATTGGGAATTAAACAAGATATGACACAGATTTTTGACGAAGAGTCAAAGAAGGCTGTAGTTTGTACGGTTGTAAAATCTGTAGATTGTATTGTTGCCGGATTAAAAACGAAAGAAGTTGACGGATATAATGCTGTGGTTTTTGGTCTTGGAAGAAAACATAACACAACTAAACCTGAACAAGGAAAGTTTTCGACATTGGGTTATGTTCCTATGTATTTGAAGGAAGTTAGACTTGATTCATTGGAAGGATATGAAGTTGGACAAAAGGTTAGTCCTTCAATTTTAGAATCAGGTAATAGTATTGAGGTTTTAGGGACAAGTAAAGGTAAGGGCTTTCAGGGGGTTGTAAAAAGATGGCATTTCCATGGTGGAGCAAGAACTCATGGTCAGTCTGATAGAATGAGAGCGCCGGGATCGATTGGTGCCAGAACAACTCCAGGTAGAGTTTGGAAAGGTAAAAAAATGTCGGGAAGAATGGGAAATGATACGATTATTGTAAAGTCAAAGATTGTTAATACTGATGATAAAAATGGCTATGTTGTTGTAAAAGGATCTATTCCGGGAGCAAGGAATTCTATTCTATTGATAAATAGTAAATAATGAAGGTCGCAGTTTATAATCAAAAAGGAAATAAAACAAAAATTACAGTTGAGTTAGCTGATAACGTATTTGGCGCTGAACTTAATAAAGATTTGATGGCTCAGGCACTCTATGTTTTCCAATCAAATCAAAGGTTAGGAACTCAAAAGACAAAAGGTATTTCTGAGGTTAGTGGTGGAGGAAGAAAACCATGGAAACAAAAGACTCCTGATAAAGCCAGATCTGGTTCCATTCGATCTCCAATTTGGGTTGGCGGTGGAAGATCTCATCCAATCTCTCCTAGAGAATGGAGATTACAGCTTCCACAAAAAATGAGACAGGGAGCAATGTTTTCTGCGCTTAGTTCAAAATTAACCGAGGAATTGTTAAAAATTGTTGATTCTTTTGAAGTATCAGAGAATCAGTTAGCAAAACAGGTTGGTGAAATTTATTCAGCACTTGGTGATAACAAAAAGTTGTTAATTATAACAAAAGAAAAGAACTCAAATTTGATATTAGGTGCTCAAAGCATTGATAAGGTAAAAGTTATTATGGCAGGAGAAATGAATATCTTCGATATTTTCAGCAACGACGTTGTTGTGATTTCTCAAGATGCTGTAGAGATGTTGAATGATAAGTGGGGAACAGAAGTAAAGGTAGTTGCAAAGAGTGCAAAAGTTAAGAAAGTATCTGAAGAAAAAGAGACCAAATAGATTTTAGAGAATTTATACTGTGAAGGGAAAAGTTTTATTACAACCAGTCATTTCAGAGAAGAGCTTCAAAGCAGCTTCTGATAATAATGTATATACATTCAAGGTTGCGAGTTCAGCAAACAAAATGACCGTTTCTGATGCAATCGGAACTGAATTTGATGTTAAGGTGGAGGATGTAAAGATTGTTAACGTTCGTCCTAGACATGTAAGATTTGGAAAAAGTAGAAAAATCGGCCAAAGATCGGCTTGGAAGAAAGCAATGGTAAAATTGGCAAAGGGAGATAAAATCGAGATTTTTGAAGTAAACTAAAATGGCTTTAAAGAAATATAGACCAACAACACCAAGTAGAAGACAAACAGAAATTACTGATAAATCTGAGTTGTCTAATTCTAGACCAGAGAAATCACTGACTTCTTCTTTGAAGAGACGAGCCGGTAAAAATAACACTGGCAGAATTACTGTCAGACATAGACAGGGTGGAAATAAAAAGCTTTATCGAGTAATCGATTTTAAAAGAAATAAAAAAGGAGTTGCAGCAACAATTACTAGCATCGAATATGATCCATATCGATCAGCTAATATTGCGCTTCTTTCATATGTTGATGGTGAAAAGAGATATATACTTGCACCGGATGGTTTAAAGGTAGGAGACAAGGTTATTTCTGATGAGAAGGTTGAGATTTCTGTAGGAAACGCCGCTCCATTAAAGAATTTACCTGCTGGAATTTTTGTTCACAATGTTGAACTAAATCCGGGAAAAGGTGGTCAGTTATGTAGAGGTGCTGGGGTTTCTGCTCAAATCCAGGGTGGTGCTGAAGGTTACATTCAGTTGAAAATGCCATCTGGTGAGATTCGATTGGTAAAAGAGGATAATTATGCTACAATCGGCGAAGTCGGAAACGGTGACCATGGAAATCAGAAATTAGGAAAAGCGGGAAGAAAAAGAGGAATGGGTTGGAGACCAACTACAAGAGGTATGGCAATGCATGCTAAACAGCACCCTCATGGTGGTGGTGAAGCAAAGGGTCAGGTTGGAGGAAAGAGAAAGACAATTTACGGTAAAAAGACCGATATTAAGACTCGAAAAATTAAGAGAACAAATAGGTTTATTATTAAGAGGAAATCCTCTAAGACTAGACCAAATGTTAAAACATTAAGAAAATAAAATCGTTATGAGTAGATCATCAAAAAAAGGACCATTCCTAGACTCAAGATTGATGGAAAAGGTTCAAAAAGCAAGAGAAACTAATGATGGCAAGGCAATTAAAACCTGGGCCAGATCTAGCACAATTTCACCTGAAATGGTTGGGATGAATTTTGGTGTGTATAATGGAAGAGAACACCTTAACGTATTTGTTAGTGAGTCAATGGTAGGTCATAAACTAGGAGAATTTTCTCCAACAAGAAAGTTTACTGGTCACAGCAAGAAGGGTAAGATTGCAAAATCAACCGGTTCAGCAGGTAGAGTAACAGAATAATCATGAAGAATGTAATAAAATCAACAGCTAAATATATTAGAATGTCTCCTCGAAAAGTTCGATTAGTTATCGATTTGATTAGAGACATGAATGCTGCAGAAGCATTAGAGACACTTAACTTTGTTAATAAAGCAGCTGCAAAGCCTGTTTATAAAACATTAAAATCAGCAGTATCTGACGCTGAGAATAATTTTGATAAGGACGTTGAAAAGTTATTTGTTGTTGAGGCACGTGTAGATGAAGCTCCAACTCTTAAAAGAGGTCGGGCAGTATCTCGGGGAAGATATCATCAAATTTTGAAAAGAGCTTCACACATTGTTATCGGAGTAGCCGAAAAGTAATTATATATCGATAAGTTCTAATGGGACAAAAAATACAAGCAACCGGTTTTAGAATAGGAGTAAATAAACCTTGGAGATCCAGATGGTATGCCAAAGGTTCTGAATATGCTGACAAGTTACATGAAGATCTAAAAGTTAGAGCATTCATCAAAGAAAAGCTAAAGGCAGCTGGTGTAGATACCATTGTTATAAAGAGACCTTCGAATAAAATAGAGATTGACGTAAAGGTTGCGAGACCAGGTGTAGTAATCGGTCGAGGTGGAGCTGGTATTGAAGATTTGAAGAATGAATTAAACAAGATTTTAAAAACTAAAGTTGATTTAACAGTAAGTGAAGTAGCAAATCCTGATCTTTCTGCAAGAATTATTGCAAGAAGAATTGCTGATTCGATTGAACATAGAGCTTTGCCAAAAATTGCTGTAGCAAAAGAGGTTGAGAAGATTAAAGCGGCTGGAGCACTTGGAATAAAGATTTGGGTTTCTGGTTGTATCGGAGGAGCACAAATTGCTAGAACCGATAAAGTTGAATGGGGTTCTATTCCTTTACAGACATTGAGAGCTGATATTGATTTTGCCAGAGAGGCAGCTATGACAGTAGGTTTTGGAATTCATGGAATTAAAGTCTGGATTTTTAAAGGAGAAAAAACTGATATTACAGAAAACGACTAGAAATGTTACAACCAAAGAAACAAAAATATAGAAAACAAATTAGAGGTCGAATGAAGGGAAATGCAAGCTGTGGAAACAGAATTGATTTCGGCGATTTCGGCGTACAAACATTAGACTGTGCTTGGGTTACTGCAAAACAAATTGAAGCAGGAAGAAGAGCTATTGCAAATTATACAAATCGTAAAGGCAAGTATTGGGTTAGAATATTTCCTGACAAGCCAGTGACGAAGAAACCTGCTGAAGTTCGAATGGGAAGTGGTAAAAGTGCTGTTAATGAGTTTGTTTGTGTTGTTAAACCAGGAAGAATTTTATTTGAAGTTGGTGGAGTAGAACCGGAAGTTGCAATTGAAGCACTTAGAAGAGCTGCACAGAAAATGTCAGTAAGAACAAGAATTGTAAACAAGGATTCAATATTTGGATAATTATGAATACACAAGAACTAAGAAAATTGACAATAGAAGAGTTACAGGATAAAATCGCTGAGTTAAAAAAGAAATTGATTGATTCTGATTTCAATTTAAAGATCGGAAAAGAGAAAGATTACGCAGCAAGAAAGACTCTAAGGAGAGATATTGCAAGAATGTTAAGTGTGATGAATGAGAAGTTGTTAACTGAAGCAAAGGGTGAGACAGAAGTTAAATAAAGTATATAAAAATGAGTAACGAACAAAACAGTACAAAAAAAGTTTTACAGGGAAGAGTTGTTAGTAACAAAATGGAAAATACCGTTGTTGTTGCTGTTGATACGAAACAGGCTCACCCATTGTATTCAAAAATCGTAACTTCTAGAAAGAAGTACAAAGCTCATACAGAAGAAAAGTTTGAAATTGATGATATCGTTAAGATTCAGGAACACAAGCCAATTTCAAAGGATAAAAGATGGATTGTTATTGAAAAAGTAAGCAAGTAATTAGATATTATGGTACAGTCACAATCAAAACTAGTAGTAGCAGATAACTCCGGAGCCAAGGAAATAATGATCATTGGTGTTCGAGGTTTGAAAAAAGGTGGAAGTCATCAAAGATTTGCACGTGTTGGAGATATCGTAAGTGCTACCGTAAAGAAAGGATCACCTATCGGAGCAGTTAAAGAGCACGAAGTGGTTCAAGCCGTTGTTGTAAGAACAAAGAAAGAAATTAGAAGAGATGACGGATCTTATATCAGATTCGATGATAACGCAGCTGTAATAATTGATATTAAAGATAACTCACCTAAAGGAACCCGAATTTTTGGACCTGTTGCAAGAGAACTTCGAGGCCTAGGTTTTTCCAAGATTATTTCTCTAGCACCAGAGGTTTTGTAAAATTTTGTTATGAAGATAAAAATAAACGATACAATTAAAGTAATAACTGGTAAAGATAGCTCCAAAGAGGGAAAAGTTATTAAAGTTTTTCCAGAGGAAATGAGAGCTGTCGTTGAAGGTGTAAATATTGTTAAAAAACATATCAAAGCCAGAGGAGATGAAAAGGGTGGAATCGTTGAAGTTGAGAGACCATTAGCTATTTCAAATCTTATGCTAGTTTGCCCTAAATGCAAAAAAGCTACAAGAGTAGGTTTTAAATTAATCGACGGTAAAAAAAGTCGATACTGTAAAAAGTGTGAAGCAATTTTTGAATAATGAGTAACATTCGAATTAAAGAACAATACAATAAAGAGATCTTGCCAGCTTTGAAGAAAAGTCTTGGTATTAAGAATGACATGGCTGTTCCAACATTGAAACTGATCAAAGTTAATATTGGAATGGGTGAAGCTTTGACAAACTCAAAAGCTATCGAAGTAATGAGTGAAGCTTTAGAGACTATTACTGGTCAAAAACCTGTTGTTACTCGAGCAAGAAAGGCAATTTCAAATTTCAAGATTAGACAAGGCGATGAAATCGGTTTGGCAGTAACACTCAGAGGAGATAGAATGTGGTCTTTCTACGATAAACTTGTAAGCATTGTTCTTCCTAGAATTAGAGACTTTAGAGGTGTTTCTAATAAATCTTTTGATGGAAGAGGAAATTATTCATTAGGACTTAGAGAACATACTGTTTTCCCAGAGATCAATCCTAATAAAGTAGATAGAATCAGAGGATTGGGTCTTACAATTGTAACTACAGCAAATGATGATAAGGGTGGATTAGAATTGTTAACATTACTTGGAATGCCGTTTCAAAAGAAAAAGTAAATTAAATAGGTAATTATGGCGACAAAAGCAAAAATAGTAAAATACGAGAAGTTACAAAAGAAATCTAAATTCCCTACAAAGGTTTACAATAGATGTAAATTATGTGGAAGACCTAGGGGTTATATGAGAGAGTTCGGTATGTGTAGGATTTGTTTTCGAACTTTAGCTCACAAGGGAGATCTTCCTGGTGTGACGAAATCAAGCTGGTAATTTAATTATAAGAGATAGATGACTGATCCAATAGCAGATTTGCTAACAAGAATAAGAAATGTAATACAAAGAGGCAAGAAGTCCGTTAATGCGCCTTACTCAAAAATGAAGGAGCAAATCCTTAATGTTTTGAAGAATGAAGGCTTTATTAAAGGTTATAAAGTTCTTGAGACTGAAGATGGAAAGAAAGAGCTTAAGATTAATCTTAAGTATGTTGATGGTAAATCAATGATTCACGAGTTATCAAGAGTTTCCAAGCCTGGCGTAAGACAATATGTTTCTTACAAAGATATTCCTATTATCAAACGAGGATTAGGGATCACTATTCTCACAACTCCTGATGGTGTTATCTCAGGAAGAGAAGCAAAGAAGAACAAAGTTGGTGGAGAGTTTATTTGTGTAATCTGGTAATCAATGTCAAGAATAGGAAAACAGCCAATTGAAATTAAAGATGGCGTTGAGATAAAAATTGAAAATAGAACTGTTTTTGTAAAAGGTCCAAAAGGTGAATTATCCGTCGAATACAAAAGACCAATAGAAGTTGAAGTATCAGATAAAGAAATTGTTGTAACAAGAAAAGCAGAAACAAAGTTGGCAAGATCACTACACGGCCTATATAGATCTTTGATCTCTAATGCTGTTGAAGGAGTCACCAATGGTTTTTCAATTGACTTGGAAATAAAGGGTATTGGATACCGAGCCGAGATGCGAGGAAAAGATTTGGTTATGCAACTTGGTCACTCTCATCCAATTACAATCGCAGCTCCTGAAGGAATTACGATTTCTGTAGAGGATCAAACAAAGGTTAAGGTTGTGGGTCATGACAAACATTTAGTCGGTCAAGTCGCAGCCGTAATCAAGGAGAAACGAAAGGTTGAACCATACAAGGGCAAGGGTATTAGATATGTTGGTGAACAGGTTCGAAGAAAAGCTGGTAAAGCAGGAAAGGCTGCTGCATAAAATAGAAAGAATTATGAAAACATTAACAAACAAAGATAAAAGAAAATTAAGAATTAGAAATAAAGTTAGCGGTACTGCTGATAGACCTAGACTTTCTATTCATAGATCAAACAAACACATTATCGCTCAACTTATTGACGATAAAGCAGAAAAGACATTGGTTGGTATTTCGACGGCTTCCATGAAGGATGCTAAGGGAACTAAATCTGAAGTTTCTTTTGAACTTGGTAAGAAATTAGGGGAACTTGCAATCGCAAAGAAAGTAAAAACAATATCATTTGATAGAGGTGCTTCAAAATATCACGGTAGAGTTAAACAGGTTGCCGAAGGTGCTAGAGAAGCAGGATTAGAATTTTAGTTTTAAATATAGATCACAGTTGTGAATAAAGATAACACACAGCAAAAACAAAGAGGTAATAATAGAAGATCAAAGAGAACTTTCGATCGAGAAGAAAGTAAATTTGATACATTACCAATTTCAATCCGTAGAGTTACAAAGGTAGGATCTGGATCAAAGAGAATGAGATTCAGTGTTGCCGTTGTAGTTGGTGATAGAAAAGGTAAAGTAGGAGTTGGACTTGGAAAAGGACCAGATGTAAGAAGTGCAATGGAGAAAGCTGTTAGATTTGGAAAGAAAAACCTGATTGATGTTCCAATTGTAGGTACAACAATTCCTCACGAAATTAAATGCAAAGTTGGTGCAGCTGAAGTTTTCTTGAAACCAGCACTTCCTGGTACAGGTGTTATCGCGGGTGGAGCTGTTCGAGCAGTTGTTGAATTGGCTGGCATTAAAGATGTTTTGTCAAAGAGATTTGGTGCAAATAATAAATTGAACAATGTTTATGCAACAATAGAAGCATTGAAACAACTTGAAAGTCAGAAGAAAGATGCTAGCTTCAAAATTAAACCTATGTACAGTGAGATCAAGATTGAAACATTGGCAGATATTGATCGAAAAGTAATTGCAAAGAAAAGAAATTCTTTCGAGAAGAAGCCTGTGACTAAATCTGCTAAGAAATCCGCCTCCGCAAAAGCTCCGGCGGACAGGCCTGTTGCAAAGACTGTTGAAAAAGTAGAAGTAAAAAAAGAGGATACTAAATAATAACGAACGTTGAATACGATGGAATTACACAATTTACCAAAATTAAAAGGAACGACAAGAAGCGCAAAAAGAGTTGGTCGTGGATATGGCTCTGGAAAAGGTGGACACACATCCGGTAGAGGACAAAAAGGTCAAAAGGCTAGAAATAGTGTTCGACCAGGTTTTGAAGGTGGACAAAATCCTATCTACAAAACTTTGCCTAAAGCTGCAGGTTTTACTCCTGTTGACAAGAAAGCTGTTGTCGCAGTAAATGTTCGTGATTTGGATAGAAAATTCGATGCTGGTACTGAAATTACAAAAGAATTATTGGCAAGTGTAGGTCTTATTTCTTCAAAAGATAAGTATGTAAAAGTTTTGGCAGAAGGAGAAATTACAAAGAAGGTTTCTTTGAAAGGCTTGAGAGTATCTGAATCAGCAAAAGAAAAGATTGTAAAAGCTGGCGGAGAAGTAAAATAGAGTTTTAGGAGATAAAAATTAATAGGGAATCCCAATGATCGGGATTCCTTTTTGCTTATTTATTCGTTCGCATACCTTTTTAATAGGTTGAACCGTAAGAAATAATCAAATGGATCCTCATTCTTGAAACTTATAACTTAAGTATAAGACTGATAATTATAGGGGGAGCAATTCTTTAACAAATTCCTTCTCAACAGATTCAAAATCTGATTCAAAGATATTTTCAAAGTGGGTATTCCAATCGGAAGGATCCTTGGTATAGGTTTCTAAGAAGGTATTGAAAACTTCTTTCCCATATTTATCACATAGGAATTTTATAAATTTCCCATAAACGGTGTAATAAACTCGTCCACCTTCTCCTGATGAGGGTTTCGCATCTCTAAATTCATTTTCTTGTAGCATCCTTTCGAATTCCTCATTTGTATAATAGTTTGGTCCACCGAAGGCTACAGGAACACCTTCTATCATCCACATCTGATCCATTTTCAGTGCATTTATAACGCCTGAATTCTGATAGGTCAATAAATGTACTAGTTCATGTTTTATGTATTCCTCAATATTATATGAATTTTCGTAAATTGGCGTGACATTAATATATAAAACATCACCTGTTTGAAGGGCCATTCCTCCCATTCCTGTCGTTCTTTTCCAAGGCATAAATCTTTTTAAGTCTGATTCTTCAGTTATGATAATTTTTACATTCTTTTTTGAACGAAGTCTGAAATCTTTTTCAAATTGTAAAATATATGTATCTACATTTTTGAAACATGGCTCTTGGATTAGTTTGTTTTTATAAAAGAGTTCGTAGTTTTCGCCTTTGATCTTTTCATAATTTAACTTGATTGGATTATATGCAAAAAGAGGACCCCAGAATAATGAGTAGAAAATTAAGATTGAAGATATAATCAATAGTAATTTTAATGGTTTTTGAAGTTTCGCCAATGATTTGTATTTTTCTTATAATATTTTTATAATATAGTTGGTTTCAGTTGTGATGTCGAGAAGCCATTATTTAGTGAACTAGTTATTCTACAGTTTTCAATTTATTAATGTACACAAACGACGATTTACAAAAAGCGAAGGAATTGATTGATAATGCCGAAAATATTTTAGTAACATCACATTATGGGCCAGATGGAGATGCGATTTCCTCTATTCTTGCAGTTTATACTTTACTAGTGCAAAAAGGGAAAAAGGTCTCTGTAATAATTGAAGATAAAATTCCTGAAAAGTATCAGTCTTTTCAAAATTATGAAGCGCTTGAGGAAGGCAATGTTTTCGACTACTTGAAAACACATGTCTGCGATCTTTTGATTGTTTGCGACGCTTCGGAATTAAGTCGCATTTCACTTAATCAGTCTGATGAATTGGAAATGTTTATCAAGGGAACTCCTATAAAAACTCTTTGTATAGATCACCATCTTATTTCTGACAGAACTTATAACTTTGATTTATTAATTAACTTTAAGTATTCATCTGCGGCAGAGACCGTTTATGAATTGTTTATAGAAAAACTGAAGTACAAAATCGATAAAGATCTTGCTGATATTTTAATGGTAGGACTTTTAACAGACACAAATAGGTTTTTATACGGTACTGCGGAGACCTATCCTAAAAGTTTTGAAATCGCAATAAAGTTAATTTCCTTCGGTGTTAGCATAGACCAGTTGATGAGCACGCTAGATCGGTTCTCATCATCTTCGACAATTATCGTTTCTGAGATGCTTCGAAATATTCAGATTACAGATGAATATACATATAGTTTCCTTTCAGATGACTTTAGTTCATCGGCACAATATGTAAATACTCCCTCGGATGTAAGAAAGTCTGCAAATAACTACTTCGTTGACAACTTTGTCAGAAACATGGAGGACAATATGTGGGGGTTTACCGTGTATAAGGATCTACGACTTCCCGGGCATTACAAAGGATCATTCCGTTCAGTCCGTGGGGTTGTTGATACGACCGTTTTTACCACGAAATTAGGCGGAGGTGGTCATAAACCTGCTTCGGGCTTTCGTTTTCCTGCAAAGAATTTGGATGAAGCAATTTCTATAATCAAAAACGTAATTGAAGAAAATGTGGAAGAGGCAAAGGCAAAAGCTTAGTTTTATGGTAATGTCTCGAATCTAGTTTCGCAAATCACCTAATACTGCTATAATTATCTCGCTTTATTAATATTAATTATTTCGATAAGAACATGACTGCAATAAAAAGTGTTATGAAAGCCTTGCAGAATAAGGAAATCCGCAAAAGAATCGGATTTACCCTCGCAATGCTTCTCGTTTTCAGAATTTTAGCGGCAATTACAACTCCAGGAATCCCACGTGATGCACTCCAGCAACTATTTGGAGAAGGTGGATTTGGAGATTTGATGACAGCTGTTTCTGGTGCTGCTTTTGAAAATGCTTCAATCGTTGCAATCGGTTTAGGTCCATACATCAATGCTTCTGTTATTTTACAGCTTCTTGGTTCTGTCATTCCGAAATTAGAACAGCTTCAGGAAGAAGGGGAAAGAGGAAGAAAGGTTATTAATCAGTACACAAGGATTTTAACAGTTCCCTTGGCGATTCTTCAATCATTCGTCATTTACTCCATTCTTCGAGGACAAGGTATTGTGACTGCGCTTAGTACGCTAGAACTTATTGCAATGATTGCAACGCTTACCGCAGGATCCATGATTTTGGTTTGGCTTGGAGAATTGATTCAAGAAAACGGTATCGGTAACGGTTCTTCTGTAATCATTTTTGCAGGAATTATGGCAAGTCTACCGGGAAATATCGCGCAGAATTTTGGAGTTGTTAATCCTAATCAATTGATATTGGTTGGCATCGGGGCGGTTCTTGTTATCGCTGGAATAATCTTCATGACCGAGGCTGAACGAAGAATTAAGGTTCAATACGCAAAAAGAGTTCGTGGATCGAAAACATATGGTGGTGGAGAATCACACATTCCTCTTCGAATAAATACAGCTGGAGTTATGCCTGTTATCTTCGCAGTTTCCCTAATTTCTTTCCCACAAATTATCGCTCGTTTCTTTCTGACTTCGAGCAATGAGAAGGTGGCGGAAATTTCGGCACAAATTGTATATTTCTTAAGGGGAACTAATGTTTGGTATTATGTGTTCTATACGGCCTTAATAATAGTCTTCACATTGTTCTATACGTTTATTGTTTTCAAGCCGGAAGATGTTGCCGATAATTTGAAAAAGGGTGGAGGCTTTATCCCTGGTGTTCGTCCAGGAAAGGAAACTTCACAATATCTATCAAAAGTATTATTGAGATTGACGGTTGTTGGGGCAATATTCCTGGCTTTCGTAGCCTTGTTGCCTACTGTCGTTGAACGATTTACCGATATTGCTTCTCTTGCAATTGGTGGTACAAGTTTGCTAATTGTTATCAGCGTTATTCTTGACGTGTTGAGACAAATGGAATCTTTGTCCGCGGCAAGAAGTTATGAGAAGTATAGATAAAGATATAAATGAAATCTAAAAGAGAGAATCTTCGGATTCTCTCTTTTTGTGTATTATGACACTAAAAGTTTTATATTTTGAATTAGCTGAGATTTAGTCTACAATGATATTGTTAATTTATAAATATTGATTATGAACCTTTTATTTTTAGGTCCATCCGGCTCGGGTAAAGATACTCAAGTCGATATGTTAAAAGAGAAAATGCCACTCGCCGATATTTCCACTGGCGAGATGTTTCGAACCCTATACAAAGAAGGTATTCCTTTGGCCGTTGAAGCTCATGAGTATTGGTCAAAAGGAATATTTAATCCTGATGAGCAGGTCTTTGAATTGTTAGGAATTTGGTTGCAGAGATATGATCCTTCCAAATCCTGGGCATTCACTGCAGCGGTTCGAAGAGAAACACAGATCCCAATGCTTGATGAGGTTTTGGCAAAATATGACAAGAAGTTAGACTTTGTCCTCCACTTTGGTCTCTCCGAAGAAGCTGCGATCGAAAGACTTTCTCTTCGATGGGTTTGTGATGGTTGTGGTGCGAACTATCATGAGAAATATAAACAGGAGAAAGAGAAGGGTATTTGTGATAAATGCGGGGCAATGTTGATTCAAAGGGAGGATGATCAGCCGGAGAAAATAAAAGTTCGTTTATCTGAATATAATAAAACCATCGCTCCAATTAGAGAGGCTTATGAGAAAAGAGGAATCTGGATTGAAATTGATGCTTCACCTTCAATTGAAGAGATTCACAAAGTTGTTTTAGAAAAGTTAAATATTAACTGAGTTTGACTCTTCGAGCGAAGTCGAGAAGTTCTCGATGTGATTCGCTTACTCGAACAATAATTATTTTTAAAGTAAAAAAGTGCGTTTAATAATCTTAGGTCCTCCAGGTTCAGGGAAGGGGACGCAGGCAGAATTATTATCAAAAGAATTTGGTGTACCGACTATATCTGTTGGTTCTTTGCTTCGGGAAGAAGTGAAAAAAGGAACGGATTTAGGCAAGGAATCAAATGAGTATATGGTTCGTGGAGATTGGGTGCCGCATGAATTGACATTTGAAGTATTAAAGAAACGTCTGGAGCAAGATGATGTAAAAAACGGATTCATCTTGGATGCTTTTCCTCGTCTTTCTGCTGAGTACCATCAACTTGGATCATATCTTGTGGAAAGAGGTTGGAATTTGGATTCTGTAATAAATCTAAATGTATCGGATGCAGAGTGTATTCGGCGAATATTGGTTCGTGCTGAGATTCAAGCGACAAAAGGTGTTTATCGACCTGATAATAAAGAGGAAACGATTTTGCAAAGAATTAAGACTCACCATGACACTTCTTCTGAAATTTTGGAATATTATAGAAATGCCGGTTTGTTAATTGAGATTGATAGTAACGCGCCAATTGGCATTGTACATAAAAGGATTTTAAGAGTATTGGGATTGACAAAACCGTGAAGTGGTAAGCTGGTCTTTTCCTATACTGTTACTATTATAGTAACTATTATAGAATTCCCCTTGCATAAGCTAATTCTCTCTGCTATAATCCATCCAGATCGTACAAAAACGATCTTTTTATTGCTCTGGAAAATATAATTCAATAAGTAGTTGACTAAAGTTCTCTGAGGTGATAACATCCAATCGCTAATGTTTGATAAATTGGTTGATCGGCTATTCATTGGGCTGATAGGTGCTGATGAATAGCTGGTGAACCAATTGATTAAAAGAATGCTTAACAAAATCATTTATGTCGAACGAAAAAGTAACTGATCCAAAGAAGAAAATTGAAATAGACGGTATTGTTACTGATGTTTTACCTGGTACGATGTTTCGCGTAAAATTAGATATTCCGGAGAAAGAAGTAATTGTTCTTGCTCACATTTCCGGAAGAATGAGAATGAATTATATTAAAATCGGTTTGGGGGATAAGGTAAAGTTAGAAATGTCACCTTACGATCCTTCAAAGGCGAGAATTGTTTATCGATATAAGTAATGAAAGTAAAGGCTTCAGTAAAAAAAAGATGTGAGAACTGTTACATTGTTAAACGCAAAGGCGTGAACTTTGTTTATTGCAAAAGGAATCCTAAGCATAAACAAAGACAAGGTGCTTCTAAACAACATTAATTAAGACTGTTTTTTAAGGTGGCTAGAATTGCAGGAATTGATATACCAGATAATAAATATGTAGAAGTTTCTCTAACCTATGTTTATGGGATTGGAAAATCACTCGCAGCTCAAATTTTGGAAGCTTCGAATGTCGATCCCCGAAAGAAAGTTAGCGAATTGACGAATGATGAGCTTGGCAGAATCAGAGGTATTTTGGAAACATCATATAAACTAGAAGGTGAACTTCGAACTCAGAGTTTCCAGAACATCAAACGATTAAAGGAAATTAAATGCTATAGAGGAGATCGACATAAGAAGGGACTTCCTGTAAGAGGACAAAGAACCAGATGTAATGCACATACAAGAAAAGGAAAGAGCATTGCGGTTGGTGGTTTGAAGAGAGTATTGGCAAAGACCTAAATATTTTTAAAGTGATTTTTAAAAGTGGCAAAGACACAACAAGTTTCAGACACAGCAAAAAAGAAGAAAAGTAAACTAAAGGTTGAAAAGGGCATCATCAATGTTAAATCAACTTTTAATAATACTATTGTTTCTGCATCAGACTTAAATGGCAATATCGTTGCATTAAGTTCTCCTGGACAAATTGGATATAAAGGAGCAAGAAAATCTACAGCATATGCTGCGACCAAAGCTTCTGAGGATCTTTACGAGAAAATCCAAAAAGTTGGAATGAAAGAAGTAGATATTATCTTAAAAGGCATCGGACCTGGCAGACAAGCTGCTGTGAAAGGTCTTAAGGCTGCTGGATTAAGAATTAATAAATTAGTAGACAAAACCCCTGTGCCTCACAATGGTTGTAGGTCTAAGAAGAAACCTAGAAATTAGAATTAAGAATACAAATGGCAAGATATACAGATTCAAAATGTAGATTGTGTAGACAAGAGCAAACAAAGCTTTTTCTAAAGGGTACAAAATGTTACTCTGAAAAATGTCCTCTTGATAAAAGACAGACAAAACCTGGTGCTCATGGTACAGGTAGAGGTCGATTATCAGGATATGGTCTGCAGTTTAGAGAGAAACAAAAAGTTAAGAGAACATACGGTTTGTTAGAGAATCCTTTTAGAAGATTCTTTGCAATGGCTTCAAAAGAAAAGGGTAATACCGGTGTTAGACTTTTACAGCTTTTAGAAACGAGACTTGATAACGTTGTTTACAGATTAGGATTTGCTAGATCAAGAGCACATGCAAAGCAAATTATTTCACACGGTCACGTTTTAGTGAACGGGAAGAAAGTTAATCTGAACTCGTACATTCTTAATGTTGGTGACATGGTTTCCGTAAAAGAGTCTTCTGCAAAAGATGAATTCTTACCAACAGTTGAAGAGTTAGGTAAATTAATGAATGTTCCTGCTTGGTTAGAAAGAGGAAAAGGATTTGAAGGTAGAGTAACACAAATCCCTTCAAGAGATATGATCGATACAGGTATTAGAGAGCAACTAATTGTTGAGTTCTATTCTAGATAAAAAACGAAACAAAATAATGGTCGACTTCAATAAATTACAGCTAACGGTATTAGAAGAGAATAATAAATTCGGTAAATACGAAATTGGTCCAGTTGCTAGAGGTTTTGGAAGCACACTTGTTAATCCTTTGAGAAGAGTTTTGTTATCTTCTATAACAGGAACCGGTGTAGTTAGTGTAAAGATTGGTGGAGTAAAACATGAGTTTTCTACACTTAAAGGATTGGAACAGGATTTGTTAGACATTGTTCTAAATATCAAAAACTTACCAGTATCTTGCAAGAGTGAAGAGCCTCAGACTTTGAAACTTAGTGTTTCAGGTAAAAGAGTAGTCACTGCTGCTGATTTTGAGAAATCTCATGAAGTAGATGTTGTGGATCCTGATTTTGTTGTTGCAACTCTTGCAGACGATAAATCGAAATTGGATCTTGAAGTTGTAGTTGAAAGAGGAACCGGTTACAAGGCAGCTGATGATTCAGCAAGAAAGAAAATAGGAGTTGTTCCTTTAGATGTTAACTATTCTCCAGTTGAGAGAGTTAAATTTGAAATAATGGATACTCGTGTTGGTCGAAGAACTGACTTTGATAAAGTATTATTAGAAATTTACACCGACGGTAGTGAAAAACCTGGTGATTGTTTGACAGAAGCAACAGAGATTCTTGTAAAAATGTATGCAGCTCTTTCAAGAGAGAGTGAGTTAGTAGCAAGAATTCTTGAGAATAAAGATGTTGCAGTTGAAGTTAAAGAAGTAGAGGTTGAGGAAACAGAACTTCCAGAGATGAGCATTGACGATTTGAGACTTCCTTCAAGAGCTTTGAACAGTTTGAAGGGTGCAGGAATTGAAACAACCTCTCAATTGACAATGATGACAATGAAAGATGTTGAAGCACTAGAAGGACTTGGAAAGAAATCTGTAGAAGATATCGAAAAAGCATTAGCTAAACAAGGTTTAGGACTTAAAGATTAAAAATTGTAGAAATGAGACACGGAGATAAAACAAAGAAATTTAATAGAGCACCTGATCATAGAGATGCTATGCTCAAAAATGTTGCTTCAGAGTTAATTAAGCATGAGAGTATTACGACAACTGAAGCAAAAGCTAAAGCTGTCACTCCAATGGTTGAGCGATTGGTAACAATTGCAAAAAGAGGAACTGAAGCATCTAAAAGACAAATTGAAGCAATGGTTCCAACAAGTGCTGTTGCAAAAAAGATTGTTGATGTACTAGCTCCAAGATATGAGAATAGAGATAGTGGAATTGTTACAAGATTAAGACTCGCAAAAAGAAAAGGTGATGACTCAAGAATGGTAAAGATCAGTTTAATTGAAGAATCTAAGAAGTAAGGTATATGAAGACTCATACAGTTTCAAAAAATGATATAGAACGAAAGTGGTATGTGATTGATGCAAACGATGTTCGTTTGGGCAAACTAGCAACTACTGTTTCCGGTCTTTTAATGGGAAAAGGAAAGACGAACTTTGTAAAGAATCTTAATGTAGGTGATTGTGTAATTGTTTTAAACGCAGAGAAAATTTCAGTTTCTGCAAACAAGAAGGAAGCAAAGACTTACTTCACACACTCTGTGTATGTAGGTAATTATAAGGAAGAGAAATTAGGTGATCTTCTAAAGAGAAAACCTCAAGATGTTATCATCAAAGCTGTAAACGGAATGCTTCCAAAGACTAAATTGCGAAGCAGATATTTAAAGAATCTTCATGTGTATGCAGGATCAGAGCATGAATATGAGGCTCAGCAACCTGAAAAACTTGAAATTAAGTAAATTATAAAATGGCAGACGGAAAATATTTCTACGCAGTTGGAAGAAGAAAAACAAGTACAGCACAAGTAAAGATTTATAAAGGTGCTGGCGATAATACTGTTAATGGTAAAAAGTTGGAAGAATTTTGCACTTTAGCTTTTGATCAAGCTAGAGTTCTAGTTCCTTTCGTTGTAACAGAAACAATGGGTCAGTACCATTTTGTTGCTGAGGTAAAAGGTGGAGGCGTAACTGGACAGTTAGAAGCAATTCGTCTTGGGATTGCTAGAGCTTTGGTTGTTGCAAATCCTGAGTTTAAGACTTTGTTAAAAGCACAGAATTTGATGATGAGAGATCCGAGAATGAAGGAAAGAAAGAAACCTTATACACGAGGGGCTCGAAGAGCAAAGCAGTTCTCAAAGCGTTAAGTTTTACGAAAAATTTAGAAAAGACCCGAAAGGGTCTTTTTTTGTTAATAGGATAAACCACCAGCGAAGCTGGTGAGTGCGTTTATAGCGTAGC
>CAZCSM010000009.1:0-63108 GCA_964501355.1 uncultured Candidatus Saccharibacteria bacterium | reverse complement strand
TCGCTTCCAAAGATATTCTACTACCTTTGGTCAACTGGTTCAGTATATTAGGGGTTGATCGTTCAGGTGTTTCAAAAGAATACGACTATTATTACGTAACTGCAGAAGATAGAAGTTTACTGGAAGACAAGTATGTTACTTTGTTAGAATATTATAAAGTTTCTGATTCATATTTATTTAAATCGAATTTAGAATGAAACTCTCCGTCGTTATTCCTGTTTATAATGAGAAAGATACTTTAGAGGAAATTGTTGAGAAAGTTCAGACTGTCGATATAGAAAAGGAACTTTTGCTTATTGATGATTTTTCGACAGATGGAACTCGTGAAATTGAAGATAAATTAGTAAAGAAATACAAGAATCTTAAAGTTTTTAAGAAGGATCAAAATGAAGGAAAAGGAGCGGCACTTCGAACCGGTTTTCAAAATGCCACAGGAGAATATGTAATTGTTCAAGATGCTGATTTGGAATATGATCCTGAGGACTATCATTCACTTTTAACGTTAATCGAGAGGAATAAGAACGCTGTAATTTATGGATCTCGATTTCTCGGAGCTGAGCGAAAAAGCATGTCGCTAACTCATACTCTTGGAAATAAAGCTTTAACGACTTTGACAAATGTTTTGTACAATACTTCAATTACAGACATGGAAACTTGTTACAAGCTGTTTCCAAGAGAGGTAATTCAATCAATTGAATATCATTCAAACCGTTTTAATTTCGAGCCGGAGATCACTGCAAAGATCTTGAAGAAGGGTTACAAGATTTTTGAAGTTCCAATTAAATATTACGGAAGAGATTGGGATGAGGGAAAGAAGATTAGTTGGAAAGATGGTTTTGCCGCAATCTGGGCATTGATTAAATATAGATTAGTGAATTAACGAATCTCCCCTCTTGAGAGGGGATTAAGGGGTGTGTAATTTAATGAAAAGAAAAATTATTACGTACAATCCTAACTTAAAAGAGCTAGCAAGACAACTGCGCAATAAAATGACAGATGGAGAGAGAAATCTCTGGAAAAAGTTACAGGGAAGGCAGATGTTAGGATTTGATTTTCATAGACAAAAACCGATCTATAATTACATCGTGGACTTTTTCTGTAATGAATTGATGTTGGCTATTGAAATTGATGGATTGTCTCATGATGACGACGATCGATATGAAAATGACATAAAAAGACAAAAAGAATTGGAAACTATTGGTGTTACATTTTTAAGATTTGAAGAAAAGGAAGTCATAAGAGATATTAAAAAGGTTCTTTTCACTATTGAAGGGTGGATTCTAAAACACACCCCTGAATCAAAATAAATTTTGATTCTTCCCCTCTCAAGAGGGGAGATGATACAATAATTTATATTTTATAATACGTTCATGAAATACGTCATTTTAATAATAAACATTCTCCTCTCTGTCGGAGGTCAATTCCTGCTGAAATCTGGAATTAAGAGTCTCGGTGAATTGGCTGGAAAAGATTTAATAATGAAGGCTGTTTTCAACCCAATGGTAATTGGTGGAGTGTTCTGTTATGGCCTTGGCATGCTTACGTGGTTTCTTGTGCTTTCTAAATTTGATCTGTCCGTTGCTTATCCATCATTAAGTTTTGGTTATGTCCTCGTTCTTTTCATTTCCTGGAAATTCTTGGGCGAACAGGTAAATGCTTGGAATTTCTTTGGTGTTGCACTAATAATGTGTGGAATATATTTCCTGTTTAAAAGATAGCGGTAGATTTTCGATATAAAGTGTAATATAAGTAAGATAGCTTCGTTAGATAATTTAATCATTTAAATACTAACAATAATGCGCAGAGGTGTTATGCAACTACTTCAAGGAGAAATTGTTGAGGCGATAGGCTGTCTTCCGGAATCATCGCGAAATGCACCGTTATACTTTAAGTTCAAATCTGCAGTTGAAATTAACAATCCACGTGTTGCAATTCAGTTTGATGCAGATGAACTAGAACTGCTTCTTGATTCTCTTGGTGCACCACTCATTGAGGACCCTCCTGTGAAAAAATCCTTACGAAAGAAAGTACAAACATTCCTATACTTTCTGCGGAATGAATCTCTAAAGATGGAATAAGATTTTCCCCTTTTCTACAATTAATTACTGTATAATAATTCGGTATTAATTTATCGCTAGCTTCATGCGTGGAATAACCTCGGCCGAGTGGCAGGATATGATTCATAATTCAATCCAGTTCATTGGTTTCTTGTTCAAAAATCCTATGTTTATCCTAAATTGGTTATTCTCGGGAAATGATTTCTTATTCGAAACTCCGCAGAAGTACAAACTTATGGTTCGTCCTCGAACAGGTGATATCATTCCAATTTGGGAAATCTTCTTCCATGATGCATATAAGCCTAGCTTTACAGATGTAATTTTGAAACCAAAAGTTATTGTTGATATTGGTGGATTTATTGGTGATTTCTCGATATGGGCTGCAGGTGAATATAATGCAGAAAAAGTTTATGCGATTGAGCTTGATGAGGCCAACTATAAGAAAATTCTTGAAAATATTAAGATTAATAAAATGCAGAAGGTCATTACTGCTTTCAATGTTGGAATTTATAATGAAGATGATAAACAAGTCGGAACAACTGGCAAAGGTCATTTTCTCGACAATTTCATGTTGGGCTTGGACGACTCTTCGGGTGATACTCCAAGTATAACTTTTAGAACTTTTATTGAGCAAAATAAAATTCAACAAATCGATTGGTTAAAAATGGACATTGAGGGCGCCGAGAAATTTATATTATGCGAAGAGAATGCGGATATAATAAGAGATAAAGTTAAATATATCTCTATGGAAGGGCATGAATTTCTTGAGAACGATCCATTAAAAAATATTAAATATCTAAAAGATCTGGGATTTGAAGTACGTCATAAAAGAATGATTTATCATCCATTAAGTGACTTCGTATACGATATTACGGCCGTTAATTCTAACCTTAAGTGAATTAACTAATCCCGAAAAGCTGTTTTCTTCGTGCTGTATCTGCTTTTTCTAAATCAGGGTTGTAAAGTGCTAAAACATCAAGAATGGCAGTAAACGACATTGCTATTGTTTCTTCTCTGCTTTTTCCTGCGAAATCGAAACCTTTAACAATGAGGTTTCTACACCTAATGTCTTTGTAAATATTTTGTTCGTGAACGTATTCCAGCATGAATTCAAAGATTTCTTTTTGCGATAAATTAAGAATCTCATGAATTGCAATCCATGCAATTTTTGATTTTCTCGTTAAATCGCCATAGACGAAGATTTCATCTTCTTCATTAATATTCATCTCGGTAAGCTTTTCGGCAGCATACATCAGATTTTGATTTGTTGTAATAGAGCTATCCTCTAGGAGGTATTGATTGAAAGTACTTTTAGTTAATAAATAATCCTGTACAGTTGATGCTTCAGAATCATCTGGTCTGTTTGGATTTGTATGACCGCCACAGAGCATCACTTTATCAAGATTTTCACGTTGAATTTCATCTGAAATATAATCGAGATACTCTCTGTAATCTTCTCGCTCCTCAGTATAAAGACCATAAAGTAAAACAATTCCAATCCTCATTATGTTATTATTGTAGAAATTAATATGTGTCTACATTGTACTTAAATTTTGCCGGACTAACAATTTCATATTACTCACTATCAATTTTAACCGGAATTATCTTGGGTTATGTTCTGGTTTCTGTCCGCGCGAAGAAATATGGTGTTTCAACAGACCACATTGATAATCTTTTGTTATTTACTCTCCCCGTATCAATTCTAGGCGCTCGCTTATATCACGTTTTTGCGGAGTGGGGATATTACAAAGATAATTTGGATAAAGTCCTTTCCCTTCAGATGTCGGGTTTGGGGATTTTTGGCGCTTTGATAGGAGGGCTTTTGGTATTTACAATTTACGCAAAGATAAAGAAACTAAACATCTGGAAGCTTCTGGATTTGGGCTCTTTAGGTTTATTAGTCGGACAGATTGCCGGACGATTTGGAAACTTCTTTAATAAGGAACTATATGGTAATCCGACGAATTTACCCTGGAAGGTCTATATCCCGCTTGAAAATAGAGTCGTTGGTTACGAAGGGTATGAATACTTTCATCCAACTTTTTTTTACGAGTCAATTTGGAATTTAATAGGGTTGATGATTCTTTTGAAGGTAGAGACGCAAAACGCTGCGTCTCTACAGAAGGGACGGATTTTTGCTTTATATCTTATCTGGTATGGAATTGGTCGTTTAATAATAGGTTTTATAAGAATAGAGCCAAACGATTTATGGATTTTTAATGATGGACAAATATTATCAATTATCTTAATTATCGTGGGCTTTACTATACTATTAATAAAAAGTAGAAATTCCATTGATGGAAAAACAAATCAAAAAGATTAGGTCTTTCTTGAAAATCTTTATAATTGTAAGTTGGATATTTACACTGATAAGTCTTGGGATTTGCCTAATCATGGAAAACGGATTTTTACCAGACGATTTCGGTCCCTGCCATCGTTACATCACCAACTTTTCAGGAAGAGTTTTATTAGTATCGATTATCGAAAGTCTTTTTGTCTATGTTTTGTACGGATTGAAGAAAGTCGAAAAGATGTCTTTTTCAATTTATATCTTTATATTTCTTGGATTTCTTGGTTCGCTTATTGATAATGCTGGAAACCTTTTTGGCTGGTTTTCAGTTGATAAACCTTATTCTATTGTTTGGTATGATGATTTCGTACATTTCTCCTGTGCAATAATTGTTTCTATTTCACTGTTTTTCATTTATTACAATTATTCAGTAAAGATCAAGTTGAATTCTTCTGATAACATTTTTTTAATAAGTGCATTGGCTTGTTTAACGAGTTTTGCTATGGGAACGATGTTCGGAATTTATGAATATTATTCTGATATGTATTTAAATACGTATATGGTTGGCGGTGTGGAAGATGCTATAACAGATAATTTGTTTGACCTTAGTGGTGCGGCGGTGGCGTTCTTTTTATTAAATACGAAGCCGGTTCGTTATATGTATTTGAATTATAAGAGAGGTTGAATGGTGTTCCGATAGAATCGAATAAGTTTAAAAACAGATTTCGCGTGAAGTCATCAAGACTTCCCGGTTGGGATTATTCACAAACTGGGTATTATTATGTGACAATCTGTACGAGAGGAATGCACAAATATTTTGGTGAGGTTGTAGAAGAGAAAATGGTTTTGTCTGAGATTGGAAAAGTTGCGGAGAAATATATAAAAGAAATTCCTAATCATTTTCCTTTTGTTACTGTTGATTCGCATATTGTAATGCCGAATCATGTACATGTGATTTTGTATATTGATAAAGGGATGTTTGGAAATACTGGAAACGCAGGTAGAGACGTTGCATGCAACGTCTCTACGAAAAAAGAATTTCAACAACTATCTGGTATCTCACCCTCCATTGGTTCATTATCATCAATTGTTCGTTCGTATAAATCTGCGGTTTCAAAATTAGTACATGAGATGAATCTTAACTTCTCCTGGCAACCACGCTTTTATGATCACGTAATTCAAAACGATAAATCACTTACGAAGATTCGCAGTTACATAGATAATAATATTTCAAAATGGATTTATGACGACTATTATTTGTAATATGAACTTTTAACTATGACAACTGACATTGGTCTCTATATCCACATCCCTTTTTGTATACAGAAATGTAATTATTGTGCATTCTCTTCTTTTGCGGATATCTCGGCAGATCTAAAAGAAAAATATGTTAATAAACTTGTTGAAGGAATTATTTTTCGCACAAAAGATTTAGGTGAGAGAAATGTAAAATGGATTTATTTTGGTGGTGGAACTCCAAATACATTATCCGTTGAACAAATTAAAAAGATTGTTGATGTCTTGCCAGATGGGTATGAAGAACTTTCAATTGAATTGAATCCCGGTGTTTCGTCCGTAGAGACGCAAGATTTTGCGTCTCTACAGGAAATGGGTTTTAATCGCCTAAGCATCGGAGTCCAAAGTTTCAATGATGATGAATTGAGACTGTTAGGCAGAATCCACGATTCGGAAGCTGCAAAGAACTTTCTCTCTGCCGTAAAGAACTCCGATTTTGCAAATTTCAATATAGATTTGATGATGGGGTTACCAAATCTATCGATTGATAGTGTTTTAAAAAATATTGAAACGGCGGCAAGTTTCGAGCCAACTCATCTTTCTGCATATTTACTTTCTATTGATCAGGGAACTCATTTTGAAAATCTTTATAAAAAAGGTTTGTTAAAACTTCCTGAAGATGCCTTTCTTGAAGACATGTATTTCTCTGCAGTTGATAAACTAGAATCTTTTGGTTACAAGCAATATGAAATTTCTAACTTTGCTAAACCTGGTTTTGAATGTAAATATAACTTGAATACATGGCGAAATGGTCAATACATAGGTTGTGGTTTGTCGGCAGGGAATTTTATTAATGGTAAAAGATTTGAGAATACAAAGGATCTGAAAGAATATATTTATTTAGACGTAGAGACGTTGCATGCAACGTCTCTACAGGAGATGGATGCTATTTCAAATTTCGAAACAAAGATTCTTCTTGGGCTTCGGCTTCGAGAAGGGGTGAATATTGAGAATGAATTAAAACGGCTCCCTGAGGATTACCATAAGTCCTTTAATCAGCGGTTGCAAAGGCTTAAGCTCGATGGCTCACTTGTTCAAGTTGATGGTGCAATTATGATTCCAGAAAAGAAAGTCTTATTGTTAGATATGATTATCGAAGAATTACTTGTTTAAATATTTTTAAACTTCGAAGTATACTATTACAGAAATAATTAAAAATTGTTAATTATGACAGAGGAAAAATTGCCGCAAGATGATATTTCAATTGATGATCCGAATAAACAAAGGCTTGTATTCATTATTACGGTAATTGTTGTCTTGTTGGGAGTTAGTTTGATGTTTGGAATTTGGTATATTTTTTACTCGAGGAGCACAGCGGAAGTAAAAGGTGCCGCGACTACAGATGAGCGAAATGCTGCGATCCAGCGCGCCTATGAGGTTTATGATGAATATAAGCAAGCGGGTTTGAATATGGAGAAAGGGCCTTGTTTAACAAATGAGTTATTAGATAATTGGGTTCTTGATATTGCGCACGATCCTCGAGAAGACATTGATAATGAATTCACTAATCAATGCAAGGACTACGTTCATGGAAAAAAAGAGCATTTTGTGGAGTTGACCCCGGAAGGTGTGTTAATTCGTGCAATGTAGATTATTCTGCAAGCCAACTTTTCTCTCTTAATAATTTTACTAACGCATAATTCACCTCAGAAAGGGACTTCCTCTGCATCATCGGAGACGAATCTGACCAGTAACTAACCTTTATATCCAAGTTTTTCGAATCAAATTTATCAACAAGAATTTCAGGAGTTGGTTTCTTGAACACGCTTGGCTGTTTCATCAATATTTGTAAAATTGTTTCTTCGATAACTTCCAATTCAATGTCATTCTTCAATTTTAAGTCAATGTAGATTCGCCGTTTTCCACGTGAGGTCATGTTGGTTACAACATTTGTAAAAATCGTACTATTTGGTACTGAAATAATCCTTCCGTCTGTTGATTCAAGAGTTATAGCTCGCAGCGAGATCTGTCTCACAATTCCTTCGAATCCCCCGAAGACAATAATGTTATCTCCAACTTTGAATTGGCGTCCCATTATTATAAAAACACCGGAAATCAGATTTTTCGAAATATCCTGTGTTCCAAATGCAATAATGACTGAGGTGAATCCTGCTCCAGCGATTACACTGGCGACGATTCCGTTGAGTCCAAGCGCATTAAGTGCAAAGAGTGAACCGGTGATTATTACAATCCATCTAATTACCAAACAGATTATTTGAATGAATGTCTTTTCTAGTTTCGTTTTCCCAAGAAGTTTCTTTGCGAACTTTACAATTTGATTTGCTACAACAAAAGTTATGAGCATAATTGCTCCTCCCCAAAAGATCTTCGGGAGATACAGGATAACTTTAACCATCCAGTCTTGGACTTCTTGGCCAAGTTGATTGACTATGTATAGTGAGGTAGGGACCGTTTGTGTCATTTTTCAGTAATACGATAAATCCGTTAACAGTAACGCAGTTATTAGAATTTTCTGCTGCAAATATAGAATATCAGTAAAAACAGGAAATTAAAAGTGGAAAAATTTTATGTTTTAACTACGTTTGAACAATGATTTAACAATGTTTGAACAATTTCAACTATTTTGTATCGATTTTGTATCTACTTTGTCACGATGTCACCTCGAACAATTACAATTTTTCTCTATATAGTACAATTTTACACAATGTTGCACTATGTTCTCGACACAAACTTACTTCCTTTAACGTAAAATCGCCTCAACCAGTCTTTGCATTCTTCTGAATATGCAACGCCGATTCTTGGTGTGTTCTTGATTTCTGACTCTGATATTTCTTCTCCATCTTCAATCCAGAGTTCTCTTCCAAGTGTGATATCCAGTCCATTGAAATTTTTATCAATTGCAAATGCTTTTGTAAATTTTGCAGGACCACTGGTTAATTCGTGGTAGGCTCTATCAATTCTATTTTCTTTAATAATCTCAAGACCTGAAAGAGGCTCAACTGCACGAATTAATACGGCTGATGGATAATTTACATCTTCGGTTACGACGTTGAAAAGGTAGTGCATTCCGTAGGTGAAATATACATATGCAAATCCGGCTGGGCCAAACATCACGTTGCATCTTGGGGTTTTTCCGCTGTGTGCATGAGAAGCTTTGTCGTCGAATCCTGCATACGCTTCTGTCTCAACAATTCGACCTGTTAATAAATGATTCCCGATTTCCCGCACAACTATTTTACCAAGCAATTGCCTTGCAACGTCCAGCGTGTTCTGTTGGTAAAATTGTTGAGATAGAATCATAAACTGCTTAATTCAGATAATTTTTCGTGTGTTTCTCCATATGAAGAATCAGAAACGAAAATAGAACACTTTTGATTATTGTGTCCGATTCTCGATTCCGAGAATGACACAGTAATATTTCATCTTTCATATATACAAAAGAACGCACAATTGTGCGTTCCTACATTTACCACTTTGTTGCATCTTCGGATCTTTTATCGCGTTGTTCCTCTCTTTCATTCATCTTATCTAATGCTGTTCTAATCAAAAGAAGCTCTCTTTCTACCTGATCTGTTTGATTTACAAGTCTATCCATGTTTGCTTGCATCTTTTCAATCAGTCGCTTGATGTCTGTAATGTCTCTGTCCATGTCAGATGAATATTAAGTAGTAATTATTAATTGGTATTATGCGGGAAAATAGAAAAAAGTGCAAATTTCTCGAATTTACACCTCTTGAAATGTTAATGCATTCAAAACTGATTGATTAATCATTCTTGTTTCAAGTCTGCTATAAGTCGGACCTTGGATAAGTAGTAAACCGGCGCTTCTTTCTTCTTGCAAACGAGTCAAAACCCAAACAATATGTGAAGAAGTATCTCTCGTTCCGTCACAAGTTGCATTAGTTATTTCCATAACAATACTTTCCTTTAGTTATTAATTTTCTTTTTCAAAATATTCCTTTCCCAAAGATTTTGCCAGTAATTCACGTGGAGGACAACTTCTCCCTTCTCGGATTGGAAGAGCTCCAACACTATATGGTGTGTTTCGCCTTCGCCAAGCATAATTCATCTCAGCCATTTCTCCTACACTTAAATGAGCGAAATCACAGATAGGAAAATCCTTTACAGGAGTTTCTTTTAAAGATTCGCATTTATAATTAGTCATCATACGTTCAAACCTTCCGGCCAGCAGTGATCTTTATATTGGCAATGTTCACAATTCTTAATTTCTGTAGTTCTTGCAAATTCCAGTTTCTTTATCTTTTCTGCCGTTTCTCGAATTATTTGTCTCAGAACTTTCAGATCCTCATCTGTAACCTGGTATTCAACAGGTTGATATTTCCCATTGTATCCTTTCTCTACGAACTCAAGTCTTGTGGAAACAACAATTTTATTGAAGCTTCGATCCAGTTGTGACAGCAATTTGTAGAAAATCAATTGACGCTTATAACTTTCATCACCATCAGCAGTTTTTCCTAAAATCTGATTCAAGCTCTTAGGTTTTCCTGTTTTATAATCAACAACCCGAACCTCTTTTCTATCTTTATTTACATAATCAATTCGGTCAACTTTACCAGTTAATTTAATATTTTCCAGATAAACATTTCTTGAACTGAAGTTATATTCGGCACCAATTACTTCTAAATTATCATCTTTTGTTTCTTCCAAATATTCACGCAAAATATCCACCCCTCGTTTAGCCAGTTCATCGTGATCCATCTTCGATAATAGCTGTCTGTCGAGCTCATTTTGAAACGAATCAATTGCAAGCTGAATATCCGGGTATTTTCCGGAGTTAGCATAATTTCTGTAATAATCCTCTAGACCTTTATGAACTGCGGTTCCAAAGGCTAGGGGAATTTCCTTAACTTTTGGAATTGAGAATAACCTATCGAGTTTATATTTATACGGACACTTTAAATATGTATTCAAACTTGAAGGGCTGACGGTGATGTATTTCACCATTTCCTTTAGAAATTCTTCTTCTGATGCGGAAACCTTATCAACTTGTAGTTCTCCCGTCGTCAAAATTTCCAAGGCATCACCAATCTTCTCTTCATATTTATCAACATTAATGTAGTCGATAAAATCTTCCTTTATTTCGTTAACAAATGTACTGGGAAGCCGTGTTTTTTCCGAATTATATTCAACATAGTTATTTGCAAAAGATAAGAATAATTCCTTCTTTGCACGAGTCATTGCAACATAGAAAAGTCTTCTTTCATCTTCATTCTTTTCTAACTTTGTAATATCGGAGAATTTGATAACACCTTCCGGCAAACTTAATAATTCCGGTTTTCTTCTATTTCCCCAAACTCCATCAACACATCTGTAAATGAACACGTACTCATATTCAAGCCCTTTCGCACTATGCGCTGTCATTAATTGAACGGAGTTTTCATCTCTTTTAATGTCATTGACAGGAATTGAAATCTTATTTTCCTGTCGAAGTGATAATGCGTTGAAGAAATCTACTAGACCTAAATTGGGTTTGGAATAATTGAACTCCTTCAACTCTCCGAAGAATTTGTTCAGTTTGTTAAATCTATCTATTTTGTCTTCGGCCTCCATAAATTTCTGAATCAATCCGCTTTCACGAATTACGTTTTCCAGAAATTTCGAAAAAGGTTCATTTGCCGAATCGGTTCTCCACTTTCCGATCTTATCCCAAAACTCTGTGACTTTATCGCCAGTTTCCAGATCTAGCTGCATTAAATATGATTTTTCATCAAGAACTTCCGAAAGATGTTTCTTCTCAGTCGATGCAAATTTTAACAATTTCAAAATATCCGTTGTATTAATTCCAAAAACGGAATAATGCATGACAGTGAACAAATGCACATCTTTATCAGATTTCTCACCAGTCCAGAAGAAGTCATCATTAACCTTGCTTCGCAGTTCATCTTGTGCCTCGAGAATAACCTGGAGAATTTTAATTAGCTTTTTTATTTCTAAATCATCAAGCACATTCTCTCCTTTTACAGACTGCGTCTTCACTCCAAACTTTCCTAATGAATTTGCAAGTTCTGCGCCATCTGCATTCGTTCGGTAAAGCACAGCGATCTCACTCGGCGTTACGCCACTTTTAATTAATTCATTAATTTTCTCCGCAAGGAAAATCTTCTCAACATATTCGTGAGAAGTTTTCACGACATTAATCTTCTTATCTTCATATTCTTGATAAGCCTGGAGCAGTCGATTAATATTTTCCAATCGGTTCTCGTTATTTTCAATCATCGATCTCGACGCATCGAGAATTTTTTGTGTAGATCGATAATTCGTTACGAGCGTAATTTTCGTTAGAGTAGGGTAATTCTGTTCAAAGAAATTGAAGTTTTCCATTGAAGCTCCCTGAAAACGGTAAATGGACTGTTCATCGTCACCAACTACGAAAACATTTGGATTTTCAATATATTCAAAAGATGTCAATAATCGGATAACTTCATTTTGCGCACTATTAGTATCCTGATATTCGTCGCCGAGAATGTACTGATATTGTTCCTGATATTTCGCCAAAATCTCGTCGTCTTTCGTAAACGCTTCGATTACGTATGTAATCATATCATCGTAATCATATCGATTACGCTTAATCAAGACTTTCTGATATTCTTCATAAGTTGTCAAAAGCTCCTTCCATTTATTAACAGCCTTAACTTTTGCAAAATATTTTTGCGTTGGTTTTCCCGTTTTCTTATTCAGGAAATTGTCAGGATTTAATAAAGATTCTTCCTCTTCGATTATTTTCTCAAACTTTTCAGGTGTAATTCCTTCCCGTTTCAAATCGGAAAGTTTTGAAACAATTGCCTGGATAAAATAATATGGAGAATTCTTTGGTTTTAATAAATTGAGATCAATCGTATCTATTATTTCCTTGAATATTTGCACGCGTTCAAGATCCCCAAGAACCTGTGCATCGCCTGTAATAGGAAAACTTTCGGGATTATCTTCAATTATTTTCTTGCAGAAGGAGTGAAACGTGAAAACATCAACTTGATATCCGGTTGGGCCAATAAATTCCACAAGTCGCTCTTTCATTGCTTTAACTCCGGAATCAGTGAACGTTAATGCAAGAACTGACTTGGCTTCAGTTTGTGTTTTTTCTAGAATATTAGCAATACGAAGTGTTAGGATTTGCGTTTTCCCTGTCCCCGGTCCAGCAATAACCATAACAGGACCTTCAATAGTATCAACGGCAAGTTTCTGTTCATCGTTGAGACGAGAGTAGGCAGTTGTGAATTTCTTATTATTCATTATTTTGAATTTATGTTATAGAATTGTCATTCTTGCGAAGCGAGAATCAGACAATTCGTAAGATTCGATTCTTTTGCGGGAGCAAGAGTTATTCTCTTGCTCCAAAATTGTTCTTTTTAAATTATATCAGGTTGTGTCGTTTTAATCCCAGATTCTGGATTCGCAGATGACCAGTACCAATATTCTGGTTTTATAACATAACTTCTTTTAACAGGATTGTTATGTATATAATCAATCTTTTGATTCATAAATTCATTACTAGTTACAAGCTTAGGCATGTTAGTTTTTGCCCATAATTGAAAATTATTAGGGGGTTCATTCCGAAATAGTTTTATTATGCTTGGTTCAGTTTCATTAATGTTTTTGAAAATTCTAAATGAAGTATATTTTTTAAAATCTCTAACAAATCCTTGAACATCTGGAGAATAAACCAATAAATGCAGATGATTTATCATAAAAACGTATGCATATATCTTAAGTCCTTTATTTTCTACACAATAATTTAAGGATTCTGCCAGAATATTCCAACGTTCGTATCTATCTAAAATGTAATACCAGTTTTTGATAGTAAATGTTAAAAAATAATAGTTATTGCTTTCCTCTTTATTTATTCGTTTGCTTGGCATTAAGGATTTTTTAGAACTAATGGTTCAAGAGAATAACTCTTGAACCGGCACAGAAGAATGACAAAATTTTATTACCATTGTTTTGTGTCATCCTTGCTTGCGAGGATCGGACACAAAATATTGGATCACTTATATCAATGCTACTTGATCGGGATCTACATTTGGTAGTTTTCCGCCAGCTTCCGCGAAGTTTTCCGATTTAAATTCTTCGTCCTTTGAAACTTCAGTTTTCGAAATATATGGCACTGCGTATAAATCTGTTCCCAACAATCTTTCGTAATCAGTAAATTCATTATCACCCTCTGCTACGCTGAGTGCTTTTGAGTACTGTCGAATGTGTGAAGAAATATAATCAAGCTGATGCACAATTCCTGCCTCCAAGGTCTTGGGAACAACAGGACTTCCGAATTCTAATGTACCGTGGTGAGATAAAATAATATGCCAGATATGCATCCAGAGTTCTTCTGGAAAACCTTCCGGTAAATATTTCCGTGCGATTTCTACACTCATTGGTAAGTGTCCAATGACTTTTCCCATTTTTGTTCGGATGAATGTCGTTCCAACTCTTTCCAGTTCAATAGTTTTTCCGATGTCGTGGAGAAGTAATCCTGCTTTCACTAAGTCATAGTTGGCTTCCGGATATTGAGATTTGATGGTGTCTGCAAGATCAAGCAATTCAACCACATGTTCCATTAATCCTCCAACAAAATCATGATGTACCTTTTCCGCCGCTGGTGCTTCTTTAAATTTCTGTGTGAACTCTTTATCTGCAAACATATTTGCAAATAATTTTTGAAGATAAATATCTTCAATTGTTGCAACATGTTTTTGAATCTGCTCAAACAATGTCTCGATTCCTTTATCTGTTACCTGGATTAAATCTTCGAGTTGGTAATCTGTCGTCAATTCGCATTTCTTAATTGTAAGTTGTAGTTTACCTTGGTATGCACTTACAATTCCGGTTACCTTTGCGACATCTCCGATATTTTGTTCTGTCAAATTGCAATACTGCAAACTATCGCTCCAAACCTTTCCTGCAACATCGCCGGTTTTGTCCTGAAGTTCGATTCTATAATACGGATTCCCGTTTTTATCTTTATGAACGGCGAAATTCTGTATGGCAAAAACTTCTCCATCAATTACCAACCCGTCTTTTAGATCTTTCGTGAAATACTCTTTCATGTATCAAAAAACAAAAAATTATTACATATGAAAGTGTAACACGTGTGTGGGTGACATGTCAGCAAGAAATTAGGGTTCATGAAAATCCGGATTTGGTCGCATTCCTTCGAACTTATAGTCCACATTGGCTTCCAGCATCAATTCGTCTTCTGCCCGTTTGAGACTTTCCCAAGTATCTTTTTCATATTCCGGGAATGGATTTTCATCTCCTCTCCAATCCACCCATTCTTGATCTGCCTCGAATTGAATAACCTCTCGAAGTTCTTGTGCTTGGTTCGATTTATCCTCTTCAATTTTAGGTGTCCAATCAGGATGGTCTCTCATTGGAATCTTACCTCCGTGCTTTTTAATTACACTATCCATAAAGGCTTGCGGATCCGGAATTACAAAGACCCCAACCTCTGCATCTTCCCCCTTTTGTAATGCTTTACATTTCTTCCCGGGTGCAATGAGAAATCTGTTCTTATCTAGTCCCCTGTCATAAATCAATAAATTCTTTGGTTCTGTGCTTTCATCATCATAAATTATCGTATGTGTGTGACAATACTGCTCTCTGTTTTCCTGATGACTGAAAAAGATGTCTATCTGAGTGCCGGGTAATAATTGTCTGCCGACACCAATATCTCTTTTGTGTTTTTCCCTAACCATAATTCCTTCTGGCAATGGAGGTCTTCCCCGCCTGAAGATTCGTTGAAGAGGGTTCGGTTTAGATCTTTTTACAACTCTATGTCGGCGTTCCATTCCTACTGTATCTCTGTGTTTCTCCTTTCTTCCGAGAAGTTGGATAAGTTTTCCTTTTACGACAAGTTCCACGGTTTTTCTACCGAATAAGTCTTCGAGTCCTTGCCACGTGCTTCTTCTTTTATTCTTCGGTTTGATCTTGTCTTTTCCCATTTGTATTTTGCTAAAGTAATTATGGAAAGAGTTATTGCTACGGTTCAGCTGATATGTCCTGTCGGTTGAAGGGTCTATACTCAACTATTTCCTTTTGATCTTCATTTGCAAAAGGTCTGTCATACAATAAATAGGTTCGACCTTCTATGGATACGATGGAACAATGAGCATGATTTTCGTTTCCAGTTGGGTATCTGTATTCATCTTCGCCATAGTCACTATCCCATCCAAACTCTTCTTCTGCCCGCCTCATCTCATCTGTCAATGGCAGATAAATATCAAAGCTTTCCGTACCGGGGGCATTCGCCCTTTCTCCATAAACCTTTGTAATTCCGGGAGTTAATTCTCTCGGGTGGAATCTATCTGCGATAATTGGTGGTCCCTGTCGTAGTCGATATGTTTCAGATCCGGTTGTTTTTTGAAACTCTTGAGGAGAGAGATATTTGTCTGAGGTTAACATTACCCCTTGGAAAACCCTTCTCCAGTCACCATCTCTTACATAAATACTCTTTATTTGAGATTTTCTTGATCTGCCTGCGGTTTCATATGTTACTTTTGCTTCTTCTCCATCCGGGTATTTGTAGATTCTCTGTTCGATTTGACGATTTGGCATTGTTATCAAAAGTTATCTAAATTATAAGAAAACAAAAAGAGGCTGTTGACCTCTTTTGAATTCGAAATATTTTTTAACAATAAACTCATCATTAAGACTTTATAAAGCATTGACTCCATTCAATAATAGATTATATATAGAGAAGGTGTCAAGAATTATTGAATTCTTCTTTTATATTTGCACACATATTCATTTCTTTTTGGTATAATGATATGAATAAATACCGAGGTCCCGCAATAAATGCGGGATGACACAAAAATAATGTTTCAACTTAAATCAAAATACAAACCAACAGGGGACCAGCCCCAAGCAATCGAGAATCTTGTTGCTGGTGTAAAGGCAGGACTTGAACATCAAGTTCTTCTTGGTGTGACCGGTTCCGGCAAAACATTTACTGTTGCAAATATTGTTGAACAAACACAAAAACCAACGTTAGTTTTAACTCACAATAAAACACTAGCCGCACAGCTTTTCTCTGAGTATCAGGAATTCTTTCCTGATAATGCAGTAAAATACTTTGTTTCCTATTACGATTATTATCAACCGGAAGCGTATGTAGCGCATAAAGACCTGTATATTGAAAAAGAGGTTGAAATTAACGAGGAAATTGAAAAGTATAGAAATGCAGCAACACAGGCACTGCTAACACGACGCGATGTAATTATCGTTGCTTCAGTTTCTTGTATTTATGGACTTGGTGATCCGATTGATTATCAATCTATGGCGAGAACGCTGAAAGTTGGAGAAGAGTATAATCGTAGCAAACTGTTACGTAATTTAACCGATCTCCAGTATCAACGAAACGATATGGATTTTGCTCGCGGTAAGTTTCGCGTAAAAGGTGATACCCTGGATGTTTATCTTTCGTATGAAGATCATGCACTCCGAGTAGAATATTTTGGCGATGAAGTTGAACGTCTGACAATCATTCAGCCATTAACAGGAGAGGTACTCGAAGAACCTACAGAGTTTACAATTTTTCCGGCAAAGAACTTTGTTACACCATTCGAGAAATTGAAAATGGCAATTCCTGAAATTGAGAATGAATTAAAGGAAAGATACGATTATTATAAATCAATTGGTAAAGAAGTCGAAGCTCAGCGAATTAAGCAGCGCGTGATGTATGATGTAGAGATGCTTCGTGAGGTCGGTTATGTAAGCGGAATAGAAAACTATACCAGATTCATCAGTGGCAAACAGGCTGGTGAGGCTCCCTCAACTTTGCTTGATTATTTTCCTGATGACTTCCTTCTTGTTGTTGATGAATCCCACATGGCAATTCCTCAAGTTCGCGGAATGTATCACGGAGATCAAGCAAGAAAGAAAAACTTAGTTGAATATGGTTTTCGTCTTCCTTCGGCAATGGATAATCGCCCTTTGAAATTTGAAGAGTTTGAAAAGCGTGTTCCGCAAATTATTTATACAACAGCTACGCCAAAAGATTGGGAGCTGGAGCAGTCTTGGGCTTCAGTTCGTAAACATAAGTTCACAAAACATAACGGGGTTGTTGAACAGATTATTCGTCCGACAGGACTTCTTGATCCGATTGTTGAAATTCGTCCAACCAAATATCAAATTGACGATTTAATTAAAGAAATTCAAGACACAACAAAGAAAGGCCATCGTGTTATTGTCACAACGTTGACGAAAAGAATGGCCGAAGATTTATCGGCATATCTTGAAGATTTGGAAATTAAGTCTGCATATCTTCATTCTGAAGTGGAGACATTCGATCGGGTTGATATTTTGAAGGACTTGAGGCTAGGTGTCTATGATGTTTTGATTGGAGTTAATCTGCTTCGTGAGGGAATTGATCTTCCGGAAGTTTCTCTCGTGGCAATTATGGATGCTGATAAGGAGGGTTTCTTGCGATCTGAATCAGCATTAATCCAAACAATCGGCCGTGCGGCAAGACATTCAGAAGGACGGGTTGTAATGTATGCTGACAACATTACGGGAAGCATGAAGCTAGCAATAGATGAAACGAGACGTAGAAGAAAAATTCAGGAAGAATATAATGAGGAGCATGGAATAACGCCGACAACCATTGTTAAAGCCATTAAAGATCAGCTAGTTCGCCAAAAAGAAGAAGAAAAGGTTAAGGATGAAATCCTAGAAATTCCAGTTGAGAAGGTTATGGTAAGTGAGCGAGATGAACTTTTGGAATTGTTAAAAGAGAAAATGGAGATGGCTTCTGCAGAGCTCCGATTTGAAGATGCTGCTGAGTACAGGGATAAGATCAAAGAGATTGAATCATCGTTAGGAATCTAAACTCGAAGTTTACCTTCAAGTAGATAAATTTTGATTGGATCTCTTTTCCCCTTTACTGAAACCTCTATTGTCGATTTGAAGTTGTTTTTTTCTTCTTCCGGTAAATCATTATAAACATCCTCAGAGATAATTATCTCACTTCCTGCACATAGATTCTCCAATCTTTTTCCTACGCTTATTGAATGGCCGACGTATGTTTTGTATTTAACATGACTCTTCTGATAAACCAGCTTTTCCACTTCTCCAACATGTAAAGCAATACCGATTGAAAGTTTTTCTTTCTCCTTCAATTCCTGACTGTACATATACAATCTTTTTGCAGCACGCATGGCATATTCCACATTATCAAAGAACATCAGAATTTCATCGGAAGATGTATTCATATGAACGCAGTTATTTTTGGGAGAAGCGTAATAATTGCTAAGTAGATCGATAAGCTGTTGAGGAGAATGTCTCTCGGACCATTCTGTATGTCCGCGAATATCTGAGAACAGGATGTAAAGTCTCTTCATTGAAAGTAATTGTCAGAAAGATAATATAATAAATATGAACTTCAATATATACCACTTAAACAATCTATTATTCAGAATATATTAATTCTTAATTAAAAACAAGTGTGCATAAGACGCACTGTTGATACGCATTAATTGGTGATATGACACTCTTTATAGAAGTGATTGCACAAGTATAAATTTTATAATATATTTATTAAAGGAATATTTGAATTTTGATAAAATGAAGTATATTGATTTGCATAGACATCTTGAAGGTGCCGTTCGTCCTCAGACAATTTTTGAATTATTAAACCCCGATATCGACTACAATTCTTTCAAACGAACCATGCAGGTTGATGGTACAGAGAAGACCCTTATGGATTTCATTCTCAAGCTTGGGACAAAATATATGAAACAAGTTGTTCAATCAAAAACTGAACTTGAACGCTTCGGATATGAGGCAGTGGAAGATGCCTTTGCTGAAAACGTTGGGTACTTGGAACTTCGTGCCTGTCCGTTACCAATACATCAGACGGTTACAGATATTTCAACTCGTGATTATATAAAAGCGGTCAGAGAAGGTATGCTCAATGCAGAGCAAGACTTTGATATTAAAACAAATTTGATCATTTCTGTTAAGAGAGAGGACTCTCCCACAGAGAACGATTCTCTGGTCGAAGAAATAATAGATGCATATAAAGACGGTTTGGTTTGCGGTGCGGATTTGTGCGGTAATGAACCCGCATACCCAACGAGAGATTACCAGTGCTTGTTTGATAAATTAGCCCATAAAGAGATTCCAATCACAATTCATGCCGGAGAAGCCGCTACATCGCAAAGTATTTGGGAAGCCTTAGATCTTGGGGCAAAAAGAATAGGGCATGCAACTAATTTGTTTCAGGATGAAGATTTAATTGAGGAGATTCGCAAACGGGAAGTCGGTCTGGAATGCTGTCTGACTAGTAATTTACATACACGGGCAATAGAAGACCTCGGACACCATCCACTAAAAAAGTATTTTGAAAATGGACTACTGGCTACATTTAACACAGATGATCCAATTACTTCTGATATTACATATTTGACAGAAGAGCAAAATATGAGAACAAAACTTTTCTTTACAGAATATGATATCGCACAAATGACTAAGAATGCCATAAAGCTTAGTTTTCTAAGCAATGATGAAAAAACGGATTTGGAAAAAAGATTATTATTTTGATTGACTAAATTCTGATTAAACTTTATTCTGGATAAGTGAGTTATTATCATTTGTTAATGCAGACAAAAAAACTTAAAAATAATAAACTGGAGCTGCTGATATTAATGGCAGTATTTGTTATGGGAACGGTGTTCCTTTCATATACCGCTGATGCTGCAGATACTCCAGAGGAAATTACGGCTAGTGTAGATATAAATAATACTGCTCCTGCGTTTGACGTTGACCCATATGAAGAAAATACGGTTACACTTACGGCTTCGACTCCCACGACTCCAATAAATGTCGGGAGTTCTATTACCTTTAGGGCAACCGGCGATGATCAGGACGGTAACGCCTACTATCTTGCAGTTTGTAAGTCTGATGCCATTACGGCAGGTGGTGGTATTAACACACCTCCAACATGTGATGGTGGCGCCTGGTGTGTTTCAACATCTACGGCAGATGAAGTCGCAACTTCGTGTCAATATACCGCACTAGTTGGAGATGCGGAAGAATCTGTTTGGTATGCATTTGTTTGTGATAATAGCGGTGATAGTAAATGTTCAGCATCTTCTCAGGGAACTGGAGATTCCGGAAGTCCGTTTGTTGTTAATCATAGAGCTACATATACAGCTCTTGCCGTTCCAGTTTCGCCACAAGATCCGGGTTCCACTTTCACATATAACGCAACGGCCTCGGATACCGATACCTATGGAACCACAGATGATAACTTGTATCTTTTGGTATGTTCATCATCCGGTGTTACTCAAGCTACAACCTATACTGCCCCAACATGTAACGGAACTCAGTTAAATTTAAGTGCCGGAGCTTTAACAGATCCAACTACAACTTATCTTGCTGATTTAGATGCAGGTGCTGGAATTTCTTATCCTGATGGCACATATACTGCATACGGCTATGTCTATGACCAGCACAATTTATTAGCTTCTGCCCCACAGACGGATACTTGGGAAGTAAATAATACAGCACCTACAGTTGGAATAGATAGTTTTAATACAACAACTTTAGTATTGACTGAAAGTACAACTACGAATCTCTTAGCAAATGTTACGGTAACTGATAACAACTCATGTCAGGACATTACTTCAGGAGGAAGCGTAGTAATTGATTTTTTTGGAGGTTGGTTGGCAGGAGGGCATGGAGATTGCGGTGTATCAGGAGATTCTGATCCAGATGATTGTTATCCTGTTGTAACTTGCACCGTAGATAGCGGTACCAATGCATGTGCGGGAACAAGTGATAATAGTGTGGCATATGATTGCACTGTTCCCGTTCAATATTACGCCGAAGCAACAGGAACTGGCTCAGAACATGTTTCGGATAATTGGCATGCATATGTTACAGCAACAGATGATGATGCTGTTTCGGATGAAGATTCAGCGACAAATCTAAATGTTGATCTTCTAGTTGCTTTCTCCGCAGGTGACAGCATATATTATGGAGCACTTGATGTCGGAGATACTAGTACAAACCAAAGTGTAACAGTTACAGGAACTGGAAATACAATAATTGATACAGAGGTTTATGGAACAGATATGACGTCTGGCGGGAATTCAATTTTAGCAAATAATCAGGAATTTGATCTTGCTCCATTTACACATTTGACTGGAAATCCTCTGCCTTATAGTGGGTCACCGACGACATTGTATCTAGGAGTTCCAAAGACTAATTGGACAACATCGCTACAGATTGGTACTGCACCGACATACTGGTCATTATTTGTTCCATTAACGACAATTTCAGGTAGTTATACAGGTACGAATACACTTACCGCAATACAAGGGGCTTGGTAAGAAACTTGGTGTGAAATTGGTTAGCGTACTCTTCACTTGATTGGTTAAATGTAGTGTTATGCAATTCAAGGTTCTCGGTAGTAAAATCTTACAACAGTTTTCCTTTGTAGCCGTTTTTATATTCGGTTTAATTCTCTTGTCTTACAATGCCTACGCGGATGATCCTGAGAACGTTCCTACTGTAATTAGTGTAAATAATGCTGCTCCATCATTTAGCGTAGATCCATACGAGGAAAGCAACTTCACGTTCACTGCGTCTACTTCATCAACTCCTACCAACGTTGGAAGTGCGATAACTTTTCGTGCAACCGGCGATGATCAGGATGGAAATAATTATTATTTAGCAGTTTGTAAAACTGCTGCGGTAACACCGCATAATAATGCTGTCCCAACTTGCGATGTCGGGACATGGTGTGTTTCATCGTCTACGGCAGACGAAGTTTCCACCTCCTGTCAATATACAGTGCAGACTGGCGATGCTGAGAATAGTCCTTGGTATGCATTTGTATGTGATTATAGTTCAGATAGCAAGTGTTCTGCTGTTTATAATCCGGCCGTACCAGGAGATTCGGATAGTCCTTTTGTAGTTAATCATGTACCGTCATTAACTACGGTAAATAATGATACGGGCGCAGGTGTAAATCCCGGCACCTTAGTAACTTTTACATCGGACGGATCCGATACAGATACCTATGATACGACAGACGATGAATTGACATTACTTATTTGTAGTTCGCCAAATGCTATTCAAACTACCCCATATACAGCACCGACCTGCGTTGCTACAACATTAGCAACTACTGCCGTTCCGGCTACAGATAACCCATCCGCAGAGTTCTCAATTCCTAGTGTATACCTCGATGGGACTTTTACAGCACATGCATTTGTCTATGACGAGCACAATCTGCTTCATGTAGGTAGAGCTACAACTCAGCAGGCAACATCGGTAAATACCAACTGGATCGTTAATAATATTGATCCAGTTATGACAATACATAGTTTTAACTTTGACACATTGACCTTAACAGAAAGTTTAACAACTCCGCTTATAGCTTATGTTGATGTTCAAGATTCTAATTCATGTCAAGATATAGATTACGTCAGAATGGATTTTTGGGGAACATGGTTACCCGGAGGACATACTGATTGTGATGCGGCTGGAGATTCAGATGGTGATGTGTGTTATCCTGTTATCACTTGTACTGTCGATTCAGGAACAAACGGTTGTGCGGGTTCAAGTGATGATAGTGTTCGATATAATTGTACCGCGCCTGTTCAATATTATGCAGAATCGACTGGAGCGCTTGGCTCCATGGCTCAACATGAGGAGTCTTCTTGGACCGCATTTGTAATGGCGGCAGATGAAGTAACAGAAGTTACCGACTCAGATGGTACACTTCAAGTAAGTCCATTGATTGCTTTTTCTACGAGTGGATCGATCAACTATGGCGCAGTTGATGCCGGTGAGGTAAGTGCAAATATACAATTACCGGTAACCTGTACAGGAAATACTAATATCGATACTGAGGTAGGTGCAACAAACCAGACTGGTGATGTCACTGCCGACTATTCCGTATGTACAAATTATCCAACATGTTCCGGAAATCATTTCGAAACAAATAATCAGGAATATGCAACTTCTTCGTTTACACATGGAACAGGGGAGATTTTGCGAGACCGAAGAGATGTGGATTATCCATTGGAACTTGAACTTAACGTATTAAAGACGACGTCTGATTTAGTTGGTGAGGAACCAATATACTGGTCTTCAGAAGTTCCCGCGGGGACACCTTCCGGAGAATATTCAGGATCAAACACGCTAATCGCTGTACAGGGTGAGTGGTAGGTTTTCATAATAATCAGATGGTAAAGCATGCCCATTTTATGGTAGATTTATTGTAGTGAATTAATTTGAAAAAATGGTATTAATGCAAATAAAAACAAACAAGTTTGTTCGTTCAATATTAATTTTTATGGGTATCTGGTTAGGAGCAGTTCTCTTTAATCCTGTCTTTGCGGCAAGTATCGGTGTGTCTCCCGGTGGAATATATAATGAAAGCTTGAAGCCCGGATCTACATTTGTCCAGGAATTTATCATATCCCGTGGAAATCCGGATAAAACAGTTGCTGCGGAAATTCAGATTGATGCAGAAGATTTTCGTGATTGGATAACTATTACTCCGGGAACGGATATGATTCTGCCGGCTGGCACACAGCGTGTTCCATTCACCGTCACATTAACAATTCCCGAAGATTCTGAATATGGGAAATATGAAGGATATATTCGCGTCATTTTGAAGAATGAAGATCAAGGACAAGTTTCAATTCAACCTGCTGTTCGACTTGATTTAGATTTCATTTTAACGGAAAAAGATGTTCGATTATTTGATGCGCAAAATGCGATAATTCAAGATACGAATGAATCATCCCCAATGATTGTCGAGTTGAAAATTAGAAATAATGGAAATGTTACGGGTGCTCCTGATTTTGTACAAGTTGAAGTCTATTCACTAGACGAGAAATTGGTTGATACTTTTTCATCAAATGAAATTCCCGATATTTCACCATTTACAACGGATAGTGTAGAGGTTCTTTTTGAGAAACACGGATTGAAACCCGGAACTTACGTTGGTGAAATTGTCGTAAAAGATCTCAATGTCGAACTGTTGAAAGATCGATCAATTTTTAATGTTTATGAAGGTTCGGCAGTTGAAGATTTGAATAATCTGCCGGAGACCGGTGAAGGCGGTCTGATTAACAGAATTAAAGAATTGCTAAAGAATTCGCTATCCGAAAATCTGGCCCATTTGAGTGCCATGATAGGTAAATATAAATATTATCTGATCGGCGGCTTCTTATTCACATCATTCTTAATAATATTCATTTTACTGCTCGTCGATCGGGACAAAGACGAAGATAAGAACGACGAGGGTAAAGAAACATAAGTCGTTACTCCATGAGTACGATCGGTAAAAGACTGCTACAAATAACATTGATGACAATTCCAATCTTTGCAATTGGGTTGTTTGTGTTTTCTTGGAAGGCAGATGCGACAGATTACAACGTCACAGGGACTATTTCTACAAATACTACCTGGACAACAGGTAATCGCTATATTATGACAGGACATGTTACTGTAGCAAGCGGAGTTACTCTTACGGTAGAGCCCGGAGTTGAAGTTCGTGCAAATGGGAATTATTATTTTCAAGTTTATGGAACACTAGATGTAAATGGAACTATTGGCAGTGAAGTCCTATTTACTCATCATACATCAACGACCGTTGGTGCCTGGTACGGTGTGTATATAAGAAACAACGGTACTGCGTATATTGATTATGCGAAGTTTTATTATGCAGATACAGGGCTGCGTATTTACGAAGATAATGCAACGGCAACTGTTAATGATTCTTTATTCAATAGCTGTGAGTTAGGTATATCCGTATTTGAACGAGGGTCATTGACGACAGCAAGAAATACTTTTAACAAGCAGTTGTATACACCGATAGAGTTAAATACGGATGTGTATTCTGTAACACTAGGAGCAGGGACCGATGCTGATGTTCTGGGCACAGGCACAGATGTTAATGGGTATAATGCAATTGGGATTGGTCTTACAGATAGTGGTTCAAACAATTGTCCCTCGGATATTTGTTCAATTCCGCAGCGGACTTTCGCCGGTATAAGTAACATTTCATATATTATACTTAACCAATATACGGTTAATGACTCAACTTCTGGAGCAAAGCTTCAGATTGACGGAGGCGTTTTGGTTAAGGGCAGAAAGTTATCTTTGTCAAATGGATATTTAAGTGTGCAAAGTGGCTGTGACCTTGATATAAATGGATCTTCTGGTAACGAGGTAATCTTTACCTCTGAATACGATGATTCACAGGGTGGTGATACTAATAATGATGGAACCGCAACGTCTCCAAGTACAACAAACTGGTATGGTATTTTTGTTGATTCTGGTTGTACGGCAACAATTGACTACGGAAAATTTTATTATCAGAGATCTATAAAGGTTAATGGAACAAATACTTCTGCTACTATATACGACAGTTTATTTGAGCTTAACGAAACGGGTATTGATGTTTATGAACGCGCATCACTAACAACTGCCCGTAATACCTTTAATAAAATGACGTATACGCCAATTGTTTTAAATCCTGATGTTTTATCTATATCATTGGGCACCGGATCTGATGCAGATGTCTTGGGTACGGGTGCAAATGTTAATGGCTATAACGCAATAGGTATTAGCTTATATGATAGCGGCGCGTCTGATTGTCCTTCTAATATTTGCGATATTCCACAGAGAACATTTGCCGGAATAAGCAACATCCCTTATGTTATGATAGATTCGTATACCGTAAACGATCCTACTGCAGGTGCAAAATTAGAGATAGATGCAGGTGTTATCATCAAGGTTCGAAAATTACCTTTATCTAATGCTATTCTACAAATACAAAATGGTTGCGATCTTGACATAAATGGGTCTTCAGGTAATGAGGTGATATTTACATCTGAATATGATGACACTATTGCGGGAGACACAAATAACGACTCCTCAGCAACATCTCCTTCTGTCAGTAATTGGACTGGCTTTAGTATTGCAGCAAATTGTTCTGCTACTGTTGACTATGCAAAGATATTTTACCATGACAGATTTATTGTTACCGGTGCCGGATCTAGCGCTGTTATTAACGATACACTTTTCGAATTAGGGCGTGTCGGAATTTCAGTATCTGAACAGGCCTCATTGACCACCTCTCGTAATACCTTTAAAAAGTTGACTTTTGCCCCTATAGACCTAAATCCGGACGTATTAACTGTAATCTTCGGTAGCGGTACCAATGTAGATATAATCGGTACGGGTTCTGATATAAATGGTTACAATGGAATCCTGGTTGGGTATAGTGATTCCGGATCCTCTTCGTGTCCATTGGATATTTGCGAATTTCCGCAGAGAACATTTGCTGGAATAAGTAATATTCCATACGTCATCTACGATAATTATGAAATATCTGATTCTACCGCCGGAGCGAAACTGGAAATAGACCCTGGCGTTATTATAAAATTCAGGAGAATATCTTTTACTAACGGTTACTTGCGTGTTAGAGCAGGAACATCTTTGGACGTAAATGGTTCAGAAGGGAATGAGGTCATATTTACTTCTGAGTATGATGATACTTTTGGTGGTGATACCAACAATGATGGGTCCGCTACAACCCCATCAATTGGAGAATGGGATAGTATAATGGCGGCAAACAGTTCATCGGCTACGGTCGATTATTCAAAAATCTACTATGCGGATAGGGGGTTAAGAGTTTATGACTACTCTTCTGCGACCGTTCAGGACTCTCTCTTTGAAAGTTGTCAGACGGGAATATCTATTTATGAACATGCTTCATTGACGACGGCAAGAAACACATTCAACAAACAGTCAATCGCTCCTATTGAGTTAAACCCCGATTACGTATCATTGTCTTTAGGTTCAGGCGCAAGTACGGATATCGTTGGTACCGACGCTAACGCAAATTCAAATAATGTGATCTTGACAGGTTGGACTGATACAGGCACTGATGATTGTATTTCTAACATCTGCACATTTGATCAAAAAACTTTTGCAGGTATTACAAACTGGCCATATCATATGAATAGTGATTATACGTTTAATGGAAGTGATGATACTGTTGTTTTCGATCCCGGTGTTATCATGAAATCAACCTCTAATGTAGATCTAGTAGTAACTAGCGGTGCTTCTTTAGATGTTAATGGAACTTTGAATAATATGGTTTATTTTACATCACTCAAGAACGATTATATCGGAGGTGATACCAATAACGATGGTACTGCAACATTGCCTTCTCGAGCTGATTGGAATAGTCTCGATTTAAGGGGGGCGGGGACTCACTCATTAGATTATGTTGATATTTCTTATGGTCATACTGCTTACTTCAACAATACCGCAACTAATGTAACAATAAGCAATTCAAATTCTAGAATTAATACATACGGCGGCTATTTTAACAGTGGTTCTGCTCCCACATTTAGCGCCTTAAATATAGTCAACAATTATAGTTACGGTTATTATAATAACACTTCCACTGTTCTTACCATGGAAAATCTATGGTGGGGGGCGGCCGATGGTCCGAATGATGCAGATGCTGGTGGGCAATGCAGTATTAATTCAACACTTAATAATAGCGTTAATGACGATGCATCACACCCTATAGACTATTGTCCATTTGCAACCACCGAATTCAGAATCCCGACTCTTACAACAAATTCAGTAACAGATGTGAATGAAAATTCGGGTGTTGGAAATGCCAATATTTCATCATATGGATATTATCATGCATTGAATCATGGACAACTGCTTTCAACTAGCAATCAAATCGTTTATCTTGATCCTATTGTAGAATGGCAAATGGACGATAATGCAGACGATTCAGTGGTTACAGATTTCATGGGTAACTACAATGCAACGTTTACAGGAGGAGGAGGAACAGATAACTATACAAGCTCACATAGCGTAACAGGGGTAATAGATTCAGCATTAACATTTGATGGAGTAAACGATGTAGTATCAGCAACAATACCAAAACCAAGTCTTCCGATAACGATAGCATTTTGGGTCAATTCAGATGTAGATGATCCTGTTGGAATGTTTGACTCTGGCCCTAACGTTGGATACGTATTCAGAAACTATGAAGCTGGAAAAGTTGAATGGCACAGTAATGATCCTGAAGTAACTTTAAATTTGACGGCAGATACTTGGTATCACTTAACTTTTGTATATGAGATTTATGGTGGAAAACGCCGACTTACATATTATAGAAATGGCACATTACAGCAAATTGCAGTGGGTTCAGATACTACGTCGTTTGGATGGACAACTTTTAATATTGGAAACATAAACAACGGAAGTGCTGGTAGGTTTGCAGGAGAAATAGATGATTTCCGAATATTTGATTACTCGCTAAATCAAGCTGAGATCGATTATTTATACAACTCTGGAGATGGACATGAGGGCCTCGGTTACGAAGTCTTTTATGATAACGGACAGAAGCTAACAACGGGAGTCTACACAACTAGTCTTACGAGTCTAGAAGAAGCGACAACATACTATACGCGAGCATTTGTAAATAGAACCGATGGACTCCATATGTATGGAGATGTTGTAAACTTTACAACAACTGGAGGAAATAGTCTTCCTGTAGCAAGCAATGTTTCAATCGATGCAGATGCAACGGAAATAACACTCACTGAATCAACAACGACTGAAGTCGTTTGTACAGCAACAGTAGCAGATGTAGATGGATACGGGAATATTACATCAGTTGAAGCAAAGCTATTCAGAACAGGAGTAGGCGAATCATCAGCAGACGATGACAATAATCATTACACTGTGTCCGGAGATTCAGAGTGTGTACCATCAGGAGGATCAGGATCAGTAGAATATTACACGTGTACATTTAATGTATATTATCATGCAGATCCAACAGATGCAGGGACATACGAAACAGATGATTGGACGTGTCAGGTAACACCAACTGATACTGTTGGAGCGGGAACATCAGATACAGATACAATTGAGATGGCAACACTTATCGCGATGTCAGCAGCCGATTCATTGGATTATGATAGCTTGGATAGGGGGAACAACACCGGTTCTACAAATTTTGAAACCACAATTACAAATACCGGAAACGGTGAAATAGATATTCAAGTATCAGGATCTGATATGTGCACAGATTATCCGACATGCAGCGGATCAATAATCACAGTCAATAATCAACAATACTCTACAACACCATTCACCTATGGTTCCGGTAGTGTTCTGTCAGCAAGCTCAACTCCTGTTGATATTAATTTAACAAAACCTACTGCGAATCCTTCGAATGCAACCTTTGATCTGGAATGGGGAATCAGTGTTCCATCATACGCATTGGGATATGTTCATCACGGAGAGAATATTTTCACTGCAATTCCTACTGATTAATTACTGAAAACGTGTACAATTATATTAATAAATAACAACGAGTTTAGGATGGGAACTTAATGAGATCGGCTGTTAAAAGACTACTACAAATAATTTTGATGACAATTCCCATCTTTACGCTGGGGTTGTTTGTGTTTTCATGGAAGGCAGATGCACTTGATTATGATGTGAGCGGGACGATAAGTACTAACACAACATGGACTACTGGAAATAGATATATATTAACAAATAATCTCACTGTAAATAGTGGTGTTACCTTAACAATACAACCCGGTGTTGAAGTAAGATCTAATGGAAACTTTTATTTAAGAGTTGCGGGAACCTTAAATGTAAATGGCACCAGTGGAAATGAAGTTTTATTTACTCATCACACATCAACGGCAGTCGCAGCTTGGCAGGGAGTATACCTCTACGCTGGAGGCACGGGAACAATTAATTACGGAATATTTCGTTATGCCAATTCGGGAGTAAGGGTTTTTGATAATGGATCAACAGCCACAATAAATGATTCGCTTTTTGAAAGCAACCGTTTAGGCATAGCATCTTATGCAATAGGATCTTTCACAACAAATAGAAATGTGTTTAACAAGAATGATAGGACACCGATTGAGATCGCACCAGATTCAGGAACCGTAAGCTTAGGAACAGGAGCCAATGCAGATATTTTGGGTACAGGAACTGACCTTAATGCGTACAATGCTATTGGTTATGGAACACTGTCTAGTGCAGCTTCCGTTTGTCCGTCAAATATTTGTCGTATACCACAGAGAACATTTGCTGGAATTAGCAATATACCCTATCTGCAATACACAGGATATACAGTTAGTGGAAGTTCTAACCGTCTAATAGTTGATGAAGGGGTTATAATTAAGGGTTTAGTATGGAGTGCTGTAACACTTGCTGTAAATGGTTCTACTTTAGAAATGAATGGGACAGCATCGCAACCAATTATATTTACCGACCACAGAGATGATGTTCATGGTGGGGATACAAATAATGATGGTAGCTCTACAACTCCTGCGGTTGGATACTTGGATAATATTCGTGTTTATGGTGGAGGGACGGGAACAATTACCTACACAAAAATCCTATATACAAAACATGGCGCTAGGGCAGATGGTTTAGGTAGCTCTTTAACAATAACAGACTCACATCTTGAAAGTAATCTGCTGGGCGTTACAGTGGATAACCTTGCGAATTTAACAACAGCAAGAAATAACTTCATTAAAAATACTAGAGTTCCAATAGAAATATCTTTGGATTCAGGAACCGTAAGCTTAGGAACAGGAGCCAATGCAGATATTTTGGGTACAGGAACTGACCTTAATGCGTACAATGCTATTGGTTATGGAACACTGTCTAGTGCAGCTTCCGTTTGTCCGTCAAATATTTGTCGTATACCACAGAGAACATTTGCTGGAATTAGCAATATACCCTATCTGCAATACACAGGATATACAGTTAGTGGAAGTTCTAACCGTCTAATAGTTGATGAAGGGGTTATAATTAAGGGTTTAGTATGGAGTGCTGTAACACTTGCTGTAAATGGTTCTACTTTAGAAATGAATGGGACAGCATCGCAACCAATTATATTTACCGACCACAGAGATGATGTTCATGGTGGGGATACAAATAATGATGGTAGCTCTACAACTCCTGCGGTTGGATACTTGGATAATATTCGTGTTTATGGTGGAGGGACGGGAACAATTACCTACACAAAAATCCTATATACAAAACATGGCGCTAGAGCCGATGGTTTAGGTAGCTCTTTAACAATAACAGACTCACATCTTGAAAGTAATATAGTAGGAGCATCCGTAGTAGATCTTGGAAATTTAACAACGGCAAGAAATAACTTCATTAAAAATACTGCAATCATAGAAGTGGCTCCCAATTCAGGTTCTGCTCTGCTTGGTTCAGGTGTCAATGTAGATGTGCTAGGATTTGGATCTAACTCAAATAGCTACAACGCAATTATGTACGGATTGGCTTCAGGTTCCACCTCATCCTGTCCATCAAACATTTGTGCAATAACACAGCGGAATTTTGCTGGGATAGAGAACATTTCATATTTGCAATATGGCAACTACACTGTAAGCGGAGCCCCGAACCAATTAAATCTAGAAGGAGGAGTCGTAATAAAAGTTCTTAATGTAAGTTTGTCGACACTTACGATAAGCAATGGTGCAAGTCTTAATATAAACGGAGAGCAAAATAACATGGTATATATAACATCAACCTTCAATGATTTTATCGGAGGCGATACTAACAATGATGGTAATGCAACCATGCCCACTACTAGCAACTGGCGGGATATTTCATTATCTGGAACAGGTACTCACACTATAAACTATCTTGATTTGTCATATGGAAGGTATGGAATCTACAACAACGGTTCTACCAATGTTTCCATAACTAATTCTAACTTTAGATACAACACACACGGTATATACCATCAGGCTGGAACAGTATCACCAACTCTCACATCTTTAAATATTGAAAATAAAACGTATGGTCTTTTCAACAATACGACAACTATAATCTTAGCCGAAAACTTATGGTGGGGAGGATTGGACGGACCTAATGATACAGATGCAGGAGGGCAATGTGGGCAAAATCTAACTTTAAATAACCCTGTCAATGATACCGCAACCAGACCAATAGATTATTGTCCATTTGCAACAACAGAATTTAGAATTCCAACAATTTCGACGAGTGCCGTAACAGACATTAATGAAAACTCAGGAGTAGGGAATGCAAATCTATCATCATTTGGATATTACTACGCTCAAGAACACGGACAATTAGTTACAACAGATACAACAGCTGCATACCTAGATCCTATTGTTGAATGGAAGATGAATGATAATGAAGACAATTCAATCGTTGAAGACTTTATGGGTAATTACAATGCGACCTTTACTGGCGGAGGAGGAACAGACAACTACACAAGTTCACACTCTGTTACAGGCGTTATTAATTCCGCGCTTACGCTTGACGGAGTGAATGATGTTATTTCCGCAACTATTCCCAAGCCTACATTGCCAATAACAATTGCCTTCTGGGTAAATTCAGATTCAGCAACACCTGTTGGAATGTTTGACTCGGCACCTGTGGCTACTAATGTCTTAAGAAATTACAACACGGGTTCAGTTGAATGGCACAATGCAAGCCCTTCTGTATCTTTAGGACTTACCGCTAATCAGTGGTATCACTTAGTTTTTACTTTTGATTTTGTTATGGGTAATCGAAGAATAACTTACTATAGAAACGGAGTGCATATTGAAACTGCTGTAGGCTCAACTTCGAGTGCATTCGCATGGACCACCTTTAATATTGGAAATATTAATAACGGTGGTGCAGGAAGGTTTTCTGGTGAAATAGATGATTTCAGAATATTTGATAGAGCTTTAAATCAGGACGAAATTGACTATCTCTATAGCTCTGGTTCGGGACGAGAGGGGGTTGGGTATGAACTATTTTACGATAATGGGGCAAAAACAACAACAGGAACATTCACAACAGCTTTAACTGGTTTAGATATCGCAACAACTTACTACACAAGAGCCTTTTTCAAAAGAGGAGATAACAAGATATTTTATGGAGATATAGTTTCATTCACAACCACAGGTGGTAACGTACTACCTGTCACGAGTAATGTCTCAATTAACGCAGATGCATTAGCTATTAATCTAACCGAGGGAACAACAACAGAAGTGACTTGTACAGCAACAATAACTGATGAAGATGGATATGGAAATATACAATATGCAAGAGCACACTTATACAGAACAGGAGTAGGATATTCAGCAACAGATGATAATAACAATCACTACACAGTAAGTGGGAACACAAACTGTGTTCCATCAAACGGTAGTGGATTAACACAAGATTACACTTGCACATTTAACGTCTGGTATCACGCAGATCCGACAGATGCAGGGACATATGTAGCAGATGACTGGACGTGTCAAGTGACACCAACTGATACAGTTGGTGCAGGAACAGCAGATACAGATACAATCGAGATGGCAACACTTATTGCTATGTCAGCACAAGACACCCTTTATTATGAAACCTTGGATAAAGGAACAAATACCGGTTCTACTAACTATGCGACAACGATTACAAATACCGGAAACGGAACAATTGATTTAAGTTTATCAGGCTCGAATTTGTGTACAGATTACCCGACGTGTAGTGCTTCTGTAATTCCAGTCGAAAATCAGCAGTATTCCACAACACCATTTACATATGGTTCTGGAAGTGTCTTATCTGCAACTACAAGTTCTGTTGATACCAACCTGACAAAGCCGACTTCACACCCTTCGAATGCGACACTTGATTTGGAATGGGGAATTGCAATCCCAAGCGGGGTAACCGCTTTTACACATTCGGGCATTAGCATTGTTACTGCAATTCCGGATGAATAACGAATAATTGATTATTTATTCAAATGAAAATATTTCCAATTTTTAAAGACATACAAAAACAAAAACCCATCGTCCAGATGATTTTTTGGTTGTGTTTTACTTTGTTAATAACTGGAATCATCGTGGTAACGTTTTTATATCCGTTCTGGGTAATTGAAGTTTTGAGCATCAAAAATTGGAGAATTCTTCTTTTCTTAGAAATTGTTTATTGGACAATCGTAGTGATAGCTTGTTCAATCTTTCCCTTTAGTGTTTTTTCGGAAAAAAGGAAGAAGAGAAATGCTAAAAAAATAAAGTTTGTGGAGTTCGTCTTTGCGCTATTTGCGTTTGGATTGTTTGCAGCTTTTGGGGTTTATAATACACTTAATCTGATAAAAGACGAAATTGCCGGATATGAGGAATATTCCGGTACTTGTGAATTTACATACACAAGGGGTCGTCATTCCGTCGCAAGATATGTAGTGATAAACGGTAGTGAAAGAATAAATATCTCGCGGGAAGATTATCTTTTTTATAAAGATTATGATTTCTGCGAAGTCATCTACTTACCTAATACTCGTAAAGGTCTAGATGTTAATGTAAAAAGATAGTTGAAGAAAAGTTAATTAATCAGTATAATACATTCGCTTCATACAATTAAATGGGGAATCGTCTAATGGTAGGACAGAGGCCTTTGAAGCCTTCAATCTAGGTTCGAATCCTAGTTCCCCAACCAAAAAACTGATATTCTAGGACTTCCTATTTATAAGTTCTCTGTGAATGATTTGCGGTAAAAGTATCAAACCTTTTGTCGCTAGAATAACATCCTTCGATGACAATCTTTCATTTTGCCTCACATCATTTTCAGTTTTGTGAAGATATTTTGGATCACCAACGCCAAAAACCATACCGTATGTTCGGATACCTTTTTTCAATGCACAATTGAAAATTCTTGCCGCGTCCGTCATATAATTAACGGTTACTGGTTTGGCAATGTGATTAAACGGCAAATCTAACGAACGATTAAATTCATTATGAATATTATTGAAAACACCATCAATCAGGTTGGTTTCTACACAAGCACTTTTATCCACGTGATTCAAACCAATTTGTAATGATGATTGTTGTGCTGATTCACCAAATCCGACAGCAGATTTCATTTTCTTCATTAAATTTTCTGAAGTTAAGTCAGCAGGTAGCGTTTGTTTGAACTTAACTGTGCCTATCATCGGATTTGAATTTTGCCTCTTCCGATCTCCCCATGTAATTGTGTCGATTTCACCACACATGCAGTGCAGTAACAGGTAAATTACTGGCATAACGGTTCCATCATCCTCTGGATTGAATGCGGATGGATGTGTAGGAATATTTCCGGATTTGATGGTTATTGTATCGTCAGATATTTTAATATCATACTCATGATTTTTAATTGATCTTTTTGCATGAATCAGAATGTCTGGATCGAAATTTCGTTCTTCCGATATTGCAATCTTCCATTTTTCTTCAACGAGTTTCGGAGTCATTACTGAGTTAGTTCGAAAATCCAATCTGGCAAAAAGTTTCCCGTTTCCAATTGTTCCAAATGTTGATGTGCCAACGGTTTTTCCTAGTTTGCTAGTTCCGCTATTTCTGTTTAATTCACGTTGAATCCAAGCTAATCTCTCATACCAATCTATGTATGCTGATTGCGGATTCATGCTAAATATGGATTCTGCAAATGCGCTGAATTTGCCACGGTGTCCATACGCCAAATTCCCCATTGTTGATTCCAAGGCTACTACCGCATATTGACCACTTTCAGGTATCCCTGTTAAAAGTTTCTCTATCAAAGCTGAACTTCCGCGACATCCATTCTCTTCATAATCGGTAAATACCAGCCTAATCGCGCCGGAGTCAGGAACACTAAGATATTTTAGTGCTGCGAGCAATGCTGCCGCATGAATAGTGTCGTCCTGCAGTGTTCTTCCAAATAATACATATTCATCATTCTCATCTAATATTGATAAACTATAATCTCTTGCATCAATGGTATCATGATGAGCCATTACATCGACAACTGGACCAAGAGTGTTGCTTGATAGTGTGATAACAACATTGTAAGTTGTTGACCCCGTAATAGGATCGACTGCTTCAACAAGTTCTATGGAGATATCTTTGCAATCTTCACGATCGTTCAGTATCGACTTTGCTTTTTCCTCGATATATCGTGCCTTCATCAAAGATCCCGAGATCTCACTACCTTCAACCATTCTTGTACTAGGATCATTTTGTATAGAATGCAAATCAACGAGAATTTGTAGGGTTTCTTTTTCTTGATCACCGAGCTCTAAATTCATTTCGATAAATTGACCTATTGCTCTTGCATAGGAATCTCTTCCAACACCAGTGGTGCCCATTCATTAAGAATTTATAAATTATTCTAGAAATGTCATTATACATCTGTTGTGAGATTATTCAAAAATCTCTAGCTGATCGAGTAAAAGACTTATAGATGAATAGAATTCCTAACAAGATTATTTGTTTTATAGAACAGAATGTTCAATTAGGTGTGACTTATTCATTTATCTAGGATAAGATAGATGTAGTCAGAGATTCTTGATACACTTTTGCTCGGAGGCAATATCTAGGTAATATATGCTTTTCCCGCATATTGTGGTACAATGCTGCCTACTAATTAATAAAAACCTTGCACACCTTTGAATACCAAGTACTGGCAAACCGAAAAGGCTCTTGAATACTTAAAAATTACAAGAGATATTTTGCATAGTGATTTACCTGCATATGCAGCAATGTTTGCGCTTGCGAATGTTCAAGGAAAGCGTGTTCTTGAAGTAGGCTCTTTTCTTGGTGATCGAGCAAGAGAACTAAAACACTGGGCGAAAGAGGTCGTCGGTATAGATATTAATCCACAATTTGTTCAATCCGCAAAGGAAAGATATGGAAATGTTGAAGGATTGTCATTCTACGAAGTAAACAACGGTGATGAGTATCCTTTGACCCCGAACGGTCAGAAATATCACGCCGTTCTTGTTCCCTTTGTTCATCCTGTGATTCAAGATGCCGAAATAGTTGAAGCTTTGATTCAGAAGTCTTATAGGGTTCTTGAAGAAGGCGGTAAGATTATTCTTCTGGGCCTACATCCAAATGCATTTAATCCAAAAAATCATTTCGTAAGTTATCGGTTGAAGCTTGGCGAGAGTGGGTACGTTGATGGTGCACCTTTTGAGAATATTCTCGTCACGAATACCGGGGACGAAGTGTTGCTAGAAGATTATGCTAGAACTGAAAAAACCTTGGCATCATATATGGCAAATGCAGGCTTTAAGAATATTGCGGCAATTGATCTCAAAGACAATTTGCCCGGTATTGTCGGTGATGTCTTGCGAAGATCTTCTTCTGCGTTGAAATTAAATCGAGGTGTTGAGTTGATAGATGAACTCAAGTCACCTCTTCACCAACTCTACTACGGTGAGAAATAGATAATTATTTCTCTAGCTGTTCCCAGGTCATATCAAAGTGCTCCTTCTGGTGTTGATAATATTCATCATTGATCATGACGCTTCCAGTGATAGTGTCACTAAAGTTAATCATGGCAACGCAGCCGTCATAGATTAGAATATCAATCCTCGGAACGATAATTCCGGAATTTGTCCTCTTAAACTTGAAATTTGTTTTCTTTGCAAACTTTGTGGCTATCTCGAATGATTCCTGTGAGTCATCAATAATCTCCTTAACGATTGTTGACCTGACTGTTCTCTGCGAATCTAAATAAATCGATTCGTTTTGTGGCAAAAATTTATATACGGATGACAGGTTAACATACGATCTTACCTCTTTTGATTCAAATGCCTCTCGATAGATAAGTTGAGCACCATTTTTCCCTTCGTAATATTTTACGCAAACCTTTGAGTCATTTGCAGCTACAGGAAGTCTGCTTTCTACGTTTTGTAAGAAGTCGCCAAAATTTTCATCTAGATAACTGACATTTCTTTTCTCTTCCTCCACCTCAAGTTTCATGGACTCTATTATCAATTTCAACTTATGAGGAGACTCTGCAACCAAATACTTTCGATTATTTTTCGTGCTTTGATAGACCAAACCTCGGTTAATAAGCTTGTCTATGTTTGCATATACGGTGGTTCGTGGAATCTGTGCTATTTTAGAAAGTCCGGAAATTGTTACGGCCCCAAGCTCCAAAAGCTTGATGTATAACTCAGACTCGGTATGTGAGATTCCAAGGTTTAATAGGTAACTTGTAACGTCTGTCAGGTCCTTTTTTCTAGCCATAATATTGGTGTCATATGTATCGGACACATTCATTATAGAATATAGTATGCTATATAGTCAACATAATTAACATTTATTAATTATGGAGAATATTAACTGTCACCCCTAGACGGGCATTTTATTAAAAGACTATAATTTACTTACAATAAACAAAACTAGCCAGCTGATTTTCGACGACCGACTGACTAGTTTGATAGGTGAAGGTTGGTTTCCTTTTGGATTCCTTCCCTCGGCTTTTATTTTAGCAAAGAAATTTCTTCTTTGCCACAAATACCGTTTGGTAAATGTGATTTAGCATAAAGGTGGTAATCATGGTCAATTTATCAATTAGTAAGAACAGATCCGGCAAGTACAAGTTGGCTCTTCAGGTTGATGGAAAATCTGCAGGCAGCAAGGAATACGTTGTCGATAACGGGATGGAAGTTTTCGAACAGATTGAATATTTCTTGAAATCTTCTGAACAAGCAAGAAGTTATATTCGAGGATAAGTTATTGACTGTTCCTTCTTAATCTGAACACTAGTTCATAAACTGGGTTCATTCCTCTGGAATTTACTCCAAAAGCCTGTATCATGTACTCATGATTAGTAAGCAAGCAAAGATTCTGCGACACTCAATTCAATTGATTCGAGCTCGGAAGTTAAACGTTAGTATGTTTATGAAGCCGTCTCGAACTACAAAAGACTTTGTCCCCAAATGGATTCTTAATTCGTGTAAAACAAGAACTCAGATTGTTGATTCGAAATCTCTTGCGACTATTGAGAATCGTAATGATAATCCTCGATTTCACATTGTGTTTTTCCACGGTGGTTCTTTCGTTTTTGAAATGTTAATGCCTCATTGGTTTTTATTGAAGAAATTCCTTTCGAAGTTATCCTGTCGAATTTCGGTGGTTGATTATCCGCTTGCTCCTGAGCACAACTACAAGGATACGTTTGCTATGGTTGGTAAGTCTTATGATTTATTGACTGAGCAGTTTCCCGATGATCGATTTGTTTTAATGGGTGATTCTGCGGGTGGTGGTTTGGCGTTGGCTTTTGCGCAAAGTCTGTTTGCTAATAATCACGCTGTTCTGCCCGAGAAGATTGTTCTTCTTTCCCCTTGGCTGGATTTGACGGTTTCTAATCCGATGATGGAAGAGATTGCACATTTGGATCTTATGTTATCTTTTGATTTGCTGCGTCCTTCTGCAAAGGCGTATTCGGGTGGTGATGATCTGAGCCATTTCCTGCTTTCTCCGATTAATGGTGATCTGGTTAATCTTCCTGAAACGGCTGTTTTCTATAGTTCTCATGAGCTAATTGGGCCGGATTGTATGGTGTTGAAGTCGAGGGCGGAGAATGTTTCTGCGAGGATGAGGTTTTATGAGTATGAAGGAATGCCACATGATTGGTGCATTTTCCCAATACCCGAAGCGGAGAAGGCGATAGGTGAGGTGTGTGAGTTTATTAAAAAATAATCGTCTGAACAAGAGAGAGATTTAGTGGTAGAATGTATAAGTCAATTAATATGAAATTGTCTATAAGCATGAGTGGATCAACTAAAGAACAAGAACGGGCGGAGCTACACCGCACTATTTGGCAAATAGCTAATGACTTAAGGGGAAGTGTTGATGGATGGGACTTTAAGCAATACGTTCTCGGTATGCTTTTTTACCGATTCATTAGTGAAAATTTAACGAGTTACATTAATGAAGACGAGCGTCGTTCTGGTAACAAGAATTTTGATTACTCAACAATTTCTGACAAAGACGCTGAGTTAGGCCGAGCCGATACTATCAAAGAAAAGGGTTTCTATATTCTCCCAAGCGAACTTTTCGTAAATGTTCTAAAAGGTGCTCGTGATGATGCTAATCTGAACGAAACTCTTTCTACGGTTTTTGATAATATTGAGAACTCAGCTAAGGGTTCAAGTAGTGAGGACGACCTGAAAGGTCTGTTTGATGATCTGGATGTAAATTCGAACAAATTAGGAAGCACGGTAGAGAAAAGAAATCAAACTCTAGCAAAGCTTTTGGAAAGTATTGGGAACCTTCGTCTTGGTGATTACGCAGATAATACGATTGATGCTTTCGGTGATGCTTACGAGTTTCTTATGACGATGTACGCTTCGAGTGCAGGGAAATCTGGAGGTGAATTCTATACGCCCCAAGAAGTTAGTGAGCTACTCGCAGAAATTACTACTGTTGGTAAAAAAGAAGTGAATAAAGTATATGACCCGGCTTGTGGTTCCGGTTCGCTACTTCTTAAATTTGCAAAGGTTCTTGGTAGAGAAAATGTTCGACAAGGGTTTTTCGGTCAAGAGATTAATCTAACAACGTACAACCTGTGTCGTATTAATATGTTCCTACACGACATCAACTACAACAATTTTGATATTGCTCATGGAGATACTCTAATTGACCCAAAGCATTGGGATGACGAACCTTTTGATGCGATTGTTTCCAATCCTCCGTATTCTATCAAATGGGAAGGTGATGCAAATCCTCTTCTCATAAACGATCCTCGCTTTTCTCCTGCCGGAGTACTTGCTCCTAAGAGTAAAGCGGACTTGGCGTTTACTATGCATATGCTATCTTGGCTTTCTACAAGTGGAACTGCTGCTATTGTTGAATTTCCGGGTGTTCTTTATCGTGGCGGTGCAGAAGCTAAGATTCGTAAGTATTTGGTTGATAACAACTATGTTGATACTGTTATTCAATTACCACCGGATCTATTTTTTGGAACGTCGATTGCGACTTGTATTATCGTTTTGAAGAAGAGTAAAAGTGATAATAAAGTTCTCTTTATTGATGCTTCTGCAGAATTTGTTCGTGGTGGAAATAAGAATAAGCTGAGTGAGGCAAATCGCAAGAAGATTTTGGAAGCGTTTACCGATCGTGAAGATGCTGAATACTTTGCAAAACTTGTAGATAGTAAGGATATTGCTGAGAATGATTACAATATTGCTGTTTCGAGTTATGTAGTGGCAGAGGATACTCGCGAGGTTGTGGATATTACGGAGCTTAATGCAGAAATAGAAGAAATCGTTGCAAGGCAAAATGAGCTGAGGACAGCGATTGATGAGATAGTGAAGGATATTGAAGGGGAGGAATAAAATGTACATATCAAAGATCAAACTACACAACTTCAAAGGCTTTAAAGGCGATCATGAACTTATCTTTGACAAAGGTGTTAATTTCTTTGTCGGTGATAATAACTGTGGGAAATCATCTATTTTCCAAGCAATTGATTTTATACAAACAAAAAGAACAAGAGATGAAGTAATTATAAAAACTGCTAGTGAAGAAGATACTGTTTCAGTTGAAATTGAATTTGAAGGAGATGATCTTGAACTAATTCTTGAGATAGATGCATTAAAGAAATACAAACCATATATCATCAATGATAATGGTGGGAAAAGCTTGAGACTCATGCGTTCTAGTGAGGAGACAAAGATTATGCAGAAGGGGAAAGAGAAAGTTCTCTCCATTAAAAATGTTCGAATTTTTAACCCCACAACAGCGCAATTTGAAAATCCCACGGGAATTGACAATACGATAACAGCTTTATTTGATGCACAGTTTGTTTGGGCCGATACGGATTCAGGAGACATTGCTGATTTTTCCAAAACAAAGATTTGCGGAAAAATAATTAATACAATCATTAGTAACAATGTCGCAGATAGTTGGAAAGAATTTCAAAAATCCCACAAAGATACCTTTGATGAAATTGCTGATCATCTGAAGCCAATTGAAGAGAAGATTCAGGGTAAATTATCAGAACAGTATGGAGACACTGAAGTAAAATTTAACTTTACATTACCTGAAATTTCAGACTTTTTGAAATCCGGAAATATTGTTATGTCTGATCATGGTATCCAAACGAGAAGTTCTGAAAAGGGAACTGGAATGCAGAGAGCCTTAGCTCTTTCTCTTATCCAGGTTTACGCAGATATTTCATCGTCTAATGGGGAGCCTATTTCAAAGCCGATCCTCTTTTTCATTGATGAGCCAGAAACATTTTTGCATCCGCAAGCACAGAATAAACTACTTGATGCACTTGAAACGATTTCACAACAATCACAAATCTTTGTCATTACACATTCTCCTTATTTATTGAAAAAGTATAAAAAAGAGACCCATTCCCTAAATGTTTTTTCAAAAGAAGATCGCTTTAACAAGGTTAAGGAGGGTCTTGAATTAGATATGTTTGGAGGATCAAGTCCAACTTGGGGAGAAATTAACTATCGAGCTTTTGACGTCTTATCTGTTGAATTTCATAATGAGCTCTATGGGTTTGTACAGGAGAAAGCAATTCTTGAAGATGAGAAATATTACAAACCTAAAGATTTTGACGATTACCTTGTGGGCAAAGGAATCGCAAAAGATCAAACATATAATCACTTAAAGGAAGATGGAACAGTTAGTACATACAATACAACATTACCCACAAGAATTAGAAATATAATTCATCATCCCGAAAATTCGCATAACACAAAATTTACAGATCTAGAACTAAAAACTTCAATTGAATCTTTAATCCCATTATTAACATGACCACTCACCGATCCAAAATCGAAAAACTAATCACCGAACTTTGCCCAAATGGCGTGGAGTTTAAACAGCTTGGGGAACTTGGTGGCTTCTACGGTGGACTTACCGGAAAAAGTAAAGAGGATTTTAGCAACGGCAATGCAAAATTTATTACCTATATGAATATTTTTTCTAACATTGCCGTTGATACGGATGTCGATGTTTTTGTAAAAATGAAGTCTAATGAGAAACAAAATAAGATTGAATACGGAGATGTTTTATTCACGGGATCATCAGAAACACCAGATGAGTGTGGGATGTCATCTGTTTTAACGAAAAAAACTGATGAGCTATTGTATTTAAATAGCTTTTGTTTTGGTTTCCGTCTACATGACAAAGATTTGTTTTTACCCGGGTTCTTGAAATATTTGTTCAGAGATGAACCCGTAAGAAAGCAGATTGCGAGGACGGCAAGTGGAGTAACAAGATTCAACATATCAAAGAAACGCTTTGCAAAAATCCAAATTCCCCTTCCTCCTCTACCCATTCAGGAGGAAATCGTCAAAATCTTAGATAGTTTTACTGAGTTAGAAGCTGAGTTAGAAGCTGAGTTAGAAGCTGAGTTAGAAGCTAGAAAGAAGCAGTATGAGTGGTATAGGGATGAGTTGTTGACGTTTGAGGATGATTTGGAGTGGAAAACGCTGAGGGATGTCTCAAGTATCTACGACGGAACACATCAAACACCAAAGTATACAGCTGAAGGTGTTAAATTTGTAAGTGTTGAGAATATTAAATCCTTATATCAATCTAATAAATATATATCAAAAGAAGATTACGATAAACTTTACAAGATAAAGCCAAAATTAAATGATGTATTTATGACAAGAATAGGATCTATTGGTGTTTGTTCTGTGATTGATAAAGAAGAGGAAGATCTTGCATATTACGTTACTCTTACATTAATTAGACCAAATCAAGAAAAAATACTTAGTAAATATTTAAAATATATTATTGAAAGCTCAACTGGGCGAAATGAATTATATAAAAGAACACTTGTAAATGCTACACCCATAAAAATTAATCTTGGTGAAATAGGCAAAATCAAAATTCCAGTTCCACCACTCGCCGAACAAGAACGCATTGTTGCTATTCTCGATAAATTTGATGCTCTTGTTAACGACATTTCCATCGGTCTTCCTGCTGAGCTGGAGGCGAGGAGAAAGCAATATGAGTTTTATAGAAACAAGTTATTAACCTTTGATGAATATGCAGACTAATAAGTACAATCTAGTTGTAGAGAATCCACAGAGCACTGTCGTCGCAGAATATCACAGACGTTCTGATAGGGTACAGGACGGGATTTCTTACCAAAGCGAAGCCGAACTTGAACAAGCATTCATCGAGCAACTACAAACACAAGCATACGAATATTTGAGGATAACAACAGAAGAAGATCTGGTAGGAAATCTCCGAAAGCAATTAGAAAAACTTAACGACTACACATTTACAGATAACGAATGGGAAAGATTCTTCAAAGCAGAACTAGCCAATCCTAACCAAAGTATCCAAGAAAAAACCACAACAATTCAGGAAGATCATATCAAGAATTTGACTCGAGATGATGGGTCGGTAAAAAATATCTATTTGCTGAAAAAAGACAATATCCACGACAATATTCTACAAGTCATAAACCAGTACACTACAAAAGACGGACAAAGAGAGAATAGGTACGATGTAACAATATTGGTTAATGGATTACCGATGATTCATGTTGAACTAAAGCGACGAGGAGTAGCCATCCAAGAAGCATTTAACCAAATCAACAGATACCAAAGAGAAAGCTTCTGGGCATCATCAGGACTATTTGAATACGTACAACTATTCGTAATATCAAACGGGACACATACAAAATATTACAGCAACACAACCCGAGATCGACACATCAAAGAAACAGGAGAAGGCACAGCGAAGAAAGGAAGAAAAACAAGCAATAGCTTTGAATTTACGAGCTGGTGGGCAGACGCAACAAACAAACCAATAACAGACCTGATGGACTTTGCAAAGACATTCTTTGCAAAGCACGCAATACTAAATATCCTGACAAAATACTGCGTATTCACATCCGAGAAAACACTTCTCGTAATGCGACCATACCAAATAGTCGCAACAGAAAGAATATTGAACCGAATAGAAGTAAGTACAAATTATAAAAAACTAGGAACAGTAGAAGCCGGTGGGTACATCTGGCATACAACAGGATCGGGTAAAACACTAACCAGTTTCAAAACCGCACAACTCGCAAGCAAATTGCCATATGTAGAGAAAGTGTTATTCGTCGTAGACCGAAAGGACTTGGACTACCAAACGATGAGAGAATACGACAAGTTTGAAAAAGGAGCGGCAAATAGCAATACAAGTACGGCTATACTTAAAAAACAATTAGAAAATCCAAATGCTCATATCATAATAACGACCATTCAGAAACTAGATCGGTTTATTGAGAAAAATGCTGGACACGTAATCTTTGACGGTCATATCGTACTAATTTTCGACGAATGTCATCGTTCCCAGTTTGGAGATATGCACGCCGCAATTACCAAAGCATTCAAAAACTACCATTTGTTTGGCTTCACAGGAACACCAATTTTCGCAGTCAACGCATCATCGGGCGGACGACCGGATTTCAAAACTACAGAACAAGCATTTGGAGATAAATTGCATACATATACAATCGTTAATGCAATTGCCGATAAAAATGTTCTACCATTTAAAGTCGATTATATCTCTACAGTTCGTGAAGCCGAAGATATAGAAGATAAAAAGGTGAACGATATCGATCGAGAAGCCGTTCTCACCGACTCGAAAAGACTCGGGAATATCGTTAAATACATCCTCGAACATTTCAATCAGAAAACAAAGCGAAATGATAAATCGTATATTTATAACGTAACAAAGAATATCGGGGAAATCGTAACCGCAAAAGATAGGAACAAAGTTGAAGAAATTAAACAGAGGATCAGATTATCAGGATTCAATTCAATCTTTGCTGTTCAATCAATCGAGATGGCGAAGAAGTATTATGCAGAATTTGAAAAACAACAAGCATTACTACCCGAAGCTCAGAGATTGAAAATCGCTACAATATTTAGCTTTGGCGTAAATGACGAAGATGCTGATGGGATGATAGATGAAAACTCTGAAGATACAAGTGGACTAGACGTTAGTTCAAGAGATTTTCTAGAAAAAGCAATCACTGATTACAATTCAATGTTTGGAACAAGTTACGATACCTCATCCGACAAATTCCAGAATTACTACAAAGATGTATCTCAACGAATGAAAAATAGAGAGATTGATTTGCTGATTGTAGTCAATATGTTCTTAACAGGTTTTGATGCAACAACCCTAAACACTCTTTGGGTAGATAAGACACTAAGATTGCATGGATTACTCCAAGCATATTCACGAACAAATCGCATTCTAAATAGTATCAAAACATTTGGTAATATCGTATGCTTCCGAAATTTAGAAGAGAAAACCAATGAATCCATCGCTCTCTTTGGCGACAAAGATGCAAGCGGGATTGTTCTCCTCAAAGCATACGCGGATTATTACCATGGCTACAAAGATGGAGAGAAACAGGTCCGAGGATATGAAAGTTTAGTCAACGAACTATTGGAAAAATTCCCCGTTGGAAAGAGAATAGAAGGAGAGCAAGATCAAAAAGACTTTATTAAGCTATATGGAGCAATTTTGCGAGTTACTAATATTCTTTCAACCTTTGACGAGTTCATAGACAATGAGATATTAACTGAACGAGATGTACAAGATTACCACAGCATGTATATCGACCTGTACAATGAATTCCGCAAAACAGCTGAAGGTGAGAAGGAAAACATCAATGACGATCTTGTTTTCGAAATGGAACTTATTAAGCAAGTCCAGATCAACATTGATTACATCTTAGGGCTTATCAAGAAGTATCACGAAGATCATATTCAAAATAAAGAACTACTAATCGATATCAACAAGGCAATTGATTCCAGTGTTGAACTGCGAAACAAGAAAGACCTTATCAATCAATTTATTACATCCCTTGATGTACATTCAGTTGTAGATGAAGATTGGCAACGATTTGTAAACAAAAGAAAAGAGGAAGAGCTTGAACAGATAATTAAAAACGAAAACCTTGATAGAGAAGCGACATACAAGTTCGTAAGAAATGCTTTCCGAGATGGAAACGTCGCAACAACCGGAACCGCAATTACAAAGGTTCTTCCGCCAATCTCACGATTCTCCCCAACTGGAGAACGGACACAAAAGAGAGAAAATGTTTTGGATAAATTGACAAATTTCTTCGAGAAATTCTTCGATATATCAGGAGGGAAGTTGTAGGAAGTTCCTCAGAAATTGTATTCGAAAGAAAATAGGGATAGATTCCACTTCCCACAACAAAACCAAAAAGACCCCGCTCTGTGCGAGGTCTTTCTTTTTCTTCATTAATCCTTAAAAACCACCCACTTCAATCTCATACAACTTCACAACCTCCTGCGTAACCGTATTATATTCCCAAATCTCATTCATATACTTAGAATAAGACTCACCGGCTTCATTCTCGAACTGACCCAAGTACGCATGATTCTCAAACATCAAATGCTCCAAATCACCATTCCATCCAATAATATTCTTCCAATAAGTCCACTCCAATACATCCAATCTCGTAAGTTCCATAGTATCCAAATCAACACGAGAATAGTAAGTCTTTTGATATTGAGGCTCGTCTTCGGAATTATTCTCCGGCCAATCCCGCTCGATTAAATAAGCCACAGAGCCGTCAGGAGAAATTAAGAACTGCTCAACATCATCAAGCTCATTAAGATAAGTTGCCGTATCTGTTTCCAATGAATATTTACCAAAGACAATATGCGGAATGTAATTGCTCTGTTGAACAGTATCTTCTCTCCAGATATCATCAATGTAAGCCGTTAAGTAAATAGTAGATTCATTAGAAGGATCAATCATCAAACTTTCAACGCCCAAGGCATCGGAAATGAAATCTTCAACAAGAGTTTCTGAGCTACCATCGAGAACATTGACCTTTACCAAAGATCTAGCTTCTAGTTCCCCAGTTTGAGGATTGTATGGACTCTTTACGTAATAAAGAATCACTTCATCTTTCGACCACGTTACAAACTGTCCTGAGTAGGCTTCTATATTAAGAATAGCCTCTTGATCAACCAAATCATAAATTATTAAATTTGCAGGGTAACCATCTGAATAACTCAAATATCTACCATTCACAGAAAGTTTATCTACATCGGATGCAAAGTAGGTAGAACCATCAATGACAGTTGTCTCGCCTTCAAGAATTGAGTACTGACTGATAATTGTTCCGGAAACTAAGCTGTTATCAGTTGGTACGAAAGTAAGGTACACAAGACTAAGCGAACTTCGCGAGAACATTATATTTACAATTTGTCCTGTTTCAATTTCTAAAACCTTATATTTGAAGCCGAAAAGCAAATCCTGAGCATAAATACTCTTGGACTCTTCACCAATATAGAAAGCAACACTAGTTTGAATAATGTCGGCAGCATAACAAGCTTGTGGTTTGAACAAATTGAAAAGACCGTTTGCTTCCGTTTCATCCTCTACCAATTCGAAGCCTTCAAGATAAGATCTATCCAAATATCCGACAACAACACCCTTGCTCGTATCCGTAAAAGTTTGTGCGGAAGTATCAATCGTTCTGTTTTTCAATTGATCAACATAGGATTCAGCAACAGGTTCAACAACTTCCTGAACAGGGATTTCTTCTTCAGTAGGTTCAATCCTTACAACTTCTTCCGCTTCATCAACATTAGGATCTGTTTCGGTTACAGCAGTTTCATCAGCCTCATAAATTTTCAAACCGGATGCTTTAAGTCCTTCAATTTCATCAGCCGTCAATGCAGGTTCGTCAGTCGTTACTGCAGGTTTATTGGCAACCTCTTCCTCTTCGGTAACAATGACATCGTCAGCCGCTCTCTTATTACGAACAAGAAGACTTACGTATGTTAGCCCAAGTGCAGAAACGAGAATACCAACTACTAATAGAGCGATGTTTCTCTTGCTAAGTAAATTCTTTTTCATTCGGCAAATTTATAAATTAAATCACATTAACCAATATAACGGATTTGAATGGAAAAAGTAACAAGAGGTTATTTTGATTACACTATCTTCATATTTCATTTGCATCCATTAAATAAAATGCTATTCTGGTAGAAGACTGAAATAAAACACGAATAATTACAGAATATGAAAAAAGAAAATCAAAACATAATAATATACAAAACGAAAGATAATCAGATTGAACTCGAAACAAAACTCGAGAAGGAAACTGTTTGGTTGACACAGGAACAAATGAGCATGCTTTTTGACAAAGACAGAAGGACTATAACAGAACATATTGGGAATGTTTATTCCGAAGGCGAATTGGATGAAAATCGAACTCGCCGGAAATTCCAGCTAGTTCGAAAAGAAGGAAACAGAGAAGTTACAAGAAATATTGAACATTACAATCTCGACGTAATAATTTCTGTTGGATACAGAGTGAAGTCTCTACGCGGTACACAGTTCCGAATCTGGGCGACAAATGTTCTTCGAGATCATATCGTGCAAGGTTATACGATAAATGAAAAGAGATTAAAGGAGCAGAGCGAAAAGTTCTCCGACTTGCAAAATGCCGTAAAAACACTAACGTCATTAAATCATGATTTACCACAATTGTTGTTCTCCTTTTTATTTGGTTGGTTAGTCGTCGAAGTTTGAAACAACAGATGTCGATTGCTATTTGCATGAAGGTCGTGCTTGGAGGACGTTCTGTTGTTTCAAAAATTTTGGTTACTTTTGTTTCCAAAAGTAACAGAACTTAAACCTTTCTTTTTCAATTACATAAACTTCTCTCAAACATCATTCTTTATTAAACTTAAAACTATTCTTTTTTAGATTTAGCCACCATAAGTGACTTATATGATGAAGAGACAACGTTTGCATTTTTTGCAACAGTTAAAATGAGAAGAGTATGATGAAAACGGAATGAAAAGGATTGCCGATAATGCTCTGGTAGCATTGACATTGTTAATCGCAGAAAGCGATCCTGCAGAGAAAGATACAATTACGAAAGTTGTAGTGAACCTGATAAATAAAGAGAACTAAAAAGACCCACCAATGGCGGGTCTTTCTTTAAAGCTCTTAAAACACTTAGACTCTCTTTACGTCTACAGCATTTGGACCTTTTGCTCCTTGTTCAACATTGAATTCAAGTGTATCTCCTTCTCGAAGTTCACTGTACTCAACACCTACAAGTGAGTTTGCATGGAAAAAGATGTCCTTTTCCATTCCTTCGACTTTGATGAAACCGAAACCTTTGTCGGTTAGTCGAGAGATTACTCCTGTTTGCATTTTGTTACTTACAAAATAAAATATAATGCTCAGAAATGATACTTGGGAAAAAACTTTTGAGGTTGAAACCTTCGTAACATTGAACTGACTGCTACATAATGTCATGAATCGCACCAGATGTCAAATATTGTTGATACGATGCATAGCGATTAATAATCATGAGTTTAAAGAAATTTAATATGTTTTATCTTGTAGAGACGTAGCATGCTACGTCTCTACAAAAAAGTTAATCATTCCTAATCGCTTCCACAGGACTGACGGAAGAAGCTTTGTATGCTGGAATTAATGCCGTGAAGAATGTAATCCCAGCTAGAATTGCAGAATACATTCCAACAGCACTCCAATTTACATTTCTGAATATCGAAGCATCAGCTTGCATAACTACATTGAAGCTCTCTGCAACCGTATCATTCACAAAACCAGTAAACCAGCTATTCACAACTCCGGAAATAAGTAGGTTTCCAAAGAATCCTGCACTAAGTCCGATTGCCAAACCGACTCCTGCATAAATTAATGATTGAGAAAGAAACAACGTAACAATTCCGCCTTTTGTAACACCGATTGCCCTAAAGATGCCAATCTCTTTTCTGCTATCCGATACGAACTTACCCATCGTGATCATAACAAGACCGATTATTAAAACGACGAATACTGTTAAGAATCCTGAGCTGAATTTATCAAGTGTGTTCTCAAGCTCTGCGAAAACTTCCATATCGGAAAGATCCTGATACGCATAACCCAAGTCGTTCAAGGTATCAATTACATTTACTCTATCTCCAACTGTTTCTGTTAAAATCGCAATAGATGTCCCCGTCTTTGTTGCTTCAGTAAATACATTTGCATCGGTATATTCTCCAACAACGGTTCCTTGACCATCACTTGATACTTCAATAATAAGTCCTGGAATATTGTAGCTCTCTGCTAATGATGGTGATTCGGCAGACTGTTCTTCGCCAGGTCTTCCGCCCTCCATTCGCATTCCAAAACCTCCACCTCTCATACCGCCGAATATCATAGCGTTCATGCTTTCCGTTAATTCAGTTCCATCATAGCTTAAACCGGTGAAGCTTGAATTAAGAACATCAGTTGGAATTTCATCGATAACTTTTGCATTCAATTGATTACTAATATAATCCTGCATTACTTTATCAACGAATGCTGCCGGAACGTACGAATTGGTATCTGTTGAATCTTCAATCACTCCGACAACTTTGAATGTGTAAGTAATAGGGGTAGAGATTTTCTCGTAATCCCAATATTCAGAAACTGCAGTTGTTCGATTATCAATCTTCGTTTGAATTTCTTCATCAGTTAACTTTCGCATGACAGGACCACTGTCACCGTGATCTGTCGTATAATCAGCGATGTCATCAAGCCCTCCGAAACTGATTGTAAATGTTTGACCAATTAATTCATCTTTATCATAGTCAATGGACCTTGTTTTGATAGGGGATAAGCTTTCCATTAATTCTCTTGGGTCTGTATCCGTTCCCATTTGATCTCTCATGCTTCGGAAGTCCATTGAGAATTCAGTTTTGTCTCCCCATTCTTCATAGTTTTCAACAAATGTGCTTGCATTAAGAATAATTGGAATTGGTTGTCCTTCTGTATAATTTAGACTATCTTCGGAATAAATTGTCGATAGGCCTTCATCCAAACCGGTTATATTGTTTACTTTGACGTTAAGGCCGTCGAACAAATTGGATGTCTTAACATTTGTAATTGGGATACTCGTATTAATTTGTGCAGATGAAACGCCATCAATTGATTGAATGGTGTACAGATCTCCTTCATTAAAAGTTCGATCGGAAGAATCCATCATTTGCATCATTCCACCGCCGCCACCAAATGTCGTTTGAGCAACCTCCTTTTGTAGATTAATTAAGCGGCTTTGATCTTTGATCGTATCGAAAATACTTACGGCAGAAGCATCTCTGATATTCTGCACCTGACTTGTTAAAATTACTGAGGACAGAACAAGGATTGAAATCGGCAGAATTAAGAACATCGCGTTCTTTGTCTTAATCCGCAGCTTCCTGACATTGATAAAAATTGTGTTTAAAATGTTCATTGGCCGGTTATAAAGTAAAAAGTATTAAATTTACAAATGTCATTGCGAGGACACTGAGGCTCTCGAAGTGGACGAAGCAATCTCTGAGATTGCCACGTCCCGATACTCGGGACTCGCAATGACAACTACTTCGTCTCAACATCACTCTCCACCTTTCCATGCCTCAAGGTTATTACTCTTCCAAATCTTTTTGCAATATCAGGATCATGAGTAATCACAATCACACTGATACCTTTTTCCTTAGAAATCTTCTCCATCAAATCCATAACCATCTTTGAATTCTCTTTATCCAATTTCCCAGTTGGTTCATCTGCCATTAAAATCTTCGGATCGTTACCAAGAGCTCTTGCAATCGCAACGCGTTGTGTTTCTCCTCCAGACAACTGACTTGGGCGATGATTCAGTCGATGTGAAAGTCCGACGAGATCAAGAAGTCCTTCTGCTTTCTTTCGAGCTTCAGTTAAATTAGTTCCGGCAACTAGCATCGGAATCATTACGTTCTCAGTTGCTGATAAATAGTCTTGGAGATGAATCATCTGGAAAATAAATCCAATTTCCTTGTTTCGAAAAGTTGAGAGTTCTCGATCTGAATACTTCGCTACATTTACGCCATCTATCCAAACTTCACCGCTTGTTGGCTGATTCAACCCGCCGACGAGTTCAAGAAGGGTGGTCTTTCCGGATCCTGATGATCCGATAATTGCGAGATCTTCTGCCTCTTTGAGAGAAAAGCTTACATCGTCAAGTGCGACAACTTCGTCTCCACCATCTTTGTAAACCTTTCTCAGCTTCTTTACTTCGATTAGCTTCTTCATGTTTAATAAATAAAATATTTGATGATAGTACTGTATAGGTTAATTATGGAAGGTTTGTGAAGAGCTGTAGTCCACATTGTTGCAATCGGAAAGTTGTGATATTTTATATCTATTAATAATTATTACTGAATATAGTATGGCAAGTGGAGAAAATGTTTTGGCAACAAGGATAGAATCACGACTGCGCGCAAATCCTTTGGGGTATAGATTATATGAAAGGTATGGTAGAGGAAATCGAAATAATATCATAGAAAATCCTGCCACATGGGTTTCGCAAAATATTCCAGGAGGTCCTCAGATAATGATAGGGACAAAACCTATGCCTCAAAATGTTTATAAAAAAATCTTCTATGAACCTAGCAGCAGTGTTCCGAGAACAGCAGAAGATGTTTTGTTATATAAAGGTATTCATGAGTTTTCTCACAAAGCTATAAATCACGTATATGATATTGCTGCAGAAGGGCAATGCAAGGATTATATGGATTTACAGTCAGTGTTAATTGAAGCTCGTCATTCTGGTGTTGGATTGACAACTTTTGGAAGTATCGATAACAAGGGGCAACCGATGTTACAGGCAGCTGAAGATATGGTTGAATTAATGACCATGAGAATTTGGTCAAAACAATACTTTGATGATTATCTGGCATTTCTAGCAAATCCACAGTATGAAGATTACCACTCTCAAATGGGGCTCATGACATTAGATGAAACCTCAAGAGAGGTAATCTCTCAACAGATTGATCAGATTATATTGACCTCTCTTGAATAATTATTAAATTTATTTCCTTAAAAAATGAAACTCTTAATCCTCTACACCTCAGAAACAGGAAGCACGAAGCAATACTCAGAATGGCTACACGAAGAATTTCTCGAAAGTGATTTATTCGATCTTAATAACTTCGATTTCGAGAAGGTGAAAGATTATGGTTTAATAATAATCGGAAGCCCAGTTCGTGGAGGACAATTTGCATCGTTAAACATTATTAAACCTAATTGGGACAAGATAAAAGATAAAAAGATATTTCTCATGGCAGTCGGTGCAGTACCGCAAGAGGGCAAGTGGAGTCAGAAGGCATACAACATGATTCCAAAAGAAATTCGTGAAAGTTTCGCAGGATATATGAAACTTCCCGGGATTACTGCTGGCGAGATGAATGCCTTTACCAAATTTATTTTCCGATTATTCCTTGGCGTGAAGCCAGAAGAAATGATTGTGCAAAAGGAAGTGAAGAGGGAAGATTTGAATCGGGTTGTAGAGTGGGTGAGAGAACATTCAATTTAGAAGAAAAGTACGATGAACGATTTTCTTTCATATTTACAAGAAAAATCAAAATCCGATGAGTTTTCGGGTGCTGTTTTGCTTGCAAAAGACGATCAAGTTATTTTTGAATACTCTGCTGGATTTTCTAATAAAAAATTAAAAATTGTAAATGTTGCAAATACAAAATTCAATATTGGTTCAATTAGCAAATTATTCACAGCTATTGCAATTTGCCAACTTGTAGAACAAAAGAAGGTATCCTTCCAAGATCCTGTTTCAAAATATCTCCCCAATTACCCTAATGAAACGATAAGGGATACAGTAACAATTCATCATTTACTAACACATACTTCAGGATTAGGAAGTTTTATTAACACTAAATACTTAAAAGAGTATTTAGACATTCGAGATAAATTGAAAACAATTGATGATATTGTAAAGTTTTTCTCGAAACATAAGCCAGACGGATCTTTGGGTGAATTTCTATATAGCGCGGATGGATTTGAGCTTCTTGGTTCTATAATCGAAAAAGTAAACGGGACAAGTTATGATGAATATATTAATTATAACATCTTTAAAATCTCTGGGATGATTAATACAGACAACTGTGAAAGGGATCGTAATAATATAAAGGATGATGTCGCAATAGGATATACAAACATCGATTATCTTACAGGAAAACATCTTGAAGAAACGGTTGAAAATTGGGGAAGACTTCCAATTAAAGGTTCGGCAAGCGGAAACACATACTCGACATCATTGGATTTGTATAAATTTTCACAAGCCTTTATGAATAATCAGCTGGTTAGTGAAAATATGCGGAAAATAATGCTTATGCCACATGTTTCAGAGGGAACATATAATGGAATTACCAAATCAACCGGTTATGGCTTTGCCATATTTCGAGGAAAAGATTATGAGAGAATTGGACATGCAGGACAATTTGATGGAGTAAGTGCTAGACTGGACATATATCCTGATGACAAATTCATTGCCATTGTTTTATCAAATTATGATGCTCCGGTAGCATTTGATGTAGCAAAAATGGCAAGAAATTTTTATAAAAGATAAACAAAACTAATCACGAGCTATAGATCGCTTCATCTTCTCAACTGCGCGATAATATTTCATTTTCACACCGGAAAGGCCAAGACCGGTGACTTCAGCAATCTCTTCAAATTTCATTTCCTCCCAAATCTTCAGTCGAACAATCTCCTTTTCCTCCTCCTTTAATGATTCAAGAACAGATTTAACGTTTTCAGAGTCTTCATCATCAATCATTTGATCGAGAATACTTTCATCTTCTCCAACCCAATCCTCCTCAAGTTCCAGATCCGGGGTTTTATTAGCTTTTTTGAAAATATGATTTCGTGCAATTATGAATAGCCACGCCTTGATGCTTTTTCCTTGAAATTCATATTCCTGAATCTTCTCGATAGCTTGTAGGAAAGCGAAGGAGACAGCGTCTTCCGCCATCTCCTTGTTTCTCGTTATGGAATAACAGTACCGATAAACATCGCTCACATAAGCATCATATATTGCTGTGAAGTTTGATAAATCAGACTTACAGTTTTCAATTATTTCTCGTTCCTGTTGTAATTCCATCTTATTTATAGAACTCAATAGAATTAGTTATTTCGTCTAGTTCCACCATCATAAAGTTAAGTTTTTGTGAACTTAGCTCTGGGAACTCGAATCCTGCCAATCCATCATTCCAATAGTCATAACCATATCTTATGATAATATTGTCATCATCGTAATCGTAATCTTCTCCAAACATTTCAGATCTTGAAATTATTGGGTAATCTGAACCTTCTAGCTTGATTACGCTTCCAACCCAGAATGGTGATTCTTGTGTATTCACAATATTCATATCATTAAGAGTGCAACCATCTGCAATATTCATAGACATTGTTACATCGATTCTTTCATAATCTCCGTTTAACAATAACCCCGGTAGGTAACTTTTATTACTTTCGCAAACACCATCATAAGGATAACCAAACCCGCCACCTGTGATAAGAACATCAGACATAATATCGAGGTAATAACCATCTTTCTCAATAACAATTCCTTTTATTACGTCATCACCTGAATCAGACATTTTTACATTAATGGCAGTCCATCCTGCAGGAATTACTACTTTGAACTCGTCATTCTCATAAAATCCTGCTGCGTTAATGTCATCAATCATACTTCCATTTACAGGTGTAACATCAGGTGCTGGAATTTCCTGTGCATCCTGATCGTTTGAGTCATCTGTATCAACATCGATTTGTGTATCAGGATCTATTACTACAGAATCATCAATTCCACCATCATCGATAAACACGTCTCTTTCTTCAATTATTACATCAGCAGATAATGGCAGTTCGAATGTGAATAATGCAGCCATTCTTTCTGGTGTTCGTTCAAAAGATTCAAGTTCTTCAATGACAGTTTCCATTGCTAATTGCATATCTTGAGCCGTAACTTTATAGTACCTATCTCTTCGAAGAAGAAATGTTTCTGCATCAAAATAATATTTATTCACATCCGTCTCAGGCTTCAATTCAAGAGTTGCATCGATATCCTCCTGTGTTCTACTCGTCAGAACAATATATTTTTCGCCATCAATCGTTTCTTCACCTAGAACCAAATCTGCTTCGTTTTTTCCGAAAAGCTCTTGATAATTGCTTAATGACCCCAACATTCTATCGCCAAGCTTAACGTCTTTCTTTGATGCGTCAGAATAGATATAGGTTTCTACAATTACTTTATTGTCTTTTACACTGTAATTCCAATATTTATCACCATCATGAATTTGATAAACAGTATCATCATCGTATGTTGCGATGTTTCTCATTCGATTCGAGCTCATATCTTCCCAGATTTCGTACGAGATATCATCCTGCTTTTCATGAAGGGAACCATCATAGGTGTACTCATACCACTTTAGAACTGTTTTTTGATGGAATATTGAATCCTCTTTTACCAATTGATCATATGAATATTTAATCTTTTCCATCGCATATGCAACTGACATTGTTGGTCTTGATTCTGGATTAACTAGGACATAAAGTCCTGCTCCAACAAGAACAACCAAACTCGTAAGAAATGCATAGCGAAGAAATGGGAACCGGAACTTATTCTTAATACTTGTATCTTTAATGTTTTCCATTTTATTACCTTTGCTAATGTTAATTATTTGGTTTCTGAGATTCAGAAGGAACTCGGAATCCGGTTCATATTCTGAATCATATTTTTGATTTTTTATTATTTCCTTTATATTTTTAGTCATTCTTTTATAAATTTAATTTATAAGCGCTTATATTATAATAATCCAAAATTAGAGAAAAAGTCACAAAATATTCTCAACAAATATTACCTGTTCTTATATAACAGGATTTATGCAGCAACAATTAGAGTTATTTTCATTAAGTATCAATTCCCAAATCTCAATCTCCAAACAAATTACAATTACCAAAATTCCAAAACTAAAATGTATTTAATAACATCTTAATAATAAGCATTTGTTTGGTGCTTTTGAATTTGAAATTTGAGATTTGTTTGTTATTTAAGATTTCGAATTTGGTGCTTAGCTCAGCAACCTTTGCTGATTCTCTAGTTGTCAAATTAACCTCAATTGACTGTTGAACAGATATTGTTGCTTCTATTCCACCTCAAACGTATAAATCGCACCGAGATCGAGATCAATAGCTGATCCATTAGTCCTTTGAACCCTTGATAACCCTCCGCTTTCATACATTCCCATTACGCCGATGTCGGAGACCTTAATTGCTACGAAATATACCGATCCGTCATCAAGCCATCTTGGTTCGACATAATCTGTAGCAACTGTGCTTGATGAACCACCTGTATCATAATAATTAACTTGTAAATCAGCTCCGGAAACATCGCTCCAGAAAGAGATGAAATATCCATCGGGTGATGTTTTGAGATCATGAATAGAAGCCGTTGGAACAAAAGTAACAGTTGATGAAGTTGATGTTAATAGATTCCATCGTTTAATTAACCCTTCACGTTTATAGTAAAATCCGCTATTACTATAGAACGTCGGAAAGGTTGCACTCTCAAGTTCAACAAGCATCGTTCCATCTGTTTCAAATGCCATAACGGGTTTATTAATTGTTTCATCAATGGCAGTGTTTAAAACAACAAGTTTCAAATCGTTTGGACTGAATTCAATTTCCATTCCATCATCATAATGTCCGCCTCGTCCAGGCGGAGGTGCATAAGATTGCAGAACTGTTGTAGTTCCAGCAGTAAGAATTGAAGCTTCTTTGCTGAAATCTCCTTTTGTGAAAATGTATGCAATTGAATTTCCATCATGTGACCATTTAATTGCATCGAAACTTTGTGTAAAGGGAATTCCAGTGAAAACCAGATCTTCTGTTGAGGTTGCTAAATCGTACGTGTAAACGCCACATTCTCCACCACATCGAGAGTATGAAATAACTCCCGGCTCTTTCCAGTCAACAACTCTATATTGAATCATCTCGCTTGCATCTGCTGTAATTTGGATTTTCCCGGTTCCGTCATTATTCATCACCCAGATATTGTCATCCTTTATGTACACAATTCGATCTTCGTCAACAACGGCAGGTACCGGTTCGGGTTCATCATCTGATGGTAAATCTTCGGGTTCCTCCGCCGGTGGAGTAGCTTCCTCGGTTGCTGAGCCTGTCGAAGCATCCTCCTCTAAATCTAAAGCTTCGGCGTCCAATTCTTCTTCATTCTCCAATTCCTCTTCTTCCTCTGGTAACGTATCGTCTATAGCTGTTTCCTCTTCTGCTTTATCTTTGCGTGAAGATAACCAGACAGCGCTTGCAATACCCGCAGTAATGAGAACGAGAAAGATAGATATAAGCAGAATTGTTAATCCTTTCTTTTTACTTTTAGGCGATGAATCAATCTTTGCGACTTCAGGAGCAACTGATTGTGGTGTTTCCACGACAGGGGGAAGAGAATTTTCTGAAATTGGTGTAGATTCCTCCATAGCAGTTCTTTCATAAATTACGTTTATGTACAAATTATTTATAACATATTGGAGATTAAAAAGTTATGGATATTTCCTCTTGCTCTAAAAAACTTTCTCAAGTATTCTATATATGGTTAGAAATATAATCATTCGATTAATCGATAAAACATGGATAAACTAAAAGGATGTGCCTCCAAACCGATAATTATTGTCATTGCTCTAATTTTAGTTCTAGCTGGTGGATATTTTGCAGTAACAAAACTTGGATTGTTTGGTTTAGGAACGTCCGGAACTGGAAAGTCTGCGCTTGAAAAAAGAATAGGTGATATTGATTATGATAATACATATTCACCATCGGCTTTATTTCAAGAGGCTGATTATGAAAATAGAAAAGTAACAGTCTTTGGGAGTATTACAGCGATGTATGGAGAAACGCTTTCTATCGCAGATGAATCAGGAAGTATGCAGTTAAATCTGGAAAACTCGACAGGAGATACATTGGCTGACGGTGATTTTGCATTGTTAACAGGTGAATATCACGACTATTACTTCTATGTCGAGACAGCTACTAAGATCAGTGAGGAAGAAAATACCCAGTTAGGGATGGACATTCTTCCTCAAATGGAAATCGAGATTCTTGATTTTCCAAAGGCATTTACACATGGATGTTCTCATATCGACTTTAAATTAAGAATAAAGAATGTTGGTCGAATTGCAATCCCCTATGCAAACTTTGTGAATTTTGAATCAAAATGGAGATTCGGATATCAAATTGAAGGTGAGTCACAAAACTTTGGATATTCAGTTTCGGATAATGAAGACGATAAAGTATTAGGCTTAGAAGATTTCGGAACACTTCAACCAGCTGAGCAAAAGGATGTAACTTTTTATGGAGGAGGTTATGTAAAGAGCGGATGCACAGAGGACGATGCATTATGTGGAACGGGAGGACAGGGAAACATTTTCTGTCCTTTTGCAAGCAATCCTACTGGTGATAGATCTGTAAAATTTGTTATGGGTGTAATCAAGCCAGATAGTTTCACAGAGCTTAATATTGGAGGAGAGTCTGAAAGTGTGACGGTAAATGTTCAATCTTGTGAATGTGATTTAACCCAAGGAGAATAATTATGTACTTACAAGTAACACCAATCACAATCGTCTTATTAATAACAACAATTTTTTTGTTGGGATTATCATATTACCTTTCGCTTCAAAAGAAAGGCAAGGGAACTCAGGAAATGATGTTCCTTCTTCTTGCCGCTGCTATATGGGCATTCTCCATCGGTGTTGAGAGTACTCTTTCGACGATTGAGCTAAGAGTTTTGTGGTCCAAGATAAGTTACTTTGGTGTCATCTGCATTGGTCCTCTGTGGCTTTTATTTGCACTAAAATATTCCGAAACAAAAGGTAATCTTCTTGGAATCATCAGGTGGGCAATGTGGGCAATTCCATTAATCACGCTTATTCTTGTATTAACTAACGAGAATCACAATTTAATTTGGACCGATTTTCACCCGATACTCGATAAAGTTGAAGATGGAGTTATCTATGTTCATGGTTCATATTTTATGATACACGTTATCTACACATATTCACTAATCTTGGCGGGTGGTTTTATTCTAGCGAGGCACGTTTTGACGAGAACGGGATATGATAGAATCCGGACGATTATCTTTTTGTTGGCAATGTTTTTCCCATGGATTGCAAACATAATTTACGTCTTCATTTCTCCAACACTTTTTGAGGTTGAAATAACACCAATTGCACTTTTGCTTTCCGTAATTGCTCTTATTTTTGGAATAATGAAGTATCAGGCCTTGACTGCAATTCCCATTGCAAAAGAATCGTTCTTCACTCAAATTGAGGACGTGATTATTATTATGGATGAAGAAGGATCTGTTATAGATTACAATCCCTTTGCAAAGCTAATTTTCAAACATCTATTTGTTGGCGTGAATCTACACACTGCATCTGAAGAAGAATTTTTCTTCATACCTGAAATATTAAAAGGAGAAAGAGAGCGAAATGCATACTATCATCTTGAATCGAGAAAGTGGTTTGATTCAAAGATTATTAAGATAAAGGACTCTGAAGGCGACATCTTAGGAGAAATGCTTTATTTGCATGATATTAGCCTTGTCAAAAAAGCACAACGACTCTAATTCCCGGAAATAATTCAATCATTCAGTTTTAAAGAGTTTCGAGTTCCTTTTTCAGTTTGTTCTTTTCTTCCCAATAAATAAACGTATCCAAAAGAACTTTCCCAAACATCTCTATGTTTTTTACATCCGTCTCATCATAAGGTTCTTTCTTATTGCCGACACCAAGAATTAAAACTATCTTTTCGCCTTCGAAAATCGGAACGCTCATATGTCTATTGAGAGGAAAGTGTCCCTTCGGCAATCCTTTTTGATTCGGAGAATTAGCAAAATCATTGTGAATGACCGGTTGTCGTTCTCGAACACAATCTGCCCAATTACCTGCTCTATCAAGAGAGTAATGCTGATTCTGACTAACACCACAATTAGGGAAAACGTTTTTTGACCAGTAATTTAATGTTATATCTTTTTTTTCTTCGTCATAAAAATGCAAATAACCCACATCACTTTTCGTTAATTTCACGCATTCTTCCAAGACCTGTGATGTTAATTCCTTTTTTGTTGTTGCTGTAATATTATCCGGACGAAGGTTCATAAGTGCCTTCAGAACCGCATCAGAAATTGCAGGTTTATATGTGAGGTCTGACATTTTATTTAAATATTAAAACTAGTATACTTATATTTAAACATAAATATATTAGAATATGAATCTCTTAAATAAACTTAATATAAATGTACTATAAATTTATTAGCACATTTTATTTTTGATCCAATGAAAGATAGAAATATTCGTCTCACCAGTCTATTCTTTTTCGCCACACTTGTGATACTGCTTGTATCGACTTTCCTTATTGGTTTCTTTTGGATCTCGAGGGAATACAGCAGACACAAAGAAACGCTGAATGAACTTGAGGATCGAATGATGTCATACGAAAAAGACATAATAAAGTATGAGGTGCAAAGAAGTGTTTCCTATGTAAATGATTTACACGAAAAACAAGACGAAGATTTGAAGGCACTAATCAAAAACTGGACTAATTTGGCATATTCAATCTCAGAGAATATTTATGATGAAAATAGTGGAAATCTAACCAATGAAGAGATCGAACATATTATAAGAGAGGCGTTACGCCCTGTAAGATTTAGTAATGGTCGGGGATACATTTTTATAACGGAAATGAATGGGACGTCAATTCTTTTTGCCGATAAACCGGAACTGGAGACCCATTATACTAAGTCAAGCGAAATATTCAATTTTGGATAGATTAGATT
>CAZCSM010000008.1:0-65085 GCA_964501355.1 uncultured Candidatus Saccharibacteria bacterium | reverse complement strand
TGTTTAAATGATCCTAATTTAATTCCCTTTGTCAAAATCGCTACCGCTTAGACACGTGAGCTTGCCAACAATCAGAAAGTTCTGTTGCGACCTCATCTCCATTCTTACACGTCTTGTTAATTCTGTCCTGTCCATCTAATCCGCAACAGCCGTGTAATCTGGAGTCATCATTGTGAGATACCCTGTTGATCAAATCTGATTTATTAATAATTATCTTTCCCCCACTTCCTGTATATCGTTTTTCATCACCATGCATAAAGAAGCCTTGCGGAATAAAGTCAGCGCCATCTTCGATTTTCAACAGACCTAAATCTCTAAGTTCTTCTAATTCATTTGTAATCTGTAATTTACACTTTTTGCACAGGGCCTTCATTATTTACGCTTGCTTGAATAGTTGTTTCTTGAGCTTTCTTCTTCTTTTTTCTACGAACTAAAATGAAGATCAATATTACTAATAAAATTGGGAAACCGCAGCAAAGTCCAGCGCCAATTACTAATACTCCGACACCCAGGCTTAATAAGTCATCAAGATTTTCTATTTCGCTGAGCTCAATTGTGTCGTATTGAGCAACAGTATCTTCATCAATTTCATTGATAATTATCTCGCCATTTCCTCCAACAAGTGCTGTTGATCCGGCTTCAAGAATTTCTGAATTTGATTCATCCTCACTCGTTAAATCAACTGAACCCTCCCAAACATATACATTCGTCATATTTCCAATTTCGTCATAATAAACATCAAACTCGGTTCCTCTTACCCCTGTTGTCACAGTTGGTGTAATAATTTGAAAGAGTGCTCTCATTTCCTTCGGTGGTGTCACGACGTTTTTAATCACGCCATTGTGTAGCTTGATAGCAGTCTCTGCGAGATTTCCATCATAAAACAACTGCGATACGGAAAAAGTTGTCATCTCCTGAATAGTCATTACTGCGAAATTGTTTACTTCAAATGTTGCAGCTGAATCGAATCCGGTTGCAACATAATCCCCCATTCCTAATATATCTCCAACTTTTGCCGGCACATAAGTTCCGTTCTCTCCAGTCTTTACCTCTACTTCTCCTGATAATTCGGTCAGTTCTATTGTAATGTCAGTATTAATATTCTCATCAACTTTTACACCGCATTCGGCTGATTTCGAGATCGCTTTCGCCAGAGCTTCCCGCGACCATCGTTCCGCCATAGTTAACGTCGTTTCACTTACGTCTTCATTGAGAACTAACATGTAGACCCGGGTAATAAATTCTGTGTCTCCACAAAAAGCCCAGCCTCGTGATTCGTCATACCAACCTGCTTTACCATTTTCGTCAATTTCCGGCTGATCCTGGGGATAATAATAGACAACTGTATTACTGAATTTTTCACTTTCCAGTCCTTGGTTATTAATAATCTCGTCGATCTCATCGTTTACAACTTCGTGTGCAGTTATGCCAATACTTACACGTGAACTTTCATCTTTGAACGGGTACACGGTTGTGTATGCTCCGGGAGGTACAATGTTTTGGTATTCAAACTCCAAATCTTGGGTTGAGAGAAAACTGTCATTTTGAATCTCCTTCACATAAAGATCAATTATTCCTCCGGATTCTTTATCATCCCAATTCACGGCATCAACTTTTCCGGGTGTAAAAAGAAATGCTGTAAACATAAGAATTCCGATGGCTGATAAAATGCGGGAAGTTTTCATCTTTAATATATCTAAATATTTATATTATTTTATGCAGAAATAATGAAAAAGTCCAAAGGGAAATCTTCGTACTGGGGGAAATAAAAAAGTGGTGCTCGAGAAACGCTAGGAGCATTAACTAATTTCTTACGATTTTAGTTCTGCATCAGTCTTTAAATCCTGACAAACTGACTTCTAGTTTCTTGAACACCTACATTAAAATAACAGAGGATTATTAACTAATTTAAAATGAATGATTAGACATTGATAAAGATGTGGTGTAGGGGCGTATTGCAATACGCCCCTACTATCCCAAAATACCTCTTGCATTATTTTGCAAAAGGTCTAAATTATATCATTGATATTTTATTATTTTTATTTCACTTTAATGGAACAATCTGACCCTGACGACTCCTCCGGCGGCAATCCTGCTGACTGGAAAACGACTCTTGAGAATTCTCTCTCATCTCCTGCCGAAATTGCAAAACGATTCAATTTAAACAAAAAAGAACTGGAACAAGTTTGTGAGAAATATCCCGCATTTATCAACGGTTACTATTTGTCGCTTGTGAAAAGTGTAAATGATCCGATTTTCAAGCAATGCATTCCATCTTCAATCGAACTTGCGGATCAAACCGGAGAAGAGGATCCTCTCTGTGAAGAGCCGGAACATCAGAAACGAAAAGATGTTCCATCTTTGCTTACACATCGATATCCCGATCGTGCGCTTTTCCGCATTTCGAATGTTTGCTCCATGTATTGCCGATTCTGTACAAGAAAACGAAAAGTTGGAGATGAAAATAAACAACCAAACGAGGAAGAAATTGAAAAGGCTCTGGAATATCTGCGAAAGCATGAAGAGATTCGAGATGTTATTCTTTCCGGTGGCGATCCGTTTATGCTTTCTGATGAAAAGCTCGACTCAATTCTGTCCAGGGTTTTCGAAATAATCTCAAAAAGAGAGACTGGAATTATTCGAATCGGAACTAGAGTTCCTTGTGCGTTGCCACAAAGAGTGACTCCGAATCTTTGCACAATACTGAAGAAATATCATCCGCTCTTTATTAATACTCATTTCAATCATCCGGATGAAATTACTCCGGAATCAACGAAAGCCTGTTCGCTACTCGCTGATGCCGGAATTCCGCTCGGCTGTCAAACTGTTCTTCTCAAGGGTGTGAATGATGATCCGGAAGTTATGAAAAAGTTAGTGCAGAAATTAGTTTCGATTCGTGTTCGTCCCTACTATATTTACCAAGCGGATATCGTAAAAGGTACAAATCATTTTCGAACGAAGGTTCAAAAAGGTTTGGAAATCTACAAAGCACTTCGAGGTTTCACTTCAGGATTGTCGGTTCCGACTTATGTGATTGACGCTCCGGGTGGTGGAGGAAAAATTCCGATTCTTCCGGAATATATGATTTTACTCGATGATGAAAAGGCTGTATTGAGAAATTATGAGGGTGAGGAGTTTGTGTATAAGCAGAATTGAAGAAAGTTGAATAGATTATCAAAAATCTATAATTTCGTTTGTTCGTACGGAATCATGCAATGCTTACAACATTGTTACTTTTGTCACCAAAAGTAACCAAAAGTGCTGAAACAAACCAGTTCCGGCAAATAGCAATCATTTGCAAATAACGACCGGAATGGCTTGTTTCAGACTTCGACGACTTACCGATCGAATACAAGTACCAAAGGGAAGTAACTTTTGTATGCTAGTCTGCAGGGTAGAAACCATCGGATTTTATCCGATGGTTGTTCATCTAAGCACGACAACGTTTTATTTCTTTCCAAAAAACTCTATCGCTTGTGCAAGTTCAACGTGATCTTTCGCATATTCTTCAATTGAAACACCTTTTTGGTATGCTTCCATTGATTGAACTAATGCTGCTGCTCCAGCTCGAGTTCCTTCCGGATGGGCATTACAGCCAGCTCCCATTGTGGTTATGAAATCCATGCTCCCGATAATGTCGATAAATGGTTTAAGTTTTACGGGATTTAATCCACCGGAAATGATTGGACAACATTTCTTCATTCCTCTCCAGGAATCGGATTCTAGAATTACATGTTCAGCCAAATCCTCTTTTACCAAATTAATTGCATCAATATCTCTGTCAGGAATTTGAGACCAGCTTTGTCCGAAGAAATGACCTTCTGCAGAAAACATTTCGATGTTATGCGCAGCGGTAATATCTTCTGATGGAGAGCCTTGCATTTTCCCAACTCCGGCCGTACCGGTATGGATCCCTGATGCTCCGGCAAGTCTTGCGAATTTTGCAAGAACTAATACCGTAAAACCAAGTGGATTTTCCGGTCTTGTGAAAGCACCATGTGCAGCTCTGTGGAAGTGTAGAAATACATCAGGGTATCTTCTTCTCAGTGTTTGAACTGCCATCCATCCTGCTGTGATTCCATCGATTAAGAATGCATAACTTCCAGGTTCGAATCCTGCGTTTCTAATTAATTCACATCTTCTAATCATTTCATCAAAGTCCGCTGAAGAGACGTTAAAGGAGTGAACTTTCTTTTGTCCCGTTTCTGCAACCGCTTTATCCATGGCTTCTTTAACATAAAGAACCATTTTGTCATATTGGCAGAAATCCTGATTTGCCTGCGGTTCATCATTCTTCACGAAATCCCCTCCTCCAACCCAGAAATCATAACAAACTTCCGCATATTCCGATGCAGTTAATCCAATCTTCGGTTTAACGATTGTTCCAAGAATTGGTCGGTTGTATGCGTTCAAATATTTTCGCATATCGTCGAGTGTATATGATGGTCCATCATACTGTTCAAGCATTGCTGATGGGAACCAAACGTCCATTAATTTCAAAGCAGAAACTTCTTTCATTCCTAGAACATTCCCGACAACGAATGTCAGAATATTTTGTACATTGCCGCCGCGATCAAAAATTCTCCAAGGATATGCAATCCAGACCAGGCTCTTCTCTAAATCAACTTTATAAACTAACGCATTCATCTCTCTAGAAAATGGCGTTTCTGTTTGTACTTTGAAATTTGTTCCTGAAGATGATTCTGCGGCAACTTCTGCTGCAGCCTGCAGAATATTCAAATTCTTTCCCGGTACTAGATGAAATACTGTTAACATATACAAATTGTTTTGAGGATTTGATAAATCCAGATTTACATAGGCTCTTTGCTTTTCATTCAAGCTGTTGAGCAATGCTGTTACATTCGTGTTATTTGAAACAATCGGTTCTTCCATATCGGAATAAGTTTATTAAGTAAATGGTTTTTTCCATAATCAATATACACGAGTGATGGTTCCGGCTCAAGAAGAGAATTACAAGTGAAGTGTCATTGCGAGGAGTGTAACGACGAAGCAATCTTTTGAAAAAGGCGGTTGCCACGCTTTGCTCGCAATGACAAGACTTTTTCACTGAACAACCTTGCAAAAAACAATAAAGAGAATTGAGAAGTTGATTAGTATACAATTCTTTTGCTTTAGAAAACTTTTTCAATTACTGTATATGCTGTTTTTTGAATTCTATATACGAGTAAGTGACCAATATCACCGTTACCAGTAACACCGGTACCATCACAAACCAGACTGCAAGTTCAGGCATTATTATTCCGAATAGTGTTGCAACGGCAAGTCCTTTAAACAACTTTCCGCCCAGCAGGTGAGTTTTATTCCAAACATCTTCGTTCGCAATAGTCCAAGGCGTCCTTATCCCAATCGTGTAATTTGATTTCGCATTTCCAATCATTACGCCGGCTTCATAAAATACCATTGCAAATGCAGGCATTAACCATTGGTTCATGTTCAGTTCGTAATCCAGATTCCAGAGAATGGTCAGTATGTATAGATAGAAAAGCATTGCCATTATGGCAATAACGAAATTGTCAAAATATTTCCGGAATTCCTCAATATTCTTTTTCTTTGGATCAATTCCTGGAACGATGGAGAGAATTATTAGTAAGACTGTAGAAATTACCGGCATGAAGAATAATCCCCAGAATTTGCTCATCCATCCGTTTACTTCGCCATCAACTCCCCAATGTGATGCAACCTGATCCGGATATGACGGGTACAGCCAGATTCCAATTACTATTGAAACTGTGATAAGAATAATTGAAACGATTTGCGCGAGTGAGATTTTTGATTTCATAGAGATGACTTTGTCTCGGAATTATTTCTCACATTATCACACTGGTGTCGTAGAGATTCAATGGGGGGATAAAAAAGTGGTGCTCGAGAAACGTCTGGGTACATTAATCAAAATATTACTATTTTAATACTGCATCGGTCTTAATCCCGACAAACCAACTTTTAGTTTCTTGAACACCTGTATCAAAATAACATGGGTTGTTTAACGAGAAATTAACGGGAGATTAAAAGTTTATGAGGCAATATACTTTTCTGTGTCATCCTCGGAATCGAGGATCTGACACAGAATATTACATAGTGTCTGATTCTCCATACGGAGAATGACACTTTGGGGCTTTCTTCGAAAACGATGCCCTACTCTCTGTCCTTATGATTTGTTACGAGGATTTTTGCTAGTGGCAGTACGACTATGATTGTCAGCACGCCAAGTGCTGTCATTATTGTTCTGGTTCCGTATTCTTCTATGAACTTTCCTGCGACTGTTGTTACAACTACGAATACCAGACTTACCGCCATGTTCAGTGCGGAAATTGCGGTTGCTCTGTATTTTGATTCAAACTCTTGGTTTGAATATTGATCGAGTATTGTGAATCTTGCGGATCCGATGATTTGTGCGAAGAACACTATTACTACTGCCCAGAATTTACTCACCCAGTATCCCGGTAGGAATCCGATGATCATTGCGACGGGGAACATGATGTAGACGATTTTTCTTGTTAATTTCTTTTTCTTTATCAGTGAGAACATTATTAACTCTCCGAGTATGTAGACTCCTGTGAATAGCCAGCTTCTTTCTATTTCTGTGAATCCTATTTCTGTTGTGAACGCTTGCCCCAGGAAGTACATGAAATACCATGTGATTCCTCCGACGAGCATGTAGTAGATTGAGAAATCTCTGATGTATTCTGTTTTGAATAGTTGTTTGAATCCGTCTTTGGTTTGTTTGATATAGTTTTTCAAATTGAACTTTTCGGAGTCAATCTTTGGTTCGGTGCTAAATAGTGTTAACAGTCCGGAGAATACTATTGCTGCTCCGGTTAATAGGTATGGTAATGGTTGGCTTATTCTGTAAATGTATCCTCCGGTGGCGATTCCGAGTATCATTGCGATTCTATGGATTATTCTGTTTTTCGTTGAGAACATTGAGAAACTTTTTTCTTTTCCTAATTCTTTGAGTGAATCGTAATCGAGTGCTGTGTCTGCTCCTGATGATAATGCTATTCCTACGGCTCCTACTGTGTATCCGATCCAGAACCAGCTGGCATCTTTTGCTTGTGATATGTACATCCAGCCAACTCCTTGTAATATCATTCCGAGTGTGACGGTCTTTTTTCTTCCGATCAAATCAGCAAGTGCTCCGGTTGGCAGTTCGAGTACGACGGTGACTAGGTGTGTGAATGAATATATTGCGCCTAGCGTTGCGGGTGTTGCGAACTGTGTTTCGAATGCGTACCAGGTGGTGTAGAAGAAATATAGGGACGAAAAAAAGGACTTGATGTAAGCCACTTTGATATTTCGTTCCATTTTGTGTAAGTAATTTTCCTCGCGCATGGGGGTGATTATACTATGGAATGGCTGTATATGCCAGGAAGTGTGGTGGCGACTTACGGTGTCATTCCCGCCCTTCGATAAAACTCAGGATAAACTTCGGCGGGAATCTAGGGTTATATCCCAATTTCTTTACAATATGTATCTAGAGCAATGTGTAAGTCTTGAATTTGTTGACTTAAATCTGCGATGTATTTTGGATTATTCTGCATCTCTTTATTAAGAATGCTATCTAACTTTGCATAGTTTTCCTGAAATTCTTTTATGTCTGTGACCTTTAAATCTTGTGATTTAGGAAGTTCAAGATATTCTAGATATTGTATCTTTTTAGCTTTTCTTATCTTTAACTTCGTGAGAATGCTTTTAGTTTGTGTACTGATCTTTTCTATTTGGACGGGATATTCATATATATTATCATCGAAAGGTTTATCAATTCTGGTTGACCATGATAATTTGATTATCTTTCCTTTTGGATTAGCATTTATATCGGTTGTCATTCCAGTATCATTCTTTTTAACAAGATTCCTAATTTGTGCTTGTTCTATAAAGTAAGATGCTGCTTGTTGCACGGTGTCTTTATCTTCATAATCTATAAATTGAATGATTGAAGAGTGGCTTGCCTTTGGAATAACTTCATCCCAAATAAAGTCTATAATAAAATCTTTTAGATCCGCTTTCGGTGAAAATGCAGATCGACCGTACATTTGTTGTGCTTGTTCTGCAAGGTTTGCTACAGCCGAATAGAAATTTAGGAGTTTTTCGTCTTCTTTTGTATAATTTATGATTATGTTTCCAAACTGGGTTTGATCTGCAATTGTGCCTCGTAGATCTAGAGGTGTTCCTTTCGTTCTGTAAAAAAGCATGTCTTTATATGTTGTCCAATCTCCTTTTGTAGATTTTACTTGGTCTAATATTGAGTCAAGATAATTATCAATATCTCTTTTATGTGGATTTGCAAGATAGAGGGTTTCCTGAAAAATTGACTTGTAAACACTTTCTTTTTCAAATGCATCAAACCATTGGGTGTATGTTTCATTTGACCCGATAAATATGAAGGATGCATCCGTTTGATTAAAGAGAGACTTAAAGTGTTTTAGAAAAGTGAATAAATCGGAATATTTCAATGTTTTTTCACCAGCTTCAATAAAATCTATTTCATCAATAACAAAGACAATCTCTCTTTTTTTATCAAAATTCTTTATTATTTCCGTCAATTCTTCGAGAATATAGTTGTTATCATTTGTGATAGTTTGAGTTTCTTTTCGCGCAATCTTATATTTCAAGATTATAAAATCGACTGAAGCTAGTATTAGTTGTATTTTTTCAACTGTAGAACCCCAGTTTTCAGGAGTTAGTTTCTTAAGAATTAGAGAGAGTGCAATAATACCTATTGAAAATAACAAGAATTCTGAGCCTAAATCCAAAGAAAAAACTTTTTGCTTTTCAGATTCTTGCGCCCAGCGACCCTTACTTCTTCTATTCAGAATGCACAATCTTTTTTTTATAAGAGGGAATTTCCACAATTTCACTTTTTGATTTAGACCTTTAATCATTTCAATTAGGAATTCTCTTTTGAGATTTTCTGAAAGTGTATTCTCTTTTTTTTCTGAATTTGTTGACAGAGGGAAAATCTTTGACAGATCTATCTCCACGAAAACCTTCTCTTGTTCTTCCTCAATTATTTTTTTTATAAGTTGTGTCTTTCCAATTCCTCTTTTTCCACAAATCAATAGTGATCCACTTCCTTTTGCTAAGAACTGTTTTATCCGATTATACTCTTCTGTTCGTTCACAAAAGTTTTCTTTTACATCGTGCCAATTTCTCTTTAGTTTAAATTCGGCCATTTGTTCACATTTCTCATTAAACAAAAAACTACCCTATCTTAGGGCAGTTATCGTCAACAATATAATCTTCTTGATTATTTAAGTCAATATATTATCGTGCGGGATCCTGAAACACGCTCACTTTGTTCGCTGTTCAGGATGACACGCCTTCGCCAAGGCTACGGCGTGCAAGCACCTCATACCTCAGTGCGTCGATTGGGTCGAGTTTTCTACTTCTATTTGAAAATCTTTCCCTTCTTCTCTATTATTAAGAAAATATTTTACATATTTATACAAATGGAGCTTCGTGATGGTGAGGTTATTATCAAGGAACAGGACGCAAATCATTTTGTTTCCATTGAAGCCGTTGGCGGAAAATTATTCTTAACAAATCAACGCCTTTATTTCAAATCCCACATCCTAAACATTCAGGGACATGAATTAACAATGGAACTTGGCGATATAGAAAATGTCGAGAAACGAAACACACTCCTTATTGTTCCAAATGGAATTTCCGTAAAGCTCAAAGGTGGAAAAGAAGAAAACTTTGTAGTTATGGGAAGAGATTCATGGATTGAGGAAATATCAAAGACAAAAGGTTTATAAAATAGACACAACCCCCTTTAATTCCCCCTTATCAGGAGGACAGAGAATTACTCATACCTCAGCGCGTCGATTGGATCGAGTTTGCTTGCCCTATACGCCGGGCAGGATCCAAAAGATTATTCCTTCGCGGTATCAGCTTTGGTCGCATATACAACGATATGGGTACCGCCTTCTGGCAAAAAAAGATCATCTCCCTGATGCTCTGCTGCATATTCTTTCGTCTCTGGAAAACCTCTTGTTTGGACCTCAATATTTGTGTATCCTAGTGCTTCAAGTTGACCTCTGAAGAAATCGGTACTTATAATCGGTGGGTTAATGTGGGTCTTATCTCTAAAGTACGTATCTACATCTGTTCCTTTCTTGTAAGAATTTGGATTTGGCGTAATAAAGTGCAGAACTCCTCCTGGTTGCAATGCACGAGTAACTTCCGTAAGTCCTTGTGCAGGATCCGGAAGATGTTCAAAAAGATCCCATGATACAATCATATCAAAACTTCCATCAGCAAAAGGCATTTCTTGTGCGTTTGAGATTGAAAATGGTTTCCTTCCCATTTCCTTCGGTTTCATCCCTTCTGTAAGATCGTAACCAGCACGACTCAGATCAGTAGATATCACACTTTTAACTCTAATCGTTGGTACTATCGTATCTACCAAACGTGCGAGATTTACTGCCCCTGCACCAACATCTCCTATAATCCATCCCTGATTACTTGTTCTTTTTGTATTTGCAGATGTTCTTTTTAAGTACTTTTCAAGATACTGCCATCGTGATTTATATTTTTCGCCAATTTCAAGTAGATCAAAGTTCCCTCTAGTCTCAGAGGTTCCTTGGAAATAAGCCTTATCATAAACTGCTCTTGCTGACATCGTTTTTTAAACATTAGATAAATAGACTTATTTAATATTAGCATAGAGTTTATGTCTTGACATAAATTTTCAAACATTCTAAACTAGCATTCGTTAGTTTGCCTAACAATATTTAATCTTTACTCAAATTGCAGCAGGATTCGGAAATTCACAAAATGTTTTTCATGGTGCAGAAGAAGATTCAGCAAATCCTTCGCGATTCTGAAACCAATATCCCCCTTTCCCGACCGGAAGTGATGGCACTTAAAGTCATCAGTGAGCAGGAATCTCCCACAGTCAGTTCACTTTCTGAAATGTTTAATATCCGTAAATCTTCGGTGAGTATTCTGGTACATAGATTAAAAAAGAAAGGTTTGGTAAAATTTGAAGTTGATGAAAAAGATAAGCGTGTTCAAGTTATTCATTTGACGGATGATGCAAGCGGCGTACTTCGGGAAATGCATAAGTTGATGGCGAATCATTCGAATGAGATTTTGGGGAAATTAACGGAGAAGGATAAGGATGATTTGATTAGGATAATGAGGAAGATTGTGTCGTAGGAATGATTGCGGTGTCATGCCGGATTTGTTCCGGCATCTCCGGGCTCTCGGATTAAATACTGAGATCCCGCAATAAATGCGGGATGACACGAAAAAATGGGAATTTGTCATGTCGACCGGGTCCCGAAAAGGGATGAGTGGAGACATCTTTTCACAAGATCTCTCGACTCGCTATTTTATAGCTCGCTCGAGATGACATGAAAATATATTTAAGTAAACTATTAAGTGAAAAAGTTATTGGCTATTTTAGGAAAGTACTGGCTTCAGATTTTAATTCTCATTGCATTTACCATCGTTCAGGTTTCCGTGAATCTTCGCCTACCCGACTATCTGGCAAAAATTATTAACGAAGGAATTGTGCAGGAAGATCAAGATTTGATTCTCCGAGCCGGAGTTGAAATGCTAGGTGTTGCATTAATCGGTGGCGTTGCAACGATAGCCGCCGGTTATTTATCAGCAAAAATCGGTTCGGGTTTTTCAAGAGATTTACGAGAGAAATTATTTACGAAGATTCAAAGTTTTTCACTTAATGAATTTAATAAATATTCCGTTTCTTCATTAATCACTCGTTCAACGAATGATATTCAGCAGGTTCAAATGGTCTTGATTATGATTTTCCGAATGGTTCTTTCCGCTCCGATTACCGGTGTGAGTGCCGTTATCAAAGCATACGATATCGCACCTTCGATGAGCTGGATTATGGCTTTGGCAATTGGAATTCTATTTTCAGTAATTATTGTTCTATTTATCGTTGCAGTTCCCAAATTTGAACTTTTGCAAAAATTGACTGATAAGCTCAATTTAGTCGCCAGAGAAAATTTGACCGGAATTCGAGTTATTCGAGCTTTCAATACTGAGAAAAAAGAACAACAGAAATTTACGGATGTTAATGACAATCTTCTTAAAACTAATTTGTTTGTGAATCGAGCGATGTCGTTCATGCAGCCGCTGATGATGCTTGTTATGAATCTCACGATGATTACAATTATCTGGGTTGGAGCACACCTTATTGCTGATTTCGATTTAGAGATTGGAAATATGATGGCATTCATGCAGTATTCAATGCAGGCGATTATTGCATTTCTGATGATTTCTATTGTCTTCATAATAATTCCTAGAGCCGCTGTTTCTATTCGAAGAATTAATGAGATTTTGAATACAAAGTTAACAATTAAAGAATGTGAGGAACCACAGTGCGTTGAGATTAAAGAAGTCGGGGAAATCGAATTCAAAGATGTTTGCTTCCAATATAACGAAGCAGATGAATGTGTTTTATCAAATATTAACTTCACCGCAAAGGCCGGAGAAACGACGGCAATTGTCGGCGGAACAGGAAGTGGAAAGTCTACGCTAATTAATTTAATCCCGCGCTTTTTCGATGCAACCCGTGGGGAAATCCTAATTGATGGTGTAAATATTAAAGATATTACTCAGGAAGATTTGCATAATAAAATCGGGTATATTCCACAAAAAGCATTTCTATTTTCCGGAACGATAGAAAGTAATATCAAGTACGGAAATCCAAAAGCAACCGAAGCAGAAATTGCAAAAGCTGCAGAAATTGCTCAAGCTTCTGAGTTCATAGAAAAGCTTCCCGATAAATTCAAGACAGACGTTTCTCAATCTGGTACTAATTTATCCGGTGGTCAAAAACAAAGGCTGTCAATTGCCCGTGCTCTTGTCAGGGATCCTGAAATTATTATTTTTGACGATAGCTTCTCCGCACTTGATTTCAAAACTGATGCAAAACTTCGACAGGCTCTAGAGAAGAATTTAAAGGGGAAAACAATTATTAATGTTGCTCAGAGAATCAGCACAATTATGAATGCTGATAAGATTGTCGTTTTGAATGAAGGAAAGATTGCAGGGATCGGAAGACACTTAGATTTATTGAGAGATTGCAAAGTGTATCGTGAAATTGCGCAATCTCAGTTATCTGAAGAAGAACTTTCCCGTTCGACAAGCTCAGGGCAAGTAAGCAACATGAAGAAAGGAGAAATGAACACTTCGACAGGCTCAGTGACCGGCACTTCGACTCATTTAATGGGTAATACAACTAATTTTAAGAAAACTATCAATGTGAAGAGAGGTGGAAAGATATGAAAGAAGACAAAAACATGAAGAATATAAAAACTCCGATGCGAGGACCCGGTGGCGGACATGGTCCGGCAGGAATGTTCGGTGGATCTACTGCAAAACCAAAAGATTTTAAAGGTACGGTTAAAAAGCTTCTTGATTACATCAGACCATACTGGGCGTCGATGCTTTTAGTTTTCATTTTCTCAATCTCCGGAACGGTATTCATGATTTTCAGTCCGAAAATTCTGGGACGAATAACTAACACGGTTGTTGAAGACTATGTGAAGATGATGGTTTTTGACCGCATTACGGAAGCACTTCCACCCGGTCAAACACTTCCTGAAGGTACGAAGTTTGAAGATATTCAAAATGCTTTTCCTCCGCAGGCATTGGAGCAGATTCCCGAAGGTCAGCTTGAGGAACTCAAACAGATTGATTTGACAGTTCGTCCTTCAATCGATTTTGACGGAATAAAAAAAACTGCAATTATTTTAATCGCAATGTATTTCTTCAGCTTCATCTCCAACTATATTCAAGGCTGGGTAATGTCAGGCGTTTCGCAAAAAATCTCTTTTCGGCTTCGACGACAGATTTCTGAAAAGATTAATAAACTCCCGCTTAGCTACTTTGACAATCAGACTTTCGGCGACATTCTCAGTCGAATCACAAACGATGTTGATACAGTTAGTCAGTCATTAAGCCAGAGTATTACGCAATTGGTTTCTTCGATTACTACGATAGTCGGAATTGCGATAATGATGGTTACAATCAGCTGGCAACTGACGATCGTCGCTTTTCTCGTCTTCCCAATTAGCATCGGATTAATTGGTGCTATCGTGAAAAAGTCTCAGGGATTATTCAAAAGACAGCAGGATTCTCTTGGTGAAATCAATGGGCATATTGAGGAAAACTATACAGGTCACAGCATTGTAAAAGTTTTCAACGGTGAAAAAGGTGCCTTAAGAACTTTTACAAAAGTTAACTCGGATCTTTATGACACTGGTTGGAAATCACAGTTTCTTTCCGGTCTACTCTTCCCTCTCATCAGTTTCATCGGTAATTTAGGATTTGTCGGTGTATCAGTTCTAGGTGGTTGGTTAGCTATTAATAATGGTTTGCAGATTGGTGATATTCAAGCTTTTATTCAATATGTTCAACAGTTCAATCAACCGATAGTTCAAATGGCTTCTGTTGTAAATGTTTTGCAATCAGCAGTTGCTTCGGCAGAAAGAGTATTTGAATTTCTTGAAGAAAAAGAAGAGGTTGAGGAAATCGAAAAACCTGCTTCAGTTTCGAATATTAAAGGAGACGTCGATTTTGAAAATGTTGAATTCAGTTATGAGAAAGGTAAACCAATTATTAAAGGCTTCACTGCGGATTTAAAGGAAGGTCAGCGTGTCGCAATTGTTGGTCCGACGGGGGCTGGAAAAACTACAATGGTTAATCTGTTAATGAGATTTTACGACGTAGATTCCGGATCAATAAAGATTGATGGTGTAGATATTAGAAATTATCGGAGATCAGATCTTCGTCGACTTTTCGGAATGGTGCTTCAGGATACTTGGCTTTTCCACGGTACAATTCGCGAGAATCTAACATACGGAAAACCTGAAGCAACAGATGAGGAACTTCACGCTGCGGTTGATGCTGCTCAGGTTTCTCACGTCATTGAATCTTTGCCGGGTGGCTTTGATTTTGAGATCAGCGAGGATAGTGATAATATTTCACAAGGTGAAAAGCAGCTTCTTACGATTGCTCGTGCAATGGTTGCCAATCCTCCAATGTTGATTCTTGATGAAGCGACAAGTTCGGTTGATACAAGAACTGAAGTTTTGATCCAGAAAGCTATGGATAACTTGATGAAAGGTCGAACAAGTTTCGTTATTGCTCATAGATTGTCGACTATCAAGAATGCTGATTTGATCTTGGTCATGGATCAGGGGAATATTGTCGAGCAGGGAAATCATGAGCAGTTGATGAAGAAGGATGGTTTCTATGCGAAGCTTTATAACAGTCAGTTTGAGGGATAATGTTGTCATTGCGAGGAGTATTACGACGAAGCAATCTCATGCAGAATAAGATTGCCGCGCTCCTTTCAGTCGCTCGCAATGACAATCTCCTTTCTAGAAAAACTTTTGTTTCTAGTAGGAACGGGTGAGGAACCGTTCTCGCGTTAAATTGAGTGTCATCGCGGATGCTTGTGATGAGCTTGTAGAACCATATCCCGTGATCTTATTATTAAAATCATCCCTGCCCAAAATGTTATAATAAATGTACAGTTATTTCTATCGGTTTATTTATGGAAAAGTTTGGCAACGGAAAAAGAAATATTGTTTTTCTGCATGGCGGGTCTACGAGATATTTTGCGTATCTTCCATTGATTCAAGAACTTGCAAGGGAAAATACTGTTTATACGTTTGATTTGCCAAGCCATGGTATTTCGCCTGCTACGGATGATGTCGATGAAGCTATTCGTATGGTGAAAGATCAGATATTAGAATTGAATTTAGACAACTTAAGTGTTGTCGGTCATTCGTTTGGAGGATTTTGTGGTTATATGGTTGCACAGGAATTAGAGTCAGTTAGGTCTGCTGTTTTGATTGATCCTTTGATTACAAAAACGGAAAAGAGCTTACCGGAACTACTTTATGTATTTTTTGTAAAGAAAAATCAGCAAGGACTAAAGTATCATCCGAATGTTAAGTACTTTTACGGTCTTGCCGGGAAAGATAATTTAATGAATATAAAACTTCAGAAGTTCAATATAATAAAGATGATAAGGTTATTAATTCGGTCCGCCTATTATGATATAGAATTTAATCCTCAGCGATTTGAGAATAAAAACTTAGTAATAATATCGGGGAAGAAAGATTCTATAATTAATTATGAAAAGCTCTCTTCAACTTTTAGAGAAAAGCTAATTCCTGTTGAAGGTGAACATGACTGGTTGATGGAAAATGTTGTGAGGACTGCGCAGATGATCAACGAGCTTTTATAGAATCTTGGGCTTCTTCTTAAAAATCAAAAGTGTTTTGATATCCTCAATTTCTTTTTCCTTCTTCACATCAAAGTTCAACCATTTCCCATCGTGATACTGATAAGCTTCATCGAACATCTTTTTCGTCGTTGCGCCAATTGGCAGTTTCTTAACTTCATCATTAAGACTTGCTCCAATTACGATCGTCACATTAAACCCACCTTCTTTTAGATTAATATAACAAAGTGCTTTGCCGCTCTTTTTATAAAAAACTGTCCAACCGTTCTTTTTCGAATATTTATAAACGCCATCAATTTGATAATTGTCTTCGATGAAGTTGGTGAGCTTTTCGAAAAGATCAAAACTATCTTCGAGAATTTGTTTTATCTCATGTTTTGTTGGTATGGATTTTGTTTCCATGTTATTTTTTCTGCTTACCAAATCTTTCGCCAAAGATGTCTGGTGAAAAAATATTCAAATCCGATCGATCTGTAGAATTGTTGTCCGGAACCTACGAATGCTAAATTTGCACCTTTCTCGTAACTTCTTTTAATTGCTTCAAGCACCACAGCTTTTCCAAGACCTTTTCTACGAAAATCATAATCTGTCGCAACTGGCTCGATACATACAAAATTATTTACAGCATCGTACCAAGAACCGGCTATTGCAACGTAATTCCCCGTTTTCAATTCAACCGCAACAATATTAAGCTCTTTGTCATAGTTGGGGGCGGATTGCATTCTCTTTCGTCCTTCAATTCCTTCTTCCGGCGGTTCTCCCTCATGATTAAATCCTCGATGTAGAACCCGATGAAATTTATAAATATCGTTTTCATCCGCAAGACTTTGTATAACAAAACCATCAGGAACTTGATATTCTAATTTTTCCGGAGTTATTTTCATAATGGAGGTTTCTTCGCCACCCTCTTCGAGTTTCTCAAATCCTTGCTCTAGTGCTATCTTTTCGAAGTCTTTATCAAATTCATTAATAAATACTTCAAGAACGTTTTTCCCATCTTCATTTCTAACCGCTAAATTCGACTGTGCATATTCTAGCATTTCCTTTTTTAGGAACTCATAACCTTTTGCAGTGTCGAAATATACCTGCCCGAAGGAGTGTTCAAAATGCACTACTGCAACGACTTTCCCATTGTCTTCCCAAATCCCGCATTTGTTGAGCTTCTCAAAGAGATTTCTTTCCTGCATTAATCTATGGTAATGCATGAACTCCCATCTTGTTTGACACCAATTTAGTGGAACTTGCGATTGTATTCCATAATTATTCACAATCATTTGGTTGATTGCTTCGTAGTCATCCGGGTATTTATATGAGCGAGATGTGATATTCATAAAATTTAATTATTTAGATTTCTTCCCTAATAGGAAGATTAAAATTATAACATATATAATTGGAACAATTATCATCCCTATCCAAAATCCCAAACTTCCAGTCGCTTCATATCCTATCTTTCCATTCCACTCAAAGGCGTTATGGCAACCTCCTCCGCCACATTCCATTGGAATGAATGTTGTTAGCACAAGACCAATAAACCCGCCTCCTATTCCGCCTAGTGGAATTGAAAGTAGAATTGTAAAGATTAGAAAAACGATTCTCTGTGTTTTCGTGAAGTTTTTGTAGAAAGCGGGCATTCTTTTCTCATTTCAGATAAATTATTAATTAAGTATAACAACAAATGATTAATTATGTCGAAAATGTTACGTTACTTTTGGAAACAAAAGTAACCAAAAGCGCTGAACCAAATGAATGTCCTCCAAGCACGATCATTCTGCAAATAGCAACCGACATCATTCGGTTCAGACTCCATAAAATAACAACCGAATACAGATAACAAAAATGGAAAAGTTTTTATTTTTGAGATTTTGGTAATTGGAATTTGTTTGGGATTTGAGGTTTGATTTTTGGTGCTTCGTATTATTTAAGTAATTCCCGCTGTAATATAGTATAATAACATGTGGAAAAGAGCTTACTAATTAGTTTAATGTAAATACGAAGATGTTAACTGATAGAATTCGTGTTGATTTCAAATCCGGACGCGGAGGAAATGGCGCCGTGAAATTTTGGGGCAATGGCAAGCCTTGCGGTGGAAATGGTGGAAAAGGTGGAGATGTTTATTTAGAAGGAACGAAAAACCTATACGATCTAAATAAGTTTGTTAAAGCAGATATTCTTGAAGCAGAGGATGGTGCTTCTGGTGGCCATAATCAGGTCCAGGGCAAGAGTGGAGAGGATTTGATAGTCAAAGTTCCTTTAACAACTGTTGTTTACTCTCTTGATGAAGAGGAAATTCTTCGAATTGACAAGGAAGGTCAACGCAAACTTCTAATTTCCGGTGGATTTGGCGGTCGTGGAAATTACGTATTTCGAGCTGGACAGGTGAAAACCTTGAAGAAGTGTACTCCAGGAGGAAGAAGCACAACATTAAGCGTGAATCTTGAGCTCAGACTTTCTGCTGATGTTGTCTTTATAGGTTTTCCAAATGCAGGAAAATCGAGCATGTTAAATGCGCTAACTAATTCAAATGTTGAAGTTGCTCCCTACCCTTTTACAACTATTCAACCAAATCTTGGCGTTTGCGGAAATTTGATTTTAATGGATCTGCCGGGTTTAATTGAGGGCGCTTCACAAGGCAAAGGTCTTGGAACAAAGTTTTTACAGCACGCTGAAAATGCAAAGCTAATAGCTCATTTCGTCAGTGTGGAGAATGACGATGTGTGTGCAGCGTATGAATCAATACGCAAAGAACTTGAGCAGATGAAGAGCGATTTGGGTGAGAAAGATGAGATAATTCTGCTTACAAAAATCGACTTAGTTGATGAGGAAGCGTTAAAGCGAAAGGTTAAGGAACTTGAGAAATATGGAAAACCGGTTATGCCAATTTCAATATACAAGTTTGATGAATTAAAAGAACTGTCGAAGTTGCTGCATAATGCGGTGGGGAAATAGAACTTTTCTTAACCTACAAATCAATCGTATCAGAACTATTTTTGATCACTGGGATAAATTAGAAATAATCCAAAGATCAAAACAACAGGTAAAAACACGAACAAACTGTTTTGATTAAACAGTTGTAATGTGACGGGAACAAGTATTGATGCTCCGAGGTTACTGAGAAAAGACATACTTGAAATTGAAGTCGCTCTATTCTTTGAAGAAAAATATTCGTTTGTGATTGTTGGCATTACTTGCTTTCTTGCTGACCAAACAACATCAAATAAAATACCAAATACTATTGCACCGATCAGATTTGATGTAAAGTAATATAAAGAGAAGATAACTATTGTTGCAATCGAATATATAAAAAAGGTGTTTTTTAATTGTTTCAAAACAAGTTTTGAAACAATTAACAGCATTAATGTCATTAACACAAGATTAAGAACATCTAACGAACCTAGAAACTCTATGGGAAATCCCAAACGTTCTAACTTCGGGAAGTTTAACACTTGATAAAACAAATTTACCATTACAAGTAAAATTGTATCGGCCAGTGTGATTATTAACACAGCTTTGTTTTTAAGGATGTTCTTAATTCCATCAAGAGCAGACAGATTTCTTTCAACTTCCTCTGCATCAGATTTTGCTTCATCTATTGTATAAACAAATAAACTTAGAATTAATAAAACTACACCCGTTAAGATAAATGGTGATTCATGGTTAATGACATATATGATTGGACCAAGAAAAGTTGCAATAACTCCAGTTATTGTCTCAATAGCAGAACCTCTAGAATTGATTTTCAAATATGACTTCTCGTCATTGGAACTTTTCAATAAATCATATAAAAGTGATTCTACAGATCCGCTCAGTAACGAATTCCCCAGACCCAGAAGGATTCCAATTGGGATTAAAGTGAAAAGATTATTTGATAAGATAATGACTATGTAAGCTATACCCTGTATGAAAAAACCTAGAGAGATTGAAAGTTTTCTTGAGAATTTGTCTGCTATATATCCTGTGGGAATTTCAGTAATTGTAGTCGTAATAGCCGTTATACTTGCAAAGATTGCTAGTTCTGCTGCAGTAATACCTTTTGTCAATAAATAGATGGCTTGCAGTGAATATATAAAAGAAAAACCGGAAATGAGTTTCCAGACATAAAACTTTATTACATTTTTTGGTACGTTTTTTAGAAATTTCATATGAATAATTTTATCATATGGTTGATAAAATAACGAGTAAGGGAAAACCGGTTATGCCAATTTCAATATACAAGTTTGATGAATTAAAAGAACTGTCGAAGGTGCTGCATAATGCGGTGGGGAAGTAACATCCATCCTAATCAGTTGGGACTAAATTCAAGAAGAGATGCATAAGCATCTCTTCTTTGATTTCATGAGAGGTATATAAAAAAGCTCAGAGTCGGGGTGACTAGACTTGATTACGATAACACAGTGAACCGAAGGTGAATTGTTGTTGAGTAAATCCCTGTGCGGAATTACGATAACACAGTGAACCGAAGGTGAACTGTTGTTGAGTAAATCCCGTTTACGGGAAACTAGCGACGAAATGTCAAAAGCAGATATTCCTCAAAAAGCAAAAAGCTCAGAGTCGGGGCGATCGTACTATGTACGAACGACTCCTTCCCTTTATTGATACGATTATCTCATGTTTTAAGGAGTTTGAGTATAAGTGGAAGTTCTTATTTGAGCTTCCAACTTTAGATTTAAGTTGTTAGGGCGATTGTTATGATTTACAAAAAGGGAAAAGGGGCTAGTATTTATTATAATTCGGGGTTTAGGAATTATGGCTGTTTGATGAGTATGTTTCTGTTACCGTTTCAGATATTGTGGGTAACGATCATTACGGTAATTCAGAACATCAAACAAAGAAACTAGGGATTTACTTTATAATAAACCTTTCCAAATGTTTTACTTACAACCCACCACATTTTTCTTAACATCTTGATATTATCTTTAATGATAGAGGTATCTCTTATTGTCGGGATTTTCTCGTTCCAATCGGAGTAATCATTATAAACATTAGACGTAAAAGTTACTTTAGATGTTTTGTAGTAATCAAACGGTATTGAGCCAAGTTTAAATCTTGAGTTTTTAATTTCTGCCTCAGTTTGTGGAAATATTGAAATTTGTCCATGAGGAAAACCGAATTTATGCCATAGATTGCTATTGTTATTATTAAATTCGCATTTATTTACTACAACTTTAGAATTTCTTGTCAGATTGTCTATTGCTGAACCAGTATGACCTGCAATATTATTCTCAAAGTAGCAATCTTGAAAGGAAACTATTCCATCTGATTGATTTGAAACAGCACCTCCGCACATAATTGATTTATTACTCAAGAATCTACAGTTTTCAAACTTCACAGAGGATCTTCCTGTGATAACTACGGCTCCACCATCAATTATTTCGAATATGCTACATTTCTCGTTACGATATTGTACCTCTTTCCTCTGAATGTGTTTTAGAGCTTCTGTATTACCGTTTATGAAATTGATGTTTTTAACAGTACAGTTTCTACAATCGTGTATAGTTAATAGATGTACAACTTTATCATCACCATCAATCTCAAATCCATTTCCATCAAAAACAAACTCATTCTCATTAATTAAAGAAAATGCGGAATATTTATAAGTTTTTGTTTCCCAGTTACTGTTTAGTTTCATTTCCTATTATTACTCTATAATCGCTATCGGTATAAAAATCGGTTTTGTTCTTCATATATCTAATTGTGTTAAAACTTGGTCTTTGGTTAAGGTAATTGAAATTGTGCTGATTAAGATAAGCTTCTTGTTCAATTGACTCATTTCGGTAAGCCTCTAAGTGGGAATACTTTTTAAATACTCGAAAGTAGAAATACTCAGCTTTAGAGTAAAACCAGAATAAACCTAATGATTCAATAAACTGTCTGACATGAATGCTTTCATGGTTTATCCATTGTTCAGTCATCGGGTGTGTTAAGTTTCTAAGTATGATAAAACACGGAAATATTGCAAAACCCATTGCTCTTTTGCCTTCTTTCTTCCCATCAAATCCAGTAAGTTTAGCTAGGAACGTTGCTAAACCATCTGAAATGATCAGTATTTTAAATTGCTTCCTTTTAATTTGCATGGTTTCTAAGTGTTATATAATGTTTTATTGGGATTGGAAGGAAACCTACTTTGATTTTGAAAGCCTTAATAATATCCTGATATTTATGAACATTGATGTTTTTATATAATGCCTCATGATCAAGCAATCGTTTTTCTGAACCTTTTTTATAAAGCTTTCCAAAGGAGTTGTGTGTGAGTTGTTTAACTGCATACAGTGCTTCTGATGAGATTGTTTTAACTTTTATACCCATTAATTCATTTTCTATGAGTACATTGAGTGGTAATGTAGCGTATAACATCGGAAATAACTCGATTCTGAGCAATTCCCCCTGGTAAACATAAGGGGTGAACAATATTTCTAAATCGCAAGAATCTTGCTTATAAAATCTTGTGTATTTACTTGATGAAAAAAGTCTCAGGATTCTTGATAGAGGCATCTTTTTATCAATGAAGGTAGATTTTTTATATCCCTTACTAATCAAATAATTCTCTATTTCGTCTTGATATTTTGAATCAGCTATTGTGTCAATATCTTTGATTTTTCTAAAATATCCAATTGTTTGAGTGTGAGAAATAAGTCCAACCGAACCTAACACAATTATATTCGGCAAGTTTGAAGTAATTGTCGCAAAATCGTTTAATGTTCTTAATACGATTCTGTTTTCTTGTTTAAAAGTCTTCTTGTTCATAATTCTTTCAACGCCTCCCAAATCCTCACCATCGCCAACGTATCCAACTCACAATACCTAAGAAGATCTTCTCGTATCTTTCCCTTTTTATCAAGTTCGTTTTTGCCAAGCTTATGAACCATCTCATCCCAACTAGCCATAGCAGTTGCACCTTCACCAATTTCCATACCTTCATAGCTGAGGTCAGGCACAAGGACAGGCAAAACTTTCTTAATTGAATAGCTCCCTTTGAATTTTGGATCAGCATAAAGCCCATCTCTAAATATCTTCATCAGATCAAACATTCGATTATTCATGTTTTCACAGAAGTCTTTATATTCAGGATGAATTTCTCCCATTCTGATATTTTGAGTGCCTTCAAAGGTTTCATTCCAAACTATAATTGAGCCGTCTGTCCCGATAACTTCTTGTAATGCTTCCAGAAAGTTAGGAATAGGATCAATTGCTTCTGTCTCAATAAATTCATAGTGTTTTATTTCATCTCCTTCATGCTCTAATACATGTAATGACCATTGAAAAGGCATCTGATCATATGGCTTATATCCATCATACATTGGAATTGCAGGATTGAATGATTCATAATCTACAAAGTAAAGCGGATAGACAAGGCTATTAAGTTCAGTCTTTATTGCATCGTTATCAATTGAAGCTGTACCGTTTTTTGCAACTTGAACTTGAAAACTTTGTTTATCTGTAAGTGGGAATGTATTTGGAATATCGTAAACACTTTTTACACCCATCTCCTCAAGCTCTCTTATCTTCATCTCACTTGCTGTAAGGTGGTTTACATCGTAGATCGAGTATTCAGGTAGATCTTTATGGCAAAGCTCTAAGCAAGGGCATGTCTTAGGTCTGATACAGGCTAATACATTTTGAGACTCGTCTTCTTGGATGATCTCTAATGCCTCATATCGTAAGTTATGGACTTCATCTTTAAGGCTTTCTGTTATCTCAGTTACATTTGAAGCAGTAAATAGCTCTTTTAGATCGATCTCACCTTCTAATATATAGTCTTTATTAAGATGAATGATATAAATCTGTCCCAACTCGTATTTCTTTCTAAATACCAATAATTGAAATGTTGCATCATATTTATGTACTTTTTCGACTTTTGTTGAGGACTTGATCTCATACATATCCCAAAGGTTTGTTTCTGGGTTTCGGATTAGTACATCAGTTCTAGCCTCGAATTCTCCGTCAAGGTGAGTAGGTTGGAGGAGGATATCTTCTGGTTTGGCTTTATACTGGTGTATGAGGTGTTCTTGAATGTATCTTTCAGCGTAACGTTCAACATCATAGCCTTGTTCAAATAGATGCTGTACATAAGCACTTATTTCTTTCTCGTCTAGTTTGTTGTGCTTTATTGCCCATAAGTGCATTGGTGCATCTATGTAGGCAATAAAGTCTGTTTTAGTTAGGTTCATTAGCGTTTATTTCAATTGAATTAAACCCTCCTCATTTAGCATTCCTAATTTTTTTAAACTCTTCTTCCATTATAGGACTGTTCTTAGTAAGCTGTTTTATAGTAAGATCTTGTGCTTTATTATTTGCGAGTCTGTAGTTATTTTCAGAACTCAGTAATGCGGCCTTTGTTTTCTCAAGCTGTTTAATTGTTTTATCTATACCATCTATAGCATCAACAAACTTGCGACTTGCCAAATCGTAATTTCTAGCAAATCCCTCTTTAAAGGTTTCAATATTCTTTTCAAAGTTTGTAATATCTATATTCTGCGCCTTAACCAGTGCGAGTTCGGACTTGAATTCTAGTGATTTAAGTGCTGCATTTCTAAGTAATGTGATTAACAGAATAAAAAATTGTGGACGGATAACATACATTTTGGGGTATTTGTGAGACATATCAACAATTCCAGAGTTATACAGTTCGTTATCAATTTCTAGAAGTGTCACTAAAACGGCAAACTCACATTTCTTATCATTTCTATCTTTATCAAGCTTAGCAAGAAAATCCTCATTCTTTTTTTTCGTAGTTGTTTCATCTCCCTCATTCTTCATCTCAAACATAATTGAAAGGATATCAGTCCCATCCTCAGTGGTTTCTCTATATACATAATCTCCTTTTGTACCACCAGACGCATCATTATCCTTTTCAAAATATGCTTTTGGAAAGGCGGTAGATCGTATTTTATTAAACTCAATTTCACAGTGCTGTTCTAAGCTCTCTCCAAGCATTTTAGTAGAAAGTTTTGTTTTCATATCTTTGTATAGTGCTATTTCGTCGTCTTTTGCTCTAAGCTTGAGTTCGAATTCCCTTTGGAGAGTAGTTTCATTTAATTTCCCTTCATTTTCCTTATTCCGAATCTCATTTGTAAGTTTGTCCCTTTCCTTCTCTAGTGAAGTAATTGCTTCTGAAATCTCTATTTTCTTTTTAAGCTCTGCATTGCTAAGGCTTGACTTAAGCTCACGGATTTCTTCTTCTTTGGCAATAAGTTCTTTATTTGCTTTGTCGTAAATCTCTTTTTCTTTTAATTGAAGTTGCAGTTCATTTTCTCGCTTAATAATACTCTTTGCTTTTTCTAATTCTGCATTGAATTCATCCATTTTTATTGATTTAACAACAGAAGCAATAGTACTTTTGTCAATATCTGTCTCATGCAAAGATTTAAGATCTATGAGGTCACCTTTATTGGCATCTTCCTGCAATACCAATGTATTTTCATCTTGAATTGTGACTTTAACTTTTTTCATTAATATTTTCTGATTAGATTAATTAGTTTCATTTAATAAATTCCCAATTTTTAGATACATATTCCCCAATCCCTGAAGGAGCATATGAAGGATACAAACGAATAAAATCATTATATGCTTCTTGATATGTATCGTTTGATATTGCTTTCTCACGTTTTGCTAAATATAAGAGTCCAACAGTTGGGCTTCTTGAGAGTCCCTGATCACAGTGAATTAATACAGGTCTCTTACTAATCCACTTATCAATAAAATCTAGAATCTCAACAAAAGTTTCTACACCTGTCCAATTATATAGATGAGCACCACCATCAACCCAATTTAATGAAAATCTATTTTCTCGCTCTAACTTAATGTAGTTAGGGTGATTTCGAGGAGGTTTGTTAAACTTTCTATCCCAACCCATTAGGCTATAATGAACAGTCTGTGTTGCATGGACTAAAGCCCACTTTTCGATATCCAAAGATTGAAAATCTCCAATATCTCCGATGAATAGATTTTTAGCTATTTCTTGCATTTTACTTTATCAATTTCCAATTATTTAAGTAATATTCCATATCATTATCTAAATTTCCCAAGTAAACTTTGTCATCCCTGAATTTGATATTCACTCTATATCTCTTACCATGCCCAACTTCTAAAATTATCTTTTGTTGTACTAATTTCTCAACCTCATGAAATGGGAGAATTAAGAAGTTATTTTCAGAATCTCCATGTAATACAAAGATGTAGTAGATGTTACCTGAGTCATGTCTTTCAAATGAAGCCTTACGGATATCAAAGACATAAGTCTTAAATGAGTTTAGGTTTGATGTTTTAACCTGAATACCAAACATTTTCCCTTTTTTAGTTGCTACAATATCCAATCCGACATCGACACTCATGATACTTGCATTGAATCCTAGAAACAGTAGGTGAGAACAGACAAGATGTTCGCCTGCCTTACCAGTAAAGCCACTTTCAACAACAATTTTTTCTTCTTCAATTTCGTCCTTTTCGATAGCTTTGGTGTCAGTTAGTATTTTCTTATTTGGATTAAGAGCAAATGTTGCTGTATCTGTTTTGATAAAGTCTGATGCTTTGCCTTTATTCTTAATATCCATGATAATTTGGGCATTCATAGAAGCCTCTGGAGTCTTACCGTCTGTCTCAAGTAGTCCTTTCTCTAGTGCAAGTTCTGTTATTTCTTTATAATGTAAGGGTCTCTTTGTGTCCTTTAATACTTGAATTGCTGAATTGCGGTACTTGTTCATTTTTGTTTATATTAATACTTTAACTTTTCTGTATAAGTCCTTGAGATGTTCATCCCCCAAATCAAGAATTGGTTCATACATAAAGCTATTCAGATGAATGTTTTCTGGTGTCATTAAATTTACCTGTTCTAATAGATTTATTTTCTCATCTTCGCTAGGATACAATTCCTTATATTTTGCAATTAAATGATAGGTTTGATTAATAGTTAGAGTGTCAACAAAACTTTGATCATTTATCTCTTGAATCATAAACTGTTCAACCTTCAATCTGATTGCGATTGAAAGGACAATTTTATTCTCCAGCTCGAGAAATTCATCTGTTTGTTTAATTATTTCTTCTGCTACTGCATAAATCCTATCTAGTACAATATCTGTATTATTCTGCAAGTTCAGGCGATTGTTCCCTTGAAGCACTTTTTTGATTAAATCTTCAAGGTTGGAAATAGTAATATCAGTTGATCCATTCTTTACATGTAATAGTTTTGTTAATTCTGTACATTCAGAATCTAAACCTATGTATTCAGCAAGGTTTCTTACAAATGGTATCGATGCGATAAGCATTGAATCATTGCTAAAATTCTTCTTCCATGTTTCAAATGGATTATTTTGATATTTTTCCTCAACAAGTCTTATTTCTTTTGCCGTTTTTACGACACTAATTTTACATTTTCTACGGTTTCCTCCATTCCCAACTATCCTGCCTGAAACACTTCTGTAAAAATCATAGTTATGCGTAAAAATTAACTGAGCAAAGATGTCAATCTTTGAAATATCATTTAAATATTCGATTATTGCGTATTTATTCTTATAATCAAACGAGTCTGCAATATCATCAATTATGAAAACCGTTTCTTGCCCAGATTGTCTTCTTGCTTGTATTTCAAAAATAATATTCAATAGATATAAAGCTCTCCTTTCACCTTGACTCAAAACATCTAATAATTCATCTCTTTCAATAACTTTTTCATCCTCTCTGTCGTGAAAAATAAATTCTACAGAGGGAGTAATAGTCTTTAGTATTACATCCTCTTTGTTTTTTAAACCTAACTTGAATGGCAATCCTTTGAATCGTTCGTTAAATTCCTCTATTGATTTTTCCCATTCAGTTTTTTCACCCTTAGCAATTGAAATAATCTCTTCTATTTTTTCTTTTTTAGAGTTGTAGAACTCAACTAATGCTTCTACATCTGAGTTTATTTGATCAAGATAGCCTATCCAAACATTCTTTTTAAAGATTTCGTAACTTTTTAACTCAACAAGTAGCAAATTATTCTTTTCAATAACGTCCTTAAAAGCACGTAGCTCTACATTTGCCCCAATTGCTTTATCAACTTTTTCAAAAATCTTTTTTAATTTATCATCGTTCAATACTTTATCTAATTCTGCTTGTAATACCGTTGCAAAATCCTTTGAAGAGTTGATTCTAGCTTTATCTGCTAATTCTATTGAATGTCCTGCCTCAAAAAAGGAGTTATCAGAAATAGACTTTAATAGCTCATTTGCTTGATATGTACCAAAGGTATGATTTGATTTTTTGAAGAAACTAGACTTTGAGATTAATTCTTCATAATGATTAACATAGAGATCTAAATCTTTTTGATGTTTATCTAAAAACTTTTTTACATTACCTTTCTTATCAAATATGTCATTGTAACGAAATTCATATCTTGTTTGCTTCCCATCAAGTTGAGATAAGACCGAGATTAGCAATTCAAAAAAATTATCCGTTTCTGGAGTCATAAAAGATGATACAAACTCTTGCTCACAATCAGAACTTTGAGAAATTGCTTTTAATTTCTTAACAAACTCAATTTTCTTTTCCTCCAACTCCTTGTATGCATCATCGTATTGTCGTTTCAAGTCCTTGCTTACAAGTAAAGTTGAAAGTTTATCAGAGCTAAATTGTTCGTTGTAAGGTTCTATTACAAAAACTACCTCTCGATTGACCTCAATATCATTTTCGTCATTGATAATTCTTTCTGTTATTCTTTCGGGGAATATTAAATCTTTAGATTCAATATTAAAACTGAAATCTTTAAAAGTTTTAGCAAATGAGGTTTTCATAACACCGTTCGGTGCATAGATAACATATGTTCTGTTATTGGAAAAATCGAAATCGTAATTTAATTCACATATTCCATAACAGTTTTTAAGGTTTACTTTAAGTGTTTTCATGCAAATAATGCTTCCATCTTCTTCCAACCATTAAGATTGCCTACAGTATATTTATAATCTTCATTATCGTTGTAATACCATGTACCATTCTCAAATATTGCTATGCCACCAATATAGTCTTTACCAAGCTCCTTCAATTTTTTAGATAGTGACTCAGCTCGCCCTTCTGTATCGGTAGCCGTTCTTCCTGCTTTGGTATCAAATATTCCGATTCTGCCATCTTTAAACCTAACTATCCAATCTGGATAAAACAACGCATCTTCTTGTTTAGAGGTATTAAAATATTTTACTGCGAAATAGTCTTTTCCGCTGTCTCCATTCTTAAACCACCATTCAAGATAATCCATTTTCGTATCGAGGTATTTCATAAACTTTTCTTCATTCTCTCTACCGTCATAATCCTTTCTGATATAGTACTTGTCCAATACGCAAAGCCTTTGTTCCAATTCCTCGTAGTCTTCTGTATAAGCATATTCCTCTTGAATAGAAAAAACTGGGGTTTCATCTTTTTCTACCTTGGCTATCTTTTCCTTTAATAACTCTTGAAGTATAGGACGATACTCCTTTAATGCTTGAGTAATTGCCTGTTTAAAAACACTACTTTCACGCTTTAATACATCGTAAATAAATACTTTGTAGTAGTATGAGCTATCCTCATTAAAAATACCTTTAAACCAAACCCTTATTGCTGATTTCAATGGACTCCAAGACCTTGCAATATTAGTTATTTTGGCGTCTTTCTCTGTTTGCTCCTTCAAAATTTCAAAGCATAGATAGTTGAATGTTTTTTCTACGTCTTGATGAGACATTTCAAGGTCAACATCTTCACCTGCATTAGCAAATTCAAGGTTAATTTGGTCAAAATCTGTAAATTCAGCATTGACTATGATCTTATTTGTAAGTATTGGGTTTAATTCAATACCTTTTTGCTGTAACTTATCCTTCGCTTTCCCTAAAATATCGTCATTAGTGATTCCAAAATAATTATTCATCGAACCAAGAAAACTCATCTGAAACTTTGATGAATTGCTCAAGTCCCCATAATCAACCCTTGTAACAAAAGCAGATTGAATTTCAACATTCTTGATATTTTTCTTCCTTTTAGCGATATAAATGAGTGGCTTATTAAATGTTGATTGATCTGGAATAGTAACCTCAGTTCTCTTATAGTTTGTATATAGATATCCAGTTCTTAGATCAGAATAGTCCTTGTAATCCTCGTTGTTTTCAGGATCAGGCATCCTTAGTATTCTTCCAATTGTTTGAGTATAAAATGTAGGAGAAGTAATTTCTCTAAACATAACTAAAATGTGTGCTCTCGGACAGTCCCAACCTGTTCCTGCGGCTTGTTTAAAGAGCATAAAATCTACATCGCTATCATTCTCAGTAATAAATTCCATGTTTTTCTGTTTTCCATCAAACCACATTGCAACACGATCTTCTTTAATCCCTTTTTTGTTGAGCGTTTCTAAAACAACCTGTTCTTTAGTTTTTTGTCCGATTTCAATTAGCTTTTTATCATCATTAGGTAGTTGGATCAGGATAAGTGGATTGATTTCTTTATTTAACTTTTTATATTGATCGATAATTTCAAATCTCTTACTAATCGCTAAATCAATAAGTACTTCGTCTAAATCCTGTCCTTTGAACTTCTGTAAATCTTCATCTGTTTGAACAACAATCTTTTCCTTAATTAAACCCTCCTCAACAACTTTCTGTCTTGGTACTTCAATATATCCTGCCTCATTGTTCTTAACTTGAGAAAAAGAAGGTTCCTCTTCTGGTGTTGCCGATACCTTAACTATAGCTTTCGGATTAATATAATCAATTATTTCTTGTGCTAAATTTGTTCTACTATTTTTATGCGACTCATCAACTATGAGAATAATTTCTCTCTTGGCTTCGTGAGTCGCATCTATCATATCTTCAAAATATTTTCCACTTTCTTTTTGCATTAATTCATCTTCTGGTCTCCTTAGGACTCTATTTTCTGCACTTTTTGAAACAACTTTTTGCCAATTTATGAATAAGATGTCGTTTTTCAAAAGAATCCCTCTGGAATCAATGTCCTGAACGGTTAATAATTCATTTTCAAGGGTGTTTTCAAAATATTTGAAGAATTTCTCCTTACTTTGCATCGCTAACTCATCACTAAAAGTGATCCAGATAAAAGCTTTATCGGAATCCCAATTTGGTAGATGATTCAATCCTTTGATAAAATGTGCCATCATAAAAGTCTTTCCACTTCCTGTAGGGGATTTGAAGACTAAAGGAAGTTGTTTTTTAGGGGTTCCCCATATCGTTGTAAGTGAAGTTAGGAGTTCTTCTACTGCAGATTTTTGAAATTCTAATAAATTGAATTGTGCCATAGTTATTTCGTATTCAAGTTATAAATTTGTTTATAAATTTCGAGAATTGGTGCGGGTATTGTTTTTACCTTAGCATCCTTTATTTCTGCAAAATCATCTGGGAATTCATTATCACCCCAACTAAATACATAGATAGAGACTGGTTTATCAAGTTTTTTTACGGAACTCTTAAATTTCTCAAAGTTAGTCATTTCTTCCCTGAAATAAATAGCTGTATATCTATCGTCATTCTCATAAAGTTGTATCCAATCATCTTTATTGATCAAATCTAGAGTATTTTCAGATAATGCAAGCAATTCTCCCGCATTGTGAGCTAACTCAACCTTATCTTCGTCCTTAATTTTCAATATACTTCTATTACCGACAAATGCTGTTGAATAAAATTTAATAGAGTTATTATTAACAACATTCTTTATTCTAGGGTAACAAATATCTCTCATTATTCCTCCCTCATTATTTGTTATCAGAATGAATTTTCTAGAACCTTTATCGTCATCATTTAAATCAACAACAGCATGTCCTGTTGATCCTGAACCTGCAAAAAAATCTAATACTGTTGCTTGTGTGTTGGGGTGGTAGTTAATAATCTCTTTAAGCATTTTGATAGGCTTTTTTCCACTATTAAAAGAAACACCTCCTTCGTGTCGAATATTTCCGAAATCACCACTGAAATCGTAAAAATTAGAAATTGGTCGATATTTTAATGATCCCCCATCATTTTCCAGTTCAGATAAACGTTCGAGAGGAACTCCAGAATAATATTTTCCCCTTATCGCATTAGCTTTACGTGGACCAGTAACATATCTATATCCCAAACCATCCTCACCCATGTTATCTATCTTATAGAGGACATTCAGACCATCTTCATCTTTTCTTTTAATCAAATATTTAGCAAGAAACTCAGCTGCAGTTCCGCTTTGCCTTACCAAACTTCCCGATGCCCATGTTTCCTTTAAAAGTCCGACTTTTCCCTCAGACTCCTCCAATATTTCCCATTCACCATCCTTGAATATTGTTACTTTCTTTCCTCCAATATGAACCTCATGCCCCTTGTTGAGTTCATTAATTTTATATTTAAATTTCTCAAGATTATAATCTTCTGATGGTTTGTTGGCTTTGAATACAGACTTATCTCTAGCATAAATTAATAGATATTCCATTACAGGTTGCCAATCATTATCTTCATTTAGACTTTTATTATCGTATCTTACTTTAATATGATGTGTCGAAAGTCTATTATTTTCGCCTAAAATATCATCACACAAAAACTTTAATTGTGCGAACTCATTATCATCAATAGAAATTGCAATTAAACCATCTTTTTTTAATAATCCCTTTGCCAATTCAAGTCTTTTTGCCATAAATGATAACCAATAACTATGTCGTAATGGCTGATCTTTCGGCACTTCTGTACCATCAGGATATTTATCCAAGACTCTCTTATCTTTGTATCGGAATCCATCTGAGCCAGTATTATAAGGAGGATCAATGTATATTACGTCTATCTTACCTTTGTGTGTGTAATTTAAACAAGTAAGGGCATGATAGTTATCGCCTTCAATCAAAATATGAGTAGGTTTTCCGTCATCGTTTTTTATCGCTAATTCAGGTACTTCCTTAAGTATCGGCAACTTGTTTTCAACGTCATCTTCAAATGCCTCTGGAACATCCATCCATACAAGTCCATACTTTTGTTTCTTAACAGACTTTTTGAGTCGCTCAACTTGTTTTTTTAGTTTTAAAATTTCATTTTGATAGTCGTTATTGTTCATTTTTATGGGTTGGGTTGTTATCTAAATTAATCTTGCCTAACAACAAATCCACTGATGCATCTAATGCATCAGCTATCCGCTTGATAGTTTTAACCGTTGGGTTTTGAACACTACCTCTTTCGATCTTAATCAATGTCGTATAAGAAACACCAGATTTTTGAGCAAGTTCTTCTTGTGTCATATCTTTCTTTTTTCTTAACTCTTGTATGATCTCACCAATATGTTGAGACTTTTTCATTCTCGTATTCCTAGCAAAGTAAGGTTACAAATAATCTATCATAAAGTGTAGAAGAAATAAAGCCAACTTTCTTTGCTTACTTTCTTATTTCGGCTAGAGATAAAGAAAGTAAGTTTCAACTGCTCAAATTTTGAGGGTTTAACCTTCCAACCCTCAAAGGTTATGAAAATTAATCTACTAAATGGATTTGCCAGTCTTCAACATCTTCCTCATAATCAACCAAATCCATTAGTTCGTCATAATTTTCAATTTGAGCAAGTTCGCCATCTTCGGGAGTTGTACTTAACTCCTGCCATAGTTCACCGCCTTTTTCTAAGTGTTCAATACATTCAATTAATGTTTTTGCTATTGGGTATTTAATGTAATCCATATTAATATTTAATATATTTATATTTTATAGTTCTCGCAAGGGCGGAATCTTTTGACCTCCGCCCTTAACCTGTTATACTTGTATATAGCACTCCTCTGCGATAAGCTGTTCAGCCTTTCCAAGTTTGAATTTTGCTTTTGCTCTGTTGAGTGCTTCTTTTTCATCTCTTACACCTTCAATCAATCCAACAAATGTTTTTTCATTTATTTCCCTGATGAATTTATACAAGCGATTTAGAATTAAGTAGTTTTTCATTTTATAAGTAGAAATAATTATTGATATAAGTTAATAATTCGGTTCTTTTTTTCTTCCCGATTACATATTCAACATAATCTTGAGGCTCGTTTTTGATATATTTTGCATAATCAAATTCGATTGTTCCTGTTAGTTTGTATTGTGTGTAGACTACTGTTGCGGTTAAATCCATTCCACAACCTGACAAGGCACAGAAAATTAATCCGTCAACTTCAACTGGTATCATTCCGCAATTTCTGACTTTCTTTGCGTTTTCCTCTGACCATTCGCAATCGTTAAAGTTCCATAATGTATTCCACATTATTTCTTCACCTTCTTCTAAGTTTTCGTAGTAGTAGGGGTTTATTTTTTCAATCCACCTAAGCGGTAATGTCGTTATCATTTTGTTTTTTGTAATAGTTTAAAATTGTGAGGGTTTAACCTTGCCACCCTCAAAGGATTTGTTATTCAGTTCATCAGCTCTTTCAATGTTTTAGGCTTGAAATACATATCTCTTTCAATCGGTAAACCTAAAGTACCTTTTACGCTTTTAAGTTCTGAAAGTCTGAAATAACCGATTTCTTTTTCAAAACCGTCAACCAGTCCGAAAAATAAATCTTCACCGTCAAACTCTGTTGCGTACCATGTCCAGTTACTATCAGGAGTAAAAAACTTGACTACTGCAACCGCATCAAGTCCTTTTTCTTCCTGTGAATAAAGCGGAGGTAATTTCTTTAATACCTCTTTAGTAAGTAAGACCATAATTAGATAAATAAAAAATTAGATATAAAACTCTCCTTAACCTTCCACCTCGTAAGCTATGCAATACGGTTATTAGCTATTAGTTAAGGCTATTCAGTTGTCAAAGAGCTTTCTTTCAAGTCAGGGATGTTTTCCCTTTCTTAATAGAGAAAAAGCGAGCCGAAACGACCGTAGGGAGAGAAGGCAGTATAAAAATACTGATTTGACAAGGAGGAATTCGCAGAAGCCAATCCTTGCAAACCCAGAGGGTAGCGAGCGTATGCGATAGCAGAAGCGAAGCTATCAAAGGATTTTTATGCTAGTATTTTCAGAAGAAAGGGAAATAATCAAAAACAAAATAAGCCTGCGTTAGCAGACCATATTTAAGAACTGTTTCTTTTTGAGGGACTTTTTCTTTACAGGGAGATAAAAGAAAAAGTCTTACATTGATAAAATCCTTATAGTAAGCTATAATACATGAGTTTATTTAATAGTTCACTAACCAATGGCAGGAAAAATATCAAAAATCTAGTCAGAAACTTTGACAGAGTTTGGTATTTTTACGCCATTACAATTTTCCCCAAAGTCCTTTCTCCTAAAAGTTTCTGACTTAGCAAATTTCGTGTATCTTATTTGTTAAGTAGAAACTATGAATATTCAGAATAAAACGTTATTACAATTCAGTGATTTATCGCTTTCCTATGGTGATAAGACCCTTTTTAACTCTATTTCGGGGTCTATTGTTGCAACTGATAGAATCGGTCTTATTGGTATTAACGGAAGTGGAAAAAGTTCACTTCTTAAAATACTTGCAGGTTTAATTAAACCTGACTTTGGACAGGTTAATAAAGTTGGATTAATCGAGTACGTACCTCAAATTGATTTAGATTTATATAAGAAAGATGAACCATTATATAAACATATTGAGAATCTTTACGAAGAATGGTGGCTTGTATTATCAAAGTATGAGGAGTTATTCGAATCAACATTAGAAGAAAATCGTATAATAAAAACCTTAAGTGGTGGAGAGCTGGTCAAGTTAAATATCAGCATTGCACTTGTTAGAAACCCTGATGTGCTATTACTTGACGAGCCTACAAATCATCTCGATCTAAATTCCTTGAAGAAACTAGTAAAGTTACTTAAGAATATTGATATTCCATTTGTCATTGTAAGCCATAATATAAGCTTTCTAAACCAAATTGTGAACATAATTTGGGAGATCGATAAAGAAGAACTTCTTGTATATGGTGGAAATTATGATTTTTATAAAGTTGAAAAAGATAAAATGATTAAGGCTCAGATAGATCAATATGAAGTTGAAAAGAAAAAACTCAAAAAGGAGAAGTTAGCTTTACAAAAAGCAAATATTCAATATGCTAAAAAGCAGGCAAAATTAACAAGAATGGCTAGAACGAATGATAGAAGTCTCCCCAAAATTGTTAGAAATGCGATAAAACTTAAAGTTCAGACAAACTATGGCGTTAATAAAATAAAGAAGGAGAAAAATATTGAAGAAGTAAATCAAAAAGTTAAAGAGTTAGAAATAAGAAAACGTAAGAATCTATATTTAGACTTGATATCAGAGCCTAAAAGCGGATTGATTATTAGTATTTCAAATGGGAAGTTGAAACTTCCAAATAGTACCATACTTGTAGATGAAATTAATTTGAGTCTCTATCATAAAGATAGACTTGCGATTCTTGGCAATAATGGATCAGGAAAAACTACTTTCGTAAAACAGTTGGTGTACAACCATCATCCTATGCTTAGTGGGAATATAAAATACGGTTCTGAGTATAAAGTCCTTTATGTGGATCAGAAATATGATTTAGTGAAAGTAGAACAAACTATTACCGAAAATATTCAATCTGCAAATCCTTCAATTAATTATGAGAATATCAGAAGGGTTTTAGGCAACATGAATTTTTCTTCTGATTTTGACATTAACAAAACAGCAAAAGATTTAAGTGGCGGAGAGACTGCAAGGCTAGCATTTGCAATTGCAACAAATTCAAGTATCGATATGCTTGTTTTAGATGAGCCTACAAATAACCTTGATATTGAAACTGTCGAAGTTATTTCACAAGCTTTAAGATACTTTAAAGGAACACTAATTGTTATATCTCATGACATTCATTTTATTAAAAGTATTAGAATTGAAAAAGTTCTAGAAATAAAAAATAGAAGAATTATTTCTAAAACAATAAATAACTTGGTATAAGTAAATATGTTTAAGCAATTACAAAAAGTCAACCAACTAAAAATTTACTACCTATTGGAAATATTACTAGCGATAGGAGGGACTTTTACACATACAACCTACTATATATATCTGACTACGACATTGGGTTTTTCGAATGCTCAAGCAATGTTCTTAGATACAATTCTGTTTATCGCAATATTTTTCTTTGAAGTCCCAACAGGGATAATCGGTGATAAATATGGCAGGAAGTTCAGTTTTTTAGTAGGTAGAACAATATTAGGATTAAGTTTTTTAATGTATTTCGTTACTGGAAATTATATTATATTAGCTTTCGGTTCTGTCCTTTTTGCTCTTGGTATGGCTTTTGAGTCTGGTTCCTTTGAAGCTTGGATTGTCGATCAGATAGATAAGACTCAAAGATCAACGATTTTTGTAACTAGAGATGTCATTCGGAAACTGTCTGTTATTATAATCCCGCTAATTTCTGTTTATATTGCAGAAACTACTTCATATGGATTTCCTTACTTTGTTTCTTTCTCCTTAGCAATCATAACCGTAATTATCGGGGTGCTATTTATGAAAGAGAATCTTGGAGATGAAAAAAAAGAGATTAATGAAAAAAAGGGGTTGGAATCACTTTTGGGAATCGGGCTTTCCTCTGTTAAAAATGTCCTTAATCAAAGTAATTTAAGAGTGTTTTTTATAAGTGTACTATTAACTGCTTTTGCAGGTATAGCAATAAATAGTTATTCTAGTAAGCTTGTTGAAATTACATTAGGATCAAAATACATTGGCTTGATCATTTCCTTATCAAGTCTGGCTTCTATTACTTTCACGTTATTGTTAAATAAGTTCAAACTACTGCAAAAATCATATTTAATTCTCGGACTTCTTGCAGGATTATCTCTAATTGTTATTGGCTTCAATCCAATACCACTATTGATTATCATTGTATTTATAGTTCAAGTCGTTGCTTTAGCATCTTTCGATATTCAAAGGCAAACTCAAATAAACAATAACATCGATAAAAACAGAGCAACGGTACTTTCAGTTTTCTCATTTGCAGGATCAATTAGTGGAGTCATTGGAACCCTTATTTTTGGTTATTTGGCTGATAAAATAAGTATAAACTTCACATTCGCAGTAGCAGGTTTTGCTGTTTTAATTGCGATTCTCCCTTTGATACGAATTAATCGTAATTTTAATTTATCAAAGAGAAAGAATTATGAATAAGGAAAAATTAGATGAATTGTTAAGAGATCTCCAATGTTACGCTTTTCAAGTTTCTAAGGATGGGAAACCAATATATCAATATGGAGATATAGCCGATGTCTTTAATATTGCCTCAATAAGGAAATCTTTAGTAGCAGTATTGTTTGGTATTTACAAGGACAAAATTGATATAAATCAAACACTAAAAGAACTCAATATAAATGACTCAGAACCAAGACTTACTGAAATTGAAAAAGAAGCAACCATAGCAGATTTATTGAAAATGAGATCTGGTATTTACCATGAGGCTAATTTTGAAACCCAGAATGCAAAAGATTCAAAACCTAAAAGAGGCTCAAATAAACCAAATGAGCACTATTATTATAATAACTGGGATTCAAATACCCTCGGGACTATTTTTCAGAATTTAACAGGAACTTCAGTGTTTGAAGCTTTTAATCAAAAAGTTGCTAAGATTTTAGGAATGAAAGACTTTAAAGTGTCTAATTGTGAATTTGTTACTCCTGATACAGATTCAATTCATAAAGCATATAAATTCAGAATGTCGGTTCGAGATTTAACACTTTTTTGTCAACTACTATTGAACCAAGGCGTTTGGAGTGGTGCTCAGATAGTAGATAGAAAATGGATTGATGAAATGTTAAATATTTATTCAATCGATGAGGATGGTAAAGGGGTTGGTTATCTATGGAATGTTGGAAATAAAGGAAAACTTTGGGGTGAAATAATCTATCCAAAGGGTTCTTTCGGATTTTCTGGATACCCTGGACACTTTGTGTTAATAATTCCTGAGTATAAACTCACAATTGTTTATGAACATAGCATTGATAATAAAGAGAAACCATTTGTTACGGATGAGGATTTTGGGAATGTTATTAAGCTCATACTGTAAGAATATAAAACTAACAGGTTCCAAGTGTACGAATATTTCTACACCACTGCTGCTTTCTTTATATACATATGGTTTTGTTCAACCCACTTAGTATCCTCTCTTCTTTGTGGTGAAAGTCCCCACCACATAATACTAAGCCAACCAAGCATCAGCGTAGAAGCTTTTTCAATATCAGAGTTTTTACCAACTGGTAAACCTAAGTCTTTTCTAAATTGTGCAACTTGTTCAATTAGTCTAATATCATGGTTCGAAGCAATTGATTGGCAATAGGCTGGATCGAAAAGCCAAGGACCTTCCCTTGGTATAGGGTCAATTAACACTATTTCCCCGAACTTAGGTATTTCAGCTCTTGAAAAAATATTGCCGAGATGTAGATCTCCAAATTGAGCAGATGATGGACAAGATTTCTCAAGCCAATTCCAATCGGATTCAAATTTTTTAAAAACATCTTTAGCATAAGGCGGATAATCTTTTTCAACTCCCCAAAGGAGGAATTGCTTGACTGCTTTATAATCAATGGGAAAGGCTTTCGGATTTTTTAGCTTTGAGGCAATTCTTTGATACTCTGCAACCGTCTTTGCAACAAGTTCCCATTTAACGCCATCTCTTGTTTTAGTGAATTTGTAGGGAATTTTCTCCATAACAAACCATTTAATATTCTCTTCACCTAAATGTTCCCCTGATGCAAATATTTGTGGAACAACTTTTATAGAATCAGGGCTATTTTGATATTGTTGAGCCCAATATAATTCTATTTCAGTACAGCCTGATTTGATAAATATTGTCTGGTGTGTTTCATTCCAAATGCCTTCAAAGAATAATGTGTTCTCGGACATCTCGGCTTTTGGTGTTAGATGTGAGATTTTATTAACTAACTCAGGCTCTTTATTGAAGATATTTATAAGGAGTTTTGTCGCCTCGTCTGTTCTAGCAAGTCGCTCTTTGTTTTGTGCCCATTTTGGTGGATTCCAACTTTTATCCCAAAGAATACTATTCATATTTGAATAATATCAAAATAAAGAACCTTTTAAAACGACAAATATTCGTTGATTTGTAGACATGAATTTGCACGTATAGATTATTGTCTTACCACTTAGGCTTGGATTATTATCACCATCGATAATTGATTCAACATGATATTCATACCTTTCTCCGTTCCAGAGAATATAAACAATATCTCCTTTATCTAATTTATCGACATGGTAAAGTGTTTGCTTCATCTTTTGATCGGGACTAAGAGTTGACCATCCAAAACGATGAATTGCAATCAAGTTTGGAAGATTATCTGAATCAAGTCTTTGAATCCAACCACCATAATCTAGAAACTCTTTGTCCTGACCAATTTTCATATCAACCCCGATTGAAGGAATAATAAGTCTGTTGATTGAAAGATCTTCTTCTGACTCAACCATTTCAATAATTTTCGCTTCATTCGGTGGATTGATTTTGTATTCAATCTCAGGAGAAAAAACTCCATAGATAGTAAATAAGCCCGTCCCAATCAAAACGATTGGAACAAGTATCAGTATTGCTTTAATAAATCTTTTACCCATGACTCATTCAATTGATTAAATAAAATAGGCATTGTGAGAAATGATTCAATTTCAGTTGAAGTGATGCTTTTGATGTTTTCGCACCTGCCGACACTCATCCATAGTAAATTCTTTGATTTCTCAAGAAGCCCTCTGGCATCAATAGCTGATTGAAGATCTGTCTCGGGTTTAATTTGCAAGTTATTCAATCGATCTTTACTTCTTTCTGAAAGAAAAAGAATTTGAGGATATTGATTGAATCGTTTCTGCCAATCGCCATAAACGAAGTATTCAAAGTAGCGTAAGAACTTTCTTGATAACTGCTCAATATCCATACTTCCAGTATCATATTCAAGAAAGTAATTGAATACTTTGTTATCAACAGTAAATTCAAAATATGAATCAGGGGATAAAACTCGTTTTATCGTTCGTCCAGATTTATCTGATCTGAATTCATATTGAAGCACCATTCGTTGATCGCCAATCCAGTCATTCAATTGAATGTGAGGAAAGGATTTCAAACCAATCACAAATTGCTCATAAAGTTCACCGATTTTGACTGAATGTTCTAACATCGCAAACTGAACTTTCTGCCCTTGATTGGGAATTGAAATATTTTCTAACTCAACACCTCTAACATCTGCAAGTAATTCACCACCTTTTTTAGTAAGATAAACAACTTTCCAATTATTACCATAGTAAAAAGATTTCAATAATCCTTTACTCTCCAAACCAATAATAGCTTTCTCCAATGACTGCCTATGAGAATATAATCTCTTTTGTTTTGCTATTGTCCTTAATACTTTGATTGGTAAGTACCTGAATGATTCAATAATATCCAGTATCCCTATTTGATTGTATGTAATTCTAATTTTATTCATAAATTTATTCCTGTTCCGACCGCTGTATTTTCACACTCTGTGTAGGTCAAACATACACATGTTGACCGTAGTCGAGGGAGTGATTGGGTGGAGTCCGAAGGAGTCCACCCAATCACTCAACACCGAGACTGAAATAGGCGGTCGGAACACATTATTATTAATTTATGTAAGTAAAAGAGCATAGTTGCTTCTGATTTCCGAGCTGAAACAGGTACGCAACTATTCAAACTTGCATCCGTCAACAATCCAAGTCCTTCTGTTTTTGATTTCCTGCTCGATTTCTGACTTATGTTTTCCATATTTCTGATATGAATTGTCAATAAAATTATTTACATACTCCTTGCTAAAAGATGTTTCTCTTTCCTGAGGGATATATATTGAAAAAACATCTTCACCTGCTTTAACATTCGCATTGAATTCAGGTACTTCCATAACCTCCTGCTCAAGCACTTTGCTTTGTAGCTCCTTAGAAATGATTTCTGAGTCTTCTAAACCGCATCTGTAGTAGACTTTGTTCTTTACATTGCCTATGACAGAGTGAAATACATCGTCAGGAAGTTGTTTAAAGAATTGATGAGCTAGTACCAACTCAAGCTTGAATTTCCTAGCCTCCGACAATGCTTGAGAGAAATCAGAACTTGCAAAATTTTGAAACTCATCAGCATAAACAACGAAAGGTCGTCTATCTTCTTGATTAACCTTCTTTGCTTCAAACCAGACTTTGGACATCAAAAGGGAACCAAGTAAGCTCATTCCTTCTTCACCGATATTCTTTGAGGAAAGGTTTACAAGTAGTACCCTCGATTGTCTGATAATGTTTGAAATGCTGATTGCATTTCGAGACTGCCCAAAAGTGTACATAAGAATTCCTGTAAGAATCTGAGAAAGCTTATTATCAAAACCTTGTCGGATTTCTTGCCAATTTTGTGAGGTTTTATAATTTGGAAGTGTATCCTGCCAAAAGGCTCTCAGTCCTTCGTATTTATTTAGATCAATGACTTTGAGTACACTTGATTCCATCTTGTCGCTAAAGAACAGATTCCTCACATCAATCAAAGTTGGTGCATGAGAACTCATGAATTGAATTGCTTCTGGTGTAGATCCAAATGAGGCAATCCAATCATTTTGGAATATCATTAGTGTCTTCATTGCATTGATTAACATTGGCTTTCCAGTCATTCCCATTCCGCTATCGGGGTTACTTCGTTTGACAATTTTCTCAATCAGTTTGAAGTTTGAATCAACGATTAAATCAATTTCTCTTTCGGAAAGTCCTATTGCGTACAAAGGATTGAATCCAAAATAATAATCTTCACTTCTTGTATCCCATGCAATGATTCTTTTTGATTGTTCAAAGTTGTTTGGAAGTCTTTGTAAAATATCAAAGAAAAAATCTTCATGCGGATCCATTAGCATCAAGCCTCGTTTATTCCCTCGATTTACCAAGTTATCAATATCCTGCAAGATAAATCGCTTTAGAATTGTCGATTTACCTGTGCCTGTTTGCCCTGTAACAACGATATGTCGTTTCCTATTCTCATAAGGCAGGTGAACCTTATAGCTTTTCTCTCTGGAAAAATTTATTCCAAGTTCTAAGTCATCAATATTCTGTTTACTTCGATAGACCTTTTTAGAGGCGATATCAGGTGTTATGAAATGATCAATTTGTGGGTCATTAATTCTATTTGGCAAGTGATAAAGCATAGAAATTTCCCTTGATGACAATCTGCCCTGTGAGGTAAAGATCTCTCTATAGAAAGGAAAGAATCTATCTTCTGGATAAATAAATCGGGAGAGTACATCGTTTAGTTTATTTACTCGTTTGCGAATGAGTCGATTTTGAGTTTCGCTTTTCATTGATTCAAGTGCCTGTTCAATTGCGTTAAGTCTCGCTTCTGAATTATCACCTTGAGCCACAACTCGGATATAAGATGTAAATGAAGTTTTATATTTCTCATCCATTCTGCTATAGAAGTTTTGTAATTCATCTTTATCTACGAAAAACTTTCTCGGATCGGTGTCTGGTAATACTGCTAGTGGATCAACTGAATTGGCTTGATTTGAAAAAGACTTACTGAGAGCTGACACTAATTTCAAAAAAGCTAATGGTAGTAAAGGTATTGCGTAAATCAGATAACTCTCAAAACGGTTCAGAAACAGGCTTAACCATGTAATTTCATTTCTTAATAGGCGGAAGTTCTGCTTTGCCATATTCAAAGCCTCCTTGTCAATCTGAGAGGGTTTTAAAACGATTTGAAATAGTGTTTGAGAGTCTTTCACTTGCCCTGACAAAGCAGTTAGTAGATCATTAATCGGATCCATGCTTTCAAAATCTCTTACATCCATAAGCATATAAACATCATGCTTGAGACTCTTATATTCATGTATTTCAGCTAACTCTGTGCGAAATGATTTAACAGGATCGCTATCAAGGGTTTTAATCTTTACTCTGTCTTTGTAAGTGCTGTAAAGGTTTAGTTTCACCAAATCCTGCATCTGCTTTGTAGGAGTCCATACAAGAAACTTGATTCCATCATGATCTGAAAATATCTCAAACGATATTCTGGAATACTTTACTGAGGCGGTAAGATTATCAATAAATCTTTGTAGAGAGAATCGTTCTCCTTGTTTATTTTTCAGTTCATCAAGTTGGTATTTAGGAGGTATTATCTGCATGATAAAACCCTCCTCACTTTGAGCTTTTCTTTTCTCAATGAATAAAATAATGAAATATTTAATCGCCCAAAGTATGGAAATGCTAATTGAGACAATTATTGCTATTTGTACCAATTGATTGTTTAGTAATTCAGTCATATTTTTGTTTTATTCATAAATGATTCTTTAAATTGAGATAACATCTCATTCACTTTTGCTTTCTGATCATTTTCCTGTCTTTTCCCAATAAGCTTATTGAGTACTGAGACAAACCAACCTGCTGGATTTTTGAGGAAATCTGTACCATCAACTTGATCCGTTCTGATAACTCGTCTGGTATCTTCAAGTGCAGATTGGATATCCTCATCTGAGATTTCACCACGATTGCGTTTATTAATTATTCCCTGATAGAACTTAATACTTTTAAGATCATTAAATACTTCTGCTAGAGCGATAGCTTCTGAGTCAAAAGAATGAAGATTAATTTCTCCGTTGTCGTTGTCTTGTCCTGAGCTTGTCGAAAGGCTTAACGTTAACGGATTCTTATATTCTTTCTTTTTATATTCAACTTCTTCTACTTTATGCACACTCCCTTGTGCATCTGGTTGCACACAGGACTGGGCATCTTGATGCACACGCTCTTGTGCATCACTCGTTTGATCATTGAGAAAATCCAATGACAGAATGTAGTAAATATTGGTCTGTTTAAATCCTCTACGATCCCATTTAATAAGCCCAAAATCTCGTAGTTCTAGTAAGTACTTCTGAATTGTATTTCTATGTACTCCAAGATCTTTTCCAAGTCTATTTTGACCTGGAAAACAACTTCCTTTTTGCCAAGCATAATCTAGTAGCAAGGCATACAATGTCTTTGCCTGCATACTAAGATTGCTTGCTCTTAATACGGTTCTAGGGATCTGAGAAAATCCCTGTTTAAGTGTTGTATCAAGTATTTCAATTGTTTCTTTATTCGTTTCCGTCATAATAATTTGTTGGAAATAAAAAGGGTGTTGGATCAATTAGATTCCAACCTCCCTGACTATTCTTTTCATACATTCCAATATGTGTATGCACACCTGTAGAGAAGCCTGTATTGCCCATAAAACAGATTGGATCTCCATACTTAACTGTTGAACCATCTTGAGCTATAAAAGCATCACAATGACAGTACAGGACTCTGTAATAATCGTTTGTGATATATGAACACAAAGCACCGTAACCATCTTTGAAATTTGAAACTTTACCAGTAAGAATTGCTCTATTTATTGAATCAGTTGAACCTTTACCGGGATTTTCCTGATACCATTTTGAAGAAGGAACAATATCAACTCCCTTATGCACGTTTTTAACCCCATCAATTACTCGAACTACATTAAAACCAGAAGTAACTGTAACTAAATCAGATCTATTTAAACCAATTGGATTTCCGTAAGGAATGTACATGAGTCCCACATACATTTGATACTGCTCATAGACTTCTTCTTTCTTCGGATACGAATATTGATTGATCTTCTTTTCAGCATCACCATCATAACTAGAAAGGATATTTGATAGCGTAAAGTAGTTATCACATAAGTCTTCATCAGTAATATCATCATTGTTATTTCCATCAGATCCGTAGTTATCCCAATCGGATTGAGATATTTCCAAGAACCCTACACCGTTTCCTGTATGAGTCTCATCAAAATCTGCAATGACTTTTCCGTATGAAGCAATAAGTTCAAATTCCTGTGAATATTTACGACTAGCCTTATCAATACATTCACTATGCTCTTGTGGAATTTCTTCAATTAGCCCTCTTGTTCCCGCTAGTACCTGATAAGCTATAGCTTCAAGTGCAAATATGGCGAAAAAGAAAATGACTACATTGGCAAGCAGTATCTTCCATTTATTTTTCCAGATAATATTTACAAGTATTGGACCAATTACTGGTGCAACCTTATTTGAAGCTAGTCCAATAACATCACCGACAAGGCTATCTCCAATTTCTACTGCGTTTTTTGTTGCTTGAAGTGGTTTGTTTTCTTCCATCATTTAACGATTATTGAAAAATTAGATGTAACAGTTAGTCCATCCTTTGAAATACTAACAACTCCGCTTATTGACCCTGAGTTTCCATCTGGTACAGTAAAACTGACTCTTGTTGATCCACTTGATGAAGATGGGAAGTTATATGAAGCTTGTCCACTTTGCCAATTTAATGTTGCATTTCCTGTTGCTCCGTTTACTGCGTTGTTATTCTGATCCTTTACATAACAATCCAAACTTACTGTTTGCCCAACAAGAGGCTGAGTATTAGTTATCGAGCAACTAAGCTTTAATCCAGTTATTGGATTAGGCTCTGGTTGTATAGGTTCTGTTGGTGTAACAGGTTTTGGAGTTTCTGGTTTTGGTTCAACTTTGGGTATTTCTGTTTTTGGTTGCTCTTGTTTGTTATCTTGTTTAGTCTCTTCTTTTTTCTCTTCCTCTCGAATTATTGAAAATGCAAGTGACTTACTAGCATCATTTGAATTTTCCACCTCAATTAAAACCTCATTTGTACCGATAATAAGATCTATTTGTAATTCAAAAATGCCTTCTTCATTTACAGCAACTTCTTGCCCGTTGATCCATGCTTTATTCTGCTTTTCTGTTTTTGCAACAACTGTGATTGAGGATTCTTTGGTTTTGTACCCATCTTTTAATGAAATGAGTTCAATTGTAGGTTCTGCTTCATCATAATCATTAGTACCTTCTGATATTTGTGTTTCTACTGCATCAATTACTGAATTGAGTCCACCTTTAAGGTAAATTTCTACAGATAGAGAAATAGCAAACAATACAAGCAGAATGCTTGTTAGAAAAATGTATCCATGTTTTAGGTTTATTTCTTTATTGTCCATTTTTTCTTTGTTCATCAATTTTTGCTAAATCTTCTGCATTTGAGGAAAATAGTTTCCTCTCATGTGGAGTCGCATATACAAACATATGAGAATGAGTATTTCCTTTGATAAATAAAGCCTGTCCTTTAGTGAGTCTTGTAATGTAATCTCGTTCAACATCAGAGAGATCAAACGCTTTTACTAAGCTTGGTATTGATTGTTTCTTCTGAGCTAGTATTAATGCTGTATCTGCATTTTTTGCAATAACACTTCCTTGAGGACTTTTTAGAAAATCATCCACATCCTGAGAAATTGAAATGACTCCGAGATTATATTTTCTACCTCGTCTTACAAGATTTTCCATAAAGTTTGCACTTGATTCATCCTTCAAAAGTAGATGGGCTTCATCAATGATTAAAACTTTACGATTTCTATTTGATAAAACTTTTTGCCAAATAAAGTTTGATAGGTAAAAAATCGAAGCTTGTTTCTCCTGATCTGGAACTTTCTGAATATTGAAAACTACCATTGGAGAGTTAAAATCAACATCATCTGTAGAAGGGTTATCGTAAAGGTCGCCCATTTCCCCTTTATGAGAGTATTCCAATAGTTCAACTGCAATGCGTTTACCTTCTGTACCTTGCTTTTCAAATATATTTATAAGATCTGAAATAGTAGGAGGTTTCTTTGAATAAGTACTTGGGTCATCCAGTAAGATTCCCTTACTTGCATATGTTTCATTTACCGCTTTACTGACAATACCTCTGTTGTAGGCATCCTCAGACAACCAAATTTTAAGAAGACCTTTAACAACTCCAAGATGAGTTCTCATTACTTCTTTGGTATCAGTATCACTTGAGAAAAATTGAAGGGGATTTACCTTAGTTTTGCTTTCTGGATTGATATCAATGTTTGTACCACCGACATAATCACAAAGAGTTTTGAATTCTCCTTCTGGATCAATGACATAAACATTAATACCTCGAAATAAGCTCCTGTATGCCTCTAATTTGGCTGAAAAGCTTTTTCCTGCTCCCGATGTAGCAAAGATGATTCCATTGTAATTTTTTGATGCTTTTGAAAATCTATCAAAACGTATTTTCTCACCACCTAAAGTGATTCCATAAAAGATTCCGTCTGGATCATTTAGTGTTGCTGTAGTAAATGGCAAAGAGGAAGATACATTTGAACTTGTTAAATAAAACTCTTCTCCAACTGCATCAGTTACATTAGGTAAGAATGTTTCAAGTCCTTGTTTCTGCTTATATACAAGTTGATGTAATTTGATCTGTTTGGCGTAAGATAAATCTTTGAGAGATTTATCGCTTTTAATAAGTTTTGAGGTGTTTTCCTGACTCAATTTCAAATACATCGACATTGAGTATAGTTTCTCAACCCCTCTAACAATCGAATCCTCAATACTTCTAGCATCAGCAATAGCCTGTTCAAGATCAATTGTGTGCATCTTCCCTTTGTCTGCCTTCTCGTAGAATTGAGCGGAAAGATTAGTTATTCTATTTCGAAGACCCGATAAGGCTTTCTGAGAATCCAGAGGCTTTATAAACTGGCTAATAACAATAGGTTCTCCGTAATTAACAAGATCGTACAACCAGTTGGGATATATGACTTGTGGAAATTCAGAAATCATATACGTCTGAATATTTCTGTCGTGTATCTCAATTAATTTTCCTTTGTTTTGAAATTCAAACACAAGAGAGTCATCTGGGGAAAGTTTCGCTATTTCGGCTTTACGAATACTGTCCTTAATGTATCCTCTGCCTTTTGAATCAATTCTTTGATTAAAGTCATTAAGTGCATATTTGGATTGTTTAAAAAAGTATTTAATAGGGTTCATATTTCGCTTACTGTTAATTTGGATAAATCTAAAATCTCTTGGGTATTTAAAGGAATCAGCCTGATTTTCGTTTGTTCTAGCAGTCTTCCGAATGAGTTCTCCTGATCATCAAGTTTCTGTTTCGCATCGTCTAAACCTTTCGCAAAAGTAGTTAAAACTATAAAAAAACTTCGCTCCATTGTTTGCGTTAAGTCTTGGTATTCAAGTAGATACTCTCTGCATCGTTCTTGTAACAATCCGTTTAAATTGCGATATCGTTGTATTTCTGTATCAATGCTTTTATCTTTCGTTGAAAACTTCTGAATGGTTAAAATTTGAACTGGATTTTTCAAAGCAAATAAGGCTTGCTGTAGATACTTTTTGAAAGCAAAGATTTCTTCTTCACTACTCATTGAAAGGTTGATCGGTTCTATTCTAAATACCCTTGAGTACTGAACATCTGAAACTATTACTATTCCTTCTGAAATGTCTTTGCCAATAACAATCCTTTGTCTTTTAGTAGTAAAAAGAAAATTGAAGGCGTCTATAATGAAAATGTGGAGAGGTCTACCATATGCATCAAAGAGAAAAGGAATTAGTAATAGTCCAATAAATAGCTCTCCAAGTATCTTTTGATCTACCGTATTGAAAAGATTAGTAGTCCAGACAATAAAAGAGAATCCAAAGCCAAGAAGTAACAGAAAGTTCCTTCTATTTAGGATAATCGAGAAGAATCCTGTATCTTTATTTAGTTTTGGCGGTACTATTTCCTGCATCTTTATTTATTGGTTTAATCTGAAAATATTTAGTAACAGGCTTCTGACCAGATACTTTGTCCTGAACCTTCACTGTATTAATTCCTTGTGTCTGAAAATACCCCTTATCTGAGGCTGTATTTATAATATTCATCCTGTTTTGAGGATTTTGGACATACTGTTGAATCTGATTTTGATTCATCTTTCCATCAAGAACTTGATTCTTTGAGTACCACTCAGATAGGTGACTCCAATGTTTATCGTTGCCTGAATCGAAAGTTCTTCCTTGCGCAATTTCTGTAGGTTTGTTCGTAATCACATCAGATAAATACTGATTGGTATTGGGATTTGAAAAACTTACCTGAGATAAATCCATCATTTGATGAATTGTGGCTGGTTTTTCAGTTAAAGGCTCACCAAGTGAAGAAGTGAAGTTGTTTTGTGAATATCCGTTACTAACAATATTTGAGTCTTTAACAGAAAGATCTTTGATTTTTTCAATATTAGGAGAAGTTGAGTATAAAGTTTTCGGTGTCTGAATATCCTTTAAAGTTCTTCCACTCAAAGGCTTCATGCCAAGCTGAGAAAATGCTTTTGTAGCAGACCCACCTGAACTGACAACTGCGTTAAAAGAACCTGCTTTTGCAGCAGTTCCTCCTGACTTAAGTGCAATACCAGAATCAAGGGCTTTCTTTGCAGTACCACCAATTGGCAATTTAGAAACGATAGCTTCACCGAGTGCTTTACCTGCTAGATTTCTTATCGAGGTTGATTTTCCACCACTTGCTCCTGCTACAACACTTTCTTTCATTCTTCTAGCTTGTCCTACAGTCGCTCCTGCAACAATACCACCTGCTACAGATCCACCAATTCCCCAAAGGATTCCAGAGAATCGATTTATTATTGAAGGAATAATATTTAGAAAGGCTAGCGAACCTAAACCAAGTATAACTTTAGGTACAGGCTCGTTTACACTTTGAATAATTTCAAGTGTTATTCCAATGCCAATAAGGAATATTGGTTGCATAAACAAAGTTCTGAGAGTTTCTTCAATGTACTGTTTGAAAAACTGTCCACCACTCGGAAGTAACCCGATTACAAGCACAATAGGAAATATGATTACATGTAAAAGTAAGTGGAAAAAGCGAATGATAAATTGAAAAAGTATTGTTACTAGTAAAAAGAATAGTCCAATCCAAAGTATTATTTCAGCAAAGATATTTAGTGTTCCTTGAATTGATAACTCAAGCTTAGAATCAACAATTTGCATACCAAGAGCAGTTAGAAGTGACTCTGACAATGTATCTCCACTACCAACAAGGGCATTTAATACAAACCTATTTAAAGCGTTTACAAGATCAATAGCGTTTGCAAATAAAAATCTCATAGCAACCATACCAACAACAAAGAGAAGTACCTTTTTAGCAACTTCTTTAAGTAATTGAATCCCTTTGAATGAACCTTCAAGAACTACATAAGTTCCTGTAAGTACAATAATTAGTGGAAGAAGTAACCAAGCTACACTTTGAGTAGCATTGTAGAATTTGTTTACATGGATAGGGATATTGTTTCCTCTAGCATCAACAATTTGTCCATCACTTTTTGCAATATTTGGAGTAAATGCAACATAATCATCAAACAGTTCCAATCCTTGCATAATTATTTCTGAAATTGCATCAACAATTGATTCCTGAAAGCTAGAAAACGGATTGAGAATATCAATAGGATTTGGGATTGATTGACCTCTGCCAAGCTCTTCTTCTGGTAAATCAAGTACACCAGAATCATCTGGAACTTGATATTCAATTTTTTGTTCAATTACTGTTGGCTCTTGAAACACTGGGTCTTGTATCTTTGGTTGATATACAAGAAAGAAGACTATTTGGAGAATCCCAATAACAATTGTTAAGATAATTCCCCAGATAAAAAGCTTGTTTATAAGGTTCTTTTCTTCCTTACCTGCCTTTTGAATTTTGTCTTTCATTTCAAAAGCCTGCTTTTCAATTGTTTTGTATGAATTTAAGAAGTTAAACATTGGCAATATATTTGATAGCTTCCAAAATAAAATCTGGCTTAAACAGAAAGATTGCTGCAATTATCAAAAAGAAAATATCTCTGGCTATTTTTCCTCTCATCATTGGATTATCACCGCCATTCAGTAGTTCAAAAGCATCTTTTATAATGAATAGAATTAGAACTCCTGAACCAACCCTTGTTGCAATTGTGATGACTCTCTCAATAATTGCTGAAATCTCTGCACTTGGATCACTTTGTGCATAAACTGTTTGGGCAAATATAATCGGCGACATGGCAACTGTGGCAATTGATAAGGTAACTTTTTTGAGTTTTTCTATTTTGTTAGACATATTAAACTTGTTAATAAATTATTTAGTTTCTTCCTCAAGTAAAGCCTCATCGACTTTCTTGAGCTTTTTATCTCTTTTTTCCCTGTGTACACCTCGTAAAAAGATAATCGAGACGTACACAACAAATAGGCTTACAAATACAATTAGCGTTATCATTTTTGTTTCTTTTTGCGTTTAATAAGTAAGATTGAGATACCAGTTCCGATTGAGATAAGCCCTATACCAATTACAAGAGGAGGTATAATTGATTGACCTGTTTGGGCAAGGATTACATCTCGATAAATACCTGCGTTTAAGAAGTTGATACATCCAGAAGCTGTTAAGTATCTGACACCATCTATCTCATAATCTTCAATCTCACCGCTTTCGTTAGGGGGGAGTAGAACAAGCTTAAACTCATCGGGAGTAGTAATACTGTCAAAACCCTCTGGTTTGAAGACCTTGATTTTTAGTAATGTGTGGTATGGAAGTCCTGTGTATTCATAATGACCATTGAATTCTGTATAGATATCTACGGAGTTTTCAACAAGATACTCTGATTCAGCCCATTTAATATTGATCTTTACACCTGGAATTCCTTGTTCTGATTCATCATACTTTCCGTTATTATTTGAGTCTTCCCAAATAAAACCACCCATACAACACGAACTCGCAATTGCTGTAACAACTTCACTTTCAATTTCTTCAATAACAGGGGTAAATATTACAGCTGAGTTTCTAATTTCAGTTCCGCTTTCTGTGGGGATATTAATAACTACTCTAAATGAGACTGAGCCTTCTTCTTCTGAGTTAAGCTGACCGATATTCCAAGAAACTTGATTAGTTTCATTATCAAAAGCTCCTTCAATACTACTTTCTGTTTCAAGGAACTCAACAAAGCCAGTATGTTCTGGTATTGAGTCGGTTATTACAGTTTCAGGAGAATAACCTGTACCAGTATTTCGATAATCTATTGTGTAAACAATACTTTGACCAGGTGCAACTACTTCTGGTAGCTCCTGTAATTTCTCAAGTTCAAGAATCGGGGCATGAACTACTACTTCAACCTCATCAGATACAATAGGTCTCTCATTTTCATTCAGATCTACATAATCATAGTCAACTTCATTATTGAAAGTATCAAGATCTGTTACAGGGACTAAGAATTTTGCTGTTATATTAATATCAATACTTTCACCTGCATCAAGAGATACATTAAACGAGATTTTTTGCCCATCAACTACTGTTTGATCTTCTGGGAAATCACTTGATACAAATTCGAGTCCTTCTGGGAGTGTATCGGATACAAGTCCATTTGCTCTTGAACTACCTATATTCTCAACATGAATTGAGTAAGTTACTTCTTCATCACTCTGATACTCAAGCTTATCCGAATCCTTAGTAATTTCAGCATTGGGCTGATTAACTCTGATAATTGCGTTATCTGTATCTATTTCAACAAGTTCGTTTTCAGAAGCAATTTCGGAGACGTTATCAATCAACCTTTGAGCATCATCTGGTGATAGGGTGATATCTGAGCTTGGATTTATTTGAACTCTAAACTCTTTTACCTTCCATTCTTGCCCCACCTGTAGCTCTCCGACATTCCATCTGATGTCAAACCCTATTGCAGTTTCAATTACCTCAATATCGTCTGAGATATTAAAGATGTCCTCTAAAAGGATGATTTGATACTGATTGCCATTTTCATCGGTAATGAATTTTGGGAGATGGTCTTCAATGTAAGTATCGGGACTGTGAGCATTACCTGTATTTCTGTAGACTAGAGTATATTTAAGTGTGTCTCCTGCAATAGCAAAAACATCACTATCAGTTCCAAAGACTTCATCTGCATCTGCCCCGTATTCATCATGATCAACTTCATTTCCACTATTAGATCTACCATTTTCTAAAGCAGTCTCGTTGATTACATATTTCTCTATATCGTTTTCAGGATAAGCATTTACAGGCAAGTTATGTTCTGTCTGATCAGGAGGGTAGAAGGAAGTCTCAGTTATCGCTACATTTTCAAGATTAGTAGTCCCAACTGGAAAAACAGGATCAAGAGTAGCATCAAAACTGAGTGTCTTACTTTCTCCCCATATACTTCTTGGATCTGGATCAAATGAGCCATTAAGAATGTATTGAGGCTCTGTAGTACTCCATACAACACGCCTAAACTGTTCATCCCATGCTCCCTCATCTGAGATATTACTAATACTCATCCTTTCAGGTACAAGATCGTAAACCTCTGTGTTGTAGGCATTACCTGTCCCAACATTTCTTACATTAATTACCCAATGAATTGTTTGAGAAGGTTCTGCACTTTCAAGCCCATCATCCTTTGTTATTTCAAGAATAGGGGCATGGATAGTCGTAATTGTGGAATCACTAATTGGTGGTACTTCTTGCGTTCTTACCTCAGCGATATTATTAATTTGAGTATTATCATCAATACCTGCGTTAAACTGCACATCGAATGTAACTGTATGATTTTCTCCCTGAGGCAAATCGCCGATATCCCAAACAATTTCTCCAACCAACTGTCCATTTACAATTCTTGTTGTTAAAACACCGTTATCACTAATGTTTCTGATTGATCCATTTCTAATGATTTCGGAGACATTATCATGAATGGTTACAAGATGAGCATCAGCGTCACCGCTATTTTCTATATTAATCGAATAGGTCGATAACCTTTCGGCATTGTCTGGATGCCCACCTTGTAAGTGGTTAGAATTAGTATTGGTTTCATCACTATCGGAAACTGTTTTATCAATTTCTATTCTAACCTCAGCAGTAATATTGGTCTGTGTGGAATCATCAATCGGTGGAGTCTGGTCTGAATCAACTGTTACAGTATTCGGTGCTTGATAAGTACCATGAGCTAGTGGGGCTGTTACTCTAGCTCGAATGGTAAATGTTTCAGTCTGTTGGTTTTGTAAATTACCAATATTCCAAGTTATTGTATTGCCATTATCAGAGCCTCCATCAGCATCGAGGATCTCAAGCATCTCTTCGTCATAGTCATCAACAACTACAACACCTGTTGCATTTCCACCAGTATTTCTTACTGTTATGTCATAAGTAATCTCTTCATTTGGTCTAGAGTCATTTGATTCAACTCTGGTTTCATCATTATCAGATACGACTTTATTAACAGAGATAATTGGTGGTACGTTTAAAGTAGTGTTGTCTGAGTAAACTGTATAAGGTAGTAATTCGATAAAGTAGTAATCGCCTTGAGGATATGAAACAAAATCTGGTTGTCTTCCAGTCCAACCAGAAGGAGCACCAGAATCAGTTCTATTAACTATTATTGTTCTAGTTTCGGGATTGTGATCATAGATACTTGAGCCTGCAATCGCACCTTCTTCTTTATGCCTGTTTGGATCTGAAATTCTAGCAGGAGAGTTTGTAATATTTGTAGGATAGCTTGAACCCATATTTGCGTAATATGTAAAAGTTCTTGTTTGACCTGAACTGAAAGTTACTGTTTGATCAAAAGATTCACCACTTGGAAGATCATCAGCAACCCTGATATTTGCGAGATCATAGGAAGAGACATTTCTAACAGTTAAATCATATCTGATTCTAAGATTTCCGCCTCCAATAAACTCTGGCGTGGCAATTCTTGATTGAATCTGAATTGGCTGTATAGTTGTGAATGAGTAAATTGTTCTTCCACTTGGAGGATTACTTAAAGGATTTGCAGGATATGTACCTAAGTTACCAAGACTTACATATCTTCCATTCCTTGACTGCCAGTTGCCCATATACAGATAATTGACTCCACTTACAGAACCACCAGAACCAAGTCGTCCCCAATCACCATTTGCAGTATTGCTTCTTGATACAAAAAGGTAAGCATGATCTGCTGTAATTGAATGACCTGAATAATTATGAATATAGTAACCGACATCAATTCGTGTATTAGGAGGGACTGCAACTCTGTCAGCAACCCCTCGATATCTATGGGCATCTGGATATGTCACATCAGCTACATCATGAAAGTTGTGATTTTCTGGATATGCACCACTTTCACCATAAACTTGAGAAGCATTATACGAAACACAATTTGCCCCTGAACAATTATTTGGCAAGCTTCTGTACGAAACAGAAGTTGCTTGTGCAAAGTTACAATTATCAGCATCAGCTGACGGATAAAATGGATCAGCATAAACTGGTTGTAAGAGCAAAAGATTATATATACCAGAGATTGAGAGTATAAAATTCAGAATTATGAATTTCTTCAGTATTCCTACTTTCTTAACTCTCTTTACAATCTTCTTGAGCAGTTGGAACTTAAAATATTTACTTCTCATAGATGTAAATCAAAATATTAAATAAAGTTTTCACTTGAGACAGGGCTACTCAACTGCTCAAGGTTAAAAGTAGCCCTGTCTCAAAGACCCTCAGAAAACCCTAAATATATTTCGATCTATTCTTTGAGAACCAATAATCCTTTTTTTCGTTAGTCTTTTTATTGAATTAATTATCTTAACTTCATCAAACCCAAATCCTTCCGAAATAACTATTCTTTTTCCATCAGATATAAATTTATCTATACCCCAAATTAAGTCATCAATTAAAAGATCAAAATATTGGTTTACTTTTTCATATTTGAGGAGAATCAAAATCACTGATGCAACACGAAAATCAACATCCTTCAAATAAGGACTATCTAGTAAAACTAGTTTTTCTAATCTTTTATCTAATGACATCTTTTTCATTACCAATAAAAACTACTGAGTTATGTATATGAACAATTATTTTTGAACTGTTTTTATATTTAGAGATATGAACCTCTGGGATTTCAATGCCTTTTTTCCTACAAGCTTTTGCTAGATTTAAAGCTCTAGCCTCGATTTTTACAGATCTTGGATTTAAGTTTGAGACTGCTTCTATATAGTCATTAATGTCTGTAATTTTAAAAAATCCTGCAGGCAGGCTAGACTTAGAACCAATGGGCTCAAATCTCTCATTTATCAAGTACTGAACAACTTTTCTAATCTCTCGATCAGTTAGCGGAACAATTTGCATCAATTCTGAAACCTGAATCGGGTTTTCTAAACCTTCATGCAAGAAGATCTCATCCAATATTCTTTGTATGTACTTTTCCGCAATAGTTTTCATATTTCTTTTTGTATTTTTAAAACACAAAAGGCTACGCTTTACATTGAGATGAATCATCTGAGGGGGCGATTTCCTCAGAAAGCGTAGCCTTGTCTATCTTCATTTTTCTTTCTTCTAATTGCTGTATTGCTAATCTCCCTGCTGTAGTTAAATGAGCCTCAATAAGAGGCTTTGAAATCATTGCAACAGCAAGAAGTTGTTCGTCAGAGTAGTCTTTAAACCGTTGATACCCACCTTGTGAAATTCTCATCTTGATGAAGCTAAATACTTCATCTAAGGTGACCTGTGTAAATTTGAATTGACTGCTCAAGTTCATATGTTTTTCCTTTATGTATAATCACCTTGAGCAGTTTGATACATTACAGTTATCAATAATATACATATGAGTTATCAGAATGTCAAGTCTCGTGTATCAGAAAATCATCTAACTGTTGTTTCATCCCTTCGTAGCATATACTTTCACTGTTGACATTAATGTGCATCTGGTGATACAATCCTATACAAATTAGTAACTCTATTTATAAAAACATTGAGATGAATAAAGAAATAGTTGGAAAACAATTAAAAAAGGCTCGTACAGAAAAGAATTTATCTCAAGAGGAACTAGCTCAAAAGGTCGGGATTTCCAGAATGATGATTAGTAGATACGAAATATCATCAAGTGATATCCCGCTTGAAAAACTTCAAAGAATCGCTGAAATATTAGATAAACCTATCTCCTTTTTCTTTGGTGAGGAACCTAAACAGGATTCACAGCAAGTATGGAAAGAAGCACAAAAATATCTTGAGCTTTTGAAGGATAAAGTTGGCGGAGATATTTTATTATCACCTAAAGAAATGCTTGCTTTTTCACTTGGTCCAAATGCAAATACTGATCAGGCAATCAGTGAAGCAAAGACCATGATGAAAAACTGGTATATCGCAAATAAATTAGAAGAATCAACTAATAAAACATTCGAAGAATGGTGGGAAAATATGAAGAAAGAAAACTAATTTTATGTTTTTGCCCGATAAGGGATTTCCTTATCGGTTTTATCACTACCAAAAGGAGGCTGAAAAGCCTCCTTTTTTTTTGGCTAAATAAATTAGTTTAGTTAGGAAAACTGCCCATGACTGCCCTGATATTAATTATTGGGAATAAAGTAGAAAATGATTTTACCTCTTGTCCAAGACATGCTAAACATGTCGGCTCAAAGCCTAAGGACAAGATTCCCTCAAGATTACAGATATATAAAGGCTATAGCTCAAGAGAAATGGCCACATATAAAAATTGAGGAAAAATCATTTAAGGAAAATATTAAAGGGATTAGAAATCTTATTGGTGATTCAAGTGTGTATTGGCTTATCGTAATCAATACTGAATTACCAGATGAGGAAAAGTACTTAACTTTAATTCATGAACTTTTGCATTGCACAATAGACGAAGTTAAATTACTTGGAAAAGAAGATGAAGAAAGACTTGTAACAGCAATTGAAAAGGAAATTTCAGATTCCTTTTGAGAAGCTTTTTAAAAAATGATAATATATAAGTGACCACAACTTATTTCGATGTAGACCTTAGTCATCTTAGGAAAAGATGATAATAAGGGCGATTCGTACAATTCTACATCGTAGAGTTGTGGTCAACGAGTCGCCCTTTTTTGTTAAAAAATATTTAATAATAACTATGAAAACAGCAGTAATTTATGCAAGAGTATCATCAAGAGAACAAGCAGAAGGCTTTTCGATTGATGCACAAGTAAAAGCTTGCAAGGTTAAAGCATCGCAGGAGAGCTTTAAGGTCTTGGAGGTTTTTAAAGATGAAGGCTTTACTGGTACAAGTCGTGATAGACCTGCATTGAATGCCTTAATCGGTTATTGCAAAGATAATAGTGTACATTCTGTAATCATTCATAAGCTCGATCGATTTGCACGCTCAATAGTTGATCACTCGGCAATTAGAGCAATGTTGATGAAATATGGAACAAACCTTATCTCCTGTACAGAGCAACTCGGTACAGCTCCACACGAAATCTTTCTCGAAAACATAATGGCTTCAATGGCTCAATACTATAGCGACAACCTAAAAACAGAAGTTAGAAAGGGAATAGTAGAGAGATTTGAGAGCGGTTATCATATGGCAACACCTCCATATGGTTATGAAGTCCGAACAGGCTCAAAAATTATGCAAATAATTCCAAATGAGGCTGAAATCGTAAGAAAAATGTTTTCTCTATATGTTACTGGTGAGTATTCATTTCAAACAATTGCTGACAAAATATATGATGAAAATAAATATAAAACACGTCAAGGTAAGAAATTTTCAAAAGGTCGAATTCAAGATATACTTAATAATGTAGCTTATATGGGGCAGATTGAGTATAAGAAACTAGGTAAAAAGGTACAGGGGTTACATGAAGCGATAGTATCACCTACAATATTTCTATTAGCACAAGAAGTTATGGAATCAAGAGGTAATATCAGAAAAGTTGAAAAAGGAAAACTTGAGTTTCTTTATAAAGGTTTTGTTGCTTGCCCAGAATGTAGCAAACCGCTTTATGCTGCTTACTCAACAGGAGGAAGCGGAAAAAAGCATCTATACTATTGTTGTAGAAATAAAAAGCATGGTGCAGTCAATATTAAGGCTGATGATGTTCATAAAGCATTCTATAAAGCTTTAGAATCGTTACAGATTAGTGAAGATGTTATGGAAATTGTGAGAGAGTTTGTTGGTAGGCGACTTGAAGAGCAAGAAGCTCAAGCAGGTAAAAAAGTTGATGAATGTGAAAGAAAAGTAAAAGCGATTGAAAAAGAGAAACTTGATTCTTACAAAGACCATAAGAAAGGATTGCTTGACGAAAACGCATTGAGAGCCGTCTTGTCTGACTTAGAAGATAAAAAGACGCTTGCTCAGATGGATTTAAATGAGGAAAAGATTGATTACAATGATTTGCTGACACAAATTAGAATGTTAGCCCAATTTGGTGCAAGAATAGACCGATACTGGGAAATTGCAACCTTTGATCAAAGAAGGGATATTTTGGGAAGTATGTTTACGAACGTACCCACATATAAAAATTACGAACTTACGAACATGGAAATAAGCCCTCTGTATGAGGCTTTACGTGATATTTCAAAAAATCACGTCTTGAATGGTCGGGGTGACTAGACTTGAACTAGCGACCTCACGGTCCCAAACCGTGCGTTCTAGCCAACTGAACTACACCCCGACTCTAAGCTTTTTTAAAGAACCAACACCATTAACTGGTGCCGAGGGCGGGACTTGAACCCGCACGGCTGTTAAGGCCAAGGGATTTTAAGTCCCTCGTGTATACCAATTTCACCACCCCGGCATAATTTTTCACAAGAGCATTTAAAAGAACAAAGTGATTTTACTACATTTATCGCATAAGGTAAACATAATAAAATTGGAGGTCATCCTCCTTCGCACAAGCTTCGGAAGGATTTCCTTCTTCACTTTACAATTGGAGGTCACGGGCGGATTCGAACCGCCGCATAACGGTTTTGCAGACCGTTGCCTTAACCAGCTTGGCTACGTGACCAAAACAAGAGTAACAATTATATTTAAAGAACACAAAGACCTTTACCAGCTTCAGGCCAGAGGCCTATCAGCCTATGGCTGAGGCTACGTGACCTCAAAAATGCTTATTTGATTTGGCAAAGAGCGTTTACGTGAATGATTATAGCAAAGAGTTTGATTTTGTGAAAGAAGAAAAAAAGGACAGCTACAAGAGCTGTCCCTACAAAAAGCCTGAACCCTATACCTCAGGATTTGAGAATAGGAATCCGAACCAATTCAAATACCATGGTTTTCTAATTTCTACCTCATCAGAATTTTCGCAATTAACATAAGCTTCAACTGGGACATTCACTTCAAATAATCCAAGAAGTTTTCTTTTATCTGTTCCTTTTAACATATATTGCATGTCTCCATTCTCGTCTTCTTCTAATTCATATTCTTCAACTTCATCCATAGTTTTATCCCCAAGGATTTGTGCAAGAACTGAACTTGGCATTTCTTTAAGTTCAACTACTTTCCCTGATGCAGTAGTAATTGTTACCATTCCTGTTTCAGCATCTACTTCCATTGGAAAGTTTGCTTTTACCTTTGCATCACCATCTTCAATGAAAGTATCACCATCAGCATTCTTGCGAATTCTTAACATAGAATCTTCTCCTTCATTGTTTAATTCCAACTGGAATAAAACCTGTTCACCGTTTTCTGTCTGATATTCTTCTCTTTCTTGCTCCTGGTTTTCAGTTTGAACCTGTAATTGGTCATCTTCGCCTCTATTAATGATTACCTTTTGAATTTCATTTCTATTTTGTTCCTGTTCATCTGCACCGAGTGATTCATCAATATTTGTTTGATCTTGAACTCTGTCTTGCTGTTGAACTTGAATCATTGGTTTTTCATCATCTTCAGTGCTAACCAAAACGGCCTCTTCTTCAGTTGTTTCCTCTGTCGTAAGATTCTCCTCTTCTTCTGTTCGATCTTGTCCGTAGGCATTTTGTGCAAAAACCGGTGAAAGGTTCATTCCGATTAGTGCCATTGAGAGTAACAGTGAGAGTGCCTTCTTCATTCTTGTTCTTAACTAAAATAAAATTGCACTTAACTAATATATTAACGTTTGAATATTAAGAAATATTACACTTCTAATCTATCGGAATTTTAGAGGGAGGTCAATGAATGGAAAGAAGCTACTTGTTGGCGGGTTCCAGAATAAAGCATATTGTAGCTAGTAGTCAGGAAAAACATTGATTCTAGAATAAAGTTACAGACGGTTCGCTCAAGAGCGAACCGTCTGTTTCATCTAGCTTGCGTACACCACTTGGATAATAAGAGATTTTGCAAGAGAAAAAAAGCACATACATTTTTGCGGAGTACAAAGGGCAAATCTAAGTATGAATTTTTTACGTACCAAAAAGTGTTATGGTACCGCCGTTTGTTGATATATCTGGAATCTATCATGTGGTCCAAAACAGCAATATTTGAGTGATTTTACTTTGTTAAGAGTTTCGAATTTACCGAAATATGACTCCAGGACCGGACTTTTGACCGAATTTCAATACAACATCTCCATTGCGATCTGGTATTAACCACCTAGACAATTCTTCTTCACCCCAGTAATCTATTCCAAATTTTTCTGGTGCAGTTGCAGCTCTCAAGAAACTATCAATCCATTCTTGTTTTACATCACTGCGAACTCTTCGATATGGTCCGCTGAAAGATAATAACTCAAGTGCCTGTGCATGTTGTTCTCGCGCCTGTTTATTTGATCTAAATAGAACAGTGTCTATCATTCCGGAAGCATTGTAACCAGGAAGAATTTTGCAGTTACCATTACGTCTTGTGAGAGTTTGTATATCAATTGGTATTTCTGGCATTAATGTATGTCCCAATATCCAAACAGTAGTTTCTGGGTCACAGCCGAATTTAGCTGCAAGTTGATTGAGATGTTCTTGCCGTTCCTTTTCTTTTCTCAATCTTTCTGGATCAGATGGCACAATCCTTGGCTTGGCAAATAGAAACCTACGAAGCATTTCATGTTTTCCCTTTCGCATTTCACGAGGATTGTATAGTTTCAGGTCATTTGCTGTTAGGTTAACGGCTTCGCCGTTATGGTATGGGAGAGAGTGTGTGACTATCATATGCTGTAGATTTTTTCCATCTTTTATATCTACAACAACGGCTAAAGGCAGTGCATCTAAGCATCTTTGCACAAGTTCCGCTAGTTGTGGCCCTCCAAAATCTATTAAAGTCTTTCTGAAAAGTTCAGTTTGATTCACGCCCTGTTTTTCCACTGCAAGTCTGTCTCCATCTTCCCCAACGGCACACACATCGTGATTACCAACAACAGCATTGATTTGGGGATATTTGGCAATTAGAGATAGTGTCGCATTTAGTGTGTTGAGCCTTTCCGCTGCTGATAGCGGTTTCCCATACTCCTCATGCACTAGATCTCCTGCGAAAGTTATTCCATCTACCCTGTATGGGCCTTTTTTGAGTGTTTAGAGAATTTCTTCAGTTTGAACATCCTGATCATGTGGATCTGTTATTACCGCATGTCCACCCTCTCCGTTTGGATTCCATTCTGTAGCCCAAACTTTTTTACCACCATATTTCATTTCTAATCCCTGCGCTAATAGTTCAAACCTCTTTATATATTCAATTGGAGTGAGAACTTCCTCAGTTGGTAATGCTGATAAATCGGGAGGATTAGGTGCTACGGGCGGCATATAGTTTCAATATTTAACTTATTATCTGAATTATACTTCCGATATTATAAAAACGCAAAAAATCCAAATGGTGTTGGTCAAAACGAATTTATGAATATCTGAAAGTGGGAGAAAACTTATGGATAATTGTGAAGGAGAGAGAAATTGAGAGTAGAAGATAGAAGAAAGAAACGATGCGGCATGAGCCGGATGATTGGCCGAGGCCGATCAAATCCTTGTGGCCTGTGCCGATAGTTTGATGTGGCGTTAGCCGCACCGTCTCTTCTTTGCTGCGAGCGCCGCGGGCTGGATTCTCTTTGGGAGGCCCTTGTCTTTGGTTTAGAGGTCTCCCTCGCTTGCGGCGTTTAACGGAGCTTGTTGAACTTTTTCACTTGATCCTCCTTTTGGGATCTTGTTGATCGGAATCGCTTGGCCGTATGACAAAAATCGACGAGACTTCTGGTCACGGTTATCCGTGATCGAATAACTTTTTCATACCACCTCCATGAGGGGATGAAGTGAGCTCATCGGCTCGTCTACCTTTCGCGGAATTTTTGCGGATGATTTGCGAAAGGCCTTAGTCAGATGGCGGAATGACGCTACGACCTGTAGGTCAGATTGGCCGCGCCGGACGGAATTTTGATATCGCCGTCTTTTTCAGGCACCGCAGGGACCTCTGGGTCCATCAAGTGCAGGAGCGCTTCGTCGGCCGGACTCAGTTTTCCGTCGTTACCGAACGGGTCGTTCAGGCGTGCCTCGTTTTCCCTCCACAAGCTGAGCGCATCGGGGTCTTCGTCGCCGGTGAGCCAGGCCGTCAGGTCCTGTTCAGGTTTTCCGTCCGTTGAGATCGTGGCGCCCTTTAGGAGACCCGAAGCCTGAAGTTTCGCGAACAATTCTGCGAACTCTTTCGTCCCTGGCTGCGGGATTGCACCTTTCGTGAGAGCTTGGATCGTGGGGTTGGTCATGACCTGTTGGGCCACTTTGCGCCACATGCTGACGGTCAACCCGATCTTGAAACTGAAGATACCTTCGACATTGATTTCGATTGTTACTAATGGATCCTGCGTAGTCATATTGCCTCCTTATTTTGTGCACTTTTGAAATGTAGATTCTAGAAACTATTGCAACACTTAATTAATATGAGATAGTAATTAAGTGAAGAAAAACGATGGTGCCAAAGATTAACAAAGAAGAGCGAGAAGAAGTTAGCAGACTTCTGGCTCAAGGACATTCATTTTGCGAAATAGGAAGGAGGATAGGCAGACATAGAAGCACAGTTTCAAGAGAGATTAATAGTAGAGGCATGACAGCAACAACATACAGAGCATTTAGGGCTGGAATGGATGCAAGAAGGAAGAAGCGTAATTCTGGCAGAAAGAGCAAACTAGAAAGTAATGCAAAACTGAAGGATGTAGTGGTAAACTGGTTAAGGTTAAAATGGTCACCAGAACAAATTATGGAGAGATTAAAAAAAGAATATCCAGAAGAAGAAGACATGAGGGTATCACACGAAACAATCTATAGATACCTGTATGTTCACCCGAAAGAAAGATTAAGAAGAGAATTAATTTGCAATTTAAGAAGAAACCGAAAGGTTCGTAAAAAACGAAAGCTAGAAGGATATGTAGAAAAGAGACCCATTATACTAAGTCAAGCGAAATATTCAATTTTGGATAGATTAGATT
>CAZCSM010000007.1:0-66339 GCA_964501355.1 uncultured Candidatus Saccharibacteria bacterium | reverse complement strand
GACCACCGAAGATAGAGAACGTACTGATTGAGACAGGACTGATAGGAAGTGGAACAAAAGCAAAGGCCCAGATCATAGTGAGCTGGGAGACAGATGAGCTATCATCAAGCCAGGTAGAATATGACATAGGGATAGGTGAGACAGACGGGACAGTAACGTATGCACAAAAGACAAAGGAAGATAACGGACTGGTGAACAAACATGTAGTAGTAATCTCAGAGTTATCACCAAGTCAGGTGTATAGAGTAAGACTACTATCGAAGGACAAGAGTGGAAACGAGACATATTCAGATAACAACATAGTAGTAACAGACGAAGCCACAGAGAATGCACTGGAACTAGTCATGAACTCTCTGCTTGAAACCTTCGGATGGCTGTTTGGTGAATAAAATTTAGATTTTCGAAGGAATTTGATAAGGCACCGTAATCGGTGCCTTATGCTTTGCTGGTTCTATTACGTAGCTTCTGTTAAACTATAGAAACAAGGCATGCCTTGTCTCTATATTAAAAAAATATTAATGAAAGCAAAACATAGATTTCTTGCATCTGAAATTTCAGATCAGGGTTTCGCATTTGTAAAAGGTCGAGAAGTACGACACGCTCGAAAAGTTCTTCGTCTCCAAATTGGTGATCCTGTTATAGTTTTTGATAGCGAAGGGAATGAATTTCTTGGAAAAGTGAAAAGATATTACTCCAAGGAAGATATGGAAATAACGCTCGTCGAAGAACTTGAACGCGATGTGATTCCTGACAAGAATGTTCACTTGATAATGGGGCTTTGTCGAAGCAAGAACTTTGAGCTTGCTCTGCAGAAATGTACAGAAATCGGTGTCGCCTCAATCATTCCTTTGGAAACGACTCGTTCAATATTAAAGACTTCTGATGCACTGCATAAGCTTGATCGGTGGAAGGATATTGCGCTTGATGCTGCGAAACAATCAACTCGGGTTACAATTCCTGAAATTATGCAACCACAAACAATTGAAACCCTTTTTGAAAACTATGCACTGAATTCGGGAAATTCAGTAATTGCAGCCGTATCGGAGAAGCAAAGCACTTTAAAAGATGTTTCGAAGAATTTACAAATGGCGGAGGATTTGTTCATAATTATTGGTCCGGAAGGCGGATTTACAGATGAAGAGATATCTCTAGTCCAAAGTAATGGTGTTAATGTTATTACTTTAGGTAAGCGGGTTTTGCGTGCAGAAACCGCGGCGATTTACCTAACTTCAATTCTTTTTTATGAACTTGGATTATGAGTACTCGGTTTCGTAGTGATCACTTCTTATCAAAAGTAACAGACGGTGTTCCGAAGTTTCTTTATTTGGGATCAATCCTCCGAAATTTTGGATATAGCTTCCTTGGAATTTTCGGAAATATTTTTCTTTTTAACGTGTTCAAAGCTTTTGGGTTTTCAGAAACAACATCCTTTGCTTTAGTTCTTCTCCGCCAAGCAGCAATCTACCTTGTGAAATTCATAACGATTATCCCTGTTGCAAAACTTGTTAATAAAATCGGCTCAAAGACTTTATTAATCACAGGATCTGCTTTGTCCGCAATCTCGATTTCTCTTTATGCCCTTTCTCAAAACAATCTGTGGTGGCTAATTCCCAACATTTTCACAGCAGCGATAATGACAAATATTTATTGGATTCCGTACCATACTGTTTTTTCCGTAAAGAACAAATCGGACACAATGGGGAAGCAGATGGGATTTCTAAGTATTGTAGGTTCGATAATCGGTATTGTTAGTCCTACGCTTTCCGCATTGATCATTGAAGATTTCGGAGGATACAACGTTCTTTTTGTGATTGCATTCTTCATGTTTGTTCTCTCTTCAATTGCTTTGAACTTTGGAGAACTTGATTTGGATATTGGTGATATTAATACAAGAGATTTTCGGAAAGAGTATGAAAAAGAGAAAAGGCTTTTTCCAGATTATTTTGTAATTGGTTTTGAAAGTATAATTCAAGATGTTGTTTGGGGAATATTCATCTTCCTCTTCATTAACAATATTTTGAAACTTGGGGTTTTATCATCATCCATTTCACTCGCATTAGCCATCTTCACATACTTTATCGGTAAGTTGTCTGATGAAAAGAAGGTTGGCGGAATTGATAAGTTTAGCGCTGTGTTTAATGGAATTATCTGGATTGGAAAGCTGTTTGTTCAGAATGGTCTACACATATTCTTTTTAGATTCGCTCTTCAGTCTTTTCCGCACAGCTTATTCAGTTCCAATTGACGTTATTGTGTATGCTGATGCAAAGCATGACAATCCGATGTGGCCTGTTATAATACGGGAGGTAGCTCTTGATATCGGTAGGACATTGATGTCGATTGTTGCAGCAGTTTTGATTTTTCTGAATTATGAATATTGGGTTCTGTTCTTAATTGCATCTATTGGTTATTTGATATTGGGATTTTTATTGAAAGATAATACTGTTGCCGAAGTGAATTGAAGGTAGAGTGCTGTTCCCTCTCCTAATAGGAGAGGGGTAGGGTGAGGTTTGCTCTGAAAAGTTCTGTTACTTTTTACACAAAAAGTAACCAAAAGTGCTGGGAGGATGTAGCATTTTCCGTTTGTATTTTGAAATAATGAATTTATCTTTACCCGAGAAAACATACATCCCCCCAGACCCCAAAAGGAAAAGAATATTTGAAAAGCTGTTTTATAAATGAAAAACATTAAACAATCAAAATTAAGCATTGTTATAATCGGTGGCGGTCCTGCCGGCATGACAGCTGCAATTGTTGCAGCGAGAAATGGTGCGAAGGTAACTATTTTAGAAAAGAAGAATGAACTTGGGAAAAAGATTTTAATTTCCGGAAATGGCCGGTGTAATCTCTCAAATCAGGAAGTATCATGGGAAAATTATCACGGCAAGTTTCCCAAGTTTGCAGCCTCGGTTTTTGCGCAATTTTCCAATTGGGATACATTAGATTTCTTCCACTCACTCGGACTGGAAACCAAGGTTGAGGATAAGGGGCGTGTTTTTCCTCTTTCTGATCAAGCGGATTCTGTTCTTGATGTTTTGACATATGAACTGGAAAGTCTCGGCGTTGAGATTTTATTCCAGTCAAAAGTTACAGAGATAAAAAAGGTTGGAGATGAATTTGTAACGCATTTGTTTAACGGTAAAATTTTAAAATCGGATAAGGTTATTATCGCTACTGGTGGAAAAACTTATTCTGCTTTTGGTAGTTCTGGCGATGGTTACTCTTTCGCCAAGAATCTCGGTCATACGATTGAGGACTTATACCCTGTATCATCCGGTCTGGATGTAGATTCTCCATTCAAGCCTCTTGTGAACAAACTTCAGGGGGTAAAGATTGAAGCCGGAGTTTCAGCATATGATGGTGACGCAAGACTTTCGGAAGATGAAGGCACGGTTCTTTTTACTCATTTTGGCTTATCGGCTTGGGCAATTATGCGTTTGAGCTTTGAAATTTCAAGAGTACTAAACTTGGAAAACAAACCATCCGTTGATGTATTTCTTGATTTCTTTCCACAGTATGACAAGAATACACTAGATTCAATTCTTCGTGATCGGTGGGAAGCTAATCCGAAAAAATCTTTGGGCTTCAGCTTTGTTGGTTTAATGCAAAAGAAGATTGCTCCGGCAATTCTGGAATTCGCCGGGTATGATATTTCCAAAAAAGCAGGGGAGATTTCAAAGGCAGATAGATTGGCGATTGTTGATTTATTGAAAAAGTACAAATTTAAAATAGTCTCTGTTCGAAGCTGGGATGAAGCTCAGTTTACAATGGGCGGTGTTTCCGTTACGGAAATTAATCCTAAAACTATGGAATCGAAAATTGTTCCGGGTCTTCATTTTTGCGGTGAGGTTGTTGATATTGCGGGTGATAGTGGCGGGTATAATCTGCAATGGGCGTGGAGTAGTGGATATGTGGCGGGAAACGGAGCTAGTCATTGATGTTTGAAAATAATTTAGATGTTTCCGGTTATGATTGAACCCAAAGTTCTTTTTGTTGGTCCTATTGATTCCTCAAAGTTGAAGGTTGATGTCGTTGAATCAAACAGAAGAACGAATCCCCAAATTGACCAAATGGTTGAAGAGAAGTGGAAAGAGCTGAAGTCGTGGGCCGATCGGGAAGGTAGAACTCTTTTTAATGGGACGTCTTATCGTTTGAATACGGTTACCGAAGTTGATGATGCTGTAAAATTGGAAGTTGCGGAGATTAAGTACAATATTCGTCGTTCTCTAGCGGGACTATCAGATATCCTATCTGAATATGGCGAGGATTTTTATGGAAAAGGAATGGCGATTGGTGGTCCGGTCAGAACTTTGGATGGAAAATATGTATTTGGGCTACGATCTGGTAAATCTGTTACCCCAACGGATATAGACTTTATTGGTGGCATTTTGGAAGATTTCGAATTTAAAGATGGGAGTTCTTTGTTAGAGAAGGATAAATCGGAGCTTTGTGAGGAGCTTGGGATTGGTGATTTGGACATACGAAGCATTGAAATTCTGGGGCTCGTTCTTTCAAACACTGGCAATGTAATAGTGATTACTTTCACGGACTTGGCAGTAAATAGCAATCAACTGAGTCAACTTTTTTCAAATGCTGACGAGGAGATGAAGAAAATCATCTTTGTGGAAGAGAATGCTTTAAAAAACTATCTGAATAATCTTGGCGGTTATAAACCTTCCGTTGTTGAACTTCTGCAGAAAATCAGAAGACTTTAACTATTAATCACTTCCAAAACTTCCTTTCCGAATTCTTAAGCCACTTAAGGCTTGATGACGTCTAAATATTCCCTTTGAGATTCTATTTTATGCAAATTTAATTATCTGAACTGTAAAATTCAATAATCGCTGAAAGTTTATGTCTGCAAACAATGACTTCACTTAATCAAATCTACCGGGATTATTTCTACGATCCGGATCTTCCCGGAGCTGATATTGAGGATTTGTCATACGGAGGGAATACGCTCTTCGAATTGAAATGCGGTTATTGGGTTACTATCAAAGGTGTTTCTCGGGCCGATGGTCGGCACGATTATGTTGTATTTGCAAATGGACAAGAGGTGGGATTAGTCCGTAATTTCCGCAATGATGCGGATGTTTACACTGGTAGGTTTGAAGAAATTTAAATTCTTACTTCTTCATCACTTCCAAAACTTTCTCCCCAAACTCTCTTGCCACTTCCGGTCCGGATGCTGTTACGATATTCCCATCAACGACAATATCCTGATCTTTTTGCACAAGAGCACCTTTTTCTTCTAATTTTGGAACTTCTGAAGAGAAACACGTCGCTTTTTTCCCGTTCAATACTCCAGCATTTGCAAGGATTGATGGTGCCACACAGATTGCTCCAATTACTTTCTTTTTGACATTTGCATCCTGTGCAATAAATTGAGCTTGCGAGTGATTGAAATAAATTTTTGCTCCGGGCCCGCCGACGAAGATTATCGCATCGTAATCGTCAACGTTTACATCATCAATGTCCAAATCGATTGGCTGAACTCCACCCATGATTCCTTCTGCGATTGTTATTCTAAGTGATGCAACGGATATTCCAACTCCGGCTGTTTCTAATACTCGATATGGTTCGAAGAGTTCTTCGTCTCGGAAATCTTTTGGTGCAATAATAAAGAGTGCTTTCATGGATTACATTTGTTAAATAGGTTGTCCTAATAATATCGGGTGATTATTAAATTTGTAGAAAGAAGGTTTTATTCTCTCATACTTTTGTGACCAAAAGTATGCAAAAGTCCTGAAACAAGTGAACTCCCTCCAAGCACGACCTTGAAACAGATAGCAACCGGAATCACTTGTTTCAGACTTCGACTGCTAACAACCGAATACAGGTAACAAAGACAGAAACACAACTTTCCGAAAGATCTTCATTACTCGTTATTCAAAATTCGAAACCCTTTCTTTAAATTTGTTTTCTCATCTCTTCTGTTATAAATTATTAGTAGTAATTTATTCGAAATTTTTAGAAATGAAGACGCAAACTCTTGGTGACAATATGCAGGCTCTTGTGGTGAATTTAGATAAGGGAGAAAAGATGTACGCGGAAGCCGGATCTATGATGTATATGCGAGGTGCAGTAGAAATGGAGGCTGAAATGAAGGGTGGGCTAATGGGCGGAATAAAAAGAGTGTTTGGTGGTGAAAGTTTATTCATGACAACTTTCCAAGCTGGTGAAAATGGTGGAGAAGTTGGTTTCGCTTCGCCGTTTCCGGGCAAACTTCAAGTGGTAAAAATAAATGGAACAGAAATTCTTTGCCAGAGAGATTCTTTCCTTTGCTGTACGGAAGGTGTGAATGTTGATATTGCGCTGACGAAAAGACTTGGTGCCGGATTTTTCGGCGGAGAAGGTTTCATTTTGGAAAGCTTAACAGGAAACGGCTCTGCCTTTATTCATGCCGGCGGCAATTTTGTTGAGATGGAACTTAAAGCAGGTGAATCAGTTCGTGTTGATACCGGTTGTATCGTGGCTTTCGAATCAACTGTTAATTATGATATTAAGTTTGTCGGTGGGTTTAAGAGAACTCTGTTTGGTGGCGAAGGTTTATTCTTTGCACTCTTGACAGGTCCTGGAAAAGTTTATTTGCAAACACTTCCTTTCTCTCGAATGGCGAATAGAATCTGGGAAGCCTCCGGTGCTAATCAGGGTGAACATGGTGGGTTGAGATCCGGCGACTTTGCTGCGAATATTGGAAGTTCGATTGTGAAGGATATGCTGGGAAGATAAATAGTTCTGTTACTTTTGCAAACAAAAGTAACCAAAATTTCTGAAACAACAGAACGTCCTCCAAGCACGACCTTGAAACAGATAGCAACCGACATCTGTTGTTTCAGACTTCAACGTCTAACAACCGAAATCCAGGTAACAAAAAAAGAAGAAAAGAAAGTAAGAGATTTCCCTTGACATACTTTCCTCTGAGTGTGTATCTTAGTGTTAACACTTAATTAAAAAACTGCCCCATAAAACCTATTTGGTTATTGTGCAGTTTTTATTTTTTATATCAAATTTTCCAAAATGAACAAGAACAAAAGAACTCTCTACGCAAAGGTTCTTCTTGGCTGTCTGGCAGGATCATATCTCCAAATGTTTGGAGCTGTAATGCCAATATTTGCACAAGAAGTACAACCCTCTTTTACAGTAGAAATAACTGAATCTTCCGGAGTGTTGTCATATGAATTGATTCCTGTCGAAAATGTGAATTTCGATGAAGACGATTATGATCTTTCGCAAATTTGGTCTGATGTTGACTGTGATCTCAATAATGATAATCTGGTAGATGATCCTTCCTGCGGAGTTTTTAATACGTTAACATATACTCCTGCAGTATTGAGTACTCATTTTGTCTATGTGACAGCAGCTAATAAATTAGATTCTGCTGTTGTTTACTATGCAAAAGCAAATAAAGATTTCACAGTTGTTGCTACTCCAGAAATTACTGTTGATGTTAAAGCTGATGGGAATGGAAATCTTGTAAGTACGGTCACACCAGCTGATTCGGTTCCCGAATTAGAATTAGCTTATAATTGGTATAAAGACTGTGCAGTTGACGATAATGATGTTGTTGATTTTGAAAATTGTATGCCAATTCCTGGAGAAAACAAATCGTCATATAAACCTGTATTCAGCGAGAAAGATTCTATCTATTATTCTTCTATAACAATTGAGCAAGAAAGTTTTTACTCGGTTGGTTATAAAGTTGTATTCCCTGTTCTTGATGAATCTGTATTTTTTCCATTAACGTACAATGCTGGTGAGAGAATGGTTTTCTCTTATGAAGCTGAAGAATTCGAAACAGTTACTGCAGCATTTGATGGTGGGACATTATTAGTAGATCCGAATTTAAAGAGTAATGTCTGGGTAATTGAAAGCGGCGTTATGGAAACTGCAGGAAATTACACATTAAGTGTTACCGTTGCTTCGGAAGATGGCTTCTCAGATAGTGCTGATTTTAATGTTGTTGTAAAAGCTTCTTCTGCTGTTGCAGCAAATTCTACTTTGTCCGTTACAAAAGACGGAGTTGATGCCAATTATGTAGAAGTCGAAAGTGGCGATTTAGAGATTGTTTTTGAAGCACGAGATGCATATAGAAATAAGATAGGGGTCACTAATTTAGACAGGGTCGATGTTCGATTAAATGGTGTACTTTTGGAAGGTGTGAATGTAAAGGGAAAAGACGTTTATCGAGTTGAAAGAACGGTTGGAGTTCCGTCAGTTGAAAATCTTGAAAGTGCTGTTACGGTAGATGTTTTCTCATCTGAATGTGACGGGACTTTGGGTACTGAAGAAAATTATTGTTTCAGTAAAGTTCATGATTTGGTTATCTATGATACTAAAGTCGAGTCTGTAAAAAATCTTGTTTATGTAAAGAGAACGAATGAAGGCACTGTTCGAGTCTCCGGAACGAAACTTGCAGGATATGGAATCAAATTGAATTCCGTAACTTCCGCATACGTTGTAGAGCCAAATAATTCAACCGTATTTAGTTTCGAGATGCCATTGGCAGAAGGTTCAAACTTAGCTATGGTATACGCCGTAAAGTCAGTTAGTGCAGACTTAGAATTTTATTCAAAGGCGGTAAAATTTACAGTTGTTAAAGATACAACTGTTTCTCCAATCGAATGGAATGAACCTGCAATATTGTTAGATGGAGAAAATCAAGCAACATTAAGATGGACTGATCCAAGCGATTATGATTTTGATCATGTAAATATTTATCGAAGCACAGTTCCGAACTTTGTACCAAATGCAAATAATCTAATTGTACAAACTCACAATCCAAGTTGGACGGATACAGGACTTGATGCCGGCTCTGGTTACTATTATGCAATCGAAGCCGTCGATGATTTAGGAAATACATCCGTAATAAGTCCTGTTATTGCAAGCGGTGCAATCTTAGGCGAATCTGCAACAGTTGTCGCTACAGCAGATGATATTTACGAATATCAATATGTCGGGAAAGGTGCCGGCGAAGATGTCGTTACAGGAACCGAAGTTACGGAAGAAGTGGGTGAGGAGAATTCTGAGGATCAAGATAGTGAAGACGTCGTCGAGAATCAGGGAGAATCAGAAGAAACGGGAGAAAGCTTTGGTGCAAAGTTGAAAGAATTTTTCAATAATGCAAAGGATTCTGCTTCAACCGTATTTTCAAATGTCACAAGCAATATATTCGTACAGATTTGTGTTGGTGGAGTATTGATCTTCGTCGGACTTATGTTCTTAATCAGCGTATTAGTCTGGTTAAAGGAAAAGATTGTTGATGCAAGACTTGTTCATCTTGATGATGATGAAAAGGATGATTCAGATAAATAAATCATAAAGATTTAATGCGCAAGAGGCGATGCCTCTTGCGCATTTGTTGATTAAATGTTCAATTCTCTTTACAATGATATTAGTAGATTTCTGCCCAGAATATGACGAAACGTATTAAGAACTTTTTATTTCCAAATAAAGATAATAATTATCAACCACACGTTTTTAAACGTTCCGTTCTCTCTGTATTCATTGTATTCCTTCTAATAATAAATTCATTTTCGATTGTATTTTTCGGTGGTGCAAAACAGGCTGCCGCTTCTTCTATTGACGTAAATCGATTAATCGAACTTGCAAATTCAGAAAGAGTTGCCAGAGGACTAAATACGTTGAAGACGGATTCAAGGCTTATTGCAGCTGCACAGGCGAAAGGTGAAGATATGTTCGCCAAACAGTATTGGGCGCATTATGGCCCAAATGGAGAGACGCCTTGGCAGTTTATTAAAGCCGCTGGATACAATTATATTTACGCTGGTGAGAACTTAGCAAAGGACTTTACATCGACTGATCCGATTCATACCGCCTGGATGAACAGTCCAACGCACAGAGATAATATTATTAATGTAAATTATAATGACATTGGAATTGCTGCGATTTCAGGCATTTTTGATGGAAAAGAAACGATAATTGTTGTCCAGATGTTTGGTTCGGAATACATTCCTCCTGCACCTGAGCCGGAACCAGAGCCAACGCCTGAACCGGAGCCACAACCTGAACCAACTCCTCCACAACCTGAGCCAGAACCTGAGCCAACTCCGGAACCGACTCCTGTTCCAACTCCACCAAAGGATACGACAGCACCGGATAAACCTGTAATTACAGAACCGGCAAACGGATCTTTGTTAAACACTTCGGAGTTTGCTATAAAGGGTCTTGCCGAAGGTGGATCTGAAGTTGCAATTTATGATGGCGAAGAGAGAGTAGGAACATTAAACGCAGATGGTGGTGCTTTTGATTATAACTATGAAAATGTAGCAGACGGCGAACATGTTTTAGGTGCTACTGCAAAAGATGCTGCGGGAAATGTGAGTAATAGATCAGAAGATGTTATGGTTACTGTCGATACAGTTGCTCCAACTGCAAAAGAAGATAGCTTCGAATTGATTTCCTGGAATGAAAAGGATTCAAATTACAAATTCTCAATTACAATAGATGGTGATCCGACCAGTGTTGTGGCCGTCCTTGGCGCCTATTCTGTTAATTTGGAGGAAACAGAGGAGGGTGTCTGGTCAGCGGAATTCAATCCGGAAGGAACTCTATTGGAAGAGGCCGGGCGTGTCTTCACAATAATTATTTCAGATGAAGCGGGAAATGAATCGTTGGTAGACGTAACAATTCCTGATCTTGATCACGTGGATGAACCTTTAGATGAACTTCCGCAGACGGGAGATGAAGAAAAATCTATTTTTGCTGAACTTGTGGAAAGAGTTATCGGTTTTTTCGTACAATCTTCTCCAATTTCTAAACTCAATGTGTTTATAGGTATTTTCCTTTTAATTCTAGCGGTTATTGATGTTGTTGTTCTTTGGAAAAAAGGCATAAAGAGAAAGGGTGGAGAATCCGCGAGCCACATTCCAATTTTAATATTATTACTTATTGCACTGCTCTTTGCGGCGACTGGATTGATTTTATAATATGAAGAACCTTATTTTCTGGATAAAGAAAAAGAAGCAAGCATTCATCTATTCGATATTCCTCTTCTTCGCATTCGAAATGATGATGAAAGTTTATCAGGAATTTGCGCCGGAGGAAGTATCGCGTTTCTATTTTACCGCAGTTCTTTTTGGTGTAATTTTGCTAGGACTTCTTTTGTATGGACTTCTATTCATTCGCAAAAGATATACGGATAGTGAGGTTCGTCAGATAATTTTTCCGCTAATCCGAATTCATATTCTGCATCAAATCATATTGCCGATTCTTCTTTACATCGGAATGGTTGGTTTCATTTTCTTCTATCCATATGATGTGATTACACATGTGATGATTCTGGTTATTAGCGCTGTTTATTGGTTATTATTTGTGAACATTCAAGCTGTATTCAACCATGATTTTGAATTAGAGACCTTCACTCATGGAATTTACAATTTGGTTAAGGTGTTTGTTTTCTTTTTGATAATGACTGTAAATTTGCAGCTTTTTCATTATCTCGGCTCAAGTTACCTTGTCATGGGGATTGTTTCATTCTTTGTCTCAATGCTGCTCTTAACCCTTGCCCTTTTGAGATACCTGCAAATGAGCAGAATTTCAATGATAATTGCAATATTCTTCAGTTTCATAATTGGATTATTCGCATGGTTTATTGGAAGAATGTTCTTTGCAAGCTATTTTAATATCGGTCTTTATCTTACAATTTTATATTATCTTTTATCTTCATTGTTGCATCATAAGGCCCAGGGAACTTTGAATCTTTCTGTTTTTGTTGAATACTTTTCGGTGGCGTTATTGGCTATGATGATTTTGAGCTCGAAGTTTTGAAATTGAGTAATATTGTGCAACCTAGAACCACATGGTGCTACATTGAATTTAGTCAACGGATTTGCATCAGCAGCTTGTAAACTTGTCCTGGTTTCTATTTAGTTCAATTTTGCTCAACGTTAATCTATTTTACACAACATCTTTATGGGCAGTTCAAGTAAAGTATCTCTAATGGTTTTCTTTCAGGTATTATCACCACTTTCAATCGTTCTGGGTTTAATTCTAAATGGACTTTCGGCGGAAGATTCAATATTACCTGCGGGAGTTACAGGGAGTTTAAATTGGTTTCAGCAGAATCAGGAACTGTGTGGAAATATCTCGACAGGTTTGTATATCGCAGGGGGAATCTTTGCTGTAATTGCTATACTTTTTTCAATTTCCGTTGCTCAAGGATCATTGGGATCTGATGATGAGCGAATAAGTAAGAGTCTTGGAAAAATACAATAGCAGACTCAGAATCCTCATTTGTAACTTCGGCTAATCTCGGTTCGGATTTTAGAAGAAGAGCTTTAATTATTAACCGTTCTTCGATCTCTCCTCTCGGATAGCATGTCTGTAAAGTAACCATTTGCACTGGTGCATATGCGGTATAAACACCAGTTGCTCTTGGATCAATTACTTCTCTTGAGGCAATTGAATACGTGTAAATGTTTTGTCCGTAGATGATTTCAAATTCATCACCGATTGCAAGTTCATCAAGTCTGGTAAACCATCCTGCATTTTTCTCAATGTCATCTACATCTCTTGTGCTGTGAGCATAAAGGTATGTGTTTCCAATTTCATCAGGGAACTTTGTTCCGAGTCCATGCGCAACACCTTGTTTGAAAGCTTCTTTATAAATTGCTTCGTCTCTTGGATCTACGTTTGGAATAACCACCTTCTCAAGCTCTATTCCGGGTATTAATACCTTGAATTCGATTCCACCTTCAACTTCGGGGATAACGTTTAAATCAATTACATCATTGTCCGAAAGTATATAATAGGCCACTCCGCCGATTACTCCGAGGCTGATGAAGACTACAATTATTTTGAAGAAGTTTACGATTTTTCCGTTGAGCATTATTTCAAGGCAGATATTATTCTCCTTCTAATATAGAGAATTGTGTGTTAAAAATCAAAGTTCAAAAATCAAATCTCAAAATGATAAATTAAAAAAGAAAAAAGGAAGAAGCTGTTACAAGTTGCCAGGTTTCAAGTTGCAAGAAGGAAAGGGTTGCAGCAACGGTATTGGGTTATAAACCTATATAGAAGTAATCATTGGGGTACAATTTGATAGTCTGTGCATTCATTCGAGGTAGCGTGTAGATTTCTGTTACTTTTGACGACAAAAGTAACCAAAACCGCTGGAGAGATGTGGATTTTCCCGTTTGCAGTCTGAGATATTCTAGTCATCTTTGCCCGAGGAAACACACATCTCCCCAGACCCCGAATGAGACAGTATGGTTTAAAATCGGGATTTGTTTAGAATTTAGAAATCTGTATTGGGCTCATCGAACTCGAAACTAGAACCTACAACCTTTTCAGCAGGTCCGGTCTTCTTTCTTCAGTCCTTTTAACTGACTGCTCTTTTCTCCATTTTTCGATGTTCTCGTGATGTCCGGAAAGTAGAACATCCGGAACAGCCCATGTTTCACCTTCATCTGTTACAAATTCGGCAGGCTGGGTGTAATGCGGATGCTCGAGTAACTTTGTACCGTCAACTTCCATGAAAGACTCGTTCTGATGGGATTCCTCTTTGCCAAGTACTCCGGGAATTAGCCTTACAATAGAATCAACGATTACCATTGCAGGAAGCTCTCCTCCTGTTAGTACAAAGTCACCAATTGATACTTCTACATCAATTAAATTTTCTCTCGCTCTCTCATCTAGCCCTTCGTAGTGGCCACAAAGTATGATTAAATGTGTCTGAGTAGAAAATTTATTACTCAAGCTTTGTTCTAATTTTCTGCCTTGAGGTGTGGTGTAAATTACTAAAGAGTCTTCTGTTCGCAATTCCTTAACTGCGCGATAAACGGGCTCCACTTTCATTACCATTCCCGCACCGCCTCCGAATGGTTTGTCATCAACAGTTTTTCGTTTATCATCTGTCCATTTTCGCAAATCGTGAATTTCAATTTCAACAAGTCCCTTGTCTTGTGCCCGTTTTACAATACTTTCATCAAATGGTCCCGAGAACATTTGCGGGAATAGTGTGATTATGTCAATTTTCATGTTAAGATGTGATAAACTTCAGATAGTTGATTTAAAGTTATTATACCAAGGTTGTTCACAAAAAGTACAACGAAATGTATGAATTGTGAAAACACTTCGCATAGTAACTGGTTATATTCAATAAATTTTTGGGCCCTTAAAAATAGAAAATAACTTAAATTAATGTATTTATATAATTTGTATGAGAATAGGAATTATTGGACCTAACCAATGTCCTCAATTAAATAAAGAAGAACTAGAAATCAGAAAAATTAATTTAAGGAAAGTTGCAAGAATTTTAGCAAAAACGGGTTTTGAAATTCTTCTAACCCCTGATAAAAATTCCCTATTGGAATTGTTCGGAGAAGAATATTTAAAGAATAATGGTAAAAAAATATATGAAGTTGTTCCATTAGATGATGATTACGAAGATTATTTGAATACCAATTTAGGAGAATTAATTTCTTGTGGAAAATGGCCTAATCAACCTTCAAGATATAATGAAGAATGTGATGTGATGTTTTGTGTAGGTTATGGTGGAATGGTTATGGCAGAAATAGGTTTTTCAAGATATTATAATCCTAAAAGAATCTATGTAATAAACGAATTCATCTCTCAAAAACTTCCTGAAGAAATAGGACTTGATATTGAATACATTAAATTAAATGAATTAGAAGATTCATTAAATAATTTAAAATAAAATGGGCTCGAAATTTTCTCTCCTCCTTACAGTCGTCGGGGTCGCTGCGCTTCTCCCATTCGTTCGACCCGAATATAACAGCGACTAGATGGTTCGACCCTCGGCTCGAGGTTCTTCCCAATTTTTGCTACGCAAAAACTTCATCTAATCGCGAAGCTATATTAAATAATAAAAATCTCTGTGCTTATTTCTATCCACAAATCAAATGGTATGAAGGTTGGTGTAATAACTACGAAACAAAATGTTAACTTCGAGGCAGACGTGGTCAAATACATTGGAAATGATCCGGAAAGTTTTGGAAGAAATATGTTTCGGGTCCTTCGTGAATTTGATGAAGAAGGTATTCGTGTGATAATAAGTGAAGGATTGGAAGGTATTGGGCTTGGACTTGCTGTAATGAATCGATTGAGAAAAGCGGCAAGTGAGATTGTGGGTGTTTAGGTTGTAGAGCTGTTCAATGAGTGCGTTTTGTCATTGTGAAGAGTTTACGATGAAGCAATCTAATTTATTTTCAGAGATTGCTAAATGACATTCCCTTTCTCAACTATTACTATTTATGATTCTAGCGTTTTTGCGTATAATGTGCAAAGTCTGGTCTTAATATTCTCATTTCATATGAATTTAGAATAATAATGAAAATCTTTCGAGGAGATATCTTTTGGGCACCCACAATGGATGAACATGGAAATATGCGAGGTATTATCCATCCTCAGCTCGTGATACAGGATACGATTATAAACAACAGCAGGATTGAATCAATTGTAATGTGCGAAATATCGACCAATATGAAAAAAGCGTATGAGGTTGGGAACATTTTATTAGATGCTGGCGAAGGTAATTTAGACAAACGCAGTATAATAATCCCATCTCATATTTCGTTAGTTAACAAAAAGGATTTAGGCGACTTCATTGGAAAATTATCGCCATCTAGAATAGATGAGGTTTTCAGTAGTTTGAAGCTATTGGACGCCTTTCAGCATGACGTTTCTCCATCTGTATGAGATGTATTGTATATTGGCAAGAATGAGATCTGTTTTATGTACACCCAACTAATCAAGCTTAATCCTAACAATCCTGATTTAAATAAAGTTCGCGAAGCTGCTGAGCTTATTAAATCCGGGGAGGTTGTTGCTTTCCCGACGGAAACTGTTTACGGACTTGGAGCTAATGGCTTAGATCCTGAGGCTGTTATGAAAATCTTTAAGGCAAAAGGGCGACCTGCTGATAATCCTTTGATTCTACACATATCAAAATTAGATCAGATTTATCCACTGGTTTCTGAAGTAACCGATAATGCAAAGACTCTAATTGAGAAATTCTTCCCCGGTCCATTGACTCTGGTTTTCAAAAAATCTAAAATTGTTCCGTTAATTACAACTGGAGGTATGGATACTGTTGCGATCCGTATGCCATCCAATGAAATTGCAAAAGCATTAATCGAAGCTGCCAGTGTGCCAATTGCAGCTCCATCTGCAAATCTTTCCGGAAAACCAAGTCCGACAACTGCGGATCATGTTTTGCAAGATATGGATGGGCGAATTCCCATGATAATTGATGGTGGTTCGTCCGATGTCGGTTTGGAATCAACTGTTGTTGATACCACAACAAATCCCGTAACTCTTCTTCGTCCCGGTAAAATTACCTTTGAGAACCTTGGATCTGTGTTAGGAGATGTGAATAGACATCAAGTTGTTCAGTCGGGAAAGGTGGAAGAAAAAGTTGAGGCACGTTCTCCTGGAATGAAATACACTCATTATGCACCGAAAGCGAACATTATCTTAGTCGAAGGTGATGATGAGCGAGTTCTCATGAAAATCTCTGAGCTTATTTATACCCACAAATCAGAAGGGAAGAAGATTGGTGTAATGACTACGAAACCTAATATTAATCTCAAAGCAGATGTTGTCAAATATATTGGAAATGACCCGGAAAGTTTTGGCAGAAATATGTTTCGGGTTCTTCGCGAATTTGATGAAGAAGGTGTTGATGTTATAATAAGCGAGGGGTTGGAGGACATCGAGCTTGGACTTGCCGTGATGAATCGTTTGAGAAAAGCGGCGAGTGAGATTGTTGAAGTTTAGGTTGCAACCCCATTTGTTATAGGATATAATCTACACACTATGAAAAGCTTCATAAATCTTCAAAACTTATTCAACGTAACAACGACGACCACGATTTAGGCTCGTCGGGTTAATGCTGGATATTTTTCCTCGATATTAATAGCTCCCGACGGGGAGCTTTTTGTTTTCATTTTTTGAAAAACAATTTGCTCGTGTAGCGGCACCTTCCGTTAGAGGACAATTGTTAATTCAAAAATTATTAAAATGAAAAATAAATATATTGTTATTCATAAATCGGGAAAGCTCCTAGATCCAGAATTCTTTATTAATCATAAAGATTGTTCGGAAGAATTCCGGGTTGTTATTGAGCGTGAAGTTTTTGGAAGGGGCGTGGAGAGAAGTCTTGCTGAAGATGCAAAGCCAAAGTATCTGGATTATGCAAGAAAGCTTGGTTTCGATTGGGAACAAAATGCGCCATCCGGGTTTATGCAGAATGATTATAAAGCGGATTTGATTATGCGGCTGGCAAAAGAATACTCCAGACAAATTATTCATAAAATGGATTTGCCAATATTTGAGGTGAAAGGATCGGTAATGTTTGATCTGTCACATCCCGTGGTGGAGAGTTATGCTGGATTATATGGCGATCGGCTATTTCAGCTTGAGGTTGGCGGGAAAAAATCTGTAATGAGTTATGATGCTAGCTATCCTCAATTCAACTTGGCCTCAAAATATAGATTAAGCCACAAGGATTTTCCATTTGCACATTTTTCGATTTCTGATTGTTATCGTCAGGAACAAAGTGGGGAATGTATGATTCTCTATCGAATGCGAAGATTCTTTATGCCGGATTTGCATCCATACTTTTTGGACGTAGACCAAGCATTCGAGTGGTATCCGAAAATTGAAAAACAAATTATTCAATCTGCAAAGGAAGTTAACCGTGATTATCAAATTATTGCGGCAGTTTCTTCAAATGATGCGTGGGAAGAATATAAAGAGAAGATAATTAAAATTGCTGTAAATGGCGGACGTGATATTTTAATTTCAATTTGTCAGGATGAGATCCCGAAATATTGGATTATAAACGTGGATTACAATATTGTTGATTCTTTTGGTCAGATCCGAGAAATATCGTGTATTCAAATTGACGTTGGGAATGCGAGTCGGCTTGGTATTGAATATATTAACGAAAAAGGAGAAAAAGTAAGCCCCCTAATTATTCATTCTGCCGGAATCGGCGGAATTGAAAGATATTTGTATATGTTATTCGACAAATATGAAGAATGTTTTCCGCTTTGGTTGAAGCCGATTCAATTGCGACTGATTCCTGTTAGCGAAAAGTTTATTCCACAGTGTGTGGACTTAGCTGAAAAATACAAAGACAGAATACGTATTGATGTTGATGATCGTGCTGAGAGTGTTGGCAAGCGGATTAGAATGGCACATGGGGATTTGATTCCAAATGTCTTGGTGATGGGGGAAAAGGAACTTGAAGGGGAAAAAGGGTTGGTGGAATTTGAAGCTTTAGCAGAAAAGATTTCAGATGAAGTCAACGGAGTACCTTTTCTTCGGATTGGATGGCCGGAGTTAGTGAGTAGGCAGGTGAAATAGAAAACGGCCGGGACACTCAGCTAGCGGAGTGTCCCTGCAAAACCCTTGCAATTTTTACTGCACGTTAATAGAATATTTGTATATTATTGATTTAGTTTAATTTAATACGAAACAAATGAACGAAGAAGTTTGTTGCCCCAAATTCAATCCTGAGCCTTGGGATGAAAAAGAAGTCGTTTGGAAAGACAAGTTATTTGTGAAAGATAATGTTATGGCGTTATTTCACATTCCTCTAAATATAGGACAGGTAATCGGTCGAATGTGGGAAAAGGTAAAATCAGCGGGAGCGGAGTTACCGACGGAACAATTTCTATTATTATCAAAGGATCCAACGCCGTGGAGAACTGAACAATATATGACTGTTAGTAAAGAAGTTCCGAATATGGAAAACGTAAAGATAAGCGGAACGTTCTTAACAAGAGTTTTCGAAGGTCCTTTTAGTGACGCTCCGAAGTGGGTTGAAGAGGTTGAAAAATATGTGTCGTCGAAGGGAAGGCAAATGCAGGACTTATATTTCTACTACACGACTTGCCCCAAGTGTGCAAAAAAATATGGAAAGAATTACGTTGTGGCCTTTGCAAAGGTATAGAAATTAAAGATTATATTGTCTATTCTCAAACACGTGTGCATCTTGGGGTTTCGTGTCTTGAGAAAGCTTTATTAAATCTGAATTCCCAAAGTGAAACATCTTCAAAACTTCTTTCCAGGGAAGTTTGTAGTATGCAGCGTAAAGTAACTTCCCCATATCACCGTGAGTTATGATAAGAATATCTCCCTCGAGTTTTTGATTATTAATAAAGTCTATAAACTTTTTTGCTCTTTCTAATAATGCGGGATATGTTTCTGCTCCTTTCGCGTTTAGAAAATATATAATGGTATCGGTAATGAGAATATCTGGTTTACAAGCCTCCTCGATAGAAGATATCGGTTTTCCTGTCATGATACCGAAATCTCTTTCGATTAGATCATCAATAATCTCCGGTCTCGGTGCATTGATCTTCTCGCTAATAATCATTGCGGTTTCAAATGCGCGCTTTAACGGCGAGGAATAAATTTTTGTGAATTTGGTATTTAGCTCTTTAATCTTTCTTGCAAGTGCAGCTGCCTGCTCTCTGCCAATTTTTGTTAACGGATTGTCCCTTTGCCCATTCAGAATACCGTTAGCGTTATCTTCATCTTGTCCGTGCCTTGCGAGGTATATGGTTAGCATTTTCGTATGAATTCAATTACAGAACAAATTATACAATAAAAAATCCCAACTTGCGTTGGGATTATAAATGGTAGGGACAACTCTAGGGTTGTCCCTACAGGAATTTACTTCACAAACGTTAGCGCAACGCCCTTTTTTCCAATTCTTCCAGTTCTTCCGATTCTATGAATGTAATCTTCATATGTTGCTGGCTCATCATAGTTTACAACATGTGTAATATCTTTGATATCAAGACCTCTTGATGCAACATCCGTTGCAACGAGAACTTGGATTCTGCTATTTTGGAAGTCTTCAATAACTCTTTTTCTTTTTGATTGAGTTTTATCTCCATGAATTGCGGAAACTTTGAATCCTCGGTCTTGCAAATCATAGTTAACTCTGTCAGCTCCACGTTTAGTTCTTGTGAAAACCAAAACTTTATTTACACCGTCTTGGATTAACAGGTCGTGAAGCTTTTCAACTTTCTCGTTTTCAGATTTCACTCTAATAATATCCTGGTCAACATTTTTTCCTGGAGACTGTATTGCGACTTGTACTCTGACAGGATCTACAAGAAGTGTATTTGCAATATCTTCTGCTTGTCTCGTCATTGTTGCAGAGAAGAACATAGATTGCTTCTGTTGGTTCATTTTTGAAATTAAGAATCGAATATCTTCAATGAATCCCATATCTAGCATTCTATCGACCTCATCAAGAACAATGTTGTTGAAGTAGTTAAGTTGCAAAACGTTTCTATTAGTTAAATCCTTTAATCGTCCAGGTGTTCCGAAGATAAATTGTGGTCTTCGTCTTAATTGGCTGATTTGTTTACCCATGCTTGCTCCACCAATGACAAGTGTAGATTCAAGTCTAGTTCCTACAACAAACTTGTTAAATTCTTCTTGAATTTGGAATGCAAGATCTCTTGTTGGGACAATTGTCAAACATCTCTGTTGTTCACCTCTTAAAACCTTGTTAATCAAAGGAATTAAGAAAGCTGCTGTTTTGCCAGAACCTGTACTTGCAAGACCAAGGATATCTTTTCCTGCAATAATATGAGGAATTGCCTGGTCCTGAATTTTTGTTGGGTTCTTGTAACGTCTTATGATGTTCTGTTTCAAAGATTCATGTAAGTCCAAGTCATTATATCCATAACTTGAAACATACATTTCTGGAGCGTCTGATTCTATAGCTTTCGCAATATATCTTTCAGGGTTGATTTTTGCGCCGCCGAATCGATTTGATCTGCCGCCGCCTCTTCGTCCTTGAAATCTAGATCTGCCTCCGCCAAAGGATCGTCCTCCTCCATAGGATCTTCCAGATCCTCCGTTTCCGGATCTTCTGAAACCTCCCGATCGTGAACTACCGGATCTTGGCGAATATTGTTTTGTGTTCGTGTTTTTTGTTTCCATTGTTTTGTTTTTTTTATAAACGTAATTTAATCCGTCTTCGCAAACTCTTTGAAAGTCTAGTTTGTTTGCTACGACGGACAAGGATAGAAGTGATCCCTTAGTTTATAATTTTCAAAACTTAAGAATCAATTTGTGCATTAATGCACAATTCTATCTCCCGATAATCTACCGGGTTATGCAAAATAGATGTCCGAGAAATAATTAAAATTTGTCTCTTCTGGGGAATAATTAAGTACGCTCTCGGCACTGGAAGTACCGTCTTTCGTAGCATTTTCATCTGCTACAGCGTACTTCGATGTCTGAATAATTAATCAATGAGATTAATGTACTTGTATATCCACTTGGATCTACTCTGAATAATTGTGGGATGATTATAACATTAAAAAAAGATAAAGTCACGTATTATAGGATTTGCGTAGATATGACGATAAAAACAAAAAATCCACTTCATGTGGATTGGGAACTTCATGGTGACCCCTGCGGGATTTGAACCCGCGATTCCCGCCTTGAGAAGGCGATGTCCTAGACCGCTAGACGAAGGGGCCATATTCAGTTGCGTTCGTATTTTACAGGATTTGAAACTGTTATTCAACAGTTATTACTAATGTTCCCTCCGGAATCAAATCGAATAGCTCGATTATATCCTCGTTCGAATGATAGACGCAACCCATTGATGTCGCCTGTCCTAAATTCTCCGGCTCGTTAGTTCCGTGCAGAGCTTTCAGCGTTTTCTCAAAAAAACTTCCTCTCCAAATTTCTAGGTACATAAGTCTTGGGCCGTAGATTTCTCCTAGGCTGTAATCGTATTTGGTTCCGACTCTCCATACACCGAGTGGTAGTGTTGCATCATATTCATATCTTGTTGCTGATCCTGTGGATACAATGTAGCTTTTTACAAACTTCCTGTTTTGAAAAACGTAATCTTTTTGCTCCGATCTGTCAACCACGATAATCCACTCGGTTTCATCCAGTGCGCTTGGAATTAATGGCAACCAATCATCAAGGAGTTTGACCTCATATTCGTTAGGGAAAGCCTCTTCTAGGGTTTCTTCGCTTTCAACGGTTATTTCTGAGAGTAGGGGGAAAACAATATCTTCCTCATTCGACGATGGATTTTCCAGAATCTGAGGGATGATAAAATATCCGATTGTTATGGATATGAATAGAATGGTAGAAAAAAGAATTACTTTTCTTGTGCTGAAGAACGGATTTCCATCTAGCTTTTTCGAGCTAAGCTCAAGTCTCATGGCTGTACTTGTATGCTCTCATCCTCAATTGCTGGTAACTCCCAAGGAACGTCTTCTCCTAGGAAAATATCAGTGATTTGCAGTGTTTCACTAAGCTTAATATCGTAGCTTCGAGTAACCGGATCTGTAATCTCCGGCGAATAAATGGACAATGTTACCAATGCTTTTTGCGTAACATCAAACCTTTGCGTAAGTGTTTTACTCAGGAGTAGGGAGTAATCGAGTTGCCAACCACCTTGCTCATTTAGTTGAGAATAAATCTTGTTCGTGGTAACACCATTCACTTCGGCATGGATTGTTACATAACCATCTGATAATGGTGTAACGCTGTCTTTGCCAAATATTCTTCCAAAAAGCAATTTATTTTCAACCGGGAATTGGTATTTTGTTGTGAATGCTTCATAATTAACTCCGGCATTATCATCAAGTATGGTTCCAGATAAAACTTGAAAAGCATATCTTTTTCCCGCTTCTAAACCGGTAATTTCAATTAAATGTGTTTTGCTTTTTTCTTCTTTTTCAACAAATGTTAGTCCTTCTTCCGGTAGAAGAATTGCTCCTTGAGTGCTTTTTGTCGTTACCCAGCCAATAGTGAAACCATCAGCATTCTCATTCAGTACGTTAATGAATTTGGGATCTTCTGACGCACCTGCTTCAGAAAGAAGCTGCGTTCTCTGAATAGCAATGTAGACGGTTAGTCCAAGCACAGCTAGGATTGCAATTATTCCTAAAACTTGATGAAGTTGAAGTCCTTGTTTTTTCATAATTACGGTTTATGACAACTGATTAATTTAAATATAGCACAAGGAAAGATAAAAAGAAAAAGAAAAACTTCAGTTTTGAAATTGCACAAGTGGCAATGTGAAGTCTCAGTTAATCAGGTTCATTTGTCTTGATATAATCCAGTTTACTTTTATTTAATATTCACCCTTTAATATACACACTCGTGTGATTTTGCGTCATGGGTTGGGATACAGTTCGTTTGAATAACCATGCTTGACTTTTAAATTTCATAACTGTATTATCGACTTCGTTAATTATTATGTTCAATATATTTAGTAATATACATAGAACAGCCAGACAATGCGTTTGCCAACTAGCAGAAAACTGAATACGCTCTGCAAGCAACCAAAGCACCTAAGAGTGTCTGGTTTGTTTATGATTAGATAACCTATTTCATCGAGCAACCAGAAATCGTAAGATTTATTGATGTGCTCAATGAAATAGGTTTTTTATTTGCCTTTATAAATTTAGATATTAAAAAATGAAAGATACAAAATTACAATTAACCCGAATTGGGTTGGAAAAATTAAAACAAGAATTACAAGAACGTTTAACTACTGTTCGAACTAAAATTGCAGATGCAATTGAGGATGCTCGCCGAATGGGAGATTTGTCCGAAAATGCTGCATACAAGGCAGCTCTTGAAGATCGAACTCTAAATGAAAAGTTAATCAGAGATCTTGAAGATATGATTTCTCGAGCAGAAATTATTGAAAAATCTTCAAATGGTGAAGTTTCATTAGGCAGCAAAGTTACCGTTTCAATTGCAGGGAAGGAAACTGTCTATGAAGTAGTTGGTGCAATGGAAGCGGATCCAATTGGCGGGAGAATTTCAAACGAATCTCCAATCGGTTCTGCTCTTATGGGAAAGAAGCCAGGAGAGGACGTAACGATAACACTTCCTACCGGAGATCGCATTTTTCGAGTCGTTAAGGTTGACTAAAATATGTAATGATATATCGAAGGTCACGTTAGACTTGTAGGTTAATTCATAAAAAATAAAATGGGAACATACATAACAAAAGAACATAAATCAGAGTTGAAAAAGGAATTAGAAGAACTTAATTCTATTCTTACGGGAAAGATTGCAGATAAGCTGGCAGATAGCACCATGAAGGATCAGATGGAAGATGCCACCTATGCTGAGGCAATGCAAGAACGAGACGAAGTTCAAGGACGAATTGAGGAAATTGAAATGATTCTGGAAAAGGCTGAACTGATTGATGAAAACATCTGCAATACTGATTACGTTACTCTGGGTGCTTGGGTTACTGTAAATATGGGAATGGGGGAAAAGGAATTGCGACTTGTCGGTGCTAGCGAAACGGATCCAAAAGAAGGTAGAATCTCGTATGAATCACCTCTTGGACAAGCTTTGCTTGGAGCGAAGAAAGGTGAGACTGTTTATATTGTTCGACCTGATGGTGGCGAACAAGAAATTGAAGTTGTTTCAATTCGTTGCAAATAGAATATTAATAAAAGCGTTTTAAGGAAGAATTTTTGATTTCGAAAATAGCAAGAAAGATTGCTGAAAGCTTTCAACAGAAATCAGATTAAGAACTTTCAAGCTGCTAGAAGAAAGAATGGAGTCATTTCCGCGGAGACGGGAATCTAGATCCCCGATCAGGTCGAGGATGACAAATTCAAGTAGAACTAGTCGGGAACTCCCGTTATAGAGCAAGGACTCCTGCGGAGTAAATTCAAAATACTAAGCACCAATTTCCAAACAAGAACCTAGCTAAATTAGGAGGCATTTAGATAATTAATGTTTTGCGAATTGGAGATTGTTTGGGATTTGAAATTTTGAATTTGGAATTTCTCCCTTAGGAGCAGAGGAAATATTAGTAATAATATTTTGAAATAAGGTGGTACCGCGGTACTGTCATCCTGAACTCGTTTCAGGATCCCGTCTGATGTTTGCTCACGAGATCCCGAAATAAATTCGAGATGACACAATTAATACTATCGTCCTTGTTTAGTTTCTATTATAATAATGATGGAAACTAAATGGGGGCGATTTTTGCATTTTAAGTCAAACCCCTCTCAATCTCCCCTTGAGCTCAAGGGGGGAAGACGAGCATTGCGAGTCAGTGGGGTTTGTTAAATAAGTTTTCAAACGATGGCAGAGTTTACCAGAACCTGGTTTGATTGTTCGGAAAATGTTTTAGAGGAACATTCAGATATTAAAATTCGACAAAGATATTGTTTCCTTTTTACAAAGGATAAACATATTGTGATTGTTTCTAAAAATAATGAAGATTGGCATTTTCCGGGAGGCCACCCGAATGGTACGGAATCCTGGCAGGAAACTCTTTTGCGTGAAGTTTATGAGGAAACGGGCATTGATATTGAAGATAATTTAGATTGTGTTGCAAAATTAGGTTATTACTTGATTAAGTTTCCTGAAGAGAAGTTTTTGCAGGAGAGATATGTGATTGTTTTAGATAAATTGGCAGCGGAATTAACTTTGGAGCCACATGAGGATGAGGATGACGATACGCCTGTTATCAAATTCGTAAAGGCAGTGCCAATTAGTGATATTGAAAAGCTTATCCCTTGGGCACCAACTGCAGAGGGCTGGAATAGGGCAGTGGAATATTTTGATGAGAATGTGTTACTGAAGATTCTTAAGTAAGGGCGGTGTCATCCCGGACAGCGAACTTGTGAGCGTGATCCGGGATCCAGGAATTTTAATATATGGTGTTACTTTTGGGAACAAAAGTAACCAAAATTCCTGAAACAAGACTTTCCTCCTATGGAGGAGAGATGTCACGAAGTGACAGAGAGGAGAATTAGTTCCGACAAATAGCAATCAAATACATATAACTACCGGAATGGCTTGTTTCAGACTTCAATGACTAACAACCGAATACAGATAACAAAGGGAAAAGAGTATATTTAGAAACAATAACTTTAAAACTTTATTTTTTATTTAACAAAATGGCGACATTAGAAGAATTTAGACAAGTTCGTTTGGAAAAACTTCAAAAATTACAAAGTCTTGAAATCGAAACTTTTCCCGCTCGATCAAAAAGAACTCATACCTGTGGGGATATTTTAAATAAATTTGATGAACTAGAAGGTCAAACGGCTTTCGTTGTTGGACGGATTAAAAGTCTTCGAGGTCATGGAGTAATAACCTTCTGGGATATTGCCGATGAGACTGGGGAGATTCAACTCTTTATTAAACAGGAAAACATCGAAAACTTTTACGATAACTTAAAACTCTTCGATCTTGGTGATTTCATTCAGGCAAGTGGAGAAATTGTTCGAACAAAAACGGGACAGATTTCCATCATGGTTGAAGATCTGAAATTGTTAACAAAGTCACTTCGACCTTTGCCAAATGAACACTTTGGTTTGAAAGATGAGGAAGCGAGATACCGAAGACGATATTTAGATTTTAACATCAATCCAGATCAACGGGAGAAGATTGTTGTTCGAGGAAAGGTCTTACGTTATCTTCGAGAATTTCTTCAAGATCAGGGTTTTATAGAAGTTGAAACACCGATTCTTGAAACTGTTTCTTCCGGTGCTATGGCAAAGACTTTTGATTCTCACCTGAATGCTTATGATCTTGATGTTCATTTGAGAATTTGTGCAGGAGAGTTATGGCAGAAAAGACTTCTCGTTGGTGGATTCGAAAAAGTTTTCGATATGGGCAGAGCTTTTCGAAATGAAGGAGTTGATCGTCAGCATAATCCTGAGTTCACCATGCTTGAATATTATTGGGCGTTTGCTGATTATGAGGATAATATGCGAATGCACGAAGAGATGATTCCCTATGTAATAAAAAATTCTATTGGAACTCTTCAATTCGAACATGACGATAATCAACTTGATTTTACTCCTCCATATCCAAAAGTTATGTTCCATGATATTGTTCTGCAACATTCAGGAATTGACCTGAACGATTTCCCAACAGCAGAAACTCTCGCCGCAGAAATGGAGAAACGTGGTTATAGCACAGAAGGTGTGACAGAACGAGGAAAGTTGATCGATGAATTATTCAAAGCTACAACTCGACCAAAGATTATTCAACCAACATTTGTTCTGAATTATCCGATTGAATTGAAACCTTTGGCAAAAAAATCAGAGGATTCAAGATATACGGAAATGTTCCAACTAATTGTTAATGGTTTTGAGTTGAGCAACTCGTACACGGAACTTAATGATCCAATTGATCAGAGGGAGCGATTTGAGGGTCAGATTAAAAACAAGGAGGAGGGGGATGAAGAGGCTATGAGCAACGATTGGGATTATGTAGAAGCTCTTGAATACGGAATGCCTCCTGCAACCGGAACGGGAATTGGAATTGATAGATTTGCAGCACTAATTACCGGCTCAAGAACTTTGCGAGAAGTTATCGCTTTCCCATTAATGAAGCCTGTGGATCAGCTATCAGCGGACGGCGGTCAGCTCACAGCCGAAAATCATAGTTTTGAAGGTGTGGCCAAGAATGTTAGAAGAATTCACTCTGTAGAAGAGGATTCAGTTGAAGAACAAAGTGAACATAAGGAGGACTCTTTCAAACAGGATTTGTCAAAGAAGATTGTTATTATCGTGAATAATGAATTGGAGAATTGGAAAGTCCTAAATTCAATTGGTCATGTTTCTGCATACTTGGGCCACAAGATTGATGAGAACTTTTTCTCTGGGCCTGAGTTTGAAACGGAAGATGGTGAAAGTTTTGATCGTTCTTGCCAATATCCTGTCGTTGTTCTTTCCGCAAAACCCGGACAATTTGCACATCTTCGGGAACAATTGAAGGAATCAGATTTAATGTTTTACGAATTTCTGAAAGAACATTTGGAAGTTCAAAAGGATGAAGATATTGCAGAAGTTTTAGCTGATAAGGATGTTGATGATCTTCAGCATTATGCAATTGGAATGTTCGGGGATAAGGAGAAGATTGACAGTTTGACGAAAAAGTTTAGTTTGTGGAAATAAACTTCTAAAGAGGTATTCTTGACGAAGTCATCGGGACTAAGATGATTGTGTATAGCACACAACATTTATGATTAATTTATTTTATATTCCAAAATGAAAAAGTGCAGAAGTTGTGGTCAAGAATTCGATAACAATTATTTCTTCTGTGTTTTTTGTGGAAAACTTTCGGATCCAATTGACGTGAAAAAATATATTCCACCAAAAGTATCAAAAGAAGAAAAAGAAGGTTATCAGACAATGTTAGAGCAAATGATTATTGTTGAAAGGAATCAAGCTTTTGATTTGTATTGTAATTGCGATATTACATACCAATATGCCAAAACATATACTGTTTACAAGGCTGATTGGAATAAAATGAAACAGAAATTGTTATCAGAAGGGAATATGGAGAATATCTCTCTTCGGACTACAATGAAAAACATTGGAGATGTAATAAATGAGAATAAGTTAGAATTTGTTGCAAATAGTTTTCAGTCGAAGTTTGGAAAATCAATTTTTGATTACATAAATATAGATGGGACAACTTCGGGGTGTATGGGCGTAATCTTGATTATGATCGTTGTGGGGTCAACAGTTGTCACTCTTGGATAATTTCAAAAGCAGATGTTGGAATATTGGTATTGCAAATTCTTTTCTTTCTCTTGCAGAAGATAGGGGTTGATGTTTCTTGGGATGAGTTTTCAAAATTGTTTAATTAGCTAGTTCGGTCGTCCGAGATCCCGCGTCAAGCGCGGGATGACAGAAATAAAAGACTGTCGTGATGTCATCGCGGGCTTGACCCGCGATCTCGGAGTATATTGTTTACTGATTTTTTGTATTAACTGTTAGTTAGGTGTGAAGTGCGAGACCCCGCATCACAGACTTCGTCCTGTGCGGGGTGACACAGAAAAGCTTTCTGTTTTATCGCTTTGTAGAATGAAAGATTACTATGTTTACATTCTTTCAAATAAATTGCATACGGTTTTTTTATACTGGTGTAACAAGCGATCTCACAAAAAGAATTAATCAGCATAAATCGGGAGACTTTGAAGGTTTTACGAAAAGGTATAATGTGAAGAAGCTACTATATTACGATACCTTCTCAAATATTAACAATGCAATTGATGCAGAGAAGAGAATTAAGAAATGGAGGAGGGAATGGAAAATTGATTTAATTAGAGAGACGAATCCGAAGTTCCGGGATTTGGGTGAAGATTTATTTTGATGTACGGTGCGAGATTGCGGGTCAAGCCCGCAATGACATACACTAATGGTTTTAATTTTGAATTTATGCAGCTTCAATCTTTTAAACTAAAATCAAAAATTGAAGAAACGGATTATCCGTTTTTTCTTGATTTGATTAGAAATCTTGAGGAACTTCGATTTACCAAACCTGTTACTATTTTCGTTGGTGAAAATGGTTCCGGAAAATCAACTCTTCTCGAAGCACTTGCTGTTGCAACTGATCTTCCGATTATTGGTGTTGACAATTCTACGAAAGACGAAACCTTGGAACCTGCACGTCGATTGGCAAAGAATCTTCAACTAACTTGGAGTATCCGAAATCATCGAGGTTTTTTCATGCGAGCAGAAGACTTCTTTGGTTTCCAAAGGCAAATTGCAAGAAATCAAATTGAACTCAGAAAACAGAAACAAGAATTTTCTGAAAAATACACAGGTTATGGGAAACTCCTTTCAACAAGTGCAATGCAAAATCAGATTAACAATCTGGAAAAAAGATATGGTGAAAATCCGGATGCTTTTTCCCATGGCGAAAGCTTTCTGAATTTATTTTCTCAAAGATTTGTTCCTGAAGGATTATATATTTTAGATGAGCCTGAAGTTCCACTTTCTCCGATTAGACAAATGTCGCTTATTTCAATGATAAAAGAACAAGTTGAAACTGGAGCACAATTTATTATTGCAACTCATTCTCCGATGTTGATGGCGTTTCCTGATGCGGAGATCTATGAAATTAGGGAGGGAGTGCTCAACTTGATAAAATACGAAGACATTGAAAGTGTGCAGTTAATGAAAGACTTTCTGCAATCGCCGAAGGTGTTTTTGGAGAGGTTGTAGAAAAGTTTTTTAAATAATTTTATGTTACTTTTGCAAACAAAAGTAACCAAAATTTCCGAAACAATAGCACGCCTTCCAGTATCAACCTTTTACAAATAGCAACCGGCTGCTATCGTTTCGGACTTCAACGACTAATCAACCGAATACAGATAAAAAATAAATAGAAAGTGGACAAAAATTTACAAAATCAAATTATCAGAAAAGTAGAAACTATTCTTTCTACCAAAATCACTTCAACGAGTATTCCTCCGCAAGGTATGGACAGTACCGTCTTTTTCGTGAATACAGAAAATGGGCGCGAATATGCGATAAAGGTTGGAAATGATGAAATTAATGATGTGCTTGCTTATAAATTAATTAAGGATAGTGGCCTTGATATTCCTGTTGCCGAAATGGTAGGAGAATTTGAGATTGATACTCACATCATAACTGTGACTGAAAGAATAATGTTCCCGCTATTAGATAGTATTGATAAGGGTTCATATTCTTTCTACATACCGTCGATGTTAGAAAATTTAAGGAAGATTCATCAAATAAAGTCAAGTTCGGCGGGCTTGCTAAATGATCTTGATGAGGGAAGAAGTTGGAAGGAAATTTTACTTTTCAAATATTCCGGAAAACATCGTTGGTTTAATTGGGAAGAAACATTAAAACGGGATGGTCTAAATCCAGAGTTGATTCATGAGTCGATTGAAAAATTAGTCAGACTAATAAATCAGACAGATTTGCCAAGTAATAATTTTTCTTTTTTGCATACGGATTTCAATCAACGGAACTTATTTGTAAATCCGGATACAAAAGAAATTACAGGGATTGTTGATTGGAGTGAAGCAATGTTCGGAGATTCACTATATGATTTCGCACGAGTTCGATTATTTATTCGTCACTTTGAGTTACCTAATAGTTCTTTAGATTATTATAATAATTTTCTTCAAATGTCCGAGGAAGGAAAAGCTCGTGAGGAGATTTATTTTTATAGCCAAGTGGTTGATTATTTGACTTGGTACTCGGAAGAGTTAAATGATTTTAACAAGGGTCGTATTGTGTTGCATCAGAAGATTTTAGAAGAATGGTTTGATTAACGTTGTTATAGATTCTCGATTAAATCGGGAATGACACCCTTGTCAGTTTATTTTATAATTAACATTAATCATTTCTAATTAAGCATTATAAAAATGATCATACGAGACGAAGCTTTATCTTTACTCAAAGAACATGTAACTGCAGAAAACTTACTTCAACACTCTTATGCGGTAGAGGCAGGAATGAGATCGTATGCTGCAAAATTGGGCGAAGATATAGAAACTTGGGGCCTTGCTGGTCTTCTTCACGATATCGATTACGGAGAATTTCCAGAAGAACATCCATCATTCCGAGTTCGAGAATGGTTATCAGCAAAAGATTTGCCGGAAGATGTTATTCGAGCAATTGAAAATCATGGCAAGCCGGCAGGTGTTCGAGAAGAATTAATTGACAAAGCTCTTCATGCAGTTGATTCGATTTCTGGAATAATAATTGCGGCTGCACTTGTTCGCCCCGAAAAGCTAGGTGGAATGAAACCGAAATCTGTAAACAAGAAAATAAAGGATAAATCATTCGCTGCGAAGATGGATAGAGAAAGAATGCAAGTTGGAATTGATGAACTTGGTGTAGAAATGTCAGATCACTTGGCGTTAATGATCGAAGCGTTGCAGGGAATTCAAGAGACCCTGAGTCTCTAAAATCAAAATGCAAAAATCAAATTTCAAAACTTGTGGTGAGCTTGTTGAACTATGACAATTCAAAATTATTTTTTATTGTTGAAACGTTGATTAAACATAGTTCAAACATTGTTGAAACGTAGTCATAAAGTTTTAGATAAATATCTAATCAAGTTGTTTGTTTTTGCCGATATAGTAACACAATCTTTTCTAAGTTCTTTAAAACTTGTTTTACTATGTTTTGTCGATGTTTCGTCTATGTTTTAACAATATGGAAACAATGTTGCGAGAGCGACATTGCTACAACATTGATACAATATTGTTACTACATTGGCACCATTGTTAACGATTTTCGTCGATGTATTAATTGACTCCTGTCTCTCTTCTTGATACCTTAATGTTGGGTGATAATATCTATTCGAAACTTGCTCAATGACTCGAGAGAACCTTGCAAAATGGAAGGAATTTATTCAGCGTAATATTAAAGCGTTCAGATATGCTGGCGTTATACTTGCTGCATTTCTTATTATTATATTAATCTTCACTATTGATTGGAAAACATTGTTCGGACTTCGAGCGGCGGATAGTTGTCCTGCATCATTGGGTAATTATGCTGGAAGTACGTTAACGATAGGTGAAAGTGTTACACTCAATGCTGCATCTTTTATATCAACGGGTGGTGTTGTTGACTGTTCTATGACCCATATCGTTGTCGATACAGGTGTTACAATAACTATTCAAGGTTATGATAATGGTGATGATAATTGGGAAAATGATTACGGTGTTACTTGGTTGGTCGGAAGCTTGGATTTGGAGGTAGGTGCGGTTATAAACGCTGATGGTACGGGGTATTCTATTTCTAGAGGAGCAGGAGCGGGTGGAGATGGAGCGGTTCTTTCTGGTGGAGGTGGAGGTGGTTATGGAGGTGCAGGAGGTGAGGGGTCTCCTTCGGGTGTAGAACTGGGAGGTGCTGGGGGTGATGTGTATGGGGATAGTTTACTTCCCAATTATTTGGGGAGTGGTGGAGGGAGTGCCGGTACTGGAGCAGTTGGTGGTGCAGGTGGAGGTTTCTTGAAAATCGATTCAACGTGTAATACCCTTACTGGTACGGAGAAAACAGATTGTCTCGATGCAACAACGGGGGAAGTTACAATAAATGGTTCTATTAACGCAAACGGTCTTCCCTCTGAAGAGGTTTTGTTTGGAGCTTCAGGTGGTGGCGGTTCGGGTGGTACTGTTTGGGTAGATGCGAGAATTTTGTCTGGTGCAGGTGGTGACGTTTCTGCAATTGGTGGAGATGCTATTGATGCAGGAGTTCGTGGCGGCGGCGGCGGCGGTGGAAGGGTTGTATTGCTTTGTACACAAAGTAATAATATTGCAGTTGGGACACTTTCTGCTGTGGTATCGGGCGGTATTGGTGGTTTGCAAAATGGTCAAGAAGGAACTTTAATCGGTCCTACTTGTTATCCAAATGTTCCGACTGCTCTTGAGCAATATGCTTATAGAGAACTAATTGACGGTGTTTATGTAACAAACAAGCTTAATGTCGGAGAGTCTACACGAAGTGATGATATCCAGTTTCGAATGAATGTATCGGATGTAGATGGAACAGACATTCTTTACCCACAAATTGAAATTCAGGAAATAAATACTCCTTTTATAAATGCGCCTACACATACTGGTGCACAAATTGCGTATGCAGGAGTAGAGGTTCCAATTACATGGCTGATAGAGAATTTGCCTAAAAGTAAGCGTTACCATTGGCAGGTTCGCGTTCGTGATGAAGCTGGTGCGGTGAGTGAATGGGTCTCATTCGGAGAAAACGTAGAAACTGATGCAGATTTCATGATATCTGATGTGCCCACACAGTTGATTAAAATATCGGGCGATAATCAAACAGGTACAGTTTTAAACCCTCTCACAGAACCATTTGTTGCAATGGTGACAGATGTCGCTGGAATTCCGGTCTATTATCATGATGTTACGTGGGCGGCAGTTTTAGGGGGTGGGTCAACCGATGTCGGGTTAGTACGTTCTAATCGTTTTGGGCTTGTTTCCACAATTCTAACCCTTGGTCCAACAGCTGGAATTAACAATAATACTGCAAGTGCAACAAGAAGCGGTCTTTCGGGTTCACCTATGATTTTTACGGCATCCGCTGCATCTGATCATACTTCGTATTATGAAATAATTGTTCCGAATGCTGTATTTATTGGTCAAGAATTTATAATTACTGTTAATGCTCGAGACTCATTTGATAATTTAGTTTTAGTGAATAATGAAATTATTGATTTGTCAGCGGTCTTGGCTTCTGATATAGGATTACCAGGAACGGGTATATTTTGTGTTGGTGCAGAATGTACTAATCCTACAGCAACACTTATTAATGGTACTATAACTATTGATAATGCAACGTATGATACAATAGAAGGTATCAAAATTAAGGGTGTAGATGAAGATTTGGTTGAAGGGTATTCTAATACCTTAGCTGTTGTAGAATCCTTTGGATCTTGTCCTGATGCGGATGGAATAATTGATACGAATACAACATGGTCGGCAACTCCAGTAAATGCTGGAATAATTGATTGTAGAGGCATATCAATAGTTGTTAAAACAGGGAAAACCTTGACATTGGAGTCATACAACAACAACGACGGTATTTATGACAATGATTTTGGAGTAACTGTTTTAGCTGATAATTTGACTGTTGAAACAGGGGCTTTTGTAAGTGCTGATGGACAAGGCTACCTCTCAACTAAGGGGCCGGGTTATAAATCTGGGGGATCAAGTTACGGGGGATATGGATATGGAGCGATTATTGGCGATGGGTCGTCATATGGAGATGTTTTATCTCCAACTTCACTTGGTAGTGGTGGTGCAACAACCGGTGTAAGCGGTGGTGGGGCTATTAAATTAGAAATAACTGGAACGACAAGTGTCAACGGTACAATATCAGCAAATGGTTTGAACGATTCTGGTACATTGAATAACAGAGGGGGGGCAACAGGAGGAAGCGTTTTAATAAATACCAGTGTTTTTTCTGGCGACGGATACATTAAGGCTAATGGTGGAAACGGTAGAGCTGGGCGTGGAGGCGGTTCTGGAGGGCGTGTTTCAATAAAATACGAGGTGTTGAGTGGAGGTTCATTTCCAACAAATATACAGGCTTATGGTGGTGGAGAGTTTTCTGGTGGAGCATATTATGGATCTCCAGGAACAATATATTTTGAAAATAAAGGCATTCATTCTCCTGGACAAGGAAAATTAATAGTCGATGCCGCATCGAGGGTTTGTTTGGTCGGCGGAAATAATTGTGAAAAGTCCGCTACAATAACAGCAGGTATCTACAATTTCTCTTCTATAGATACAAAGAGAAATGGTCATGTGGAATTTTTAGGTAGCGGCTCAAGTTTAAGTATAGCAAATAATTCGACCATTATCGGTGATGGCACAACAAAGATTCTTGTGCGTGGTTCATTTAATTATTTGGGCATAGATACATTCACAGTTAATAACGTAGACTTGCAATGGTTTGGCTCACTAAGCGGTGTGAGCAATGTCGATGTTGGAGCTGTGGCAACGGCACGTTTGGGATTGCACGCTAATAATTGGGGAACTGGAGGACAATATATTTTCGAAACATTTCGTGTGAGAGGAGGCAGCTTTGTTGATTTTTATGGATACGATAATGCCAATGATGTTTGGACAGATGATTATGGTGTTACACTTGAAGCTAAAACAATTACGGTTGATGAGAATGCAACATTTAATGCTAATGGATTGGGGTATGGTACGGGTAGGGGGGCGGGGCGCGGAACCACGGGAGCAAGTTATGGCGGATATGGTTCGTATTACCAAAATGGTGTATACGGAAGTGTATTTTCCCCCTCTGATTTAGGATCTTCAAGCACACTGGCCAATTCTAGAGGTGGTGGGGCGATTAAGCTTATCGCAAAAGACACTTACGGTACAGGATCTCTGAGTTTGTCAGGAATGATTACAAGTAATGGTTTACTGCGTGGTTCTGGGGGAAGTGTTTATATAGATGCTGAGTTATTAGAGCTTAGTAGCAGTGCTTTGATTGTTGCGAATGGATCAGGAACTAGTTCTTATTACGGCACTGCAGATGGTGGCGGTGGAAGAATTGCCATATATTACGACAATCTAATCGGTTTATCAATGTCGGACACTAATGTCCAGAACTTTATAAGGTCATATGGAGGAGATTATGGGGATGACAAAGTTTCAAGTGCTGGTGCGGGTACTGTATATATAGAGGATCGTGCGATTGATAATCCAAGTCAGGGTAAGTTGTACGTTGATAATAATGATATAGTTCATTACAAGGGAGCTGATACTTTTGACGAGGCCAGGTATTTACTTAAATCAAACTATGCTGGTGTATTGAGCGGAGATTATAATTTCTCCAAGATTAAATTATCAAGAGGGGGTCATGTAAGGTTTATTGGTTCGACATCATCATTAACAATAACTGATAGTTCAGTTTTATCGGGAGATGCATCTTCTCCCGGGCTACTAGTAGATGGTTCATTTATAAATTTGCTACCTGACACTTTGAATGTGAATGGTGTAAATCTAATAGTAGGGGGGTCTTTGAGCGGTGTAACTAATTTACGGATTGGTAATTCAGTTACAGGTGCCGTAACTTTGCTCTCGGGAACTTGGGCATATGGCACCACTTCACAATATGTGTTCGGTGATATAGAAGTGTTCGGTGGAAGTTCCTTGTTTATTAGAAGTTATGAGTCTGGAGACACTCTCGATTCTAGAGATGAAACGAATGACTATGTTGTTCCGTTGGTCGCAGAAAACATTACAGTGCTATCAGGAGGTTTTATAGATGCAAATGAATTAGGTTATGGACGGGTTAGAACATCCGAAAAGGGGCCTGGCTATAAGTCTTACGCTGGTGCTACATATGGCGGATATGGAGAATCTAACACAATAGATCCCTTCGGTAGCATATACGAACCACTCTTACTTGGTAGTGGCGGGTCTAATTGTTCTGGTGCCGGTGCTAGGGGTGGTAACGGCGGAGCTGGAGGCGGTGCTATAGAAATAACTGTTAACGGCTCATTAACATTGTTAGGAACAATAACCAGTAATGGTGGCGGGTATTATAGGACTAGTGCCATTGGATGTGAGGACAGGGCTGGTTCCGGTGGTTCAATATTTTTACGAGCTCAGAATCTGGTTGGTGATGGAATTATTCAGGCAAACGGTAAGAATCCTGGCACTGGAAGTGATGGAGATGGTGCAGGGGGCAGGATAGCAGTTTATTATGTTAATAATATGGGTTTCCCATTAAGCACTTCAAATATATATGCAAGAGGTACTAATGAATCAGGTCCTGGTACAGTATACATAGAACAGTTGTCTTCATTGTCGTCAAGTCCAAGTTATAATGGAGACTTGTTTGTTGACAATAATGCTGTGCAGGGCTTATCTGCAGGTGTACCTGAAGGGAATTATAGTTTCGGAAGTGTAAATCTTACAGGATATGGAGATGTTATCTTCTTTGGTGAAACATCTATATTAACGATAAATTCGGGTGATGGCTTTCAGGGGGATTTAACGGTTCCATTTGCTAAAATTGATGGAACCTTGACATATACTGGTGAGGGTGCTTTGGGTATCGAAAGTGTTGATTTGGGGATTAATGGAGATATTGCAGGTGTATCAGATATTGATATTGGTTTGCTGTCTCCATCTGGTATGACTTTGTACGCAAAGACTTGGGCAAGAGGAATGGATAATCCATACAGTTTTGAAAATTTACACATAGGACCACAAGGAACATTGCGGTGCATAAGTTACAATTCTATGGATACGGATTGGGAGAATGATTTTGGAGTACATTTATCCGTCTCTGATTTAACGATTGATTCAGGTGGTAGTTTACACGCAAATGGAATGGGATATGGTTATGGGGCACGCTTTCCATTAAATTCCTCTTACTGTGGTCCTGGATTTACAGATCTTCGGGCGGGAGGTAGTTATGGGGGTTTTTCTGAATCGTATCGAGATGGAGGAATTTCTACTCGTTATTGGCCTTATAAGGGGGGTCAGATATATGGTTCTGTTTTTAGACCTTCTCATCTAGGAAGTTGTGGTTCTAGTGCTTCTACCTCTCTTATTGGTGGTAGTGGCGGAGGTGCTATAGACTTGACGGTTGATAACACCCTTACTTTGAATGGTGTCATTTCTTCAAATGGTGACAATATGTATGGTGGCACAAGTTCATCGGGAGGTGGTAGCGGGGGAAGTGTTCATATTAAAGTTAAAGACTTAATTTCGTTAGGAAATGGTATTATTTCAGCAAATGGTGGTACCGTTGCATATTCAGGATCGGGTGGTAGGGTTGCTTTGTATTATGAACAAAATTATGGATTTCTTGTAGACAGAGAGCACATAATGGCAAGGGGTAATAATGCTGGTCCTGGAACGGTATATGTAGAACAAGTTAGTTATTTTACAGAAGCAAGTGAAAATGGTGATTTATATATTGATAACGGTGGAGTAAGTGGTTACGAAGCGGGGCTTATCGAAGATGAATACAAATTCAATACTGTGAATTTATCTCGATATGGAGATTTGGTTATATTGGGTACAAATTCTATCTTAGAAATAGATTCAAGTTCTGAAATCTCTGGGGATTCAACCATACCTTCTCTCCAAATAGATGGAACATTATTATCAGGAAATGATTTGTTTGTTGCTGACGGTATTCATCTTATATTGAATGGTCAATACACGGGTGTAGAGGATTTAACTTTGGGATCAACATATTCTGGCGCGTTAACATTGATTCCCAATACATGGGCCCGGGGCTATGAAGATAAATACGAATTCAGAAACTTGACAATGAACTTAAGCAGTATAATATTTTTCGAGTCTCATATAAGCGACGATGATGTTTGGGATAATGATTATAGTGCGGAGTTAAGTGTAGCAAATCTTCAGGTTTCCGAAGGTTCAATAATTACTGCGGATGGTAATGGCTATGGACGTTACAGGGAACCTCAAGGACCAGGCTGGCCATCTGGAACAACAAATTATGGAGGAGGTACATATGGAGGACATGGGCAGGCTCAATCTAAAACATTAACATACGGCGATCTATATTCTCCGAAAGATTTAGGAAGTGCAGGAAATGACTGTTCTGGCATTGCATGGACATATATGATTGGTGGTGCTGGAGGCGGGGGTGTAAACATTGATGTTATTGATACTTTATTAATAAATGGAATAATATCTGCTAATGGTGGTGCTGGAGTCAGGACTGGTGCAGGAGAAGAATGTTTAAATTGGGGAGGAGGTAGTGGAGGATCGGTCCTAATTAATGCTGGGACAATATCAGGTACAGGGTTGATTAAGGCTAATGGATATGAGGGATCTTCTGCCCAATATGATGGTGGAGGTGGTCGAGTAGCTATTTATTACTCTGAAAATAATGGATTCGATTTTGGGAATGATCGAGTTCAATCTTACGGATACTTAGGTGGTCCGGGAACGATATTTATCAAACAGTCCGAGCAGCAATATGGTGATTTGTATTTAAATAACGGTAATGTTATCGGTGCGGAAGGAACAGATTTCTTTGCAGGAACATATAATTTCGATAATGTATTTATTTCTCAAAATGTTCGAGCGCGAATGTTTGGTGATACATCAAAACTGCCTTCTGGCTTAGTATATCCAGAACTTCCTGAGGTCGATAGGGAAATTGTTGCAGACACATATACTACACTGCTTTTGCATTTTAACGAAACGGAAGATAATCTATGTATCGTAGAAGAACTAGATCCATTTGATGCATGTGATGCGAGTGTCAATTTAAATCATGCAAATTCTTTTGGCTCTACAATTGTTGATGGTAAGTATGGAAAAGCAAGAAAAACAGACTTGTTACAGAAGCTTGAAATATCACCATTAAATCTTGGTTCAACATACTCAATAAGTGCGTGGTCCAACTTCCCGTTAAATACAGGCACTTATGGTGGATACAGAATACTTTTAGCAGATAATACAGATTTAACATCTCATCATATTGTCGTTAACAGTAATGGGCTTCTCGGGATCTTAAATGGTGGATTCTACAGTTCTGGATACAATGTAAACACATTAACAGGTTGGAATCATATCGGAGCAGTATCCAATAGTGGTCAAACTAATTTCTATGTGAATGGTGAGCTAGTGGGAACATCTCTGTCTCAGGTAACTGCACCTATTCAATTCTTGGGTAACGGTGGACGTGTGGATAGAAATTACTCATGGGGAACTTTCGATGAAATTGTTGTTTATAATCGTGCATTAACTCAAACAGAAATGCGTGCTCTTTTTTACGGGATGCCATTTGCCGAATATCAACAATATTTGGATGATTATGATAATGCGTATAATGAGAGAACCGGTGGTGGTGTTAGTTTTAATGTTTTAGATAGTTTTGATTTAGGCGAAGGGTCCGTTATTGACGGAAAAGGTTTGGGCTTTCCGGCGAATGATGGTCCTGGGGTTGGAAGTACAGGGGCAATCGCTGGAGGAGGACAAGGTAGTGGTGGAGGTGGCGGTGCATATGGTGGTAATGGTGGTCTTGGAGCAAGCGATGGAATAAACGGGACAACAGCTGGAGGGTTGAGTTATGGTGATGCCTTGCGTCCTTTATCATTAGGTAGTGGTGGAGGTACTTCTGGTGCTGGTGCATCTGGAGGAGCTGGAGGTTCGGCATTTTCTATATTCGCCTTGAGCGGGGCTGTAAATATTCTTGGTGCAATTGATATGAGTGGTACCAATGGTCGAATATCTAGTCCTGGCGGTGGCGGTGGTGCTGGCGGTAGCGTTTTTATAAAGGCGGGAACTGTTAATTTCTCTTCGGCTGGAAGTATAAGTGTTGATGGTGGTAATGGTGGAGATGATATTTTTGATGGTGGTGGTGGTGGTGGTGGTAGAATATCTATTCTTTATGGTTCAGATTATGTAAATCTTGGTTTAATAAGTCGTTCAGGTGGTTCCGGTTACCAGTCGGGACAAATGGGAACTGCTTTAGGCCCCTTTGGTTATCCGAATAATCCAGAATTCTTGAAGCAATTACTTCCTGAATCTTTTGAACCTATTCCAATTGGTGGAACGGCACCATCTTCTGTCGTTTTAGAATTAACAGCAACAGATCCTAATAATCCCGATATTTTAACACCACAATTCGAAGTGCGTCCTGTTGGTGTCGATTTCACTGGAACTCCAACTCATACTGGAGTAGCTACAAATTTTACGGGAACACCGATTGTTATAAGAACTCCAATTACAGATCTTGTAAATAATACCCAATATCATTGGCGAGCAAGAGTCAGAGATGATTCTGGTGTTTTTAGCGAATGGGTTTCTTTTGGCGGGAATCCAGAAACTTCACCAGATTTTATAGTGACACAGATGACGAAATTGGTTTTAACTCCTTCTGTTAACACAATAAATGCTGGAGGTTTTCTTTCGGTACAAGTTCATGCAGAAGATGATTACGGTCGTGTAGATACTGCATATAGAGGAAATGTAACCTTTAGTTCGTCCGACTCTGCTGCTGTATTACCTTCTGATTACACCTTTGTCGCAGATGATATGGGTACAAAAAATTTCACAAATGGAGTTCAATTAAAAACAGTTGGAAACAGAGCGATTACAATAATTGATAGCTTAAATAGCTCTTTGACAGATACGAAGAACATAGATGTTTTGCAGTCTGCAGACGATGTTATCCCATTAATTAACTTAATTCCTTCTATTATAAATAATGATGGCGTGGCTTCTTCTGTAATAGAGGTTACTTTACTGGATTCATTTGATAATCCTGTAATTGGAACATTTGTGACTTTGAATGCGACGGGAACAGGTAATAACTTAATTCAGCCCATCGAAGCGACGGATGAAAATGGTAAAGCGTTTGGTAGAATTTCTTCTACTGTTGCAGAGAATAAAGTTATTACAGTTATATTAAATGGTGATCCTCAGGAAGCTTCTGCAATTTTGCAAGTAAGGGATATGGTTGTACCAAGAATTAGAAATATTCAAGTTACAAATATAACTCAGACATCAGCAGTTATTAGCTGGGAAACCAATGAGCCCACAACTGGTCAAGTTTCTTATGGAGTAACATCATCTTATGGAAATGCAACAGATTATATTAACGAATTATCGACAACTCATTCAGTTACACTAACAGGATTAACTGCCGAAACTCTTTATCATTTTCAAATTTTAGCGAGGGATGCGTCGCTAAATGAAGTTACATCTTCAGATCAAACCTTTACAACACTTGGTTATGATTTAATGATAACAAGTCTAAATATATCTAATGTTTCTACTAATTCGGCAATTGTATCTTGGACAACTAATATTTCGGCAAGTGCTATTTTAGAATATGGGACAACAACATCCTATGGACAAAGCGCAGTGATTTCATCTGTTGCATTGAACCATACTCAAACTTTAAATAATTTATCAATCGACACTCAGTACTACATTCGAGTTACGGCAATTAGCGGAAATTTGCAAGATGTTGAGACTTCAAATTTTTCAACTTTATCCAGTGCTAATGCTGTTCAAATAATAAACATTAAAGTTTCAAACATAACGAGCAATTCAGCAATTGTTACTTTCGGTACAACGAAGCCTGCAAGTATAGTACTTAATTATGGTGAAACTATAGCCTATGGGTTTGAATTAACTTCAAGTGATTATAAAGAAACGCACTCCTATTTACTTGAGAATTTAATTTCCGATACGGCATATCATTTCCAAATTATTGCATCTGACCAGGATGGTTACAGAACGAGGTCTGCAGATCAAATGTTTAGAACCTTGGCCGAAATTCCTATGGTTTGTGCCATATCAGACGTGTTGCATGAAAGATCTTCAGAAAAATATTTAGATGTAAGTTGGAAGACGAGCTGTACGGATATGATATGTCTGGTGGATTATGGCGAAACGGTTGCATATGGAGAATTAGTTGAAAACATAAAACCAAAAGTCAAAGCTGAGTATCTGCAACCATTAGATATCTCCAATCTAGATGATTCTGAGATACATTACAGAATTATCTGTAGGAAAGATGAAATGCAAGCGAAGACTCGTGATTATCTATATACCAATCTCTTGGAATTACCAGAGACTGGCGATGAGGAGTCATTTGATTGGTTAGACTTTATTGCTAGAGTTTTGATACCTGCTTTAACAACTTCTGGGCTTTTGCTTCAGGGTTTAGGTTTTCTATCGAAAGTGGGGGGCTTTCCAAAACTACCACAGTTATGGGGAGCTATATTTGATAAAGAGAGGAAGAAGCAAGGGTGGGGAATAGTGTTTGATATAGATAAAAAAGCACCAATACCATTTGCAATTGTTAGGTTGTACAAAGCAGAAACTAATGAAATGGTAGAAGAAGTTGTTACAGATCTTGAAGGAAGGTATAGATTCTTAGCACCAGAAGGTAAATATACAATCGGTGTTGAACATGCAGACTTTGTATTACCACAGGCAAGCGAAGATGTAATGAAAGGTTACGATTTAACAGGCAAATATTTAGGAGGAGAGATAGAAGTAAGAGATGATTTCGCAGTAGCTTATGACATACCTCTTCTTCCCAAAGCAATAGCAGATAAAGATGATAAATATCATAACTTTAAAGATAAGTTTAAGGTATTTATGAACAAGATTGGTTTATGGATTAATGTAGTAGGAGGTGTACTTATGATATTAGGAATAATCTTTGCACCGACTATTTGGAACTTCGTTCTTCTAGGACTTAATATTTTGATATTACTAATCGTTGCATACATTACGAATGTACTGTCAAAGAACTGGGGACATGTATTTGAGTTACCAATGGGAGATAAAGTAGAAGGAGTATTTGTAAGACTATTTGATTTGAGTGATAACAAATTGATTAACTCGCAAATAACGGATGATAAGGGTAGATATGGATTCTTGGCGGAAGAGGGAGAATATGCAGTATTTGTAGAATCTCCATATTACAAACAGGAAGAAGAGTTGAAATTTACAGTGGAAAAGAAAGAGAAGATTTTAAAGAAAAATATTGGAGTGAGCAAGGTAACTGATCTTCCTGAGGAACTGGAAAATATGGATACTCCATTTGGAATGTAATTTAAGTAGAATTATGAATAAAAAAGTTTCTAAATATCAAAATTTGTATGTGATAATTTCACGAAAGTTGTAATGACAAAATTCAGAAGGAAAATAAAAGCTTTCACTTTTGTTGCTGTTTCGGTAATGGTTGTCGGTGCAATTGCCTTTCTTGCTGTAGGAAAGGTTAATGCGGCTATAGATTTTGATTATCTAGGGACCGTTAGTGGAGGAGAATCTTCGATAACTTGGTTTGGGGGATCTGGAGAACCTATGACTAGAGATATGAATAATGATGGCTATGAAGATTTATTAATTTCTGCAGTAAAACAGCATAGGTTATATGTATATTTTGGAGGAGAAATTCTTGACACTGATGCTGATATTACTATTACAGGAGCTGGTGAATTTCCTGCTGCAGATACTGATTATGCTATTGGGGATTTTGATAATGATGGATGGTTAGATTTTCTTGGGGGGGAATGGGGATATGATATTACTTTAAATGGAAATGAAGGTAAGGCTTGGATTTTTTGGGGTTCATCTGATTGGGGAGGAGATATTACAGTAGCTGAGGGGGCAGATGTAGAATTTGAAGGAAATTTAACAGATCTACGGGCAACAGGTGTTAGCAGTACTTCAGGAAATTTTAATGGTGATGGTTATATTGATTTTGTCATTGGTTCTATGTTTGCAAATAGTAATAAAGGTGTAGCGAATGTTTATTATGGAAATGGAACTAAAAATGTTAGTACTACATCTGATCTTACTCTTGGAGTTGTGAGTGCTTCTATGCTTAGTTATAACGGACTAACGTCTGGGGATTTTAATGGAGATGGATATGATGATGTTGTTGTTGGAGAGCCGAATTGGGGTAACGAAAAATTTATTTTCTTCGGTGGTGAAAACATGGATGCCACTTATGATGTTAAGTTTACGGCTGAAGAAACATGGGATAGGATTGGAAGAGGCAAGATTCAATTAAAAGATATAGATAATGATGGAAGAGATGATTTTTGTGTAGGGACATATGAATACGATAATCCTTATGAAAACGTAGGAATAGTCCAATGTGTGTTTTCTACTACTGATTTAAAAGATGGGGTTAATGTAGACTTGGGTTCTCTTGGAATTACTAATGAAGGTTTTACTATTTATGGAGCTAATGCAAATGATAATTTTGGTCGAAGCATAGTTGTAGATGATTTTAACAATGATGGTAATATGGATCTTGTAGTTGGAGCTTACCAAGTATCAGGATCTCAGGATGGATATGTAAACATTTATTTAGGTAATGGAACTAGAGATTTTGACACTACAGCGGATTTAACAATTTCTTCTCGAATACCCAATAGATCTTTTGGGAATGTAGTAGGTTCAGGAGATATGGATGGTGATGATTGGAAAGATCTATATATAGGACAAGCACTATCGGACGATGGAATTCAAGCTGCAGGAAGGGTGTATATTTATGAAGTAGGTCATGGTAATCCTACCATATCTTTTCCTAATACATCTGTTAATTCTTCAATTTTAGGAACAGTTATCGATATAATACCTGGTTACACTATTGCAGCTGTGGAATGGTCAACCGGAAACAATGTGAGAGGTCTTTGGACTAGTTGTAGCGCAGCGGATGGAATTTTTAATTCATCATCCGAAGAATTCTCTTGTGATATCTCTAGTCTATCAGAGGGAATACATACTATTTATGTAAGAACTAAAGATAATAATGGAGTATATATGCCAGCTGTATTGTATGGGAATGATGTTTTTACACTAGATACTCATTCTCCTGCAGGAAGTTTCACTATCAATGGGGGAGATGCATATACCAATACCAGAGAAGTTACTCTCAACCTTTCTGCAACCGACAATCTTTCGGGAGTCTCCCAAATGTTGATTTCAGATAGTTCAACCTTTACAGGAGCAAGTTGGGAATCATACGATACAACAAAGACTTGGTCCTTACCATCAGGAGATGGGAGTAAGACAGTATATGCAAAGTTTAAAGATAATGCAGGAAATGAATCACTAGTAGTTAACGATACTATTATTCTAAAAACCTCTGCATTACTTACTCTTGATCTAACACACCTAACATATCAACAAACACAGGAAAGATATACAAGAGCAGAAGGAGAACCGGTAATAGTAAGAGGTACAGCAGAACAGAGTACAGTAGTAACAATCACAGCATTGACGGAGGAAGGAACAATAGTATATGAGACAGAAATAACAGTAGGAGAAGATGGTAACTGGGAGTTAGACCTAGGGTCTGTATTAGGAGTGGGAACATATCTAGTACAAATCACGACAACAGATCCAGCAGGAAACGTAGCATCGAGTGAGTTTACACTTGGGATTGAAGAGGTATTACCTCAGACGGGAAGCGGAATCATATTCCAATTCATAATAGGGTTATATTTGATAATCAATTATAAATATCTTAATGTTAGATTCTCCATTCGGAGAATGACACGAAGAAGGAATTTAACGGCATCTCTTTGATATTCATTGTATAAAACACGAGTATTTGATACTTTTATATAAGGTAAATATTTACCGTTTTAAATATTGCAAATGAAGTATAAACTCGGAAAAATAATCCTTTTGATAATAAGTCTTGCGTTCTTCGGGTTGATTTCAACATCAGTTACATTTGCCGCTGACGAAATATACTACGAATGGGTAAATTCCATCAGTACTAGTGCTTACGATTACAATGGTCTTAGCAGTCTAGATTCAGAAAATAACACAATCGTCGTCGGATATTTGTATGGGGATGAAATAGTCATTGATAAAAGTACGAACGATACATACACCTGTACAAACACATGTCTGTATATTAATAAGATTGATGAGAACGGTGAGATTATCTGGTTTAAATTCGTAGAAACCTCCGCCGATGGAGATCTCTGGCCGAATGATATTTACATATCCCCTGATGATAACATTTATATTTCCGGTGCCTTTTATGATTCTGTAGATTTTGATACAGGTGTATCAGAAGATATCCGAACATCCGTTCCTGGTGATTATGACGGTTTTCTTCTTAAACTACTTTCCAATGGTGATTATGCTTGGACAATAACTCTAGATGGAAATAGCTACGAAGAAATATATTCCTCAGTGGAATACGATGGTTATGTATACCTAACAACGGAATTTTACGGAACGGAAATAGATATGGATCCGGGGCTGGGGGAAGACATACAGGAAAATCCAAATGAATTCGGTCATTCAGCTGTTGGAAAATATTCCGCCACAAACGCAACATTTGTCTGGGGCAGATCTTTGGGTACTGTTCCTCTTGGAGCAACGGAAGGAAATATTTATGCCGATTATCTGGAGGTAGATGTTGATGGGAATTTATATCTATCCGGCAAATTCAATGCTGATATGGATTTTGATTGGGGCGTTGGAGAGGACCTTATTACGAATGCCGGGTACTCGGTTTTTCTAATGCAGTTTGACGCGGATGCAAATATTAATTGGATTGAGGAAATAGAGAAGACCAACGTTACGGATATAAAATACCTTTCAGAGATAGATGAATTACTGCTATACGGTCCATATTATGAAGGTGTTCCCAATCAATATACTTTCTATGTAAAAACATTTGGTGTAGAAGGTGCTATATCTCAAGACTATTCATTCTCTTATCCGCTCTCATCAAGGTTCGCATTCCATTCTGACGGATCATTTTTCGTTTCCGGTAGATTACAATCGGCGATAGATTGGGATCCGGGTGATGGAGAGCTTTTACAAGCTAGTCCAACATCAATTACGGGCTTTATAGCACAGTTCGATTCTAATCATGGTTTTGTAAATGTTGAGCTTCTGCCTCTCTATTATCCCAATTTAATAAATAGTCTAACTGATGAAGACTTGTCCCTATACGGATTCTACTCGGGTTCTATAGATTTCGATTCAGGAGATGGTGTTGAAATAAATACTGCAGGCACTTCGAATGATGCTTTTATTGTAAAATATGATAAGACAGCACAAGATAGTCTTATTTACAAAAACGTTGTCCAGATACAAGAATATGAAAATGATGGCGCTATTGTTATGGATTCCGCAAAAGATGATGATGGTAATATCTATATGGTTGGTTATTTTGAAGGTACGAATGATCTTGATTTTACGGCTGGCGAAGATATCTTCTCCAATTCTGAGGATAATAATTTTGAAGTTTTCCTGAGCAAATACAATTCTGATAGTGAGTATATGTGGTCAAAGATTATTGTCGGTGAATATTCTAATTGTACTGCTGAACCCGATTCTGTTGTGATTGATAGTAATGATAACATATATGTTAGTGGACAGTTTGGTCGCTATTTTGCTCCCGGTGTTTATAGTACTTGTGATTGTGATCCAGGTTCGGGGGAAAGCTTAATTTCAGTTATTTCGGGAAAAAGAGGCGCATATGTAAATAAGTTTTCATCGGATGGTGATTTACTCTGGGTTTCTTCAAATGATGAAACTTCCTGGGGTTTTGACGGATTAGATTTGAATTCTAGTGAATCGAAATTATTCACATCGGGTAGTAAGATTGAAGGGCTATCCTCTTTTATGACAGTCTATGAGGTAGATGCGTCTAGTGGTTCATTGACAGAATTATTTTCCAATAGTGTTGAATCGTCTCTTTCACGAATATTAAAAGTAAAGGTTAATTCAGATGACGATATATATGTTGCTGGAGGTTTTTCCGGAACAATAGACTTTGATCCTGGTATAGGGGTTGAAAACAAGACCTCTGCAGTTGGGGCAGGATTTGCAGCTAAATATAATTCTGATTATCAGTTAGATTGGGTGAGAATTATTGAGGATGCTAGTATTAACGATATGACCCTTGATGCTGAATCTAATATTTATTTATCAGGTGGTTATGGGAATGACGATGCAGTAGTTAACTTTGCTGCTGACTTTGCCGAGATGCCATATAATGATACCTATCCCAATTTTTGCTCTGTAGGCGATGAAACTTGTTTCAACCCTTTCGTTACAAGGATAAATTACGATGGCACATATGGATGGACGTCTGCTTTCGGGAGAGATGATGAAGAAGATGACATTTCTAGTGCAAAATCCATTTCTATTGGAGTTTACAATTCTAATCCTGTTTTAGCTATTGGGGGTTATATAACCGGGACTGATATAGATTTGAACTCCAATTCCGGCAATAATATCGAATCTGCCTCCGGTACTCATCGTAGTCCGTGGTTCTCATTACTAAACTTGGATGGGGGATATATCGCGGGGAAGGTACTTTCAGAGGTATTGGTTTTTCCGCTAACAGTTGCTCCTTTAGATATTACAATAGATGATAATCAGGTTGATTTCATACATTATCGTACTTACTTCGAAGGCGATCCGTTGGAACAACATATCGATCATACATCTTTATTTTGGCGTCGTTACGAAATCGATGATGAGGCTCCAAATCTTTCGGGTATGCAGGTTGAAAGCATATATTCTGTACCTTCGCCTTCTTTCACCGGTACGGCAACAGATACCTTGAGTGCGATAAGTTCAGTCCTATTTACTGTTTATAGTGATCCTGTTTCTGGTTCGTGCGAAGCAGACGATGGTGATTTCGATTCGTTAGAAGAAGATTTTACCTGTGATTTATCAGAACCATTACCTGTTGGCTCACATTCTGTAGAGTTCACCGTTACTGATTTCTGGGGAAATATTTCCGGGGTATATGAATATGATTTTACAATCAGCAGTTGTGGTGATGGTGATTTGAACTTAGGAGAGGAATGTGATGATGGGAATACTGCTAATGGTGATGGCTGTTCTTCACTTTGCGAATTGGAACCTTATTGTGGAGACGGAGATCTGGATCTTGGTGAGGAATGTGATGATGGTAATCAAATCAATGGAGATGGATGCAGCAATATTTGTGAAGTGGAATCAGAAGAATATTATTGCGGGGATGGAGACGTAAATGATGGTGAAGAGTGTGATGACGGAAATCAATCGAATGGAGATGGATGTTCCAGTGTTTGTCTGGATGAAGAAACACCATCTGGTTCAGTTTGCGGAAACGGAATAGTTGAAACCGGAGAAGAATGTGATGTGATGATAATGAAGTAAATGGAGATGGTTGCAGTAATGTTTGTGAAGAGGAATCAGAAGAATATTATTGCGGAGATGGAGATTTGAATGAGGGCGAAGAATGCGATGATGGAAATCAATCAAATGGAGATGGTTGTTCAAGCACATGTCAGGATGAGGATTCTCTTCCACCGCCTCCTGTTCCAGTCTCGGGTTGTGGAAATGGAATAATCGAAACCAGTGAAAAATGTGACGATGGAAATACCTTTAACGGTGATGGATGTAGTTCCTTATGCAAATTGGAGAAACCTCTTGAATATTGTGGTGATGGAAAAGTTGGTTATAGAGAATCCTGTGATGATGGAAATCAGGTCAATGGAGATGGATGTAGTAATAGATGCAGTATTGAGATAATTGGCTATTGTGGGGATGGAGATTTGAACTTGGGTGAAACCTGTGACGATGGGAATCAGGAAAGTGGTGATGGTTGTTCTCTGACCTGTTTTATTGAGCCATCCGACTTATATTGTGGTGATGAAATTATTTCCAGCGGTGAGTTTTGTGATGATGGTAATCAGCTCAACGGCGATGGCTGCAACAATATTTGCGTAGTAGAAAAGCCTTATCCTCCTTACTGTGGAGACGGAGACATAGATTCCGGAGAAGAGTGCGATGATGGCAACCAGAACAATGGAGATGGCTGTAGCGTAGTATGTATTGTTGAGCCTTTTTGCGGAGATAATATTTTAAACGGCAGTGAAACTTGTGATGATGGAAATAGCGAAGATGGCGATGGTTGCAATAGGCATTGTCGTGTTGAAACGAATTATGAATATTGCGGAGATGGTTTTATTCTAAATGATGAGGATTGTGATGATGGCAATTATGTATCTGGAGATGGGTGTAGTACTGTGTGTATTCCTGAGTACCTTGAGTTTTGTGGTAATGGGAAGGTTGAGGGTGGAGAAGAATGTGACGATGGAAATCAATTAAATGGAGATGGTTGCAGTATTATCTGTCAGGAAGAGGTCACTCCATATTGTGGTGACGGAATAATTAATAATGAAGAAGAATGCGATGATGGCAATCATAGCAATATGGATGGTTGTTCTGCAAACTGTAAAATAAATCTTTGTGGAAACTTTACAGAAAATCGGGAAGAAGGTTGTGATGATGGAAATGGCGGGAATGGAGATGGTTGTTCAGTTGTTTGTGGTGTAGAGACCTATGCTTTTTGCGGTGACAATGTTTTGCAGGATGATGAGGAATGTGATGATGGTAACCAGTTAAATGGAGATGGTTGTAGTAATGTTTGTTATACGGAAGTTAATGGATACTGTGGTGATGGAAACGTTCGTGGTGATGAAGAATGTGATGATGGTAACCAGTATAATAGCGACGGTTGCAGTAATGTTTGTCTATTTGAGAAATCAAAGATAGGAAGTGATATCGAAGAACTGCCATTAACCGGAGACGATGAATCAGGCCAGTCATCTATTTTTGACAAGGCGCTTGCGATTGTTGATGAAATTGATGAAGAATTAACAGTCTTCGTGGGAGCTACGCTTATCACGCAATTTGTTACCACGGCCCTTTTCCTCGGAGGTCCAGGAAACGTTCTTACCCACACTTCTACATTAATGGGAGTAATCTTCGATAGGAAGAAGCGCAAAACAGGTTGGGGGGTTGTATATGATTATGCTAACAACAACAGGCCTATTGCGTTCGCTGTTGTTCGTCTATTGGATGCGTCTAGCGGAAATGTTTTAGATGAAACCGTTACAGATTTGGATGGACGGTATAGATTCAATGCTTTCGAAGGCTCATATAAGTTGGTCGTTGAACATTCCGATTACCAAATGGTCAACCAAACTTCCGCAGGCAAAGATCTTTTAGGAAAATATCTGGGAGGAGCTATCAATTTTAGAGAAAGTAGGACGATAGCGTACGATATTCCTATGCAGTATAAATTTATGGCAAAGAGAGGTTCAGTATTAACTATTCTTGATAAATTAAAGTTGTTTACTATTGGACTCGGCTTAATCATAAATATTATCGGTGTGATTTTAATTATACTTTCTCTTGCAGTGAATCCATCTATTCTTAATTTCGGTATATTGTTAGTTAACGTTGCCGTAATAACACTTGTTGTTATAATTAAGCGATTATACTGGCGTGACTGGGGCAGAGTATTAACTTTGGCTGATAATAATGGGGTGTCGGGAGTATTTGTCCGATTATTTGATACAAAAGATAATAAGCTAATCAATACCCAGGTTAGTGATAATTCGGGACGATTTGGTTTTATTCTTGATGAAGGTAATTATGTGATAACAGCAGACTCGGATAAATATGAATCTTCGGGGGAAGTGGAGTTTTCCGTATCGAAAGAAGGTTCCGTCATTAAGAAGAATATCCTGGTGCAAAAGAAATCGGCTGCAGCTCTTTCGACTTCTCCGAGTCAACCATTTGATTAACGGTATTTGCAATTAATCGCTTTTCAAGATACAATCCGTTAAGTGAATTGAAAATAGTAGATGAACCTTGAGAAAGTTAATGTTTACTGAGAATTAACATTTCATCGAATCCGTTCAATTTGTAAAACTAAAGATTTTCGCCAAAGGTTTTCTTTTCGCAAGAAGGAAAATGAATAAAGGTGGCACCACGAAATGAAGTGTCATCCTGAATTTATTTCAGGATCCCGTAAGTATTCGAGATGCTGAAACGAGTTCAGCATGACAAACCTAAATCGTCCTTAAATTGTAGAATTAATGTTTTGCAATTTGGGGACGATTTTTTGTTTGGGATTTTTTCGTGTCATTCTCTGAAGAGAGAATCTGACATAAAAAATAGTGTCCGATTCTCCATACTTCGACAAGCTCAGTACACGTTCGGAGGATGACACAATGAGATAATAATAAGTATCATTTTTTGAAATGCGTTTATTAAATTATAACTTAAAACAAAATAACTTTGATTTTGCTTTGAAAAGATATACTCTATTTGTTAGGGAGGACTGGTCTTGGGGCTGATGATTACTGTTCGAGCGTAGTCGAGAACTTGTAAACTTCTCGATTCCCCCGATTTCCATCGGGTCACTCGAAGAATAATTTTTATTTTTAATTTAGAACGATTATTACAATGTTAGATATAAATTTAATTAGAGAACATACAGATGAAGTTAAACAAAAACTTCTGAAGCGAATGGACCATGTTGATTTCACAGAAGTTTTGGAATGGGATTATTTACGGAGAAAAACGATTTCTGAGGTTGATGAAATGAAGGCTCGCCGCAATGAAGTTTCAAAACAAATTCCTACGATGAAGAAAGAAGGTCGTGATATTGGTGATCTTCTAGAAGAAATGAAAGTCGTTGGTGATCAGATTAAAGATGGTGACGAACAAATCAAAGAATTCGAAGAAAATATTCAGACCTTCATGGCTTCTTTACCAAATATTCCCGATGATGATGTAGTCGCCGGAGGAAAAGAAAATAATGAGGTTCTTCGAACTTGGGGAGAAAAACCGGAATTCGATTTTGAACCGAAGGATCATGTTGAGCTTTGTACAAAGCTTGGGCTTATCGATTATGAGCGCGGAGTGAAAATGGGTGGAAATGGGTTTTGGTTATACAAAGGAATGGGTTCTGTTCTGGAATGGGCATTGCTTAACTATTTCGTTGAACAGCATTTAGCTGATGGATATGAATTTATTCTTCCTCCGCATTTGTTAAATTATGAATGCGGATATACGGCAGGTCAATTCCCAAAGTTTAAAGATGATGTGTTTCATCTACAAACAGGAGAAGAAGGAAAAACTCAATTTCTTCTTCCAACGGCGGAAACGGCATTAATCAATTTTCATAGAGATGAAATTCTCGAAGAGGAAGATTTGCCGAAAAAATACTTTGCCTACACACCATGTTATCGTAAAGAAGCGGGAAGCTATCGATCTGAAGAGAGAGGAATGATACGAGGTCATCAATTTAATAAAGTTGAGATGTTCCAGTACACAACACCGGAAGGTTCTGATGCAGCATTTGATGAACTTGTTAATAAAGCAGAGAAGCTTGTACAAGGTCTTGGTCTTCATCATCAAGTCTCGAAACTTGCCGCAGGTGATGCAAGTGCTGGAATGGCAAAGACTTTTGATATTGAAATCTGGATCCCGAGCATGGAGATTTATAAAGAAGTCAGTTCGGCATCGAATGCTCGCGATTACCAGGCAAGAAGAGGAAATATGCGATTCAGAAGAAAAGATGGTGATAAAAAAGAATTCGTTCATACTCTTAATGCATCTGGTCTTGCAACCTCGAGAATTCTTCCTGCCATTGTTGAGCAGTATCAACAAGCTGATGGAAGTGTTGTCGTTCCGGAGGTTTTGAGAAAGTGGGTTGGGGTAGATAAAATAGGTTAATAACTATTGTGATTATGTAGGGACAACCCTAGGGTTGTCCCTACTGTCTTATATTCCTTTAACTTTCTATTTATTCTCTAATAACTCCTTCGCGATAAACTTTTACTGTTATAATTTAGCAGTTATCTATTTTATGGGAGATTTACAGGAAGAAGTAATGATTGGGAAGGTTGAAGACTATATTGACATGATAGGAATGGCTTTGATAGATTTAACAAATGGGTCGTTATCAGTTGGAGATTCAATATTCGTGAGATGGGCGGATGGAAATTTGTCGCAAGTTGTTGAAGAGATGGAAATTGATGAGGAACCGGTAACTCGGGCGGAAATGGGAACAAAGGTTAAAGTCAAGATGGATGATAAGGTTGCTGCCGGAGCTGATGTCTTTAGGGTTTTACTGCAGGCTGGAGCATAAATAAATCCAAAAATAAAAAATCAAATCTCAAAAGTCACAAATTAAAATGCAAAAATCGTTGAACTTTTAGGCGTTAATATGTTTGTAGAAGTCATCCGTCTTTCGGATGACTTTGTGTTTTGATATTTCCCCTCGTCACCCGTAGGCGGGTGACTGGCACAGAAATAGAAAATAATAAGGAGCAGGTTGATGGTTCAACATAGCTCACCACAAGTACCTGCTCCTGCGGAAAGTAAGTACTTGAATCTGCGGGAAAAGGTATTTGTTGCATAAAATCTTTTAACATATTAAAATCTGAACAATTTTACTCACGATATTATTTTGTTTTACCGAAATGTCAATAAATGACGGGAAAAATTGGATTGGAGACATGTCTGGTTCAAGAAGGACCGGGAAGTCAAACTCAGGTATTATTAAAAACTTATAGTTTGAGCCCAGAAACTGACTCTGACTCCTTCTCACTTCCTCCTAGAAGTGAAATTCTTGTTGCACTAAGAGATGAGGAGTGTATGACAACTGCAATTCCTTTAGTAAACTATGCCCTAAGTTCCCAAAATGCTCATTTAGAGGATTTAATTGCGACAGCTAAATTAATACATCCAGCAGCTTTGTATGAATATCTACGACGAAACTTACAAATTCAGATCAAATCGTATGAAAGCTTAGGAACTTGGGGCGATTGTGCTATAGGGCACAAGCTTCTTGCTACTCTTTTATTAGCACCAGAAAAATATAAGAAGATTGCTAGTCTTGGGATGGATTGGCATGGTGACGGTTTAATAAAAAAATTCTGGCTTGCTGTACGAAATAATGAGCCAACACCTCTGGGGGTGATAGATAATTATCTGGCGAAAAGAAGAGTACTTAAAACAAAGTCATTACGTTTTGAAGATGGAGAGAGAGAAAGTAAAGCTCAGTTAATTAAAGATGCGATTCTAAACATTGTTGATCGACCTGATATATTGGCGATGTTACCATTTTATGTTTATTCTGATGGGAATGTAGGATCTCATTATTTTGCAATATTGGGTCGTGCTTTTAATCCAGATGACATCATTTTAGCTGGTAATATTTTTCCTTTTTTTAAGAGATCGTCTGTTGAAACTTTACTTAACGATAGGCGATGTTGGGGTACAGGTCTTTCTGGAGATAATTATCCGCCTTTTATATTTACGGCTAATATTGATACGTGTTGTGATACAATCTGCCGTTCTGTTGGACTACCTATGGCTTTACAAGCTCCAATTGCTTATGGTGGGCAACGTAAGGATTTCGGTAGATTCGGAATTACAGTTCCCGTTTTAGTAGAACACTCGGCTTATTATGAGGATTTATTAAATCGGGAGCTATAAGGAATGTTTTAGATTTGAAATCATATCCATTTAATAGATCTCTTCGTTTTTTATATTCTAAAAGGAGCTACAATCTTGCTGAAATGTTCCCTTGAAATTGGTAGAATGAAACAGCGTGAGTGACCGTAAAATATATTTCATATATTTTACGAGATCCCGGATCATTCCGGACTTCGTCCGGTCCGGGATGACACATCAATTTATTTAGTTTTTACATATGAATAAAAATATTAAACTTATCTTACTAATTCTTCTCGGGATAATTACTCTTGGTACTCCTATCTTTTATGTTTCATATCGAACAAAGATTCAGGCAGAGTGGAGAAAGAACATAAATATTCAAACTATTCGAGCAGATGAACTGAAAACTCGAGTTGATGCAAATGATTCCAATTTAGTTATAATTGACGTTCGTTCGGAAGCGGAGTATGTAAATGGCCATATCCCTTCTGCAATTGGGATAACACTAGAACAAATCGATAATGACTATACCCGATTAGATAAGAAAAAAGATTATGTACTTTTCTGTAGCGCGGTCAGTTGTGGTATGAGTGATACTGCAGCGAAGAAACTTCGCGAATACGGATTTGCCAATCTTTACGTTTTGGAAGGTGGAATTTCCGCTTGGGAGCAATCCGATTATGAACTTGAATTCGGTTCGTGTCCTTTCCATGCTGAGATGGAAGAAGGTGATTTCCTTGATGAGTGCGTAAATCTTGGCGTTACATTTGCAGCCGGTTTGGCCGATGGTATTAATCCATGCGCAATTGGTATGATGTTATTTCTATTGGGTTACTTAGTAATTTTTGCAGATCAAAAACACAAAGTTCTTCCAATCGGAATGACATACGTTGCAACTGTTTTCACAACATATTTCATCGTCGGATTAATTTTATACAGTTCCGTAAATTCCTTTCTTGCGAATCCGGTTTATTCAAAAATTTCGGATATTATAAAAGTCGTAATGGCGGAGGTCCTAATTCTTGCCGGGATTATTAACATAAAAGATTTCTTGTTTCCTGGTGACGAAGGATTCACTCTTGGAATTCCGAAAAGAGTTCAGCCAATGTTGAATAAACTAGTTGAAAAAGGTTCAATTCCTGCAACTATTCTTCTTGGTGTTCTAGTAACTATTTTTGAAACTCCATGCTCACTCCCAATTTATGTTGGGACGTTACAGGTACTTGGTCAACAAACAAATCTCGGTTGGCAGGTTTTCGCCTCAATTGGTATGTATAACTTGCTTTTTGTTCTTCCTCTAATTGTAATATTAATTCTTATTGCAAAAGGTGTAGATCTGATTAAACTCAAGGAGTGGGAACACAAGAACAGATCATTAATGAAGTTGTCGATTGGAGTTAGTATTATTGCGATTAGTTTGTTGATGTTGTTTTTATAAATTGATAAAACGTAGAGAAAACATCGACGAAACATTGTTTAAACGTCAAACGTCTATAATGTCAAAGGTCACGAGTTGGCAATTTGCAGGTTACAGAAGGATGGCGTTTAGGTTTCGGAACTTGGCAAAAATGAGTTTTAAGTTTTTTAGAATTTAGGAATTCGGATTTAGGGTTTATGCGTCTATGATAAAAGATTCTTCGGGGAGATCTCTTTGGGTGGAATTGGCTTTAAAGTTCAAATACTTTTATCGTAAGGTTCTATCTGCCATTTATTTAATGTTTATTCCTCTTCCCGGATTCGTATGGAGTGTTATAGATAAAGAATCTATAAATCCATCTTCCTCAACATTAGAAAAATTATTGAAATACGAATTTAAAAATCGTGCAGAGGAGATTGTGAAATTAGAATATGTCGGCGGATCAATGCTTCTCAAGAAGCTTCTGATTAAGATGGGTTTTATTGTGGATATGGTTTGGGGAGCTTCAAAATATGCAGATATGGCGGCCGTTAAAGATTTAGATATTCCATCCCTGTATGCTCCGATCTGGGCATTTATCAATTGGTTCTTTATATCATTACCTCTCCCAAAGTTTCAACTATTTCTTCCGGGATTTGGAAAAAGACGTTTGCACATCAGAATCTTTGAAGATAAGGCGAATAATATTTATTACGTCACAGCTCATGTTGACAATACGAACCCTTTGTCGTTATCAATTAAAGATAAGAAGGAAATGTATCAATCACATTTCCAGGATAAGATTGACGGGGATTACAGATTAGGTCAACAGTTATTTACAGAATTGTTAGAAAATTATTTTCATAAGCAATTTAAAAATCTCGTGTAAAATGTGTAGAATGATAGTAAACTAGATTAAATAAAGTATTTATTATTTTAGTAAAAAAAGTAGATGGTCAATCCACAAATCACCGTTCGAAATATGGAGTTAACAACGCCAATCAAAGATTATGCTGCAAATAAAATTGGAAAGTACGCAGATATTTTAGAAAAGGCCACTCACATTCTTGTTGAAGTAACAGAGCTGATGCCACATCGCGGTGTTGCTCAGGATTTCGTTGTGGAAATAAATGTCAAGATCCCAAATACATTAATTCGTGTTGCCGAAAAAGGCGGCGATGTTTATGCTTTGATTGATAAAGTTTCTGATCAGTTAGCCCGAAAAATAAAGCGATATGAGGATAAGTTTGATTATTGGAAAGGTGAGAAAAGTCTTAGTGAAATTGAGGCTGATATGATAGCTGAAGATTCAGAAGAAGGAACGGATGTGTATCAAGAGGAATACCAGATTTCATTCCCTGAAATTACAAAAAGAACAGTTGTTGATACTCAGCCAATGACTCCGGAAGAAGCGATTGAGAGAATGGAATTAACGGATGGTCGTTTTTGGATGTTTCGGAATGTTGAAAATGGCGAGTATTCAGTCGTGTATAAAAGAGCAACCGGTGGATATGGAATATTAGAGCCCACTGAATAGGGTTTAGGTTATAGGGGATAGGGATTAGTTTTCATCAATATGTCTAGAATTAAATCTTATAAGGAACTTATCGTTTGGAACAAATCAATGTCTCTTGTTGTATTGGTTTATGAAAACACGAAACAGTTTCCTAAAGATGAATTGTACGGTCTTACTTCTCAAATAAGAAGAGCCGCGATTTCTATCCCTTCAAATATCGCAGAAGGTTACGGACGATCTTCAAGGAAAGATTATTGCCAATTTTTACATATTGCGAGGGGTTCAACTTTTGAATTAGAAACACAATTAAGAATTGCATGTAATTTAAATTACATGGATAGCTTAAAAGTTGATAAGATTATGGATACAGTTATTGAAATTTCAAAAATGTTGAATTCCATGATTAAGAAGCTAGACGCTAAAACCTAATCCCTATAACCTTATGTAAAATATGAAGATTAAGTTTAACTTATTATGAAGGAAAAAGTAGAAAATAAAAATCTTATCAAGAATCATCTGAAGTCCCAAAAATATGCTTGGCGTGGGTTAGTTAAGATTTTTGATCACGAGGGCAATTTCAAGATTGAGGTGCTTGCCGCAATATTTTCACTAGTCATAAGTTTCCTGCTTGAAATAACAAATGTGGAAATGGCAATAGTTGTCTTCTGCATAGGATTAATTCTTGCTCTAGAGAGCGTAAATGGAGTGGTTGAACTTTTGTGCGATATTGTTACAACAGAATACCGCAAAGATATCGAGTATGCGAAAGATGCTATGGCAGGTGCAGTTTTAATTGGCGCGCTAACTACGGCAACCGTCGGTTTTCTGATTTGGTTCCCATACATTACTGAGATAATTGCGAATACAAAATGAAAATTGCAGTTATCCCGAATGATTATGGTATAGCTCACATTACGCGTTCTTTTGAAATTGCAAAGGCCCTATCTCAAAGAGATGTAGATGTTGTTTTTTGTATAACTAGTGCGAAGCTTGGTGCTCTTGGCGAGAATTTATCCAAATACAACATTACACATAGAGAAATTTCAGGTTTGGTCCCACAAGAAAATGACTCCAGATCCGGTATTCGGCGCGGATTAACCTTCATTCAAAATACAAATCGTCGTCTGAAGGAAGAGCGGATTTTTTTGAAAAGCCATAATATTGATGCCGTTGTTGCGGACTTTTCATTCTCCAGTCTGTTTGCTGCATACGAGCTTGGAATTCCTTCTTTCTTGATATCAAATTCATATAATCTACTATTTCCAATCGGAGACCTATTCTTTCATGGATTAACAGATATTATGACCATTCCGGTAAGGATCCTTTTCTTTCTCCTGCATCTGTTTTTCGCATCTCTTTTAAACACCTTTCCTGCATTGATAGTAAAGCCGTGGAAGATCTTAGGTTTCTGGTGGTACGTTTTCAGCTGTACAAAAATTGTTCCTGAGCCACAAAATAAATTAATAGCAAGGGTTAATCCACATGCTATTTTCGTCGGGTGGATTCCTGTATCTCAGTATGAGGATTTGCCAATAGATATAGAGCAAATTAATAAGATCGCGAAAGGACGTCCCTTGGTTTATCTAACCACAGGTGGAACCGGCTTTGGTAAAAATGATTTTGAGGAAATTCTTTTATATCTAGTTAAATGTGGTTATTTCGTTTTGGGAAGCACCGGGGGAAGATTCAAAGTGAAAGATGATAATGAAAACTATTTCGTTAGGGATTTTTTACCTGGGGGTACCATAAGCAATCATGTTTCCTTCGTAGTGAATCACGGTGGACAAGGATCGTTGATGCAAGCGATAACAAATGGCAAATATGTCTTCGCTTGGCCTCAAATGTTAGGACAGTTTACGATCTCTAATATGTTGTTAACAAAAGAAAGGGGTAAAATACTTTATACAAAAAGAAGTTTGCTTCGGGCAATATCTAAATTCAGTTCGGAGGTTAAGTCGTCCCAGATTGCGGTCGGAAAATCCGGTGCTGTACAATCCGCGAATATAATTATAGAATCACTTAAACGAGATAAATAATAATATTATTAATATGCAAGCATTTTTGGGGATATTCCCAACAAAAGACATCCTTTATGATTATAAGTCATTCAAACTTCAGCTGAGAAAACAAAAGCAAAACCTGCGGTTTGTCCCGGCACCGGATGTTCATTTAACTTTGAAGTATTTAGGCCCGGAAGTCGGTGAGAGAACTATTGAAGAATTAAAAAACATTATTCCGAATGTTTTGAAAGAACATAAACCCTTTGAACTTAGCTTAAGTAAAATTCAACTTGGTTTCCCACATGATAAATTCCCAAAAGTTTTGAACATAATGTTGGCACCAAGTCCGGAGCTAACTCAGCTTGTTCTCGATGTAGAGCATGCATTGGGCGGCGGAAGATTCAAAGATTTGTACGCCCCGAAAAAAGATTATATTCCACACATAACGATTGGTCGTCTTCACGGAAATATTCATCGAAAGAAAATTGGTGAAGTCAACGATGCAATTGAAAGAGCAACGTGGGAAGGTTTTGGAAAAGTAATGCCTGTTACTTCAATCAAACTTGTTCATTCAGACCCCGCAAAGGATGGCTATGTTTACAGGGAGCTTGGAGAGTTTCAGTTGACAGGGAAGTAAACGTTCTCTCCGTGTCATGCCAGATTTATTCCGGTATCTCTTTTCTCAGTTAAAAATACTGAAATCGCGCAATATACTTCGATAAGCTTAATACAAGAATCCGCAATAACACAACTTTCATATGTTTTCCCTGAGGCATCCATCATATTTCATTTCACAAACGATAGATTTCGTTATATAATCTATTGTTAATATAATCTATTTCCCCAAATGAAATCGAAAAGTTACGATGTGCTAATCGTGGGTGCTGGACCTGCTGGAATGTTCGCCGCATATGAGTTAATTAACAAGTCTCCAAATCTAAAGATTGCCCTTCTTGATAGAGGGAACCGAATTGAGAAGAGGAAGAAAAATGAAGTAATGTGTGGTTTCGGTGGTGCGGGAACTTTTTCTGATGGCAAACTGCACTACACTCCAATCTTGAGTCATCAAAAAGCATTAAGTGTAATTTCCGAATCCAAGTATAAAAAGATAATTGATGAGGTTGATGAGATTTACACTCAATTCGGCGTTGATTCAGAATATTATCCAAAGGATATGAGTGTTGCAGACGAGATTGTTCAGCTCTGTGAGAGAAATGACATTCGAATCTTCGTTCGAAGAATGCGACATGTCGGTACGGATAAATTATTCGATGTTATGCTTAGTTTCCAAAATTATCTTGAAGAAAAAGGTGTTGAAATAATTGGTAATGCGGAAGTAAAAGATGTGATTGTGGAAAAGGGAACGGCGAAAGGTGTTGAACTTGTAAACGGTAAGACACTGAAGGCTTCTAAAGTTTTGGTTGCAACCGGAAGAGTAGGGGCTTTGTGGTTACAACGAGTTTGCAAGAAGAATGGCATTAATGTTTTCTTCGATAAAGTCGAAGTTGGCGTGAGATATGAATTTCCTTCGAGTATTATGAAAGATTTTGAAGAGAATATGTATGAATCTATTTACGAGGTTCGAACAAAAACATTTGATGATGTTGTCAGAACATTTTGTCCTTGTCCAAATGGCAAGGTTGCAATGGAGGACTATCAGGGATATGTATGTGTAAACGGTCATTCTAATTCCGATCATCAATCTGCAAACTCAAATTTTGCTTTCGTTACAGAGATAGAATTAACAGAGCCTCAAGACAATACGACTGAGTATGCTCAGGCAATCGCGGGTCTTGCAAATACAATTGGCGGTGGAAAACCGATAATTCAGCGTTTGGCAGATCTTCGGATGGGAAGAAGGAGTACTTGGAATCGAATTGAAAAAAGTTTTCTTGAACCGACTCTTAAGGATGTTACACCGGGTGACATTTCTATGGCGCTGCCGCATCGTGTTGTTACTAATATTATTGAAGGCTTGGATAAACTTGCAAGTATTGCACCTGGTATTAATAATGGAGCAAATTTCCTTTACGCTCCAGAGGTTAAGTATCGTGGATCAAAAGTTTTAACAGATAAAAATCTAGAGACTTCCGTTAAAGGATTATTTGTTGCAGGCGATGCTGCCGGTTTGTCAGGAAATATAATAGGTGCTGCTTGTACGGGGATAATGGCGGCGAGGGGAATGATGGGAAGCGTGTAAAACTAATTTGGAGATCTCCAATTCTATTAAATGTAGTGATAAAATCGCTGAGTTCTCTCTACATCATTTCCCTCTTTTGAGGTATAATCAAATTTGAATCTGTGCTATGTCATTTCGAGTGAGCCCATCGTAGCCTTGGCGAAGTTGGGAGAATCGAGAAGTCTTTTAATAAAAAGATCTCTCCATGCGTTTCTTCGAAACTTAGTCGAGATGACAGAACTTTATATTTTTACAATTACTAACAATGGCTTTCAATATTTTCAAAAATCTTTTTGATTCAAACGAGAAACAAATTCAGCGTCTTCAGAAAATCGTTGATAAAGCGAATGAATTTGAACCGGAAGTTTCCAAACTATCTGATGAAGAGCTAAAAGCAAAAACAGAAGAATTTAAAAAGCGATTAGATTTATCACAAATTGACGAAATTTTCCAAACCTTCCCAACACAGAAAGATGATACGTACAGGGCGGGAATGCGAAAAGTTCAGGCAAAGCTTTTCGAAATAATGCCGGAGGCATTTGCCGTTGTTCGAGAAGCCTCCAAAAGACATATTCAGCATAGACATTTTGATGTTCAGTTAATGGCAGGTATTGTCCTTGCTGAGGGAAAAATTGCAGAGCAGAGAACAGGTGAGGGAAAAACAATTTCATGTCATCCTGCACTTTATCTTTATGCATTATTAAACAAAGGATCCCACATTGTTACGGTAAATGATTATCTTGCAAAGGTTGGTGCGGAGTTTGCCGGACATGTTTTCGCTGCACTTGATATGACCGTCGGCGTTGTTCAGCATGAAGTTGCATATAAGTTCGTTACTGACGATGAAGCTATAAAATTAAAGGGTGATGAGGTTAAAGAAGAAATTGAAGCAAGAAAAAAGACGGCAAAGGAAAACGGAAGAATGTTGCTTTCAAGTTTGCATGGAACGAATCTGGTAGAGTGTTCGAAGAAAGAAGCATACGACTGCGATATCACATACGGAACAAATAATGAATTCGGATTTGACTATCTTCGGGACAATATGACACGTAGTTTAGATCGAATTGTTCAAGGAGATTTATTCTTCTGCATCGTCGATGAGGTTGACTCTGTGTTAATCGATGAAGCAAGAACGCCTCTTATTATTTCTGCACCTGCTGAAAAATCAAATGATCTATATTTGAAGTTTGCACAAATCGTTAAGAAACTTGATCCAACGACTGATTATGAAATTGATGAAAAAGCTCATTCCGCGACATTAACGGAAGCTGGAATGCATAGAGTTGAGAAAACACTTGGTGTTGAAAATCTTTGGGAAGATTATCGAATGGCGCATCATGTTGATAATGCACTCAAAGCTGAAACTTTGTACAAGGAAGGTGACGAATATTTAGTTCGAGATGGCGAAGTTGTTATTGTTGATGAATTCACAGGTCGTTTGATGAAAGGCCGAAGATTCTCAGAAGGTCTTCATCAGGCAATCGAAGCAAAAGAAGGAGTTGAAATCAAACAGGAATCATTAACCCTCGCAACCGTTTCATTCCAGAACTTCTTCCGACTTTACGATGTGCTTGCCGGAATGACAGGAACTGCTGTCACAGAAGCAGAGGAGTTTTCCAGAATTTACAATCTTGATGTTGTCGTCATGCCAACGAATAAACCGATTATTCGAAAGGATCAAAATGATGTGATTTACAAAACATCCGCTGCGAAATTCAAAGCCGTTGCTGATGAAATTAAGGAACGAAACCAAAAAGGACAACCTGTTCTTGTTGGTACAAGATCTGTTGAAATTTCTGAAATGCTTTCTTTGCAACTTGAGAAAATGGGAGTTAAACATAAAGTACTAAACGCAAAACAACACGAGAAAGAAGCTTCGATTGTTGCAGATGCAGGACAAAAAGGTTCTGTGACAATTGCTACAAACATGGCAGGTCGAGGAACTGACATTGCGCTTGGTGAAGGTGTAACTGAACTTGGCGGACTGTACGTTATTGGTACAGAAAGACATGAGTCTCGAAGAATTGATAATCAGCTTCGAGGTCGTTCCGGTCGTCAGGGTGATCCTGGCGAATCCCGATTCTTCATTGCGCTTGATGATGAAATAATGCGAATTCAGGGTGGGGAATATATTCAGAAACTTTTTGAACGAATTAATGTTCCTGATGATTTGCCTATTGAAAATCCTATTATTTCTAAACAAATTGAAGGCGCACAGAAAAGAGTAGAAGGTTGGAACTTCGACACTCGAAAGCATCTTGTTGATTATGATGATGTTCTTAATCAACAAAGAGAAATTATTTACGCGAGAAGACGAAAAGTTCTTGAAGAAGCGGAAAAGAAAGAGGGACAACTTGAGCATATTTACCTCGATAACTTGGAAGATGAGATTGAAAGAATTGTTGAAACTCACTTCGTAATTAGCCGTGATGATGAGATTGATGAGAAGAAGGTTCTTGCTGAAGTTAATGACATAATTCCTGATGATTTGTTCGAAAAGGCTTGTAAAGATTTGAATAAAGATTACAAGAACCTTGAGGGCATGATGGAAAAATATGACGGGCCGGAAGTAATTCAAAAAGATCTTCTCGAAATTGTTCGTCGTGCATATGAAATTCAAACTGAAGAACTCGGTGAGAATATGAAAGAGATTGAAAAGCAGCTTACGATTCAAACGATGGATCAGCTTTGGATTGAACATTTGGAAACAATGGCTGATCTTCGTGCAGGAATCGGACTTCGAGGTTATGCGCAAATAGATCCGTTGGTTGCGTACAAGAATGAGGGGTTTGAAATATTCGATCAACTTATGGCGACAATTGACCACGAAATTGCACATAGAATTTTGAAAGTTCGAAAAGTGACTCAACAGCCAATGGTATCCGCACAAGCGAAAACGAACGAAGGTTCTATAAAAGGTGGTGCAGATGCGATGGCAGTTCAACAGGCCGCAGCAAAAATGAAAGCTATAATGAAAGGGCAGGAAAAGGAGACTAAACCGCAAACGGTTACCTCAGGACCGAAAGTCGGAAGAAATGATCCTTGTCCATGTGGAAGTGGCAAGAAGTATAAGAAGTGTTGTGGAAAAGGATTGTAGTTTCTAGTTAGAAAGATAATAAAAGCCCGGGCATTGCTCGGGCCTTTTGTTAATAGGATAAACCACCAGCGAAGCTGGTGAGTGCGTTTATAGCGTAGC
>CAZCSM010000006.1:0-69605 GCA_964501355.1 uncultured Candidatus Saccharibacteria bacterium | reverse complement strand
GCAACCACTTAATCTTATACACCGTTCGGTAACATTTTTTATCAAGCAACTCGTACTGTTTTTCTCCTTGCTCTTCGCGAATATATTCAGTATAATGCCTAAGCAGCTCAAAAAGCTGTTTTTAATGTTATATAAAAGTTTTTCATACAATGGCAGCAGTACCAAAACATAGAATCTCGAAATCACATAGAGGAGAAAGAAGAGCACATCTTGGATTAACAAAACCAAACTTGTCAGTTTGTGAAAATTGCAAAAAGAAAAGAGAACCTCATACAGTATGTCAATTTTGCGGTCACTACGACGGGAAAGAAGTAATGTAGTTAATTTGTCTGCCCTTTTATCATTATGAAAACCCAGAAGGATCCTAGACATCAGTCTCGTATAATTGCTATCCAAAAGCTTTTTGAGAAGCTTTTCCAATCGGAAGAATTAACCTCAGAGATTTCTCTTGCAGAAATTGCCGAGCACAGTGAAATTGAAAAGTATAATGAAGAATTAACTATTCAATTGGTTAAGGGTGTTTTAGAAAACATTGAAGAAATTGATAAAATAATTTCTAAGTACGCAACAGAGAGGCCCCTAGCGCAACTTTCAAAAACTGATCACCAGATACTTAGACTCGCAGTATTCGAAGGCTTTGTAAGTCAAACCACACCGCCTAAAGTGGCAATTGATGAAGCCATTGAACTCGCAAAAGAGTTTGGGGGAGAAGCAAGTGGAAAGTTTGTGAATGGAGTTCTCGGTAAACTATTTGAAGACTCAGCAAAGGTACAAAAGTAATGGATTCAATGAATTTTGAGGCAGTTGAAAAAAGGATAAAGATTGAGTTCAAAGATAAAGAGCTTTTGCAAAAGGCTCTTACACATCGTTCATATTTGAACGAAAACAAAGATTATAAATTACCTCATAACGAGCGATTAGAGTTTTTGGGAGATGCTGTTTTGGAGCTTTTAGTTACTGAATATTTGTTCGAAAAATATCCGGAAGAACCAGAGGGCATTTTAACAAGTGTGAGATCTGCAGCTGTAAGAACAGAAACCCTAGCAGATCAATCAAGAAAACTTGGTTATGGAGAACATTTGTTAATGAGTCATGGTGAGGAAATGACTGGCGGACGAGATAGAGATTACATCCTTGCAAATACATTTGAAGCAATGCTTGGTGCAATTTATCTTGATCAAGGTATGGAAGTTTGTAGAGATTTTCTAGAAAGAGAGCATTATTCAATTATAGTTGGAATTATCGAAGGCAAGGCATATATTGATAATAAATCAAAACTTCAGGAGCTTGCGCAAGAACAGTACAAATTCACACCATACTATGAACTCGTTGGCGAGCAAGGACCGGATCATGATAAAGAGTTTACAATGGCGGTAAAGATAGGAGATAAAGAGTACGGGAGAGGGAAGGGAAAGAACAAACAGGCCGCAGAACAGGAAGCCGCAGAGGCTGCTTTTGATAAGATAATGAAATCATTGAATAAATAGCGATATTTTGTTAGAATTCACAAGAATATTTATAGTAGACAATAATGGTTAAACTAAGATTATTTCAAACAGGTAAAAAACATCAAAGACAATATAGAATTGTTGCGATGGAAGAACGAACAAAAAGACAAAGCGATTATAATGAAGAGCTCGGCTGGTATAATCCAGTAACTAAAGAAGTTAAGATTAACAAAGACCTTGCTACAAAATGGTTAGACAATGGTGCACAACCAACAGAAACCGTTAAAGGTCTTTTGGTTAAACAAGGGATAATTAAGAAAGATTCAAAATGAAAGATTTATTAGAATATATTCTTAAGGGAATTGTTGACGATTACTCAACGATTCAAATTGAAGAAGAATTTGAAGAGCCAGATGTTGTTGTGTATAGAATTATTGCAGACGACAGTCAAAAGGGTGGGATTATCGGTAGAGAAGGTCGAACTATCAAATCTATCCGAAACATCCTAGGAATCAAAGCTGTAAAAGAAGGAAAGAAAGTTTTCGTAAAGGTTGACTAACAAAAACAAAAGCAAGAAAAAGACTCGCGAAAGCGAGTCTTTTTTATTGGTTGTGAAATTTCATCCCTAGGAAGCTATTCCTCAACACGGGCCCTTATCAAGGTTAGTAATTCTTCATCAATTATTGGAAGCAATTTTACGGATCTTTTCTGAATTTGATTTGCCACAACAGCATCTAACACTTCCTGAGGAAGATTATAACTTGCGACATTTATTTCGACTTCCCAATCATTCTGACCCTTTGTAAAGGTAACCGATTGGACTGTTAACAACCCTCTAAAATTATTCAACTCCTCGAACAATTTATATACAGCCTCAAAGTCACCCTCATAATTGAATGTAGCAAAAACTCTGTGAGGACGTGGTTCTTGATTCTCCTCTTGGTCTCCTTCTAAACTATCATCTACTTGGATTTGCTCAGATCCTTCGAGAGTCGTTGACTCAAAACCAACTTCCTCTGCCATCAAATTTATTTCATCGATGAATGATGATAATCGAGAATCCTTCGGTAAATACTTGTCTAGAACAATATTGTCGTTTAATAATTTGCTCTGATCCCCAGAGATTTCTGTCAACTTTGCCGAAAACTCTTTCAAAGCAGATAGCTCTTTTTCTCGGCGTCCATTGAGTTCTGTATTTTCTGATATCTTGCTTATCGTTGGAATCATAACCAAAGATACCATCAATATCAATATCACAATGGATAGAGTAGGGAATAGGTAATCTCTTAAAAACTCTTGAACATTAAACTCCTTTTTTTCTTCTTCTTTTCTTTTCTCTGGCATCTTTTATAATGTGACTTTTATTAATCTTCAGTATTTGCACCCAATATCTCAACAGCGGTCAGTTCCTCATCCTGAAAAACAGCATTTGCACTTATACTAAATTCAACAGCATTATTCCTTGTATCAGCACTTTCCAAGGTAAATTTGTCAAAGTTTCCCTTCTCAGGATCCTCTTTCTGAGCGCGACTGATAAAAAGGGCGAGAGTATAATAATCTTTTGAGACACCAGTTAATGTAATAGTCTGACTTTCATCAATCTCATATTCCTCAATTTCTATATCTTCGGGAAGCAAATCCTGGAGTCTATCAAGTATCTTCTGATAATCAGGCCTTGATAAAAGGATGTTATTTATAAATTCAACTTTCGTTCCTACTTCTGTATACATGGTCAGAACATCCTCTTTCGAATCAATATCTCTATTAATCTCCTCGATCTGATTATCAAGTCCGGAAATGTTCAAGAAGTCGAAAGGGGCACCCTGAACTTTGTACTGAAGATATAAGTTATAGAACAAAAGACCCGCCGTTATCAAAGCGACAAGGAAGGTCACACCTGTTGTACCAAGAATTAGCTGCCCTTTTTGACGTTCTTTTTTCATCTCACCTTTTGTGAGGGAGGGTAATAGATTTACGCCCTGTCCTTTTTCTGCCATATCTATTTTGACTTTAATGCTAGACCAACTGCAACAGAGTAACCAGGAGAGCCCGAAGCTAACTCCTGAGCAAAGCGATCTCCTAAATCAATATTGTTCCAAGGATTTCCTACTGAAGACTCAACGCCTAAAGATTTCGTCATAAATGAAGACAATCCAGGAAGCCTTGCTCCATCGCCAACGAGAAAAACCTTGTCCGGGGCTTCTTCAGCTGCGTGTGTTCGATAAAAGCCCAAAGCTCTCCTCGTCTCATCAACGATGGAATTCATGACGGGTGCAAGTGTTTGTACTAACTTGCCCTCAAGCTGAGTTTCATCAACACCGTATGTTCTCTTGTACTGTTCCGCCTGTTCTTCATTCAGCGCGTAATCCTGCATAATAGCCTTTGTTAAAGCATCTGAACCGGTACTTAAAGTTTGAGAGAAAAGCAAGTTTCCTTTGCTCATTACAACGAGATCTGTAGACTGAGCCCCAAAATCGAGGATAATAGCATTAGAATTTTGAGTTGAGTTGCTCATTGCTCGTACATTCGCAATTGCTTCTGTTTCCAAAGCAATCGGCTCTAAACCTGCCATCTGAACGACCTTTACATATAATTCAACCAATGTCTTTGGAGCCGCGACAAGAAGTATTTTCTTTTGTACGGTCTCGCCAACTACAGTTTCGCCGACTTCCATCCAATCCAATTGGACAGCTTCCAAATCGACAGGAATATATTGTTTTGCCTCCCAATATACGGCATTTTCAACTTCCTGTGGTTTCATTCCGGGAATTGTAATGAGTCTCGTAAATATTGATGACTCCGGCAATGCAACAACACAATTATTTGTCTTGATATTTAGTGTTTTAACGAGGGCTTTTGTCACATCGGCAAGACCTTTTTGGTGTTCTTCATTTTCACTTCTAATGACGCCGAATGGGGTAGAGGTGCCACCGTAACTGACAAGAGAAGGCTTTCCTTGCTGGCCTTTTAATTGAACAATTTTTACAGTATGATTTCCAAAATCCAATCCAAAAAAATTAGGCAGTGACATTTTTTTGATATAACAAATTATCAGTATTTAAGATAACAGGTGTTTATACCCGAGTCAATTCTTTAATTTAAGAACCCTCGAACTTCTTCGACCACCTGACTTGGAGTTAACTCTGTTTTCATTAAATATCCATCAGCCTTTGCATCAAAACTTTCCTTTATCACGACATCGCTTGAAAGGTTTGTAAGAACAATGACTTTCAGATTTTTATATTTCCCATCTTTATCTGCACGAATAACCTTCAAAACTTCCATACCATCTACCTCGGGCATCATAAGGTCAAGAAGTACCAAGTCAAAGGGACTTTCGCTCAACTTCTCGAGAGCAACCTTACCATTTTCTGCTGTTACAACCTTATAACCAGCACCTTCCAGGACTTCCTGATAGATATCTAATAAATCTTTTTCATCTTCTACTACAAGTATATTTGCCATTTTCTGTTAATTAATTTATCTAAAAATTATTGAACACCTGACTCTCTAAATTGTATATTTCCGAAATCGCCTAAAATATTTCTATAAATATCTAAATAACGAGGATCATAGTAAAGAGCTTCCGCGGGACTCATATTGTTGTTAAAATCTTCTGTACTATCACCGAAATATAGTTCACCATCAATGGGGGAGTAGAATATAATATTTCGCTGCAATTCAATCGCAGAATCACTTTGATTTTGACCAAGTGCAACCAATCCCCCTGTAACAACAAGTGGAACATCTGCACCGTCTGCAACAGATTGAACGGTACAATCGGCCGCATTACAATATTTACACGTACCCGGTGGGTCAGTAACCGTACAGGAGCCAATAGGCAAGCCGGTTCCTCCATACCATATGCCATTAGATTCACATTCTTCATCCTCATCTAACGAGCCATCACCACAAATATGTTGACAATTAGAAGTGTATGTATTGCAACCATCACCATCAACTGTATTCCCATCATCGCAGTCTTCCGACCCGTTGGGAATTCCATCACCACAATGTGGACCGAGGTATGTTGTACACATTAAAGATGTTCCTACAGCTGGAGTGTAACAGCAATTTGTCTCTCCATAACCACAATCATCTTTATAGTTATAAGGAGCTATGTTATCACATAATTCATCAGCGTCCACCGAACCATCACCACAACATGGTATATGTACTATACTCGCAGAAATTTGAATATCATAATCTGGTTGTCCATCACCCGTTCCTTCATCGGTATCCTCAAGGCCTCCTGTCCAAAAGGATCCCTCATATGCAACCTGCAAAGTTCGTGTCTCACAAGTTCCTGTATAACAAGCAGTTAACTGCCAACCCACTCCACTAGTATATACTACCGGGTAAGAATTTCGGCAAAGAGCTGGGGATGGTTGTCCAGCCCTTTCAAATCGGATATCTATCTGAGTAGGACTAACAACAGATACACTGGGAGCGTTGCATATTGAAGTTGCATTTATTTTGGTAGAATTATTTACTGAAGCAGATAATGTATCATCAACACAGGTTGTTGCAGCTTCGGCCAGTTCTCTGTCTCCCCAAATAGAAATACTAACACTTACTGCAAAAAGAATCAGTACTCCCTCAATTAATATTTTCCGTGTTTTCCTTTCCATTATCATATCAGAATTTTCTAAAAAGATTTCATTATCACTTCTTCTCCCATACCGAAGACGTAAATGGTTTTACTCCAAAACCAACATATTCATTTCAACTTAATACCCACTCTCAACTATAATTCTACCACTTGCAATAATGAAGGCGTCTATATGCTCAACATCTTTTGTAATTGTAACACTACCATCTACAACAATTAATAAAGAACACGATTTCTCATCAGCGCAAGATTCACTATATTCAATATTCTCCCCAATTTCTAGATTATCAGACAAGTAAACGATTCTATTATCTTCTATTCTTTCCGGCATAGTACGGACTCCTCCCGCAACATTATAAAATGTAACTTCAACTCCATTATTGCTAAAATTCTGTTCATTTGTAAATCCAGATAATTTTGCTTGTATTTTCACAAACTCTTCGTTTGTCTTTATTTCCACAGGAGAAATCTCGCTTGTACTCAAATCCAAGTCAACATAAAAAGGCGAATTAGGCTCGTCATCAAGTATATTTGTATTGAAACATCCTAACCCAACTGTGAAAATACCATAACTGTCATAACACATATATGTTGAGAATACAGGATCTAGGGGGACGTCTGCAGAGACACGTTGAGTGACACCCTCACTTGAGTAAATATCGCCATCCCAGGTTCTAAACCAAGCACCATTTTCGAAAGAACAATCAAGTGCACAACCATGTCCCGTTCCATTATTACCACCTTGATCACATTCTTCAACATAGCTATTTGCCGGTGGGGTCTGTGTTGCATCTGTAAGATCTCCATCAGTATTTGGATACTCATCACCACAAACGTTCCAGAGACAATTATCTCGACAAGAATCAAAATTGCTAGCATTTGCATCGTCACATTCTTCAGATTCCTCTTTAATACCATTTCCGCAGCTATCTAGCAATGCAATCTGTAAAGAGTCACTTTCTTCATTTACCCCGGACCAAGGATTGGGGAAAACCGTGTTACTTTCATCCTCCGTCGTATATGGATCACAATCATACCAAGGAGCTATGGTTTGAACACCTAACGCAGCATTATATCCATCATGATCTCGGTTTCCCGTACAATTACCACCATCCGCAAAAGCATTGATAACGAATTCATAATAACCTGAAGAGTAATTGCCTGGGTCCCAGGTTGCAAAATCACTTGAAGAAGAACATGTTCCAGATGTACATGATAGAGGTGTCTGATAAACACACCAAGCGGAGCTGGGATTTGAAGGAGGTGTACTCCAGCCGTTGGTACATTCAGCCTGAGCCTCCGCTAATGAAGGAACTGCTCCATCAAAGTTATATCTTTTACGAAAATACATTTCTATTCGATCTATGTTATATCCAAATGGAATTTGACCCTCAGTAGAAAGTCTCAAATAATCATCACTTGTACTACGATTAAGCTCCTTATACTGATTAAGATCAGGTATACCTCCAGGAGCGTTATGCTCTATTAAATTATTGTTGATATCCATTGCCTCTATTTTTGCTATTGGCCAAACCTCTTTTTGACAAGTTGCGCTACAACCATCATTAGGCGCAGTACCCCAATCATCACACTGCTCGGTATGTCCCGGCCAATTCTGTATGATACCATCACCGCAAAACTCAGTTATACATAAACTACTACACCCGTCCCCACTTGTTGTATTATGATCGTCACACTCTTCCGTATGCCCAGGCCAGTTCTGTGTCGTCCCATCACCGCAAAACTCAGTTATACATGAGCTACTACACCCGTCCCCACTTGTTGTATTACCATCATCGCACTGCTCAGAACCTTCTTTACTTCCATTTCCACAAACGGCAGAAGGTGCTGGCGCACAAGGTCCACAATGTCCGCAACATACTGGAGGATTCTGAGAACACCCATCGCATCTAATAGTATCCCAATCCCCGCACACATCGTTTCCAGCACCATCTTTCCAATAATAGACACAACAAGTATCTCCACATGCTGCAAAAATGGGCTTTCCGGAAAAGAAATAGATTCCCCCAAATATAATCAGTGAAATAGCAATCAGTAAAGTTTTAAACAAAATTTTTCCCATAGATTTTCCTAAAAACACATTCATTTATTAATTTGACTTTTTCCATTATACAAAACATGATCGAATAGGGAAGGCATTGATTTTGAGACAGGAACTGATAATGTGGCTTCGGACAAAGTGCCTTCTTCACGAGTTGTAAACGAAAACTCATTAAATAGATTAGCAGAAGAATTTATATTTAAAGAGACCTTTCCGCCGATTGGCTTCATTCGTACTGTAACCTCGCCTGGCTGATGTGTATAAGTAAAAGTATCTACATCCAAAGCAGAAGCACATGTAACTGCTGTCAAATCACCATCAGTATTACTACATGTTTTAAATATTCTTTTTTGAACTGAATATTGCCCCCCTGAATAAACAACGGAGGTGAAAAGAATACGTACATCTCCCCAAGATCCTGAACCTATTTTGAAGGTTGTAGAACCGGTCATTTCCCCAACCATCTCAAAAGAACTACCATCTTCCAAAGAATATCCATTTATATTATTGATTTCATTTCTGCTTGCAGCAATTAAATCATCGTAATTAGTAACCCATTGTTGCAAAGTTGTATCTGACACAGTATTTCCTAACTCTAGTTGATCTAAGATCTGTCTAGCGTATTTTTCTGCAGCACTAAATGCAGCATCGTGTGTTTCCATCTCAACACCCTGACGTGTTAACTTCATAACTCTCATAAAAACACCTGTGACTATAAGCAGAGCAATAGTGCTGGTAATAATAACCATCAATAAAACCTGACCTTTTTCATTTTTGCTATAACCACAGATTTTCATCTTTTATCTTTTATCTTTTATCTTTTATCTTTTAAACCAGTATTACACAAAACTGACTTATATCAAAATCTTTTCTGTTAATTCAAAATCTCGTTTCTACCAATTGCCTGAGTATAAACAAACGCACCAGCACTAGAATTATCATCCCTCTCATGGTATATCTCAAAGGCCATCCTAACCCCAATTCCATTTACATCTGTAAAAACAGGCTCTGAACCAAATTGTTTAATATATACCTCAGAAGAAAGAATAGAGGAAGAGGGATTTCCACTTATCTGCTCTTTCAAAGTAAACCTATCTGTAAAACCCGGTACGAGTTGCAGAGTCAACTGATGTGTTCGACCATCCAAAACAATTTCCAGAGAATCATCTCCAATTTCGGGTGTCCCATTATCTGATACTGTAAACTTTTCCGCACTTCGGACCATTCTCTTCACTCTTTCCGATGCGTAATTTGATTCCTGCGTAATAACAGCTGAATAATCAGCATCATTGGTAAGTTCCAGGACAATGGAAAGAATATTCATAGAAATCCCCATGACGAAAGTAAGAAGCCCCATGGAGATCATCAATTCTATTAACGTAAAGCCGGATTCTTGAGTATTCGGTTTTTTAAGAAATTTCTTCATTTTAATATCACAAATCTTTTTGCTTCTAACGTTTTGCCAAAGACATCTACCGTTAATTTAATTTGATAATTCCCTTCTGCTATTGTAGGGAAAGTGCAAGTATACGAATCAAAGGTTTCAAGGAAACCTTCAACCAAAGCCCCAACCTCACTATTAACATTAGTTATACAATATCGATTACTACTAATAATAGAATTCCCTTCTAATGTATAATCCTTCACAACTTCCTCTGCTATCATCCCCGCATATCTTCCAAGATCATTTTGCACTCGATTCCGAAATGAAATCTTTCTTGCAACAATTGCAAGATTGATAAATGATGATGAAACAATCGCAATGAATGCTAATGCCACAAGCGTTTCGATAATGCTTGCGCCTTTTTGATCTTTAATTTGCTTTTTAAGAAAATTCATTTTCTATTCTATATCAAACTGCTTAAGCGCAGAATTTAGGACTAATGTTCTAGTTTTATTACCCGAAGTGAATGTTATCGTACAACTACTCTTTACTCCATAGATTGAATCATAGATGAACATCTCCCCATTTACGCTTGAAAACACAACACGATCACAAGAAGGTGTTGAAACAGATGCTGGCGCAAAATTCAATGAAGAGACTTGCGTCGTTGAGTATCCCGGAGCCGCAACCCAGTCCGAATATTGCTCATCACCAGATACGGCTCTAGTATTTGTTGTCACGGTATTATTACCACTTGAGAAAACCACTTCATACGCAACGGGCCAATCAGTCTCGGTTATTGGCGAAGAGACAGAAAGCGCCATTGCACGAGCACTTTTAATTACATCGCGAGCGTTTGCAGCAGCTTCTGCGACTTCCCTTGATCGGCGCGTACTCACAAAGGCATTGATACCAAGTGGCATAAGAACACCGATGATAGCCATCACAATCATCAGCTCAATTATTGTAAAACCGTTTCTCGAGCAGTACTTATTAGACATTAAATTTTTGATAAATTTCTACATACCAGAATAGCAAAGAGTAGGGGGAGAAAGCAATGAAAACAGGGAATAGGTTTTAGGTTCTAGTTTATAGGTTTCAGAAACAATAAGTTCTATTTCTGTTGCAATCGTCAGGTTTGCCATGGAAGAAGAATATTTCGTAAAATCATTCTCATTATTACTTCTCTAAGTTTCCCAATTATCAAGAGAAACTTGTCAAAACTTCAAATTCAAAAAACGAGTTTAGTTCAAAAAATTAGCTTGATTTGTCACTACTAACACCTAGAAACTAAAACCTATAACCGATTAGAGGATTCCCCCAAAGAAAGTCTGATTTGCCCAGTCCACAAGATAATCCTGTGCAAGAAGAACAATAATTGCCCCCAAACATAAAAATGGACCAAAAGGAACTGTTTGTCCAAATTTCTTTTTTCCAATTAACAAAACAACTGCACCATAAATTCCGCCAACAATAAATCCAATATAAAGAGAAACCAGAGTAGGGGCGCCTCCCAAAAGCAAACCAAACCAAAAAACAAGCTTCATATCACCACCACCCATACCACGACCTTTGGTGAAATAGATAACCAAGAAAAAGAAACCGCCAGCCAAAACCGCTGCCAGAATATGATTCCAGAAGTTGAAATCAGCAAGAAATGGAGAAAGACTATTTTGAATTCGCAATACATAAAAAATAATATTTCTAACAAGTGTCAGACAAATCAATGGGAACAAAACCTTGTCCGGAATCAAACCATATTTCAAATCGTAAACTGTAAAGAAAACAAGAGACCAAATAACAATCAGCCCAAAAATCAAATTTGTAAAATCGACAATCGTAGGGAACTGATATATCTGTTCCCCCAAAATCCCACCAAAAGCAACCCAGCCATATACTACAAACAAAACTCCCAGAACCAACTCAACAACCGGATACTGCCAAGAAATCTTCTTGCTGCAATATCTACACTTTCCACCAAGAAATAACCAGGAAAAAACCGGAACTAAATCCAGAGCAGACAATTCATGTTTGCAATTCGGACAGTGAGATCTTGCCTTCACCCAGTCTTTTTTCGTAAATAATCGATATTCAAAAGCGTTCAGAAAACTACCGAATGCAAGACCGAAGATGAATAGAGTAGGGAGAAGAATATAAAGCATGTGATTAAAATTAATTTTATAAAACCATCATAGCACAATGTAGGTACAGGTCGCGACCTGTCCCTACGAATTCCATAATTCTACATCCTGTAGGGAACAGGTATATCTGTTCCCTACAAAATATTATTCACGGTATCCATCCCATAACAAAAGAGAACCCGAAGGTTCTCTTTTAATAACTAATCCACAAAACTTTATTAACTAGTTTGTGCCATCCAGAATATAAGATTCACCGTCCGGTTCCATACAAGCAGTTAGCTTGTATCCACCTGTAACTAATTCATATTTATAGCGAAACTGTACATCACTAATTGCACTACCACAAGCAGCAGTGGCAGCTGTATCTGTAAACTGAGAATCAACTTCCGCATCAGCACCGGTATAGTTAATTGTAATCCCTGATGGAGCATTGTTTGTGACGGTCGGATATTTTCTAGCCGTACCATAATAATCTTCAATTGCGGCTTGGATAGCCTGCAAACTAGTTCTTCTTGCCGTGTTTCTAGCACCTCTTCTAACAACGGCAATACCAGGAATCATAACAGCAATAAGCAGACCCAAGATTGCCATAGCTACGAGAAGTTCAATGATTGTGAAACCTTTTTGTTTTTGCTCCATTCTTGAAATTTTATTAATTAAAAAGTGTAAACATATATTTCTTTATGAAATCCTGAAATAAATTCAGGATAACATAAATTAAACGCCCATTGTTTCTCCAATTTGGAATATTGGAAGGTAAATTGCTATAGCAATAAATCCTACAACAGTACCCATCACTACTAAGATAATTGGTTCCAATAAAGCTGTCAAGTTATTTACTGTATGGTTAACTTCTTCCGTGTAATACTCATTTAATTTGCCCAGGATTACATCGACTTTCCCGGTTTCTTCACCGACAGCAATCATCTGGCTGACAATCACAGGAAAGTTGGGATCTTCAGAAATCGGCACAGCGAGAGGAACACCTTTTTCTACTTTCTTAATCGTCGCCTCAACTGTTTTTCGAAACATGATATTGCTGAGGGATGCAGCTGTTACTTCAAGTGCCTTTGTAATATCAATACCGCTAGCCATCATCAACTCAAAAGTTCTTGTGAAATCGGCGACCTGAACATCTCTCATCAATTTCCCAAAAACCGGAATCTTTAACATTAGACTATCAGTAATTTCTCGACCGGCGGGAGATCTACGATAAGCAACGAAACTTCCTACAACAATAGCAACAAGAAGTCCTACCAACCACCAATAATTAATTAAAACATCACTCAACCAAACCATCATCCTCGTGGGAAGAGGAAGTTCAGCATCAAATTCCTGATACATTTCAGTCATTTGAGGCACCATTGTGACAAGAAGAATCCCAACGACCGCAACCATAACTAGAATTATGATTATTGGGTAGACCATTGCACTTTGAACTTTGCTTCTAAAAGTTCGCTGATCTTCCATATCATCCGCAAGACGATTGAATATCTCCTCCAACTTTCCTGTTTCCTCACCAACACGGACAAGATTAACAGTAATTTCATCAAACACTCCCGTTTGTTTATCCATTGAATCTGCAAGATTACTACCTCCACGAATTGCATCTACAATATTCTTTAGAGCAACCTGAAAAGCCTTATTCTGAGCTTGAGCTTGTAGAATTTCGATACTTTGAACAAGTGGTAATCCTGCACCGACCATGGTCGCAAGCTGCCTCATAAAGACAACCTTCTCGTTCATGGGCACTCCGCCGACATTCGTTTCAGAAAGCTTCTCAAAGTTGAAGCCTCTCTGTTCATCAATTTCAATAGGAACGAGTCCTTTTGAGCGAAGCAAGTCGGCAACTTGACCTTTTGAATTGCTCTCGACATCTCCTTTTCGTTCTTCTCCCGTTTTAGTTCTAGCTGTATAGTAAAATTTCGGCATAAAAGAAAATTAAAAATTAAAAGTTAAAAATTCAAAAACATTCCACATTAGTCATTTTTCCTTAACTTGAAGACAATCGCTCCTAATATATTTGCAATCTCTATTGACTCTTCTATTAACGAGTCAACATCATCTTTCACAAATATCCTTAAATCTCGTATTAGTGCTAACCAATATTTTGTTTCATTTGCACTTTTGAGTGCAATACTCATATAATTTCGAAACTCCTTACGACTAATTCCCGCTTGACCCTCAATAATGTTTGCTCCAATCGAAGTTACAGAACGAAGTATTTGCTTGAAAAGAACCTCGTTTATATAATCATGTTTCTTACTTCTCTTTAAAAGATTTATAACATTAAGAGAAAAAGCATAAGCCCTATACTGAATTTTCTCCTCTTTTTTAAAATTTTTCATTTTTAATTTTAAATTTTCCTTTATCCCCGAACCAATCTTACAATCTCCTCTGGTTTGAGAGAGTGGGCTTGAGCTTCTTCAAGCGTTAGCTTTCCTTCGCGAACAAGATTCACAAGTGACTTCTCTAAACTTATCATCCCCACATCACCACTGGTTGCAATAATATTATCAATTTGGTATGTTTTACCTTCTCTAATTGTATTCCTGACGGCAGATGTTGCAAGCATTACTTCAACAACAGCTTTTCGACCACCACCTATTACGGGGACAAGTCGCTGAGAAACAACCCCTTCAAGAATATTTGCAAGCTGTGTTCGTGTCTGAGCCTGTTGATGTTCAGGAAAAACATCGATTATTCTATCGATTGATTGAGATGCACTATTTGTATGCAAAGTCGCAAATACCAAATGACCCGTTTCAGCAACTGTTATTGCCGCTGAAATTGTTTCGTAATCTCGCATCTCACCGAGAAGAACAACATCAGGGTCCTGACGAAGAACACTTCGAAGAGCAATCTCCCAAGAATGAGTATCTCTGTGAAGCTCTCTTTGATCAACAAGAGATTTTCCAACAGGGTAAAGGTATTCAATAGGGTCTTCGATCGTAACAATATGTCTTGCCTGGGTCATATTAATTTCATTCAATAGAGCAGCAAGCGTAGTACTTTTTCCATGTCCGGTAGGACCTGTAAGCAAAACCAGACCCTGTGGAAGTTTTGTGAATTCATGAAAGATTTGCGGAAGTCCCAACGTTTCCATAGACCTTATCTCCTGTGGAATCAAACGATATGCAGCAGCAACATTTCCTCTCTCGTTATAGGCGTTGATTCTAAATCTTGCTTTTTCTTCGAAAGCATATGACAAATCAACTTCTTTGTTCACCTCAAGTAGTTCCTTTTGTTCATCCGGTAATGTCTGCAAAACAAGCTTTTTTACATCTTCCGCTTCCAAAGGTTTAACTCCGTAAGAAACAAGCTTTCCGTCAATTCGAAGAATAGGAGGATAACCGGCAGTAAGATGAAGATCCGAAGCATCTCTATCAACAACGAGCTGCAAAAGCTTCGCCATAGTCAAAGGTCCTGAAGGTTTCAATGCTTGAGTAGGTACTGCAGTAACACTTGCGCTTGTTTGTGTTGTATCTTCGGGCATTTTGATATTTATTAATAAGTAATTTAATTTATGCTTTTGAAACTCTTAAAACTTCTTCAATCGTAGTTATTCCCTCCAAAGCTTTCAAGTACCCATCCTGTGTCATTGAAATCATGCCTTCCGCTCTGGCCAAATCGTCAATCTGACTTGTAGAGCTTTGTTCCATTACTAATTTACCAATCTTGTCAGTAACATTCAATACTTCATAAATTCCAATTCTTCCTGAATAACCGCTTCCTTCACACTTTTCGCATCCTTTCCCTCGGAAAAGAATTAATTGATCAATGTCAGGAATATCATCCTTTTCAATTTCTGTATGAGGGCAGGGTTGTCCTGCTTTGCAAACTGGGCAATATTGTTTCGAGTGAGAGACAATATCAATCTTTAAGTTACCCAGTACATCGACAATATCTTTTGCGACCTCGGGGGTAGCCACATAGCTCTCCATGCAAAAAGGACAAATTTTTCGAGGAAGTCTTTGTGCTGCAACCAAATGAACGGTGGAAGCAATAAGGTATGGCTCAATTCCCATATCAATAAGCCTAGGAAGTGCTCCCGCCGCACTATTCGTGTGAAGTGTAGAAAACACCAAATGACCAGTCAAAGAAGCCTGCATTGCAAGTCTTGCCGTTTCTCCATCACGAATTTCACCGACCATCACAACATCAGGGTCCTGACGAAGAATAGAGCGAAGACCTGAGGCAAAAGTTAGCCCAGCATCAGGATTAACATTAACCTGGTTAACACCGGGAATCTTAATTTCAACAGGATTCTCAAGTGTGATAATATTTATTTTCTCTGTATTAATCCTATCAAGTGAACTTGCAAGAGTTTGTGTTTTACCACTACCGGTCGGACCCGTCACAAGCACAATTCCTGTCGTTAAGGTTAAGGCTTCTAAAAATGATTTATATGCACTTCCTCTAAGCCCCGTTTCCTCTAAACTAAAAATTCCGCTTGAACGATCAAGCAAACGAATAACAACTTTTTCACCGTCAATTGTAGGTAACGTAGAGACACGAAGGTCAACTTCTTTCCCCTTCAGTTTTATACCAAAACGACCATCCTGAGGAACTCTCTTTTCATCAATTTTCAGTTTCGCCAAAATTTTGATTCTAGAAACAAGTGCAGGATGAACACTCATTGGCATTTCAAGTTTTTGAACTAGAACACCATGTATTCTCATCCGAACTCGAAGCTTCGTTTCACTTGGCTCAATATGAATATCAGAAGCCTTTGATTTAACAGCGTACTCAAGCATCATATTGATAATACGAGCGACAGGTGCACGCTGAATCTCTTCTTCAACTTTTCCAACATCAGAAATCTGCTCTTCAATTTCCTTTGGTTTATCCTCTGAAACTTCTTCAATAGCTTCCGTAACTTCACCAGCAAACTCTTCTTTATACTGAGAATCAATCACTTTCTCAATCGCAGCCGGATCGGCATAATAAGGAATTATCCTTTGTCCGATTAATTTTGAGAGATAGTTTACAGCCTGAATATCCAAAGGATCTTTCATGGCAATTTCAAGAGCGGTTTCGGTTGCTTTGAATGGAATAGCGTTCTGACGACGAGCAACATCAGCTGAGATTTTGCTTATTACATCTTTATCAAAGGATAATTCAAGGAGATCAACAAACGGGATATCATAAATTTCAGACTTTGCTTTTGCAATATCAACACCACTTACAACACCATCGCTTTGTAAGACATCTTCTACCGCAACGCCTTTTCGCAATGATTCTGAACGAGCCGCAGAGAATTGATCCGCGTTAATAGTACCTTTTTCGAGTAATTTTTCAGCAACGCTTTGAGACGCGTACATAAGGCAGTTGAGTTAATTTAACAATAATCACATAGATATACTATTATAAGTAAACGACGACGTCAATTACGAACAGATTAATTCAAATCAGAGTTGAACCACACATATATATCCAGTATAATGCAGGGCGGTAATCGTGTATCAAGAGTATTAATGGGCACAGAAATAGATCCATCCGGAACAGAGCTATCTACTTGGAACTGGACAGAAAAAGGAGAGCGATATATAAGCGCCCATCTATCAGCCGGAATACCCGCAATGGGGAAGCCCGTCTCCGGAGATCTGCCTGTTTATAAAAGAGTCCATGGAATGCTTGAGATATCAGCGGTTATTGATGGTGTCACACCAATCAATCCATTATCAGAAGCATTGGAACTGATTGGAATTCCAGATAGATACCAAGTTAACGAGGGCGGAACTGACACGATTGCCCCAAGGATCATAAAAGAATTCCTCATAAGAATGGATACCGCTTATATTAACACTCGATTGCATAGAGATTTCACAAATCATAATTTTCCAGCAGTAGAAAGTCCCCGATTAATATTTGAGATTAATGAACATCTTCAAAGGATGTACCATATTCCTCCGACAGGATATTCTCTATTTAGCGGTTTCCTTGAAACAACATTGACGCCGGATAAAGTCCCTGGTGCGACAGCAGCGTTCTGTATTCACCAGTATAAACATGTAGAAGTTACTTCAATAGGAGATGCACCCATATTTGTAATTTTGAGAGACGGTCGAATCGTTCCTGCATATATAGATTCCAATAAATATTTCGACCAACAAACGACAGTTCGCATAAATGAACTAATATCATCCGGACAGGCTTCAAGTGCGGAGGATGCCTCGAGAATGCTTCGTAGCAGGGGGTACTATGAGGACTCATATGTGAACAAACGTCACATAGTTCCGGTACTAAGAGGTTTGCCTGATATATACACTGCGCATTTGCAAAATAGCGAGTTATACCAAATCCCTGTCGAAAAGGTGTACGGAGTCCTACTTGCAAGTGACGGCTTCATTTATGACTTAGATCTTACAAAAGAACTCGACAAAGAGAGGTTGGTTCATAGAATTGGGAAACTTTTAACATTGACGACGGAAGAAGAAGTTACACAATACCTTTATCTAATTCAAGAGGAGCAGGTCGAAAATTACAACCCAGAAGAACCGACACGAGAACGGGCAACGGATGATATAACTGTATCTGTATTAATCCCCAATATACGATATCGGCTACCTCAAACTTTAAAATATGCAGGAGCTGAAGTCATAGGAGCATATCGATCACAATATTGGGCCGAATCATCTGCGGATTTTCGAAGTCGACTTGCAAACTCAAGAACGTACGGTGCAAAAAATCCTTGATCATTTTTTGTTTCAATAACAGTCTCTCCTGTGATACACTTGTTCTGCTATGAAACTACCACAAACATTAATAATAGAATCAGCAAATATTGAACAGGGTTTTGTAAAAGCCTTATCGTTGGCTAAGTCAAATCTTTGTCTTGATACAGAAGGAGATGAGGGTTGCGATAATTGTCAGAGCTGTGTTAGTTTTGAAAATAGCAACCATCCGGATTTTATATTGGTTGAAAAGCCAGAGGATAAGAAAAACATTTCCGTTGATTTTGTGCGTGAAAAGATTATTCAAAAGATTAATTCTAAACCACTTGTTTCTAAGGTCTGTGTAGTGATAATAAAGAATGCACAAACCTTAAGCATTGGTGCACAAAATGCTTTGTTGAAAACACTAGAGGAACCTCCATCGTATGTAAGAATTATTTTGACGGTTGATAATGCATCACATCTTCTGGATACGATTCAATCGAGAAGTCAGATTTTGAAAATTAACCAGGTCGGGGATGAAACCGTCTCAGACCGCGCATTAATTATGGGAATTGTTAACCTGGATTTACCACAAAGGTTTCAATTAGTGAAAGAGGTTACTGATAAGGATAAAAAAGAGGAACGTAAAGATGCATTTTACACTTTAGAATTTATCGATAAGATAATCGGGGGAATCAGAGCAATTTTAAAAATGAATTTAGGAAATGAAATATTGAGAAAGACCGCAGTAAAAGACTTAAACAAAGTACTGGCAGATAGAGTGAAAATCCTTTATAATACAAATAAATTACTGGTTTTAGAAAATCTGATGTTACAAACATTAGATAAAGAGGTATATAAAAATTGTAAGAGTTGAAATAACTGATATGGCAAAAGGCGAAACAAAAAATTTAGATAAAGCAACGGAACTTTGTAAGAATTACGTTCAGAAATTGAAGCTTCCTATGCAAATTATCGGCACGGACTATCTTGCAAGGGAGAGAAAAATTATCTTCAAATTCGAATCTGCAAAAAGAATCGACTTTAGAGAATTATTGAAAGTCCTTCAAAATGAACTTTCTGTCAAAATTGAGCTAAGACAAGTTGGACCAAGAGATAAAGCAAAAGAAGTTGGCGGTATTGGTCCTTGTGGAGAGATATGTTGCTGCAAGAGATTCTTGAAGAGCTTCGATTCAGTCTCGGTTAAATTGATTAAAGAACAAAATCTCCCATGTAGTCCGCAAAAATATACCGGATACTGTGGGAAATTAATGTGCTGTCTAAAATATGAATCAGACGGGAAACCCGCGCATAAAGAACATCATGCAAGTACTGCCCCCAAGGTTTCAGAAATGAGACCTTCGCCTAAAAAGTAGAACGCAAAAAGTTTTTGTGCTAGAATAACTTTTGCATTATTGACTCTACGTAATAAAACGCTTTATTTTATTATCAATTAAGCTAATTCTATTATCTTTAGAATTCCTAGAGAGATGGGAGAGCAGAAATAATCCTTTATTTGGTATATTAGTAGATTTTAGAAAGTGGCAGATACAAACAAACAAAATTCCGAATACGGAGCAGACCAGATTCAGGTTTTAAAAGGGCTCGAAGCCGTTCGCAAAAGGCCTGCAATGTACATTGGTTCAACTGATGTCTATGGACTTCATCATTGTGTATATGAAATTGTAGATAACTCTGTAGACGAAGCTCTTGCCGGTTTTTGTACGAAGATTGAAATCACAATTCATGAAGATGGTTCTTTATCAGTAAAGGACAATGGAAGAGGGATCCCTGTTGATACACACAAAGAAACGGGAAAATCTGCACTTGAAATGGCGATGACAAGTCTACATGCCGGAGGAAAGTTTGAAAAAGGAGCGTATAAAGTTTCCGGAGGTTTGCATGGCGTTGGTATGAAATGTACGAATGCACTTTCAGAATGGATGAAAACGGAAGTCTACAAAGATGGAAATATTTATAGACAAGAGTATGAAAGAGGCATCCCGAAATATGACGTCAAAAAGGTCGGGAAAGCTGAAGATCCAAATACATCTGGAACAATACACACTTTTAAACCTGATGAACAAATCTTTTCCGTAACCGAATATGATGCTGACATCATACTGAAACGTATACGACAGCAAGCATATCTGACCGGTGGTTTAACTTTTGTACTCAGAGATGAACGATCTGGCCTAGAACACACAATATTCTTCGAAAATGGAGTAAAGTCATACGTCAAATATCTCACCCGTGATGAAAAACCAATTTCAAAAACCTTCCACATGAAGGCTGAGATGGAAGAAGTCTGGGTTGAGGTTGCATTACGATACACGGAAGATTTACAAGAAAAGATTCTTCCATTTGCAAATAATATTCAGAACCCTGAAGGTGGAACTCATCTTACAGGATTTAAAATGGCGTTAACAAAAGCGCTTAACGACTATGCAACGGAATTTGAAATTCTGAAGGAAAAAGATGAAAAGCTAACGGGGGATGATGTTCGAGAAGGTTTGACAGCGATAATTTCCGTTAGAGTAGGGGATCCACAATTTGAAGGTCAGACGAAAATTAAACTTAATAATCCGGAAGTTCAAGGTGTAGTTAGATCCGTGGTATATGATGGAATTGTTCAGCATCTCAAAGAAAATCCAAAAGATGCACAAGCAATCCTAGGGAAAGCACTAATGTCGGCGAGAGCAAGAAAGGCCGCCAAAGCAGCTCGTGAAGCAGTTATTAGAAAAGGTGCACTGGATGGGGCAAGCTTGCCGGGAAAACTCGCTGATTGTTCATCGAAAAATCCTGAAGAATGCGAAATTTACGTAGTTGAGGGAGACTCTGCTGGCGGTTCTGCAAAACAGGGTCGAGATCGACGAACTCAAGCAATTCTTCCATTAACAGGTAAACCTATTAATGCAGAAAAATACAGAATTGATAGAGTTTTGAAAAATGAAAAATTGAAGGATTTAATTATTGCGCTTGGATGTGGAGTAGGGAATACGCTTGATTTATCAAAACTTCGATATCATAAAATCGTCATAATGAACGATGCCGATGTTGATGGAGAACATATCACAACTCTTGTTTTGACATTGTTCTTTAGACATTTAAAGCCGATAATCGAGCAAGGTTACTTATATGTAGCGCAACCTCCTCTATTTAAGATTACGGTTGGAAAACATAAAGAATGGATTATTGACGAAAATGGCAGAGAAGCATACCTAAAGAGTTTAACCCCAGAACAAAGAGGACTTGCGAAAGTTCAAAGATATAAGGGTCTTGGTGAAATGAATCCTGATCAACTTTGGGAAACAACGATGAATCCTGAAAACAGAATCTTGAAAAAGGTAATGATTGACGATGCAGATGAAGCTGATCGTGTTTTTGATATGTTAATGGGCACAGAAGTTCCCCCAAGAAGAAAATTCATCCAAAGGCATGCACGAACTGCATCTCTGGATTATTAAATATTAGGTCAAATTATTAAGAAATGAACGACAACAATACTGAGAATCTTGAACTAGAGCAAATTGATAAAAACATTAAGCCGATTAGAATATCGGATGAAATGAAAAAGTCGTACATTAACTATTCGATGAGTGTTATTGTAGCAAGAGCTCTTCCGGATGTTCGAGACGGATTGAAACCTGTGCAGAGAAGGATTCTTTTTGCCATGGATAAATTGGGGATCACTCCAACTTCTGCATATCGAAAATCTGCAAATACGGTTGGTGAAGTTATGGCAAAATATCACCCTCATGGTGATCAGGCTATTTATCAGACAATGGTTCGAATGGCACAGGATTTCAGTTCAAGATACTTAATGGTTGACGGACAAGGAAACTTCGGATCTATTGATGGTGATAGTGCAGCTGCGATGCGTTACACCGAATCGAGAATGGGAAAAATCACAGCCGATCTTTTAGCCGATATTGATAAGAATACTGTCAAATATGAATTAAACTACGACGGAAATCATACAGAACCGACCGTTTTACCGTCGAAACTTCCGATGCTTCTTCTTAATGGCGTTGACGGAATCGCTGTCGGTATGGCAACAAAAATCCCACCTCATAATCTGGGAGAGATTGTAGATGCGCTTGCCCATATGATCGATAAGGGAAATGAATGGGAAGGAAAATCAAAATATAACGAATTAAGAATTGAAAGAGAAAAAACTCAAAAAGTTCCCGAAGTCGCAAATCCTGACGAAATTTATCAAGACGTTACATTTGCAGAAGGAGAATCACTTTATCCGAAATTCCAATCTGAAGCAACCGCTGACGAACTTATTGAATTTGTAAAAGGTCCTGATTTCCCAACGGGCGGAGTAATTTATGACAGAGAATCTGTTCTTGAAGCATACTCAACCGGCAAGGGAAGAATTGTGATGAGAGGTGTTGCAAAGATTGAAGAAAGCAAAGCAGACAGATTCCAAATTATTATTACAGAACTTCCTTTCCAGGTTAACAAAGCACATTTGGTCGCTAAAATTGCAGACTTATATAAAGAGAAGAAGCTTGATGGAATTAAAGATCTTCGGGATGAGTCAAATAGAGAAGGAATACGTGTTGTAGTTGAACTGAAGAAAGATGCAAAACCAAAGACGATTTTGAATAAAATCTTCAAGTACACGGAGATGCAAAAGGCATTTAATGCCAATATGCTTGCACTTGTTGAGAATGAACCTCATGTCCTGTCACTAAAGAGAATATTAGAATTATTCATTAGTCATAGACAAGAAGTTGTTATTCGAAAGAATGAATATGACCTGGCGAAAGCAAAGTACAGAGCACACATTTTGGAAGGGTTGAAGATTGCACTTGATAATCTGGATGAAGTTATCAAAACAATTCGTGAATCGAAGACGCAGGAAACAGCGAAAGATAATTTGATAAAGAGATTTAAGCTTTCGGAGATCCAAGCACAAGCAATTCTAGATATGCAACTTCGAAGACTTGCCGCTCTTGAAAGACAGAAAATCGAAGAAGAATACAAGGAAATCAAAAAGTTCATTGCTGACTTAGAAATTCTTCTTGCCGATCCAATTGCAATCTTAAATGAAGTGAAGAATGAACTTCTCGAAGTTAAGGAAAAGTTTGGAGATGCAAGACGAACAAAGGTTATCAAAGGCAAAGTGGGGGAGATTTCAGAAGAAGACCTTGTCAAACCGGAAGATGTGTTTATTACAATATCGCACGAAGGATACATTAAGAGAATGCCTGAGAGTACATATGCGCCACAACACAGGGGTGGAACCGGGAAAAAAGGAATGACTACAAAAGAAGGCGACTTTGTTGAACACGTGCTTAAATGCAATACTCATGATGATATTTTATTCTTTACGAATAAGGGCAGGGTATTCCAGTTAAAGGCACATGAAATTCCGGATTTTGGACGAACAGCAAAGGGACAGCCGATTATTAATCTAATTGATGTTGACCAAAATGAGCTTGTAAGCAGCGTTCTAACACGAACAGAAGATGGCTTCTTTGAAGAAGATGTTATTCAAGAAGGAGAGGAGAAATCGGAAAAATCAGGAAAGAAATATAAATATCTGTTTATGGCAACAACCGCAGGTATTGTAAAAAAGACTGAACTTTCTGAATTCAGTAATATCAGATCATCCGGGCTTATCGCAATCAAGCTAAAAGATGGAGATGAACTCGCATGGGTTCGACCTACAACCGGAGATAATGAAGTAATGCTTGTTACAAAATATGGTAAAAGTATCAGATTCAAAGAAAGTGATGTTAGACCGATGGGAAGAGCTTCAATGGGAGTCTTCGGGATTAAGTTTAAGAAAGAAGACGATGGTGTTGTAGTAATGGATGTTGTCAGAGAAGGTGAAGTGAGTTTACTTCTCGTTTCTGAAAAGGGATATGGAAAAATGACTAAACTTGAAGAATATGCCGTACAGGGACGTGGCGGACAGGGTGTATTTACATTTAAGGTAACGAGTAAAACAGGGAAACTTATTTCCGCAAGAATTCTTGATCATCCTAATAAAGATTTGTTAATAATTTCAAAGAAAGGCATTGCGATAATGCTTCCTTTGAAAGAAGGAATTCCAACACAGCATAGACAAACAACTGGTGTGAAATTGATGAATGTAAAAGGTGATGATGAAGTAGCTTCTATGGCGGTAGTGTAAGATTAATTATTAGTTCAATCAATTGGTAGGGACAGGTTTTAAACCTGTCCCTACATTATTAATGAAAGTGTTACTTTTCCTCAACTTATCCGTTGAATATTGTTAAGAACCGGAAAAAACGTTATTATAAATTTGATAATATTGCCAAAACGCAAAAAACTGCTATGGGAACGAAACCAACGAATCAAAAAGAGAAGCTAGTTAGCTATAATGCACCATCAAAACGTCGACAAGTTTTGACGGCAACTTCGTATGCATTCATATTTTCAACACTATTAATTTCATTAATTTTGTTGGCAAATTACATTTATTTCCATAACAGATTTTACATTCAAACGAGAGTAGGGGATTACTATGTTGGAGGAATGACTCTTGCAGAAGCAAGAGAAATACTTGCTGGAGCAATTGAAGATTTTCAAGTAAATACAGTAGAAGTTGAAATTAACGGTGAAAAAGAAACAATCGATATTACAGACTTTAATGCAGAAATTAACGCAAATGAGGTTCTCCAAAACATTTACACAGCTCAACATCCTGCATATCCTGATACGTTTTCTGAATATGTTTATTCAATTGGAAATAATTTTAAGAAATACGACAGAGCGCTTAGTGTAAATGTAAAAGAGGCAAATATTCTTAACACAATTTATGCGAATTTCGAAAACATTAGTCCGTTCAAGGAACCGGAGGTGATTCATCAGGAGGGAAGATTTGTTGTCGTTGAGGGGAAATCGGGAACATCACTAACCCCAGAAAGTGTTAATAATGTTAAGACTGCATTTGAATATTTGTATAGAGAATCATACAGTCTCCAAACGACACAAAGTACTCCGACACTTTCATATGGAGAAGTTGCTGTTATCGCAGATGCTGCAAATGAGATTATTGAACAAGAGCTTAAATTTAAAGCCGGCAATGTTAATGTCACTGAAAAACTTGCTGATCACCCAGAGTGGTTGCTTTTCGACATTTCCTCAAAGACCTTTGCAAATGCACTGTTCTCAAAACCAATTTATTACAAGTTTGGAACAGGAATTGTTGCAGGTGAAGATACAGTACCTGTGAACTTTAGCATTCTTTTAAATCCGGAGGAAATTGATAAATATGTAAATACTAATATTGTAAGTCAACTTGATAATCACGCTGAACACATCAAATTAAGTCTTGATGCTAATGAAACAGTTATTGTTGAAGGAACGCTAAAAGATGGATATGCTCTTGAAAAAGAACAGGCTGTTGAATTAATTGTAGAAAACTTCAAAAATAGTATCTATGAAACCGAACTTCCTATATCTGTACAGGAGGGGCAAATATACGATGAAACGGAGCTTAATCTAGGAATTAAAGAGTTAATAGCTTACGGGGAATCAGATTTCGGTCATTCTACAGACAGTCGGGAAACCAACATAAAGGTCGGCTTATCAAGGTTTCAAAATGTAATAATTGGTCCGGGAGAAATTTTCAATTATGCTCAATACATTGGACCAATTGATGCCGCACATGGTTTCATGCCTGGTTGGGTGATAAAAAACAGAACACAAACTGCATTAGAATATGGTGGAGGAATTTGTCAAACATCCACAACACTTTTTCGGGCAGCATTTTATGGAGGGTTTCCGATTGTTGAACGACATCCGCACAGTTATGATGTGGAATATTATAGATGGCCACAACCCGGGCTTGATGCTTCAGTTTACATTCCATCTGCAAGTATGCAGTTTAGAAATGATTCCCCCGGACACATTCTTATTCAGCAAGATGTTAATACCGAAACTAAACGAGCAAGAGTTTGGATTTATGGAACGGACGATGGAAGAAAAGTTGAAGTCTCAGGTCCTGAAATATATGGGAAATACTGGGCATCAACTTCTTATGAAATTCCATCTGCAGATTTAGCACCAGGAGAACGGAAGTTAACAAAATCTGCAATCGCAGGATTTCAAACCGATTACTTCAGAACGGTGACATTCACAGACGGACGAGAAGATAAATATACGCTACATTCAAGTTATGTGGCAGTCCCAGCAACATATTTAGTTGGAGTGGGGGAGTAAAAAAAGAGGTCGCCTTTAAGACCTCTTTTTAAAAAATCTAATAAAAATTTACCATCTCTGTCTTTGTGTCAATGTGTATTTATCATCTAATTTCTGCCATTCAGCCTCTCCAAAGACTTTATCTCTCAAATATCGAATTGCAGTACGAATTTCAGTTGTTTGTTCCTGTCTAAATTGCAGACCGGCATTTCCTGTGCTAAGGTCTCTATCGATAGCTTCACGACCAGCATCTTGCCATTCTCTATTAAACTTACTCCAAGCAAGCTTGTATGCTGCTTCAGCTCCCATATTTCTAAGATTATCAATACTTGATCCCATTTTCTCCATAACCAATCTCTCTTCTTCAGAAAGGGCAGTAGGAGCAACCTCTGCCTTTGCTTTAACAGCAACAGGAGTTGCTACATGAGATCGGACAACTTCTTCTACAACAGGTCTTTGTTGACCTTGTGCAGAAGATTGTTTTGAATCATTTCTAGCAAATCTTGTATTTAAAGCCACCCTCAAAAGATTTCCATTTTCTGAACCAGAACTTAAAGTTTCACCGAGAATTCCCCAAGCCCTCTGAAGCCTAGTGCTCAATGCATTATAATCTGCTTCGTTGAAAGAACCCCGTGCACCGTTTAGAAAATTACGAACTGCAGGATGCCTTTCTTCTTTCCATTGCTTATAAAGATCTGCCCAAGATACCCCATCTTCCTTTACCAATCCGAAAGCTCTCATAGCTTGCTCGGCTTGCTCTGGTGAAAAATCATCTCCAACATCACCAAGACCATCTGTATCTGCTAAATTAACAATTACTTGGGAAGGATCAAAATCATCATTATCTTCTCGCGCTCCTTCAGTATCTTCCTGTTTATTAGGAACATATCCTAATTCTACAGCTCTTGCAGTAACCTTTTCATTAAAGTCTGGCGGTAATATCAAAGCTAAGCCAGTATGAAGATCACTCAAACCTAAAAGAACTTTATTAGCAAAATCAGGTGCCAAAGCACTTGTTGACATTAATCTAGCTTGAAGTTCGATAAGTTTTTGTACAGCTTGATCCGGATCTGCCTGAGCTTCAGAAACAGTAGTTCCCAATGCAGCAGCAGCATAATTAGGTGCTGTGGCATCAAAATCTTCCATTGTTACTATCTTCAAAGCACGATCTAAAACTTCATCTCCAAGAATAGATTCTATTGTTGGTCTCCTGTTAGTGTCAGCATTTTATTCTACAAATAAAATAAATAAATAAAAATGATATAATATATAGATATAAGATAACATTTTACCAAAAATTTGAGGAAAAAGCATCTTTTTTCCCCTAGTTTTACTTCGTCCCGCTAAGGAGGGACAAGCTCACCACATATTTTTCCTTTTTACTTTTTCCTTATCTTATCCCACCGCCAGCGGATGATATTTCTTATGCGTTTCCTCTGCGAATTTATCCGAAGCATGTACACAAAGAAAGTAGGGGAAGCTTCTTTCAAAGCTTTTCTATCATTTGCGGAAAATTTCTTATTCTGTCAGTGTGACTAGGATTAAACAAGAACTTTTCCACATCTTTAACCATATCCTCCAAATTTACATTCTTAAGATGATCGAGAACAGCAATCCGAAGTTCAGACAAATTTGAAAACCCTAATTTCTTTTCAATATATAACATATCAGGTTCAACACCCAAACCAAACAAATACGACAAATCAAAATAATCTCGACCCTTTGCACGTTTCCTGCCTAAAATCGCAGCAAACTTCTGTGCCATCAAAAGCTCTATTGGGACAACAGAAATATTCTGATACACACCAAATTTATCAATCAAAAATAAACCCTTCTTATAATCATAATTTTGAGGAGTTGTATCAATTCGAATCGTAATCTTTTCGTTCGAAATATCAGATAAACCCTCAAGCTGCAATACTTTCGGAATTTTGATATAACAATGAAAAGCACCTTTGTAGACATTCCTAATCTCTATTTCATAACCCTCATTCTCCAAAGAATTCTCTATTAAATTGGTAAGATTCTCAAAATCATCAACTGTTAAAGAAAAATTATCAAAGTCTAAATCTTCAGAAAACCTCTGATTATCATAAACAATTCGAAGAGCTGTTCCGCCCATGAAAACCAACTTCGAAGCAAATTTGGAACTATAAATAACCTCAAGAATCTTGTATTGAATATATTCTCTCAGAATTCCTCTTGAGAAAACCTGTAATTTAGGAGAATAATTCTCTTTAATTTCACTTAATTTAAGCATTCTCAAAATACTTTACAAAAATATTGGCTCTTTTCAATAACTCTGCGTTTTCAATAACCTTCGCATATGAAATGAAGAGATTAAAGTCTAAACCGTTTTTTATGACAGTACTATTAAATCGCAAAGCATCGATATCATCAGAAGATACTATTTCTTTGTGGTAATACAAATAATCAATAATGGCTTTTTCTATTGAAGCAATCCTATATTTTCTCTTAGTTCCGGGAATCTCATTCACAACATCTCCGAAGAAAGCCGACTTCTTTATCTTATTGTAAGAAAAATTACCAATTGAAACTTGATAATCCATAGTTCGAATAGGTGAAACCGCCGTTATCGTATAAACACCTTCGGGTATTATTCCATACCACGAAAGTGCCGTTTCTAATGAAATATATGACGGCGACAAAAGCTCATTACTGATTAAGAAAAGATGTTTTTCATTTAAATCTGAATCAGAGAAAATATACTTTCCCTTTATAATTTTCCTAATGTAATTTTTCTTTTGCCACTGCGACAATTGAACCATATTAAAATTCGGATCAAAAGCCCCAATATCATCCAAAGAAAATACTACAAAACCTTCAAGCTTTTGTTTAAAATCTAAAAAACGCATGTTTGTGACACAAAACTATAAATATTTATAAGTATATGACATATATTATCAAAAATCCGCCTGATTGCAAGAGATTTTTTACACAAATTCAGTGACGAGTAACAGTGCATTGCACTTTCCAGACTACAAAAACCCTCATCCTGTCCCTGCCACTGAAACCGTAAAATTTCTTTTTTACTTTTTAATTTTTAATTTTTAATTTTCTTATCCCACCGCCAGCGGATGATATTTCTTATGTGTTTCCTCTGCAAATTTATCCGACGCATGCACATATCTTGTCGTAGTTTGAAGAGATTCATGACCGAGAAGCCTCTGGATCGCCGCCGGATTTGCGCCTTCTTCAGCCAAATAAGTTGCGAAACCGTGCCTCAAACCATGTGGCGTCACCGGAACCACAATCCCCAAAAGTTTGCGATATTGTTGAATTTTCATCTGAACATAACGTGGAGTTATTCGACTTTTTCTCGTATTTTTCCCCTGACCGCGAGAAGATAAAAATAGAGCAGGGGAGGTAGAAAATTCAGAAGTCCCTCTTCTCTTCATATACTCATTCAAATGCCCCCTAGCCCTTTCGGTCAAATAAACCATACGCTGCTTCTTTCCTTTACCCATAATATAGATCTTACCTTCCGCATTAATATCCGCAGTTCCTAAACTAACAAGTTCAGAGATTCTCATCCCAGTTGAAAAAAGAACTTCAAGCATTGCACGATTTCGAAGTTTAACAAAGTCATCTTCCTCATATAATTCTGAAGCTTCGATAATTTGAATTAATTCATCAAGATCAGCAACTTGAGATTCTTTACGTTCCGTTTTTATAAGTTTAATAACTTCGGGAGCAATCGGACATACATAATCATAGTCGAGCAAATATCCGAGGTAAGATCTGAGAGCAGAAAGCATCCGATTCACAGATCGAGCCGAGAGTTTATTCAAACTTGTATTTTGCAAAGCACCTCGTGTAGCACCTGCAACCTTATCGTCGCTTAGAACCCCCTTAGAATTCGTCACACGAGATTCTGCCGTATCACCAATGTTAATTGAAGCATGTCCCGTAATTTTCAAAAATTCTTCTCTATCTCGAAGCTCATTTATTATTTCCAAATGTTTCCCTGAGCGTAAAAATCCTTTGTACAAACTAATCGTCCTTTTATCCAACTTCTCAAATGGAACTTTACGTGATTGTAGAAACCTTTCAAAGACCGTAAGATCCCTACCGTAGTTATAAACAGTTTCAATAGAGTAATTATTGTTTGTCAAATCAATCAAAAAGTCCTCTTTATAAGGAATTTCAATCGATAGGGGATCTAAAGCAACCATAAGCGTATTTTCAATGAAAGTTAATAGTAATAGAACGAATACAAGACCGAAAGGTAAATAAAAGAATTGTTTATAAAAATAAATGATTAATAATTCAAATTAATTATAGAAGCAAAGAGATAAATCAGCAAATATTGAAAATAGAACAGGGGACTGCCCCGTCGCTCCCTGTCGACACAGTACTTCGCATAAGGGTGATTATACGAAATAGTTTATGCTCTTATATTAGCACTCAGATTGTCGATTTGCAAACATTTTAGATCAACGCGCCCTAATGGGGAATAATTAGAATAATATTCATCTATTTAATCCTCCACCATCAACGTTTATAAGATAAATACAATTATTATTTATACATTATTTGTGTTAAACCGGGTCTCCCCCGAGGATATGGTCACAGGGGTACTTATCCACAGTAAGCTATGAATGTTACGCGTATTCCTGTTTCACTGTCCGTTTCACCCTATTTTGAATTATTAAAACTTTATTAACTCCAGGTCCTATAGTTTTATAATTATGGGATAATAATTATCAATCTCTAATCTTGAGGCCCCTACTCCCCCACTCTTTACTAATGCCTCTTAAAGTTTTGCATGATTACAATCCGCCGTATTAATAAACAAAAGTGAGAGAATCCTCATAGAGGATTCTTATTATAAAGACGGGAAAACAGGCTGAATAGATTCTCGTTCTTGGATTGATATACCCAAAGCTTCTTAGAAGCTTCCCCAATTAAGTGATAGGATTGATATTGTAGATATTACAGCAATAACAACAACATACTCGATAATAATACCGACGGTAAGACTCTTCTTTGCTGAATGCATGAATAACCCAGAAAGGATGTAGAAGACAGTCGCGAGAACTAGGTTATAGAGCATATATGGTATTGGAAAGAAGGACAAAGCAAAGTAAATCATCACCAAAGCCAGATCGATCATCAAGGCGGCATTAAAGAGGTCTGCTCTTGACTCCAAAATAAACCACATCAGCTGGTATGTGATTATAAATCCCACTAAAGCAATAATTAAAACATCAAGTATAGTACCCATTTCCAGGCCCTGAATGGCGTCGAAAGCAAAGAAAACGGTAACTGTAGAGAAGAAATACAATGACGTCTGAGCGACCTGAAGCAGCGGGATTTTCTTAACCGATGCAACATTCAAGATATTTGCAGTTAGTATTAGAACGTAAGTAAGGATGGCAAAAAACACAGCGATCGGGAAGCTGATTGCGCCACTACCCCATGCACTTAGTAATCTTTGAACGAATAAGAATGTAAAAATTATTGGTAGAAGAAAAACAAAAATCAAGCGCAGCCCAATGACGTTAAATTCCAAAACCCAATAAAGACCAAAATACATTACAGAAGCCACCAGAACAGCAAACAGTGCCGGGTTGCCGATGTGAAACGAAGGACTGAGTAACAAGAGTACTCCCATAAGAACACTTAGCACACCAATTCTTGTTCGTTTTTGCATCTTTAAAATTTATATTCTAAACCAAGTAAATCATAGGCTTTTTTAGTTGCAACCCTTCCTCGTGGCGTTCTCAGGATATAACCGTTTTGCAGGAGGTATGGCTCGCAAACATCAGCAAGGGTATCCACATCCTCAGATATTACGGCAGCAATAGCCTTAAGACCGACAGGCCCGCCACTATAATTTTCTAATATTACCGAGAGAACCATTCTATCCAAGTTATCCAAACCATTTTTATCAACGCCTATTATATTCAGTGATTCTGCAACGACATTACTATCGATAACACTATCATTTTTTACTTCCGCATAGTCTCGAACACGTTTCAGCAGTCTATTTGCAATTCTGGCTGTCCCGCGAGATCTTTCCGCAATTTCCTTTGCATACTCTTGTGATATGGATACACCGAGCACATCTGCAGACCGAATAATTATCTGCGCAAGCTCCTCCTCACTATAATAATTAAGTCTGTGAATGACTCCGAAACGATCACGCAACGGAGAACTGAGCATACCAATCTTAGTCGTAGCACCGATCAAGGTGAATGGCGGCAAGTCTAATTTGACAGTTCTTGCAGAAGGTCCCTTCCCAATAATTATATCTAAGGAAGAATCTTCCATAGCAGGGTATAAGATTTCCTCGACAACCTTGTTCAATCTATGTATCTCATCAATAAACAAGATGTCGTGTTTTTGAAGGTTCGTTAGAATTGCAGCCAAATCACCAGCGCGCTCAATGGCCGGCCCCGATGTGACCTTGATTCCAACGTTCATCTCATTTGCCAAAATATGAGCAAGAGTAGTTTTGCCAAGCCCCGGCGGACCATATAATAAGACATGGTCGATAGAAGCACCACGTTTCTTCGCGGCATCAATTAATATGTTGAAGCTTTCCTTTTCCTGCTCCCTCCCGATTAATTCCTTTAAAGTTCGAGGTCTTAATGTTTTTTCTATTTTAACATCCTGTTTATCCGCAGTGGGAGAAACAATTCTCTTTTCTATCACAATTTTATGTGCTCAAACATAGTTTAATCAGAGTTTCGACCTTCATTTCGCCAGAATAGTCCTGCATCACAGCATCCAGTCTATCTTCTGCTTCCCCTTTATTATAACCGAGGTTTTGCAGGGCACCAAGAACTTCCTTTTTCAAGTTACTCGCTATCTTCGTTGTGTTTCTTTCTACTCCACCCTTTGCAGAATATCCTAAGTTCTCAATCTGTCCTCTTATTTCAAGAACAATCCGCTCAGCACCTTTTTTCCCAATTCCTGGAACAGACTGAATTGTTTTCGCGTCATCAAGTAGAACAGCCTGAGCAAGCTCTTCCACACTGAGATTGGAAAGAATACTCATCGCCACTTTTGGTCCAACTCCTTTAACGGAAATCAAAATTTTAAATAGGGTCAGTTCTTCTTGAGTGGGAAATCCATACAAATTTAGCTGATCTTCGCGAACATGTGTATAGATATAAAACTCCTTATCTTCATCCTTGCGTATGACAGAGGTATTAGCATGAACTAGGTACCCTACTCCACTAACATTTAAAATTAGAGTCTCTGCATCGGTTTCAATTACAGTACCTTTTAGATATCCTATCATTTTTCGAATTTAAAGTGATTATTATATACACTGTGAGTATAGGCTACTGCCAATGCATCAGCAACATCATCAGGCTTTGGCGTTTCCTCAAGTTTTAGCAATTCCGTTATCATCTGCTGCATCTGAGCTTTGGCAGCACGCCCATAGCCTGTCACAGCCTGCTTTATTTGCAAGGGCGTATACTCAAATATTCCAAGATTGCATCTCTTCGCGGCAAGCAGTGTAACCCCCCTCGCCTCCCCAACGGTAATTATCGTTTTTGCATTTTTGAAAAAAAACAATTGCTCTATTGCCATAACGGAAGGAGAGAATTCTGCTACGACTTCATCCAAATCATCAAAAAGAATATTCAAACGATCTTCAATCAGTTGGTCAGAGTTAGTAATAATTGCACCATATGAAATTACTTTACACTGGTTTCCGTCAAAATCTACAATCCCCCACCCTGTTATTGCAATCCCGGGATCAATCCCCAATATACGAATAGATGATTTCTTTGACATCAATTATTCTAAGTCTATATTAACCCAAACATTTTGGACATCCTCATTTTCCTCCATAGACTCTATAAAGTGATGGACTTTCTCAACTACTTCAGCACTGACTTTCGTAGGATTGGTCGGAACCTTGATGATTTCAGAGGAAACAATTACATAACCTAACTGCTCAACCTGTCCCCGTACTGGAGCAAAGTCCTTTTTATCAGAATAAATTTCTAGACCCAAGCCTTCTTCTTCCAGATCTATTTCCCGAACGTCTTCTACACCCTCAACCTCCATAATCTCTAACATGCATTCGTCCTTATCGATAGAAACCTCTTCGTCCTCTTTACCAAATTTCTCTGATTTTTGAATCTTTTTACATTTAATCGTAATCAAACCTTTTGTTTCAAACTGCCAAGAAACGGCGCCATCCGATCCCAATGATCCGCCGCAACCCTCAAAAATATGGCGAACCTCGGCTGCAGTACGATTTCTATTATCTGTCATTGCATCAACAATAACAGCAACTCCCTCAGGACCATAGCCCTCATATGACATTTCAACTAACGCTTCACCACCACCCTCTCCCAATCCTTTTTTAACAGCTCTGTCGATGTTGTCTTTTGGCATGTTTGCCTCTTTTGCCTTCTCTATAGCAATACGCAAAGAGAAGTTCATATCTGGATCACCACCGCCTTCTTGTGCAGCGATAGTTATCATCTTTGAGATCTTCGTGAAGACTTGACCTCGCTTAGCATCTAGAGCACCCTTTTTCCTTTTAATAGTTGACCATTTGGAATGTCCTGACATACTGAAAGTTCCATTTAACTAATCTTTTACATTCTACAACAAATTGCAAAACTTTGCATTTACTATGTTTTTGAAACAAAAAAAGTGTCTTCTTGACAAGGAAGAACACAATAATGTAGATTGGTAATGAACGATATTCAACTGATAAACGAATATTGTGAAAACTTAAACTGTCTAAAATCACAAGGAGGTGAGTATATCAAATGAGAAAGCTTAATCAAAAAGGTTTTACCTTAATTGAAATCCTTGTAGTCATCGCTATTCTTGGTATTCTCGCAGTTGTAACACTTGTTGCATTAAATCCTGTGAAAAGATTCCAAGATGCAAGAAACTCGAGACGAAGAGAAGATGTGAATGCAGTTCTTCAAGCAGTAAGTGTTTATACTATTGATAATAATGGTGCCTTCCCAACAATCGGCGGAGCAGCACTTGATTCATTAACAGTATCTGGAGCACCTACTTGTGGAACAGCAGGCGCATGTAACGTAAGTGACCTTGATGGACTTACAACTTATCTAAGTGAACTACCTGTAGACCCAGATGGAACTACAGAGTATCTAATCGGTGTAGATAGTACAGCATCACCTCAACACATCATTGTTGCAACAAACAATATGGAAGTGAATGCAGATCAAGAAGAAACAAAGTTCTACTTGACATACTAAGATCTATTTCCAAGGTAAGCATGAAAAATCCCCTATTCTATAGGGGATTTTTCTATTGCAGAAAAAAAGACAATACAGCGAACGCACACGAATCTTAACAAGTTAAATGTAGAAATCTTGAGTTCAGGGGGAAGTTAGAATGGAGAGCGTGGATTTGAGAGAGTTTGCCATTTATTCTCAAACGTACCATCACCACTCTCAATATAGGTCTTTCTTTCCTGATGATCTTCCTTGAAAACATTTAGCAAGTCTTCATTGAGAGAATTTAGACTTGAGATTTCCAGCTCAACCGTCTTTGCACTGGGAGCAACTTTCTCTATGACCTTCGCATATATTTCAAAGGCGAAGAAAATGTTTACAGCAAGCATTACGGCATAAATAAACACTTCTATGTAAATTACTATATTCTTTTGTATTTTATCTGATAATTCTTTCACTTTGATTCTGTACCGGCTTTAACATATAAATTTAATGTGAAAATACTATCGAGATAATATCTCCCATCTCGATCGTCTAACCCAGAAATAAATTTCATATCAACAATTCTCGAATAATATTTAAGATCTTCGAGCATACCGATAAAGTTTATTATCTTGTCAAACTCATCCGGATCTGTACGCACAGAAACTCCGACCTCCAATACTTCCACTGAGGATATTCCTGCATATGCAGTTACGCGTTTTGTTGCCTCAGATTCGACATCAACAACCACACCATCTTCGTCAACAACGCCCTCTTTTAGTCTTACATCTAAATCCAGATTTAGCATTTCTCCAATCTTCTCTATGTTCTCAATGAAGCTCACCAATTTCCCCTTATCTGGGATTGCTTCTGTAAGAAGTAATGACTGTTCCTCAACCTCACCATGATCACTTAAAAGCTTATTAATCTTAGCCTCTTCCAGGGCATACTGATTCAACAGAGCAAGTTGATCGGAGACTTTTGTCGCGGATTTCTTCAACTGCGAATAGCTAAAGATTAATAATCCTACGAGAGAAACTACAAATAACCCTACCACAATATAATATTGGTTTGGATTTTGCTTTTTTATTTGTTTTACTTCTTCTTGTTTCATTTTGCAGGCGTGAAAGGTTTAAGTTCTAATTCTCCAGTTGTTTGTGTTGTAGATTTCTTAGCAAAGTTTTCTGGATTTGCCAATAAATTCGTAAAGCTCAGATCCATGTTAATACGAAATTCAACCTCTTCACCGGAAGAAAAAGCCGAAACGGGAATTTGTACATTTGAGAAAACTTCCGTTGAAATTAGATTTGTACTGTAATCAATTACAGTTTGTCTATTATCAGTTCTACCATATAGACTAATAATCCAGATAGGTTCTGATTTCGGAGCCAAAGACTCATCTACATATATATCAATATTATCCAACACGACATTTCCCGGAGTTACAGAAAGGATCTTATCGAAGATTTTTATCCAATCAAATTCGGAATTTATTATAGAGCTTATCGATGCAAGGGATTCATTGAATTTGCTAATCTCCAATGACTTTGTTTGAATACTTGAACCTTGCAGAATCGCCTTTTTCGAATTAATTGTTGCTTGGATTTGACTCGATTCCTCAGTAAGAAGAAATAGTCCACCCAACAAGAATCCACAAATCGCAATTATATTTATTGATAAAATCTTAACGATATTTCCAACTTTCTTTTTAAGCTGCTCATTTACATAAGCTTTCTGGACGTCCGCAGGAAGGAAGTTAACATCTCCAAATTCATGATATTTGCCGAGGCCCTTCAGCGCTAGCCCCGTAACAACCAGATGCGGAAATATTTTCTCATGGGAAATAAATTGAGGAATCGGAATCATCCCAATACTTGGGTTTGCATACCCCACTTTCAGATCCGGAATCTGTTCATCAAGGTATTTATCGACGCCCTTAAGCGATGCACCATCCCCATAAACTTTCGCCAATTTAATGTCATCTTCTTTTCCCGGTGTTTTATCATAGAAGCGCATTGCACCCATCATCTCGGAGATTATTGGTGTGAGAGAAGCAGAAAGCGCGGATTGAAGAGTTTCTGTTTTAGTTTTTAGTCCTGTTGTGCGCTGATACTCCTCCGCCTCGACGGGAGATAATCCTTTTTCTGTACCAATGATCTTTGTTACTTGATTTCCTCCGACATTTACTGAAGAATTAAAACGAAAACCACCTTGATGATAAATCGAGAGATTTGTATTGCTATTTCCGATATCAACAAATAACAATGGAGACTCTTTAAGCTCTTCATTTGATGCTAGAAGAACTCGTCCTGCAGCACTTGACTCCATTTCAAATGCGAGAGGAATAATTCCGGCAAGGCGAATTGCATGGACATATGAGTCGACAACTTCCTTTTCCACGGCTGCAAACTGAATACTCACCGTACTTTCATCTTCCTTTGGATTAAGTCTGTGCCAATCCCAGTAAATCTTTTCCAAAGGCATTGCAAGAACCTTGTTTGCTTTCCAAGTGACAGCTTCTCGAAGTTTCTCCTTTTCAATATTTGGAAAATCCTCAATCTTTAGGTAAACCTTTTCTTGAGAGATTGAGCAGATGGCATATTTCGTCCGAATTGGTTTCGGATATGAATTTTTGAGTATTTTTTTAATTGCCTCTGCAACGACTTCAGGACGACGAATTATTCCACCTACGACAGCACTTGCAGGAATTGTTTCTTCACCAAAACTCTGAAGATGTAAATTGCTTCTCCCGGATTTCGTGACCCACATAGCTTTTACTCTCGTATTGGAAATGTCCAAACCGAAAGTATCTTCACCTTCTATTAACTTGTCAAAATCTAGGGCAGTCATAGATTTTATTTTATAATGTTTCTTGCCAATTATCTATTGAAACCTGTCCTGGCTCTACTGTAAAACCAAAGCCGATGACATTCTGTGTTACTTCCGGCAAAAAATTCACTGTACTGGAGTTTTCGATTCGCAAATCGTCACCAGCCCAAGCAGCACCATTAACCTCAATTAGCTTTCCGCTGCTATCGTGTCTTAAGATTATATCTCTCTCAGAATATAATACACCATTTATTGTTACAAAGTCACCACCATATGTTGGCCATCCGTAATCTCTGAATTCTGCGTCTTTTGCAGCCGCAAGCGCCGGCAAATTATTTTGAGCATTTATTTGAACTCCACAGTAGAATCGGATCTCACCTTCTGTAATAATGCTTCCATTAAGTACAATTGGGGGCCCTGGATTAAAAAACACATTACCGTTTCTAATGTAATATACTCCATCAGGAAGAGTGCGAGTGCTCCCATCATTCCTACTATTAACGTAGTTTTCGAATTGAGTTGCCGTTGCATAGAAAGTTCCTCCCGCTTGTGCTTGTGCCTCATACGTTGAAAAATCAAACATCGGAACCTCTATGCGCTCTGTTTCTGCCGTTAAATCCTGATCCGGATATTCTGTTCCATCAATATGACCACCAAGCAAAGTAATTATTTCATTCTCACTGTAAGCATCTCCCGCAACCCGCCCTTCTAAAATAACCCTTATCTGATTTACCGACCAGAAGTTACCTTCAACTCGATCTGCGGTTGCCGGGTTATCAAGAATACTTGCATGATCAGAAACCCAGCTTGTAAAATAACTTCCACGCCCAGCAGAAATGACATCACCATATACGGTAGAATTACTAGAAAAATCGACATCGTCATTCGCCCATACGTCACCATTAACAATTGCATTAGACCAAAACATCCATACGTCATCTCCTGCAAAAGCTGAATAGCCAGTTATCTTTGCACTCTCAACGGATATTGAAAGATTTGCTGTAATTGCACGAACCACACCACCAACATGTCCTTCTGCACGAACTGTGTAATATGTCGTATTATCGGTGACTTCGATTACATAATTCCCAATAGGAGTATCGTAATTCCCTCCTGTATAGTTCAAATCATCTTTCAGTCTGTAAATCCCCTCCTCTATTCCAGATTCTGCTAAAAAATATGCCTGAGTGGATGAGAGACTTAGGTCAGCCATCTCATAATTATCCAGAGACATTTTCGAGATTGCAAAAACAACGGAAACCATAATTAGAGAAACTACTAACACGGCAATAATTGCGACCTGCCCTTTCTCTTTATTAAATTGTGAATACTTACCTTTTTGCCACATATGTATCTAGATTAATAGTTGCCTGACTGTCAGGAGAGACACTCGCGTCAGGATGTGAGATGGTTAGAGTTATTTTTACAATGTCTGCAGAATTTGGAGTTGTACGGTCTTCAAAAAGCACATCGCCAACCTTCACATCATTCCCTGTTATTGCGACGAAATCGCCAAGACCCTCTTTCATATATAGAACCCCTCCCTGTAAATCAAAATACAATGGATTTCTAAGTGGATCTCCTACGGAAAGTCTCAAAGTATTCTGATCTACAACTTCCAAATCATCCGCATATCGCACCTCTTTTACCATCCTTGTCATTGCATATCGAGCATTCTGTTGCACCTTGGATAAAATGGTCACTTTATTTCTTACCAATAAGATATGGCGCACGAACGAAACTACAATAATGAGCATTACCGAGGACACGGCAATGTAGATAATTACCTCGACAAGGGTAAATCCTGCCTGATCATTATTACTTTTTAAATCTTTTCTAAAAATCACCCCAATTTGTTAGATAAATACTTTGAACTTCATTTTTTAAAACGCCATATGAGTCCCAAGAAACAGACACTGAAATCATGCGAGTATATGTATCAATTTGATCTAAATCTCCAGTCTCAAGAATCTCCCCGTTTGAATCTCGATAAACATCTGAGAGTGTAATACCTACTTCATATTTATCATAATACGTAATCGGATCCTCAACCAGACGCAAACCTTCCTCTTCACCCTCAATGTCTTCATAATGATATGTGCCATTTATTGACAAAGCATTCCAATCTTCATCGCGAATGCTTCGAACAACCTCAAATTGTTCCTGGATCAAAGAAGATACAAATTCACGTTCCTCACTCTGATAAACAATCTTTAAGCTAGGTCCTAGAATGTCTAAACCAGAAGTTAGTAATATCGAAATCAGGGCAAGAACAATTAAAAACTCTATTAGTAGAGCACCTTGCTGATTCTTAAACATCAATTTTGGGTTATTCAACAATCTCAAGATTTACAATACCTGATTTATTGACAGAGATCCTCTTTGCATCAGCAATTCCAACTACAGCAATATCAACGCTCCCCTCATAATTAGCTTCTCCCGTCATTCTTTCATAATAAACAAAATCGTCGCCATTAAAGTTGATATTGCGAATAGTGACACCAGCTGGCAACAGGTTCACGATATTATCTGGATTACCCTCCATATAGCTTGCCCCCTGGAATTCGATATATTTGTGCTCTTCAAAATATATACCGAATTCGGATTGATTTTCTCCGTTTATGGCTCGGGATTGAGCTTTTCGCAAAGAGGAGATTAATTCATTCACTATTACCTCTCTTTGATTGTTTGCCTGAGTTGATAGGAAAAGAATTGTTGCACCTGACGAGATTAGCATTAAGACGCCGATAACAACGATAATCTCAATCATTGTAAAACCCCTTTGCATTTTCATTTACTGAGATATACTCCCGGTTAATTGATAAATAGGTCCAAGTACAGATAATGCAATTAGTGCAATTCCACCACCCATTACAAGTAATAAAACAGGTTCTATAATAGAGGATAAGTTGTCGAGAATTTCCGTGACTTCTTCTTGATAATATATCGCCACGTTTAGTAGAGATTCGTCGATAGTTCCCGTCTGCCCCCCTACTCTTACCATCCTAACAGCCATTGAGTAAAAGATGTTTGGAAACTTTGCCATCGCATCTGCAAGTTCTTGACCAGATTCAATATCTTGAGCAATACTTTCAAGAGCCTCTTGATAAATCAAATTAGAAAAGCCATTTTTCGTAATTTCCAAAGAACGAATAATTGGAACTCCGCTTTTTAAAAGAGATGCTAACGTTTTTGTAAATCTTGCTGTATTTAATTTAATAATCTGAACACCAACAAATGGAATCTTTAATAATAGTCCGTCAATCATCCGCTTGAAATTCTTTACTTTCTTATATGTTGTGCGAAAAGCAACTATGGCAGCAATTACAACCGCGAGAACATATATGCCATAATTTATAAGAAGGTCACTTAATCCGATTAACATTCTTGTTGTAATTGGCAACTCCAAATCAGCGTCTTTGAAAAAGCCTGCAATCTGCGGTATTACGAAAATAATAAGCAATATTACGATTGCCACCAAAGCAATTGAAATCACCATAGGGTACATCATTGCACCTTTTACTTTCGACTGAAGATCTTTTTGATTCTTTAATTCTGTTGCCAGCGTTCTGATATTCTCTTCTAACATACCTCCTACTTCTCCGACTTCAAACATACTAAGGTCCATTGTCGTAAAAACATCGGGAAACTTGCTCAATGCGGAATGAAAGGTCATACCACCCTGGATGTCATAACTTGCTACATCTAGTATTTCTATCAATCTCTGATTCTTTTGACCTTCCTTTAGGACATCAATCGCATCAACAACAGGCAATCCAGCCTTAAGCATTGCCGCCAAGTTTGTGAAAAGAAGAATCTTTTCCTGTAACGAAATTTTCTTTTGAAAAAGTGCGGATTGTTTTTTTGAAGATTCCGACGATTCCTTTTCCGGCTCAATCGCCAAAACAGTATAACCATCCTCCAGAAGATTGGATTCAATCTCTGACTGTGTTCGAGCAACCATCTCGCCTTTTACAACCTGCCCCTTTTTGTCTGTAACTGTATATTTAAATTTCATTATTCTCTAGTTGCGGCTAATACTTCTTCTAAAGTGGTCAAACCTTCGCGAGCCTTTGTAATTCCATCATATAACATTGTAGTCATACCTTCCTTAATAGCGGTCTTTTGAAGCTCATATGTAACGACATCAGATACAGCTAATTCCATAATCTTTGGGGACATCTCTAAGACCTCGTAGATACCAAGTCGTCCCTTGTAACCTTTATTGCCGCATTTTTTGCAACCAATGGGTTTGTAGAAATGACCGTCTCCCACAGCCTCTTTTATCTGTGCAGCAGTTAATCCTTGTTTTTCAAGATCTGTTTTAAGGCTCGCTAGCAGCTTCTCGGGAATCTCATACTTTTCCTTACATTCGTTACAAAGTTTCCGAGTTAATCGCTGAGCCATTACAGCATTTAGCGTTGAAGCTACAAGAAATGGTTCAACACCCATATCCAAAAGACGCGGGATAGATGCTGCTGCATTATTTGTATGTAATGTGGACAGAACAAGGTGGCCCGTCATTGCAGCATTGACAGCCATTTGTACAGTTTCCTTGTCACGAATTTCACCGACCATGATTATGTCAGGGTCCTGCCGTAGAAGAGATCTCAACCCAACGCTAAATGTAAAACCGATTTTCGCATTAACCTGAGTCTGGTTGATTCGAGGCATACTGTATTCAATCGGATCTTCAATTGTATTAATATTAACATCAGTTGTATTGAGAATGCTAAGCACCGTGTAAAGAGTGGTTGTTTTTCCGCTACCTGTCGGCCCGGTCACCAAAACCATTCCATGGGGCTTCGAGATATTTCTCTTCATAACCTCGAGGTTGTGGTTTAAAACACCTAGATCCTCCAAACTGAAACGCCGTGCAGTTTCTTCTAAAACTCTCATCACTATCTTCTCACCGTAGAATAGAGGAAGAACAGAGACTCGAAGAGCAACTTTACTATTGTTAACTATAGTGTTTATTCTTCCGTCCTGTGGTAAACGATGCTCATCTATTTGTAAATTGGCAATGATTTTAATTCTTGCAATCAGAATGGGAAGAATTTCTTTTGGAAGCGTAGTTATATCTCTAAGCTGTCCATCTATTCGGTATCTAATCAAAACCTCTTCTTCTAAAGGCTCAATGTGAATATCACTGGCCCCCTCATTAACAGCATATTCGATAAGCGTGTCAACCAACTTAACAATAGGAATCTTTTTCGCAACATCCTCAATAGCCCCCTTCTCTTTTTTTGTCTTCTCGGCCTGTTCCTCAATTAAATTTACAAAAGCTAACTTGATATCCTTTTGATAGGCACGCAGAGCATCATTAATACTTTCTTCAAATGCGTAATATACCTTTACGTTATATCCTGTACTCTTCTTTATGTAATCGAGTGTTTCCAAATCTAAGGGATTTGACATTGCCACACTCATTATTCCGCGGTCCTTAGCGAATACAATAACCTTCTTTCGACTGGCAATTTCCTTTGGAATGGAGAACAATATGTCAGGAGTGATTTCCTGCTTACCTAATTCAACAAAATCAACACCATAGCGTTTCGCAAGTAATGCTCCCAATTCGGCTTCTGAGAAGAAACCCTTTCCGAGAAGAACCTGCTCTACGGTAGAATTCAACCGATTCGCGGTTTCGTTAATTTTATCAAAATCCTCAGCACTCAGTTTTTTTGACTCAACAAGGGCTTTTTGTAGTTCGGCAACGCTAATAGCCATGGTGATATTGGGCAGTAAAAATATCTTATATTTAGATTATCATAATGGAGGAAATAGTTAAATGGTTTCTACATCATCCGCGAGTACAATTATCAAATCACCAGTTGTAACGAAATCGAGTGAATCATTTATCACCTCCACATCCACTTCGAACGCATTTTTGATTTGAGCAATTGTAAGAGGAAAGAGTTCTGGATTTTCAGCAAAAATCATTGTTTTGGAGACATCCGTTCCAGTATTGGATTTTCGAATGATGTCACAACCCATGTTTTGCAAAACACGAGTGTACCGTGAAGCGAGACCGGGTATACTTGTTGAATTATAGACTTCGATTCTGGCTTGCTCTCGTACAACTTCCCCATTATCAAAGGTAGAGGATACAAAATCATCAAACTTTAAAGGATCAAAGACTTCTCCCTCAACCTCCGGAGATTTTGATAAAACAATACCCACTTGGTAGAAATCAAATGTAAATGTATTTTCATTCGCAAATAGTTTAATAAAATGGCGGATACTTGCGCCTTGAATATTGGAGTAAATATGCTCGTCAATATCTTCAAAAGTTCCGAGTGGAGAATATAAGGACGACACATTCACCGATTCAATCAGAGATCTCATTACGGCATAATGACGAAAACTTTTCGAGTAAAACCCATTCTCATCGGCACGAACAAATGCGACGGTTTCATTTGCAGAAAGGTGTAATGGACCAGATGGGAAGTCGGGCCTTAGATCAAAACTTTCCAGATCATTGTCTGTAAAAGATTCATCATTCTGGATACTAAGGTTACCCATATCCTTGATAACCTGCTTAAATCCTGCGATATCAGAGGCTACGTATGCATCAATCTTTATCGCCAAGTTACTTTCCAGAACATCCTGGATTATTGAGTAGCCTGCTTCAGGAGATTGTAATTGCCCAAGTGCATATATATTTGCAAGCTCTATATATTCATCCTTCTTTGACCAGTAATATTTTGCTTTGCTCGGCAATTCAAACACCTGAAAATGTTTTGAAATCGAATCAAAATGGATGATAAACACAGCATCTGCTTTTATATGACCGCTTTCCCGTTGATCTAACCCAAGCAACAAAACGTTAAATGATTTATTTTCTGACAACTCGACGATTTCAGAGAGAGTATCTCCCGGCGCTAAGGCGGGTTGATAATTGTTATAAAACTCAATGAAGCCGCTGTAACGTCTTTTATACCACATATACACGCCTCCTATGAGAAGAAGAACAAAAAAAATGATACCGCCTAAACGCAAAAGCTTCATGTTTATTTTAAACGGAGTCTTTTTCTCTCGCCTATTCACCATTTTGATATGGGTCTTTATTCCTTTTGTGTTATGAATTTTTCTTCTCATAATATCCAATTAAATCATCTTCAGCAGCAGCTTTATTCCAACGTTTGAACCCACATTTAACGCATTTATGAAGTATTCGGAATTTCCCGGACTTCTGTTCAATATCAATTGGCAACATCAACCCTCCACAATTTGCCAAACGATCACCAGGATTTATATCTAAATGTTTTGAATATAAACACACCGGACAGTGGTTTCGACAGCTCCCCTCAGAAGAAGGATCAACTTCCACGCCACAATTTCCACATATAAAAAATTCATCTTTTTTTATAAAACGCTTGACTGCCAGATTCATACTAATCGTCAATTTTAACTAAAGATTTCAGGTAATTGTTAAAATCAGATGGGGGCAGCGCCTTGAAGTGAAGATGATCCCCTTTAATATCTTCAAACTTTAGAGAGTACGCATGAAGTAACTGCCTACTAGCTTCAGGATAGAGGCCTCGCAGCCGCCTTCCGGAATATACCCGATCTCCAACGAGTGGATAACCGAGGTGTTTAAAATGAACCCGAATCTGGTGAGTACGACCTGTTTTTAAAAGGACCTCAACCAGCGTATATGTATTCTTTGGATCTTTTGGATTAACATAATATCCAATAACTTTGTAATGAGTCTCTGCATATCGCCCCTCTTGAGGATCAACAACCGTCATTTTCTTTCTATCAACAGGGTGTCTTGCAATATTGCTCGAAATATCACCAATCCTCTCCGGAACTTTCCCATAAACCAGTGCAATATATTTCTTTTGAATTTTATGCTGTTTAAACAGATCAGAATAATATGCCACAGCACGAGCATTCTTTGCAATAAGCATGAGACCAGAAGTATCCTTATCCAATCGATGGACTATCCCCGGACGATTCTTGTCTAGGCCTTCAGGAATCTTCCCCCAATGATTAACAAGTCCCGATACAAGCGTACCATTCCAATTACCGGCTCCAGGATGCACAACTACCCCAGCTGGTTTATCTAAAATGAGAATATAATCATCTTCATAGAGTACCTTGAAAGGGACCTCTTCCGGTAGAACTTTTATCTCCGGCATTAAGTCTTCAATAATAGCCTCAACGAGGTCACCTGCAGATAATTTATATGACGGACGAACTTCAATAGATCCATTTATTTTTACGTTGCCGTTCTTAATAAGTTTTGACGCAAATGACCTGCTATGAATACCTTCTTGTTTAACTAAGAATTCATCTAATCTCCGCCTGACTGTCTCGTTGTAGTTTAGTTTTAGGTTGGCCAAGGCTGAATATTATAAACAAAATTAAAGAGATCGCGCCAAGATTTATTATGAGATCGGCAAGATTAAAATACCAAAGCCCTACAAAATTCCAATAATCATGAACAACCCCATAAAAGAGTCTTTCTATCAAATTCGCAAGTCCACCGATAAAAATAAATGATAAAAGTATTCTTTTAATCTGATCTTCGCTTCTTATTATGAAGTAAAAAATCACTGTCAACGATATCAGAGAAAATAGTGTTGCAAAGAAAAAATTCCCAATTCCGAAAGAAAAACCATTGTTAAAAGTAATAACACTACTTGATGATATGACAGTTGATAAGAAGAACACTGCTAATGATAACGAAACTAACAATAGCAATAATTTTATTAATTTATTCCTCTTGATCGTCAACAAGACTTTGACACTTAAAACAATACTGTGCATGCGGATGAGCAGTTAATCGATCCTCATCGATTTCTTCCTCACATCGGTTACAAATACCATATCGACCGCTATTCAAATCTTCCATAGCCTGTTCTGTTCGTCGCAACATATTTTGCAGATTATCCAATTTCTCTTGTTTTGAAAGTAGCTCCTGCCCTTCCATTGCCTCGTCACCGATTTCATTCACCATTTTCCAACTATCCGACTCAACCATCTCTTCAGAAGAAACCCTGTTGATAAGCGATTCTAATTCAGACTTCTTAGTGATGAGAATTTTCATTATCTTTTCTTTGTCCATCGGTTTTGATTTTTATTTAAATTAGAACTATTGAATGGTGTAAATCTATTTATTGTATTTGGTGCTTTAGGAGCATCCTCTTTAATGTTAGCTCTTTCAAAAAAGATGCTAATAATTCCGAATAAAACAGAAAGTGCAGACACTATTCTTAACCAATCTATCACAAAAGGCGAAATATTATAAGCAAAGAACTGAAGAACAAATGATGAACATACGAGAAGGATTGCCAACTGTATTAAGCCGCCAACATTTTCAAGCAATTTGTATTTTCTATTCAGCCATATCCATATAAGTAGGACGGTGAACCAAATTATTAACAGGTAAATTTGTACAGGATGTCGCATACCTTCCGTACCCCAAAAAGGAACTCCATAAAACTTGTCGGTATTGTAACCAATAATTAAATTTTGGAAATATGATAAGACAAAAAAAACGGGAGAATATATGAAAAATGTATTGGCCAAGCTATTTATTATTTTCCAAAAAGAAATCTGTTGGAGTTTGGAAATAATGAATATAATCAAAAGACCACAGATGAGCAAGATCCTAAAGTCGAAACCTTTGTACCAGAAAGAAAAGATAACCCAAGGCTTTGAGCCGAAGAACATTTTTTCACCATTTACCCAAGCAATAGGATTCCACGACCAATAATTCGACCGGTATTCTTTCGCAAAAACGAAAATGTGAGATATTCTGTGGAGAAAGAGGATTAACAAAGAACCGATTATCGTAATATCGAAACTGTTCTTTCCAGCAAAGTTCCTTCGGTAAGTATCCCAAAGCAAATATGAGATAATCGCCCAAGAAGATAGCAACCAAAAAAAAGAATTTTCTTGTAGAAAAGTCAAAACCGACATTACTGATTATCACCAATTTGAGATAAAATATCTCGCAATTTTGTCTCTTCAATATCCTTCGAGGAGATTATTGAGAGTAACATTGGTTTAGAAAAAATTGATCGAAAGATCTGAACAATGTCTGATTTATTCACAGCATCAACCGCAGCTTTTACTTCATCAATATTCATTGGCTCCTTGACTAGCAAGTTTTGAATACCGACATAGAGTCCCATGCTATCACTTCCATCTAATTCCAATGTTAAAGCACTCTTCAGCATTTGTTTTGCACGATGAAGTTCTTCATCAGAGAAATCTCCCGACATCATGCTATTTATCTCAAGTACAATAGACTCTAATGCCCGATAAATTCGTTTTTGATCTACTCCGGCTCGAATGTATAAAGCACCGGAATCCGTATAGCTTAAATTTCCGGAGTTAATATAATATGCGAGACCATGCTCATGACGAATCGACCGATAAAGTTTCGATCCCATCCCCTGCCCTAAAATTGTGTTGCCAACAGCAGCAGCAAATTTGCCAGGATTATTTAACCCAACACCGTACGTTCCCAGAATCAAATGCGTTTGTTCTACTTTATCCTTTTTATAAACCACCGTATCTTGGAGAAGAGATTCTTCAGCGGCGGTAAAAGACCCAATTGGCTCTTCTGACAAATCGGAAAGTTTTTGGGCGATTGATCTAGAGACATTTTCCAGATTATCTAAGTTCCCGGAAATTACAATTTGAGTATTCTTGCGAGTATAGTTCTTGCGGATAAATTCCATCAAATCCTTCGCTCCCAATGACTTTACTGTAGTGATATTCCCGGAAATTTCTCTTCCTAAGCTCTGGTTCTTCCAAAGAGTTTGGGTAAATAATTTCGAAACTTCATCCGTTGGATCATCTCGATACATACGAATTTCTTCAAGAACAACCCCCTTCTCTCTTTGAACTGAATCCTCTTCCATCAAAGGATTTGTGTAAATATCCAACAATATATCTAAAACTGCGGGGAAATTCTCCCGAACAGACTTTACCATATAATATGTGTATTCCTTACTTGTACCGGCATCAATGCTCGCACCTAAACCTTCTAGACTAAAGGAGATTATTTGCGGTGTCGGGAATTTTCTGCTGCCTTTGAAGATACAATGCTCAATTAAATGTGAGATTCCAGATTCAGAATTTGACTCAATTCTAGAACCTACCTTCACAAATATTGCAGCAGTAATAGAAGTCGAATCGGGTAAATCAACGAGGATAAGCTTAGTACCACCCTTAAGGGATCTTTCAATAATTTTCATACTTCACACAATAAAGAATATCTACGAGTTTTGTGCTTTTTTGTTCTTGTGGTTCTTGCTTTTCTTCGCTTTGAAGAAAGAGATCAAAGATGCAAAAGTCTTAGAAAACACATCTCTAATATATCCTAATTGTGCAAAATTTTCTACCTTATTTTTTTGGACTGGACTATAAACTTCCTTTTTTAGTGCAGCACCACATTCAAAACAGAATGAATCCTCGACGCCGACATAGCTATTACAACCCTTACATTTTTTTTGTAAACGAAAACCACATTTGCGACAGAAATGATTTTCAATAGAATTGGCGGCGTTGCATCTTGAACAAAGGTGAATTCCGAGACTCTCTAGTTCAGATTCACCTTGAATAGCTCCATTGTTCTCCAATCTGCTATACCGAAACAAAAGGTAAACAATCAGACCGATGAATCCAAAAACCAAGGTTGTAAATGCGAAAAAGAATCGAAAGACAAATGATTGGAAATATTTATTTGAATCAAACCAAACCCAAATCACAAGAGATATCCATAGGAAAACGACACCCATAGCAAGTATTGCGAAAACGAGCAGATAAGGGATTTCCATATTAAACTCTATTAGATCTATTAACAAATTCATTATTTTCTACCAACATATTCTTTTGTTTCAGTATTTACAATGATTGTATCTCCAATAGAAACGAACAAAGGAACATTAATCTCCTTGCCTGTTTCCAACTTAGCAACTTTCATTGCACCACTTGAAGTATTTCCAGCCACTGCTGGCTCGGTATACTCTACAACAAGTTCAATCTTCTTCGGCAGCTCTAATGAAATTGGTTCATCTTCTAATTTCTTTACGAAGACCTTTTGACCTTCTTTCAGAAAACCTGATTCCTCTTCAATCATATCAAGAGGAATAGTATACTGATCGAATGTTTCCTCATTCATGAAATAAGCATCCGTTCCGTCATCATATAGGTACTGTGCATTCTCAGCGGTAACATCAGCAGACTCTACTTTATCTCCACCTTTATATGACTTAATAGTAATTGCTCCTGTTTTAATATTTTTTACTTTTACCTTTACAGTTGCACTTCCCCTTCCCTGTTTATTGTGCTCATATTTTAAAACAATAAAGGTTTCTCCACCTTCCGTATAAACCACACCGTTTCGCAATTCTGTATTAGATAATACTGCCATGATGATTATCAAAACATAAAATAAAATATCAATACTGGGATTTTACCAATAAATAGCGGTAAAAGCCAATCCAAAACTAAATAAAAGTAGCAATTCATCTGGAGATTTCTATTTGAGATTTTTGGTGCCGAAGGAGGGAATCGAACCCTCACGGGAGTATAAGTCCCACGGGATTTTGAGTCCCGCATGTCTACCAGTTCCATCACTCCGGCATTGGAGATTGCACGTATTTTACCTTAAAAAAGACCGGCAATCAATAACTATTCAGATCGCCTCTTCTCCAAGTTGGCGAAACGCGCTTGTTCCTGAACAAAGGAAAGTTCAATATCTCCGACAGGACCATTTCTATGCTTTGCAACCAAAACGTCTGCAATGCCTTTTCGATCCGTATCAGGATTATATCGATCTTCTCGATGAATAAACATAACAACATCAGCATCCTGTTCGATTGAACCTGAATCTCTCAAATCAGAAAGCTGAGGTCTTCTCCCATCACGGCTTTCTACAGCACGAGATAACTGTGACAATGCAAGAACAGGGATATTTAGTTCCCTCGCAATATTCTTAAGAGACATGGAAATCTCAGAAACTTCTAGAACGCGATTTTCTGTTCTACTACCGTGAATAAGCTGCATATAATCGATAACTATGAAATCAACACCATGTTCCATCTGGAGACGACGAGCTTTAGTACGAATTTCCATGATATGCTGACCTGGAGTATCGTCGATAAAGAGCTCGGCTTCTGAAAGAAGTCCCATCGCATCTGCGAGTCGTTCAAACGCATCATCACGAAGCTGCCCCGTTCTTAAATCCCAGAAACTTACCTTCGCTTGCATTGATAACAAGCGCTCCATCAACTGCTGGTCAGACATTTCAAGAGAGAAATAACCAACTTTCTTCTTCGCATGAACTGCGGCATTTAGAGCAATATCTAGTGACAATGCAGTTTTACCGACAGAAGGTCTTGCCGCAAGAATAATTAAATCGGAAGGTTGGAAACCACCTAACAATTTATCCAAATCACGAAAACCACTTGGAATCCCTAATAGTTCTTTGCTTTTATCCGCATCAGCAGCCCTTTCATATGTTTCCTTGAGCAGAGACCTTGCAGAAACGAAGCCCTTCTTCAAACTGCCTCGAGAGATGTCGAATAGAGATTTTTCCGCCGTATCAAGAACGGTACCAATCGATTCATCTTCATTGAAGGCCTCCTCGTTTATCAATGCAGCCGTTTCAATTAGCCTTCGTCGAAGACCAGCTTCTTTTACAATCGAAGCATATTCCTCAACATGAGATGCCGTTGGAACACTGTTAACAAGTTTTGTAAGGTATGCTGAACCACCAGTTTTTGCTAATAACTTTTTTTTCTTTAAGGCATTTGAGACCGTAACAATATCAAGAGGCTTGCGCTCTTCAAAAAGTTCAACAATAACCGAAAAAATTTCTCTGTGCGCAGGATTATAGAAGAGTTCCGGATGAACAATATCAGCAACCTTAATTATGCTATTTTGATCCAAAAAGATTGAACCGATTAACGACTGCTCTGCCTCTAAATCATTTGGAGGAACTTTTGCTGACATAGTGAATATTTATGATTTTCGTTCTAAAATAACAACCCGAGTTCCCTCACCTTCGGTATCAATATCTCCCTTTTTAATTTTCAGATATGATTCAGTCTCTGGTTTCGATGCCCCCATTGCTTCAAGAAACTTATCAGATGTTGATAGTTCTGAGTATTCTTTCGAATATTCAGGATCTTGATACGCAACAGGAATTACAATAGCAGGCTCTATTTTATTTACGACATCGGCTGCAACCTTACTATCAACAAATTTGTCATTACCAACAGGTAGAATTAGAACGTCGATAGATCCGAGTTCATCAATCTCATCATCTGTCAACTTTCTTTTAAGAGAACCAAGATGACACACATTAACGCCAGCGATTTCAAGTCGATAAATTGTATTTCTATTTACCATTTTTTCTGATTCTGCGGATTCTTTTTCCATCATTGGAAAACCAAGAATCATAACGCCCTTTACCTCATATTCCCCGGGACCATTGACAATGTAACTATTTTCGGACACCTTTGAATAATCCATACATGCAGGAGAATCATCCGATGACAAAACTATGTCTGATTCTGTTTTTTTACAATTAAACCCGATTGCAGATTTATCAAATGGATTAAAAACGACCGAAGCATTTTTAGATTTGATTGCCACGGATAAATGACCCAAATATGTAATATTCATAGTAACGAATAGAAAAAATAATAAAAACTATATTGGCAGTGCACGAATCACAAGTCGCTTGGAACTAGTCCAAAGAGGTGTGCAGGTGTATAGGGTAAGAACATCATACCCTAAATCATCTTCAACTTGCAAATCCTCCGGCTCGACTATAAGTATTTCCTCAACTTTATAATCGAATTCTTGTCCCTCATAATAAACAATTATCAAATCGCCAGCCTCAAGTTTATCTAGACTATAGAAGGTTGTATTGTTTGGAGGTACGTATCTGAAACGATGCCCAGTAACAACATAGTTCCCACCAGATACAGGATTACCCGTTCCGGGTCTATGCCAAGCACCACGAAGTAAGGCATCTTCTGTGCTTCCCTCAACAATTTGAACATCAACTCCAATTTTCGGTATAACCAATGTATTATCAAGAGGAATTGGTTTATCAACTTCCAAGAAATCATCCCCGGAACCAACCTTCTCTGCGATTACCGATTTGTATGGTAATTCCAAAGGCTTGTCTTTGGTACCCTGAAAAAAGAAGATTATTCCCGGTAGAAACGGATAAATGATGAGAAACAAACCGATTATTAATCCTAAAATAGGTAATATTCGTTTGAGCTTCTCAAGTTTCTTTTTTGAAACATTAATTTTAGGAGAAACTTTCTGCTCAGTTGCTTTTCGAGCTTTCTTCTCTGGAATTATTTCTTTCATTGTTCGAATCCTTGTTCTAAATAAGTTTTAATATCGATTCAAATTCCTCATATAGAGTTGACCTTACGTGTTCTTTTACGTAGTTACGCTTCAGAGAATCAACACCTGCTTTTATTGCATCAAGTTGCATCAGTACATTCTCTACCTGTTCATCACCATCTAACATTTTTTCTATACCCCTCACTTGGCCCTCAATCCGATGGAGGCGGTTAACGATCTGTTTCTGGGCAGCGTTTGTCATGATTTGTTTGTCTTAAATATACCCTACCATGTATTGTACATTTGGTAATATAGTGATGTCAATTTTTTATAATTTAATGATTTAATGAAAAGAGCAATTCGTAGGTTTTAACTTCTTGTATGTTAATAATGTATATGCTATACTCCATTTGCAATTGAGCACTTAAGGTTTTATTATAGAATTATGAAAGCAAATATCCATCCAAAATTTAACACCGATGCCAAGGTAACTTGCGTTTGTGGAAACACTTTTACAACTGGTTCAATCAAAGACGAAATCAAAGTTGAAATCTGTTCAAAATGTCATCCCTTTTATACAGGAAAACTTAGAATTGTTGACACCGCATCTCTAGTAAAGAAATTTGAAGAGAGAAAGAAAGGTGCAAAAGAAACCGTTGTTAATAGACGAGATAAAAGAGCAGCAAAGAGATCTCAAAAAAGTGCAATTTCTTCCAGTAACGGACAGAAGGAAGTTACACTAAAAGATATGCTTGCACAAATGTCTTAGTTTCACTTTTACGATTTTCAAGGCTCACATATTTATTATGTGAGCTTTTTGTTATAATGAAGAATATTGAGAGATAATCATATGGATATCGACGTACAAGAGTACATTGAAAAAAACAGAAAATTGAATGAGCAACTAGCTTCACAAGAAGTTCTTTCGAATCCGAAGCTTATAAAAAAACTAAGCAAAGAGGTTTCCAAAAACCAGGAGATAATAGATGCTTGTAATCTTTACCAAAAATACACAAAAGATCTTGAGAACTCTCAGTTATTGTTATCAGAAACTGATGATGAGGAAATGCGTCTTCTTGCACAGGAAGAATCTGCAGAGCTACAAGCAAATTTAAAACTCGCTGAGAAAAAGATTGAAGATTTGACTGAGGAAAAAGATCCGAATGAGGACAACAATGCTATCATGGAAATTCGTGCGGGAACCGGTGGTGAAGAAGCCGCATTATTTGCTGCAGATTTATTCAGAATGTTTACAAAATATGCAGAAATGCAAAACTGGACAGTTGAGCTTTTGAATTCGAATAAGACTGAAACTGGAGGTTTTAAGGAAGTTTCAATGATGATAGAAGGCGATGGTGCATACGGAGCATTGAAGTACGAGAGCGGTGTACATAGAGTACAAAGAGTCCCTTCAACGGAAAGTGCTGGAAGAATTCACACTTCGACAGCAACGGTCGCGGTTCTTGCTGAACAGGAAGATGTTGAAGTCGAAATTAATCCTTCGGATTTAAAAATCGATGTGTACAGAGCAACCGGTGCCGGTGGACAGTGCGTTAACACAACAGACTCTGCCGTTCGAATCACTCACTTACCAACAGGACTTGTCGTAAGTTGTCAGGATCGAAAATCCCAACTTAAAAACAAGATTGCTGCAATGAAGGTTCTGCAAAGCCGACTATACGAACTCGAACAGGAGAAATTGTTCAAAGAACGCGGAGATGCAAGACGTGCACAAATTGGAACAGGTGATAGATCAGAGAAAATTCGAACATACAATTACCCACAAGATCGGGTTACTGATCATAGGATTAAAGTCAGTTGGCACAACTTACCAAAGATAATGGAAGGCGAAATAGAACCGATTATTGAGGAACTTAAACAAGTTGCCAAGGAAAAAGCTCGAAAGCAAAGACTTGATGACAACAATAAGTAACGCAATTAAACAATCTCTCCCAAAAGTTGATTGGTCCCCCACTCCATTATTGGATCTTGAAATCTTACTCTCACATATAATTGGAAAAGATAGAGTCTTTATTTCTGCAAATCCTGATTACCAATTATCGGAGCGAGATGTGAACGAATTTGAGAAACTCATTGACAGAAGAAGTAAACAGGAGCCGATTGCATACATTATCGGAAATAAAACTTTTTATGATTACAACTTTATTGTAAACAACTATGTTCTAATACCTCGGCCAGAAACTGAATTGTTGGTTGAAGAAGCACTAAAATATATTCAAAAAAACCAAGTAAATTCAATTGTAGATGTTGGGACGGGAAGCGGATGTATTATCATTACAATTGCAAAGGAGTTGCAAAAACAAGAAGCTGAGGGTAATAGACAACTTCTTGCTACGGATATTTCAAAAGAGGCATTGAAAATAGCAAAACAGAATTACGAATCTAATTTTCCGAAAAGGGAAATAAAGATTGAATTTGTTGAAAGCCATCTACTTGAAAAAATAGATACTAAGATTGATCTATTGGTATCAAATCTCCCCTACATTCCACAAAGGGAATATTTGACTCTCGAAAAAAATGTTGTTAAATTTGAACCAAAACAAGCACTTGTCGGTGGGAATAATGGTTATGAACTGATTGAAAGGCTTCTGAAACAAGCATTAAATAAGATGAAAGAGAGGTCGTTAATCCTGCTTGAGATTAATCATGATCAAGGAGAATCTGTTGCTGAGATAGCGAAAAAGTACTTTCCTAAAAGTAAAATTGACGTAATCAAAGATTACGCCAATTTTGATAGATTCATAAGAATTGAAAACAACTAGCCTTCTACCTCACCCAGTTCGACATTCAAATCGATATATTCACCTTCGCTGTAGTCTTCACCTGTTTTTCTCCAAACCTTTATTTCAACAGATTCTCCTGGATTAAAAGTCATTATCACATTTTGTAATCCACCTGAAACATCTTTCCCATTCATCTCGACAACAATATCACCAGCTCTAATTCCACCCTTTTCAGCAGGACCATCTTCTTCAAGATCTTCGATGAAAGCCCCCGTCGGAACACGAAAACGAAGAGCATCATATTCGTCAACAAGCTGATATGAAACACCTAAATAAGGTTTGACAAATTTACCACCACGAGCTTCAAAGTCATCCAGCCTCTGCTTCAGAATGTTAATTGGAATCGCAAAAGAAATATTATCTGCGCCGGATGTCGTTGCGAAATTGATTCCGACTGCTTGACCAGCTGAGTTCAGTAATGGACCGCCGGAATTCCCAGGATTGATTGCAGCATCAGTCTGAATTACTCCTTCATATTCCTTTGACGACGACCAGAAGCCGGACCCGATTTCAACAGTTCTTTCAAGACCGCTTACAATTCCTGTTGTTACAGAACCCGGATAATCTCCAAGAGGGGTTCCGATTGCAACAACCATTTGACCAACTTTCAACGCATCAGAATCTCCAAGCTCAACAAATGGAAGTTCATCTCCTGCAGTATCAATCTTAACTAAAGCAATATCATTGACCTCATCACGATAAATGTTCGTAACATCATAGGTCTTTTTGTCTTGAGTCGTTACAGAGTAAGTAGCTTTTTGATCTGAAACAACATGTTGATTGGTTACAATCAAACCCTCAGCTGTAACTATAAATCCTGTTCCAATATTATCCTCTGAATTCTGTGGCCCCAAAACAGGACTGAATTCAACCTGCTCAACCGCAATGCTAACGACGGCTGAACTTGCGTTTGAAACGACATCTATTATAGAGGATTCCTCATTTAATATAGTTTGAGTTTGTGATAATGAACCAGTAACACTATCATGTAAATTTAACAGTTCTAGAAACTTATTCCAATTATCTCCTCGAGATAAGATAAAGACACTTGATCCGAAGATTGAAATAATTAAGAGAAACGTTGTCGCAGAACCCGCAAGAAAAGTTAAAAATGTAGGCGATATTTTTTTAATCTTCATGTTGAAAGAAACTAAATTAATTGCAACAAAAGATATATCTTATTTTGACTTTATCTCCTCAAGTGCTTTATCCATTTGAGGATCTAGACCCTTCTCAAAGTCTTCTCGTGGGAATTCGACTTTGATGTCAGGTGTTATCTTATTTTCATGATTAATCCAGGATTGATCTGGAAGCAACCACTTTTGAGTTGTGATGTGTAAAGTAGAACCATCCTCTAAGTTTAAGATTTGCTGAGCCGTACCTTTTCCATATGACTCCTCACCAATAATGGTTCCTCTTGAATAATGTTTCAATGCACCTGCTAATATCTCCGATGCCGAAGCGCTTCCTTGATCAATTAAAATTATCATTGGGATATCTAACAATTTTCCATCTCGCTTCACAGAGAAAACCTCATTATTTCCATCCCGATCCTTTTGATAGGAAACGACAGATCCCTTTGGTAGGAAGTCGCTTGCTGCCCAGATTGCTGCATCAAAGTAGCCACCGGTATTCCCTCTTAAATCAAGAATTAATTTATCAGGATTTTGAGCAACAACTTCATCCACAGTTTTATCCCAAAGTGACATCCAGTTTGCCAATGTATCTTCAGTAAAACGACTAAGTTCAATTACAGCAACGTTGTTTTCTTTCATCGACCATGCAACACTGTCAACATGAATAGTTCCTCGAGTAATTGTTGTATAGTGTGGTTCACTTTCTCCTAACGACAAAAGTTTAAGAACGACATCAGTGCCTTTCTCTCCACGAATTTTCATAACTGCCTCCAAAATATCCATTCCCTCGGTACTTACGCCATCAATCTCAACTATTAAATCCCCTGCTCTTACACCAGCATCAAAGGCAGGAAAACCTTTTATTGGAGAATTTATTATTACCTGATTGTTTCTATATCCTAGTTCTGCACCGATTCCTTCGAAATTACCGGCAGTTATTCTGTCATATTCGGAAGTTTCTTCAGAAGAGTAAAATAAGGTTGCAGGATCTTCAAGAGAAGACACCATACCCTTTATTGCACCCTCGAACATCTGCTTCTCATCGACATTACTATCTACATAATGATTTTCAAGAATATCCCAAACGTTCCAGAATAGTGTAAAATCCAAATCTTCCGTTTTTTCTTCCGGTTGAAGAAGCCCCGTTAACCTGTAATTTGTTATCGTATCTGCACCGTTACTTTGTTTTAATCCCAGCGACAAGCCGAAAATAAATGTAGCCAGGGAAACAATTACAACACCTGCAACCGAATATAGCGTCTTTGAATCTTCTTTTCTCATTCCTTAAATACATTCAAATAATGTGCATATCTTTGCTTTTTATCTTCAGTTTCAACAAGAATATAAAGCCCCTTGAACGAGATTATTTTACCTGAAATCGGAGCTTTATTAAAGTGATTTATAACAACAAGACTTCCTTTTCTAACTTTCGCATATTTATAGCTTTTCAATCTTGATTTCCAGAGAGTTGAAAACAGAACTCCATTATCAAGAAATAGACGATTTCCATCAACTTTTTCAAAAAGTCTTTGGACTAATTCAATTCTTGGTTTATTTGTTGCACTGGTAATCACACACAGGCCATTTGTGAATCGGCTCAAATTTTCCATTACCCATTTGAACTCATCCTTCTTTAGATAATCAATAATAATTAATTTATCAAATGATGTCTCAAGTTTTATATCAAATAATGAATCTTCTTTATGAAATAAGATCTTTACTTCGGAATCCATTTTTCCGACCAAACAAGATAAGGATATTGGTAAATTGTGAACGAATAATGGAGAAATTCCTGCACCGGATAAATTCACTTCAACACGAAAATTCAGCCTATCAACGCTTGAAACCACAGCCGCAAATCCTGCGGGGATAAATTCATCTTTGTAATCCTCACGAATCAACAATTTTCCTTTAACTGATAAATCAATAACTCCGCTCGAATTACTTTTTATAACTTCGTTATCATATTTAAAAATACCACGTTTCTTTGCCAAGACAGCGCCGTTTTCAACAAGCTCACCATGTAGAACTTTGAGATTCCACAACTCATCTTCCAGATCGAATGATGCTAGAATCGGTGAGTATTCGTGGCTTGCCAATGGATCTTTGAGTGTCAGTTTATCTCCAGGAGTAACTAAAATATCTGATTTAACAGGAAGTTGAATAGAAAACAATTTATCTATTATCGGAATTAAATTTGAATTGTATGGGACAAGACTTTCTATCATTTCTTTTCAGGATTTAACAGTAATTCGAAATGTTGATCTTCTATTATCACTAAGTCATTCTCCACCCGCAGATCACTATTCTTAACATCTAAATACTCAGAAGTAATACCCCCCAGATACAATCTTGAGAAATCAGAAAAGTTCAGATTTTGCTTTCCGAGAATATCGTTAATTTGATTGGTGATAGCCGAGAAGACTTTTTTCGAGGAACGAACATCTAGATCAAAGACGCTCTGCTCTAAAAAAGATCCAAGCCCGAGCTTTTCGTAAAACAAGTATCCCAGATTCCAATACCCCCCGATCTTTCTTGAATCGTTGCTTGCAAAAACACCAAAAAAATCCACATCGTAATCTATATACAAATAGTTATCATCGTCGAAGTTTTCAAGATACGGAGAAAACCCTTGGAAGTTTCGCTCAACCACAGAATCAAAAAATGGAAGAATATCCTGCACAAGAAGTTTATCTTTTCTAACAATCAGTTTGTAAGAATCGATTTCAGGAGATAACTCGGACGGAATCAGCTTCCCGTTGAGAAGAATCTGAAAGTCGAGATCCTTTTCAATCAATTTGATGAATTGTAGAATGTATTCAATCTGAGAATCCGGGTTAAACCAGAAATCGGAAGTTAGCCGAAAGTTAAATTCTCTTTTGAAAAAGCTTTTTGGGGAAAACAAAAATATACAGAGAGAATCTCTGTATATTATAAACCTAATTTTAACAGGAAAAGCTAAGGGCAGATTAACTTTCATTTTAAAAACAGTGTCGTTGTTATGCAACTTTATTCTGCATCAGAGAAAGGAAGAAGTGCAACGTGTCTTGCTAACTTTACAGCTTCCGTCACTTGCTTTTGATGTTTTGCGCAGGTTCCAGTTCTCTTTCTAGGAAGAATTCTTCCTCTTGATGTCACAAACTTTTTCAATCTGTATACATCTTTGTATGACAAACCATCAATACCGCTTTCACAAAGCGAGCATTTCAAGTTTTTATACATGTAGGAATTTCTTTTTTTGTTAAATTTCTTCTTGACCATTTACCTTATCAAATCACTTAAAATAATACGTCTTCAGGTTTTACTTCATCTTCACCTGAATCATTAGTTTCCTTAACATCTTCATCCTCTTCTTCAACTTCATCAACAACGGCATCTGATATCTTGCCTTTGTTATCAAGAAGAATCATATCAGAGATCTTAATTTCTGTTTTCCATTTCTTGACGCCCGTCTCATCTTCCCAAGTTCTTGTTCGAAGTTCTCCTTCAACATAAACTTTCATACCCTTCCTAAGAAGCTGATTGCAAATCTCAGCCAATTTATTCCAGCAAACTATATTGTGAAATTCCGTAGATTCTTCAACAACTCCATCAGAAGTTTTCCAAACACTATTTGTAGCTAGTCCGAACGTACAAACGGCTGCACCACTTGGTGTTTGTCTCATTTCCGGATCTCTTGTAAGATTTCCGATTAGCATCACTTTGTTTAACGATCTTGCTGACATCATCTCTTTTTACTAAATAAATCAATTTAAACGATAATAAAGATTCTTATTTAATCTCTGTCAAATTAAACTCTTCAGTTCTCAAGATAATATGTCTTAAGATTTCTGAATTAAGTCTAATATCATTATCCAATTTTGCAACACCTTCTGCAGGAAGTTCAATACCCCACAAAACATAATAACCATCAGAGTGACCGGAGATTTCATATGCTAAATGTCTTTTGCCCCAAACTTCGGATGCAACGACTTTACCTTTTAGAGATTTTACCGTTTTCTCAATCTTTTCCATTGTACCTCTGCGAATATCATCTGGCAAAAGAGGTTTTAAAACTGCCATTACTTCGTACTTGTTCATTTACCCTCGTCTCAAACTAAAAATAGATTATTATAAATAACTTCATAACTTCGCGTAGTTTACCACATGAAAATAGATTTCACAATACCCAAAAAGAAACTATGCACCATGTCTGAACACCATAATGTCACCGTCTTTCACAATGTAGTCCTTACCCTCCATCCGCAACTTTCCTTTTTCTCTTGCCCCGTTCCAACCGTTAAATTCTACAAAATCATTATATCCAACGACTTCTGCACAAATAAACTTTTTCTCAAAGTCGCCATGAATTCTACCGGCAGCCTGTGGAGCGGTTTCTCCCGAATTAATAGTCCAGGCCTTTACTTCCATCTTTCCAGCGGTAAAGTAAGACTGTAGACCCAAGAGATTGTAGCAAGCTCTTGCGAGAGATTCTAATCCCGATTCTTCCATTCCGAGTTCTTCCATAAAAAGCTCACGTTCATCATCAGTCATTTCGGTAAGATCAGATTCCATTTTGATATCAAGTTTAATCGCCAACTCACTTTCTCCGATGCCGGCAGTTTTTTTCATCTCCTCGATATCCACTGTCAAATCATTTGTATTAAAAACATAAATAATCGGCTTGAGTGTAAGCAAACCGAGATTTCGGAGAACATTATATTCATCATCGGTCAAATCAACATCTCTTGCACAAGCGCCATCTTCCAACACAACTTTTATTTTTTCCAGTGCACGAAATTCAGTTGCTTCGAGAGAATCATCCTTTGCTGTCTTTAGAACTTTTTGCAATCCGGAAAATCTTTTTTCAACAGTTTCAAGATCTTTTAAGGCCAGCTCCGTTTCTATGACCTCGACATCGTCCTTCGGGTCGACTTTATTACTAACATGAATCACATTATCGTCTTTGAAGAATCGAATAACATGAGCAATTGCATCAACTTCACGAATATTTGATAAGAATTGATTTCCAAGACCCTCCCCTTTTGACGCACCTTTTACAAGACCGGCAATATCGACAAATTTAACAACGGCATTTACTATTTTATCCGGCTCAACAATCTTTGCCAGAACATTAAGTCGTTCGTCAGGAACTTGAACGATACCTATGTTAGGATCAATTGTACAAAACGGATAATTCTCTGCTGGGACGTTAATATTTGTAAGAGCATTGAACAAGGTCGATTTTCCGACATTAGGAAGTCCAACAATACCGATACTTAAGTTATGTCCCCTACCAAATCCACGTTTTTGATTACTCATATTGATAAATTTTTAAAGTTTCTCTATTATTTTCAGTATATCAGAATAATTATTTATTTGTACTAGCTCTGCACGAATGCTCCGTGCATTTTGTAAGCCCTTGACATACCATGCAAGGTGTTTTCGAAATGGCAGAAAATCCCCATCTAAAAAATTCTCAACTAAAGATGCATGGTGCAAGATTTCTTTCTTTAACTCTTCAATCGATGGCGCATAGTCCTTCCTGTCTTTAATCGATTTGAAAATCCAAGGATTTCCATACGCTCCACGACCAATCATTACACCAAAACACCCAGTTTCCATCATTTTACGATATGAAGAATAATCCACAACATCACCATTTCCGATTACAGGAATGTTGACCGACTTCGCAATATCAGCGATGGCGTCAAGATCTGCGATGCCCCCAAATTGTTGACCAACAGTTCGCCCATGGATTGTTAGTAGATCCGCACCGGCTTCAACCAAACCTTGTGTGAAAGCCAATCCTTCGTATTCATTTGTACCCAAGCGTGTTTTTACGCTAACAGGGAGCGAAACCGCTTCTTTTGTTGCGATGACAATCTCTTTTGCTAGGTTCAAATCTTTAAGCAGTGCTGAGCCGGAACCATGTTCTTTAACTTTCCTAGCCGGACAACCCATATTGATATCAACGCCATCAAAACCAAGTTCCTCAATAACCTTTGCCGCTTTATGAAAATACTCTGGTTCTTTTCCGAATATCTGGGCAATTACAGGTCGCTCTTCATCTTTATAGTTTAAAAGTTTTAAAGTTTTCTCATTTCTAGCCGCAACACCGCGAACATGTACAAATTCTGTAAACACAACATCCGCCCCATAGGAACGACAGACCTCCCTAAACGGAGAATCCGTGATCCCCGCCATAGGAGCAAGCGCAATAAATCCTTTTTTTAAATTGTTCCAGCTAAAATTTACTTTCATATTGTTCTTATCCCCTTTGTTATTTGCTTTTTGTTGTTAGCCGCCGAGGTCTGGAACAACCCATTCCGGTAGCTATGTGTAAAAGGTTGCTATTTGTTGGATTTGGGTTGTTTCAGCACTTTTGGTTCCTTTTGGTGTCAAAAGGAACATAACTTTTATTCTTCAAACAAAAGAACCTAATTAAAGGTTCTTCTGCATTATATAATATTTATGATTATTAAACTATCTTAATAATCTCATTTTCCATCCACACGCCCTTTCCAATTTCCAAGCGCGTCTGGGTCGTTGCATAAATCGTCGCAACCTTTTCACCAACACTTACCGTCTGGCCAGGAGATTTATAGAAATAGATTCCGGATTCTTTAATATACGGATTCCCCAATCCTCGACAAACATCCATCGCCCGCTTGTTATCAATGAACTGGATCGTTCCCGTCTTTTGAGAAATTATATCGTATGACAAAGGACCAAATCTCAAATCAGAAGATACGACGTTGGGATTCCCGCCCTGAACCTCAATAATCTCTTTAAATTTTTGCAGTGCCTTTCCAGAAATTAATATTTCCTTGGCCATATCAAAGCCTTTTCCAGACTCAGCTCTTCCCGTCATTTCCAAAATCATTCCCGCCATATCCAAAGACACCTTTTCGAGCTGAAGACTTCGTGCAGGATCTTGCTCAAGGACTCGTAGAAATTCTCGACATTCTAATGTTGGACCAATTGCATTTCCATCAGGACCAACAGGTTTTCTTTTATAAACCTCCAATTTGATACCGAATTTGGCCGATATTTCCTTAAACAACTTCTCAACATATTCAATATCGTCAGGATTTTTTATTTTTGTTCCCGGACCATATGGAAGATCGATAAGTTGATATTGGATACCTGGAGCAACTTTCTTTGCCAAAATACTAATCACAAATTTATCGAAAGATTCAATCTTCAGAGGTTTCTCAACGCGAATCATCTCATCATCTGCAGGTGCAAGTTCAAGTCCCCCACCCCATACCATACAAGCACCAGTTTTCATTACCATAGCCTCAATTTGCTCTTTTGTGAAAACCATTGGCATAATCACCTCCAACATATCTGTTGTTGCACTAGCAGAAGTAATTGCTCGAGTTGAAGTGTTCGGAACAATCAATCCAGCCGTAGCTATGATTGGAACAACAATCGGGGTTACTCCTTTTCCAGGAACACCACCAACCGAATGCTTATCAGCAACAATCCCTTCAAATCGTAACATGTCGCCGGTTTCCGCCATTGCTTTTGTAGCAAAGTAGATTTCTTCCTCGTCAAACCCTGGGTTATATCCGCATGCGGCAAAGTATGTTGTTTCAATTGTACCTAAACGATGAGTCGAGATATCTTTCATTATTTCGTACATCTCCTCAAAATTGAGTTTCCCACCCTTTAGCTTCTTAATTATATGCTTAACAGATTCCGGAGATTGTAATATTTGTATTTGAACAATTTCGTAAGGATCTCCCTCAGTTGCCTCAAATCGATCCCAAGCATCTTCGAAAAATCCAACTTCTCCCGGTTGTACTTCTGTATCGGTAACATTAATTGTTGCAACCATGGTATTTCGCCCCCAACCAATCTGAACACTCTGTCCGGCACGAACTCCATGCAATTCAGCATCTTTTTCATTAATTGTAGCGATTAAGATGTCACCAGTAGTCACATCCAACTTTTTTGCACGAAGATAAAAAACCATAGTAACAAAATTCCCTAAATTAAAACTCCCAGAACAATATAGTACAGAAAAGTTAATAAATCACAAGCCAAAATTAATAACCTTTCATCCAAGGGTATTTTTCCTCGGCCCGAATAAGTAATTCCTGAGGGATAACAACACCGACTTCAGTAATGAATCCTGTAACGAGTGAATGCGGAACCATCTCAAATGCAGGATTTACGATTTCCAATCCTTCTGGTGCTTCCGGCCAAACTTCATGAGCATCACGAAGCTCGATTGTCGGCTCAAAATCTTCAGTTGAAAGATCCAGCTTCAATAAAGAAGAAGCAACATATAAGGGTTTTCCAGCATACTTCGCAGCAAGAGCAATATCTAGAGAACCTATTTTATTTATTGCGGAACCTCTTTTTGTTATTTCATCGCAACCAATAATGATTGCATCAACATCAGGCTGCTTGGTTGAGGTGATGAACATTGATGAAGCAGAATCTACAACGAGTGTTGTATCTATCCCCGCACTTAAAAGCTCTTTCGCTGTAATTCGACCCTGATATCTAGGGCGCGTTTCTGTTGCAAAAACCTTCAGCTCTGGGAAGTTTGAATGAACTCCCTTGATAATATTGGTCGCGGTGGAAGAATGACAATGCGTCAATATTGCATCAACGTTTCGAAGTAAATCTGTACCATTTTGTACTATCTCGACCTTTGCACTTTCTATCATTTGATATGCAGACATTATCAAATCGTCAAGTTGTACATCACGAATTTGGTTTATATCATCAGCGGTTATGTTTGATAAAACATACCGAATCAGGTTTCGTGCCAACGGCTCAGTTGGCCTTGAGCTTGCAAGTTTCCAAGCGACAACTTTCAGTTCATTTAAAAACTCATCGGAGTTTGTACCCTCGTACATGTTTGCAAAAACCTTTACACCTTCCAAACAAGCTTTCGCAACATTAGTTGCACCTTGAACTTTTAAACTTTTTATATCTTCTATAATCCGCTCTACCTGATTCATATGTATTTAATCTAAAGTAAAAGATTCCCCCATCTTTGGAATATAAATATCTGTATCGAGTTCGCTCTCAACCAATTTTTCAAGATTATTCAATGAATCTTCTTCTCCATGAACTAAAAAAAGTTTCTTAAGTCTGTCCTTGTCAAATCGCGTAATCCATTTTACAAGATCATTTTGATCGGCATGTGCAGAGAAACCGGAAATTGTTATAATCTTTGCGCGAACAATATATTCGACATCCTCAATAGTGACAGTTCCCATATTCTCCTGAATCTGTCGTCCTAGTGTATCCTTTGCTTGATATCCAACAAAAACGATTGAAGAGTTTGGGTCTGTTATTCTCCTCTTGATGTGGCCAACTACTCTGCCACCTGTACACATTCCGCTTCCGGCGATAACAACGCCCGGCTTTCTCATAGCATCCTTACTTTTTGATTTTTGAGAAAATTTATCCATTACCTGCAAATAAGGAAACTCGTATGGATCGTCACCTATCTTGATTAAAGTCTGGGCTTCTTCATCATAATACTTTTCAAACCCCGAATAAATTTTGGTAGCAGAGATGCCTAACGGTGTGTCAAAATATACAGGATAGTTTCTAAATTCGCCTTTTTCATAATAGCGATTTAAATCAAACAGTAATTCCTGAGTACGTTCGACGGCAAAGCTTGGGATTATTACATCACCTCGATTTTTAAAACCATGTGTAATTTCATCATAAAGGAGTTTCTCGGAACGTTCCCTTGGTAAATGTGTTCGATTTCCATATGTTGATTCAACAATAACAATGTCAGCTAAATCAATATACTCAGGGTCTTTAACAATCTTTTGTCCCGGATGTCCCAAATCTCCAGAGAATACAACAACTTTTTCTTCACCATTCTCAATAATACTAAACTTTACAATAGATGAACCTAAGATATGTCCGGCATCATAAAGCTCAACTTTAACGTGATCTGACAAGATTCGCTGAGTTCTGTAATCTAAAGACTGAAAAAGTGATAATACATTTATTGCATCATCAACCGTGTACATTGGTTCAGGAATGCGCCCCTTTTTATAATCATATTCTTGAATACGTGCAGAATCTATTAACATTAATTCACTTAACTGAATAGTCGGCTCAGTCGCTACAATTTTGCCATTAAATCCATTCTTTACTAAAACAGGAAGTCTTCCCGAATGATCAATATGTGCATGGGTTAGTATTACAAAATCGATATCCTTGGGATCGAAAGTAAATTCCTGATGATTCAATTCATCGGCAAATTCACCCTGAAACATTCCACAATCAACTAGAATGTTCAAATCATCCGTTTGTAAAAGATGACATGAACCCGTAACCATGCCCGCAGCACCGTGAAAACTTATCTTCATAAATATTGAGCAGTTAATTTAAGTAAACTATCCTTATTATTTAACCCAGGATTATCAATAACCTCTTCTAATAATTGTGCTAGTATTTCCCCAACTCTTGGACCCTTTTGCACTCCGAGAGCAATTATATCTTCACCGGAAATATCTAAATCTTTTGTAGTAAGAATCATATCTTTTGCACGAACCTCGGAAATCCTTGCCTCAAGCAACCTGATTTCGCCCGGTTCGAATGATGATTTTGGATTTCCGAAAGCATCAGCAATTCGAAGTTTGAATAAATCATCAATATACTCTTCCCCGCCAACATTCTTTATCAGCCTACGAATGGCTGCATCCGTCCAGTTAGTCGTGGCCTCACCTTCTCGCCACTTCACATATAGAAACATGTGCCAACGCACTAAACTAGAAACCCTGTCAATCTCAGAATTTGGAAACTTTAACCTTTTCATAATCTCTCGGGTCATTTCAGAGGAAACCATATCATGTTTGTAAAAATGCCCATCTTCCGCACATCGCGGTTTTCCAATGTCGTGAAATAATGCAGCTAATTTTACGGAATCTTCTGCAGCATCAACGGTAGATAAAATATGATCATAAACATCATGAACATGATATTGCGATGGCTGCACTACTCCAACCCCTTCTAATAATTCAGGAAGGAATATCTGCAAAAGTCCGCAATCTTTCATCAAATTAATTCCATATGAGGGTTTCGGAGATCTCATAATCATCTTCGTGAATTCTTCGCGGATCCTCTCTATCGAAATGTTTTTCGCAACAGAGGTTGTGTTTTTTATTGCATCAAAAGTTTCCAGATCGATTTGAAAATTCAGTTGAGAAGCTAATCGACATGCCCGAAAACCTCGCAAACCATCTTCTAGCAAGCGCTCTTGTGGTGTGCCAACGGCACGGATTACCCGCGTTTTTAGGTCATTTCTCCCGTCGAACAGATCAACAACATCATTATCTACAAGCCCATCTCCAATTGCTTGCAAATTGATTGCCATTGCATTCACAGTGAAATCTCGTCTACCCAAGTCCTTATACAAGTCATTCGTAAATTCAACCTTACTTGGCCAGCGTCCGTCAACATAATCAGCTTCACTTCGGTATGTTGTTACCTCGACAGGATGAGACTCTCCTTTTTCATCATCCGAAAGAACGATTATCGTTCCAAATTTCGCCCCAGTTGTAACGCATCGTGGAAATATTTCTGCTATTGCTTCAGGTTTTGCATCCGTTGCCAAATCAAAGTCATCCGGAGTTTTTTCTGATAACAAATCCCGAACCGGTCCACCCACAAGATAGCATCCATAACCGGCATTCTTTAGGCCGGTAGATACAGTAAAAACGTAATTTGGTATTTTATCTTTAAACAGTTCTTCCATTTCACAATCATTATTACAGATGTAGAAAAAATAGACAAATGATCTACCACCGGCTAACAACGCCGGTGGTTTCTATCCTGCCGGCTAAATC
>CAZCSM010000005.1:64645-69816 GCA_964501355.1 uncultured Candidatus Saccharibacteria bacterium | reverse complement strand
GGCAACCACTTTTGTCAACCTCTATTTCGGTAACCTTTTTTTATTGGGCATCACGGACAATTCCCTACCCTATATTATGTTGTAATTAATCTCATTCTCGCGTATTCTTTTTATATTTAGTTTAATATATATTAGTAAATAAAATCTATGGCAGTCACAGTCACGACAAAGACTTCTTGGTTCAGTCGAATCGGAAGCTCCATCAAAGGTATTCTTTTCGGGGTTCTTTTGGTCATCGCTTCCTTCCCATTGCTATTTTGGAATGAAGGCCGCGCAGTTAAACAGCATAAGAGTTTAACGGAAGGTGCCGCTGCTGTTATTTCCGTTTCTTCTGATTCCGTTGATTCTGCAAATGAAGGTGCATTGGTCCATATTTCGGGGGAAGCAACGACGGATGCAATTTTGACAGATGAGGAGTTTAACGTTTCTGAAAATGCAATCAAGCTAAGAAGAACTGTTGAAATGTATCAATGGATTGAAGATGAGGATTCAGAAACAAGAACAACCCTAGGTGGAGGAGAAGAAACCGTTACAACTTATACTTATCAAAAAGGCTGGTCATCAAGCGTAATTGATTCTTCCGATTTTCAGGAATCCGGTCATGATAATCCCGGTTCGATGGCTTACGAAAGTAAATCCTATGTAGCAGGTAAAGTTACTGTCGGTGCTTTTACACTTTCTAGTTCACAAGTTGGTTCTATTAATAATTATTCGAAATATACTGTTACGGAAGAAAACCTGGACGGGGTTGATGATTGGGATGTTCAATTAAGTAATGGTTCATATTACGTTGGTGATTCTGCTACTAATCCGGAAATTGGAGATTTGAAAGTTACTATTGAAGTTGTCAAACCAACTGTCGTTAGTGTGGTCGCGGAACAGGTTGGGAATAGCTTTGCTCCTTATGCAACTGATGCAGGAGGAACTATTGGTCTTCTTCAAACGGGAGAAGTATCTGCTGAGGATATGTTCGAATCAGCAATTCAAGGTAATAAGGTTGTAACATGGTTGCTTCGCGTTGGAGGCTTTTTCTTAATGTTCCTCGGTTTTTCAACAATCTTTAAACCACTTTCCGTACTTGGAGATGTTGTTCCATTTATTGGAAATCTTGTTGGTATGGCAACGGGTTTACTTTCCGCGGTAATAGCATTTGGGTTATCGTTAATTACAATTGCTATTGCTTGGGTATTTTACCGTCCGGTTTTGGGTATTTCGTTATTGGTTATTGCTGTTGTTGTGGTTGTTTTTGGAGTGAATATGGTGAAGAAGAAACAGAAGAGATAAATATTCAAGAATAAGATATAAAAACTCCAGCTGTTGCTGGAGTTTTTTATTACGGTTCAGGATATAATTGCTGTGCAAGTTGATTTCCGAATTCCTGTTCAAGCGCTTCTAATGTTAACATTTGACGAGCTTCGTTAATTTGACCAACCTGACCCCACGTAAACCCGTATAAAGGTTTGTCTTGAGGTGGTTTTATATAACCATCGTTTGTTAGTGTTTCTGATTCAAACATGAAGGGATTGATACTTAGACCTATTAATCCTGCTTGTCCTTCTAGTTCAGGATACATATCTGGATCTTCTGGGTAAGCAACACCAATGTATCTAATTGTTCTGTGTTCTCCAGTTGATATTTTAATTCCGGGTGTTGATCTAGGTTGACCAAAATTGATAGGTATTAAGTGATCGTATTCAATTCGAAAGCCATTTACTGTTACCGGTGCTCTATGCTCTTTTAGCGCATCTCTTAGATGCTGTAATTTAGGATTACTCGCAAGTTCTCTTGCAATTTCTGCAAGAAGTAGCATGGTATCTCTTGCCTCGGCCTTTTTGTTTTCAATCTTATGTTCTCCTTCAATAATTTTCAGTTGGGCTATTCCTAGTGTTTGTGCAACTGTCATCGTATTCTTTCTGAATTAGGTATCGGGATTATAACACTATTATCAATTTATTCCAAAACTAGTGAAGCTCTGACAATTACCCTATCTTGATCTAGTGGTCCGTCACATGTGAATAATGTCACAATGTTTGGTTCTGTAGATTTAAGCTTGCTGACCTCCTTCAGATTAACCGTTTCCATTTCGTAAACTTTGTAACTATAAAGTTCTCCATTGTCGCCGGTTATATGAATACTGTCTCCAATGTTCAAATCTTTTATGTTTTTGAAAAGTCCTTTTCTGCTATGTGCGTAAATTACTGTATTATAACCTTCTCCAAGTAATCCGCTTGATTGTAAATACACTGCTTTGTCATCAAATAATAGCCATTCATCTCCAATTATTCCACCTGGAACAATTGGAATGTTATTAACGAAAACGGCGGGAATAGTTATTGCCGTTGGAACGGTTGTCATAACAGGCTCCTCAACTTCGGTGTTTTGAAGACCATGGATAATTGGTAGATCTTGATGTGTTTGCTCATAAATATATTGAGTTAGCTTCGTATCAAGTCTCGTGTAGAGTTGGTAATATGAGGTTGTGAATAGAACAAAAAAGGCGGTTACTGTAATTGCGTCGCTTACTTTAAATCTATATGATGCTTTATTATTTTTTATATTTCGTCCCATATTTGTCAGAATATCATTTACTCCAGATTGCCTTATCAGAGCAGATTTTGCAAGGATTCGTTTGATTTTTAGTAATACTTCTCTTCTGTAATTCGTGTATATGGAAGATTTTCTTAAGGGATCTTTATGTTTTTTAGTATGTTACTTTTGGGAACATAAGTAACCAAAATTCTTGAAACAATCAAACTCCATCCAGTAACGAACTTGAAACATATAGCAACCGGAATCGATTGTTTCAAACTTCGGCGAATAATCAACCCAATACAGGCAACAAGGGGAAATAACTATTTAATTAAGTATTTAATGCAATCTTTAATTTACAGGGGCAATTATAATTTCAATTTAAATGCAAAAAAAGACCCACCTTTCGGCGGGTCTTTTAATTGTTAGTGAGAAAACTTATTTATTTTCTTTTCTAACTGCATTTACTGCTAATACTGCTATAGATGCGATTTGTCCCATTTGAGCTAACATTGCAAGACTAACTCCTGTATCAGCCATTTCAGCTGCTCCAAGAACTGCACCTTGTTTTGCATCTTCTGAAACTTCTGCAGCAACTCCAAGAACTTCACCCTCGTTTGCTTCAGTATTTTCAACTTCTTCCTCAACAACTTCCTCTTCATTCTCTTCTTCGACAACTTCTTCTGTTGTATCTTCTTCTTCATTCTCTTCTTCGACAACTTCTTCTGTTGTATCTTCTTCTTCATTCTCTTCTTCAACAACCTCTTCCTCAGTATCTTCGTCTTCATTTTCTTCTTCGTCAATTGGATCGTTATCCTCATCCTCGTCGTCAACTGTTGCTTCTGCATAAATTGCTTCTAGGTGAGAGATATCTTTTGCTCCATCCAATCTTTCAACTTCTACTGTCTGAGTTCCGATTCCTGTAACGTTGTATGAACCATCGTTACCATCTTGTGTGAAAGGACCATAACAACCTGGGCCGCTATTTCCTCCACCATTAACAGAACCTGCCTTTACCCAAAGTTCTACGATAACGTAACCTTCAGGTGCTGAAACCGTATCGTAATCTCCTCTTACTGCATTTTCTGTTTTAACCTTGTAATCGGAATTAGCTACAGCTTCACATGAGTAACCACCTCTTGCAGCTTCAACTACGTTGAAACTGTTTGCTGATAACTGCAATGCTAAAACTGCGGCAGTTACAGCGGACATAACTTTCTTTGTGTTCATGTCTTTTCTATTTTTAAAATATTTTTCTGAAACTATTATTTAAAAGCAAATCAACTAATTTCTTAATTGAGTATGGCACCAGTATATATCGTCTGAATTAAAATGTCAAGTGGTAAATATTATGGGGTATTGCACGTGATTTGTGTTGTTTTAATGAAAGAAGATGGAATTCAAAGATTGCGTCGAGAATTAAAAAGTAAGTATAAAATTAGGGACAGGTGTAAAAACCTGCCCCTAAAATTAACTATTGATTTGAGACCTTATTTTCTTTTTCTCAATGTGTAAACACTGCCTCCGACTAGAATCAATCCCATTGCAGCTATTAACCATGCAATTTGTGATCCTGTCTTTGCAAGTGTAACTCCCTTCACTTCTGGTTCAACTGCGACACCTAATACTTCCGGAACTCGAACATCATCAGTATCTGATCCTTCCGCTGTATGATCTTCGTCGTCAGTTGCGACTGCTACATTTGTAAGTTCTTCAACTTCGCTAGAGATATTTCCGTCAACAGTTACTTCTACGTAAACAATCTTCATTGCTCCAGCTGCCAAGTCTCCGATTTCAAATGTTACAACTCCGTCAACTGCATCTTCAGAAGTTAATCCTTCTGGAAGTGTGTCTACAACTACAACTCCTGTTGCATCTTGGTCTCCGATATTTCGAACCGTAATTGTATAAATGTATGATTCTCCAGCTGTCATTTCTTCAACTCCGTTACTCTTTGTAACTTCAAGTTCTGCTTCTGCAATTAGTTCGTCAGTATCTTCGTCTTCTGATCTCAAATCTTCGTCTGCTGTTGCAACCACAGTATTTGTGATTGATTCAACTCCCGCAGGAATTGTTTCGTCAACAACTACAGTTACTTCATAAGATCTTGAACCATTAACCTCAAGTGTTCCAACTTCAAATATAACATCTCCATCTTCATTAGCCTGTTCGGATGTTGTATAAGCAGGAATACTGTCTGTTACGATAACATTTGTAGCTTCTTGATTACCAACGTTTTCTACAGTAATTGTATAAATATATGATTCTCCAGCTTCCACTTCCTCTACGCCGTTGCTTTTTGTAACTACAAGCACTGGCATAATGTCGTTGTTAACTATTGTACATGTTGCAGATTCTCCATTTGCAAGCATAATTACAGAATTTTCGAAAACGCCTCCTTCACAAGACCACTCCCCTGCCACATATCCGAAAAGGTTAATTTCTGAAAGAGTGTAAACTCCTGCATCAATATCCTGTGATTCTCCTGAGATGAAAGTGATCTCATTTGCAGAAAGGATGAAATCAGAAACTTCTGCATCACGACCATCATCATTAATAACTTCTTTAATAAGAGTTAGTGTTGCTGGTTGATCATCATTAGTTAGAGTACAAGATTTTGATTCACCAAGAGCAACAGTTAT
>CAZCSM010000005.1:33527-64545 GCA_964501355.1 uncultured Candidatus Saccharibacteria bacterium | reverse complement strand
ATGCATAACCATTTGCTGATGCAAATGCTTCATCTTCTGTTACATTATATGTACCGGCATCAAGAGTAACTGTTACTCCGGTTGAACTTCCAGGGAAAGAAGAATTACTTACATTTGTTCCAGTAACATTCATTGTGAAGTTTTCAGGATTTAAGTTTCCTCCGTTTGAGTTATCAACAATTTTAATAACTGTTAGTTGTGGTGCAATGTCGTTATTTACGATTGTACAAACTGCAGATTCTCCGCTGACAACTGCGACCTCAGAATCATTTTGAACTCCGCCAACGCAAGACCAATCTCCTGCTTCATATCCAGGAATATTTACTTCTGAAAGTGTGTAAACTCCTGCATTAACATCTTGTGCTACACCAGATACAAAGGTGTTTCCATTTGCGGAAAGAGGAAAATCACTAACTTTTGCAGAACCGCCATTGTCATTAACAACTTTTTTGATTAGTGTTATTGAACCTTTCTGCGTATTAACGAAACTATGTTCGTAAACTCCACCACTTTGAACAACGCCGAAGCTGTGTGTTAAATCATCTAGGTTTTTCCAGTCAGTTCTTTCCTCTTCTGTTACTGAATAATCTCCCGGCTCTAGATTTGTCCATGTGTAACAACCGTCTTCGTTGGTAGGTTGAGTTTCAATTTCATTTCCATCTTTGATCAACGTCATGTTCCAATCTCTAACAGCAATTCGATCGGTTGCTGTTTCAGTCTTTCCATCAAGATCTTCTAACTTACATGCTGTAATTGAAACATTCTCAAAGTTTCCAAATTGCTGTTCAGCTGTTGAGAAACCTGAGCTTTCAATCTTTACAGTTCCTGCCGGTTTGACGGTTTGTGTCCAACCCGGAGTTAGAACTTCTTCCAGAGTGTAAACGTTTCCTACCGGAAGCTTATGAAACTCAAATGAACCGTTAGCACCAGATGTTGTGCTGGCAACGACCGCACCGCTTTCCGGATCAATAAGATTGATTGTCCAGCCGGCAAGAGTATCGAGCAAATCTCCAGCATCTAGATTTCCATCTCCTTCATTATCTCTATATTTTACACCTAGAATTTTTCCATATTTTGCGTTACCGAAGTTATTGTTCGTTGCTTCTGTTCCGCTTGCGATTGTTACATGGTATGAATTTGCATCTTTCGGTGATGTCTGATACCAAGTTTCTGAATCACTAATTATTTCCTTAACTTCATAATTACCTGCTTTGCAGACTGTAAATTCGTAATATCCGTTTGCATCTGTTTTTGTCGTTTGTCCGTCAGATAGTACAATTGGCCAATCTTCAATTGCAGATTCGGTATATGCAGGTTCTCTGTCCCAATTACTATTTCCGTTCAAATCTTCCCATTTGTAACCTGATATCTTGCCGCATTCGAAATTACTGAAATATACTGTTACGGTTTCTCCACTTTTCACAGTAACTTTCTGTGTTGTAGCACTTGTCGGAATCCAGCCAGCTTTGGGATCTTCTGAAACTGTATATTCTCCGGTTGGGAGTTTATCCCATAGGTATCCGCCATTTGCATATGCTACGTCATTTTGCCCTGTTACATGAATTCCCCATTCGATTTTTGGTTCATTTGTATCATAACTTCCATCGCCGTCTAAATCGTTGAATTTGTACGCTTGGATAGCACCGGTATCTCTTACGTTTTCGAAAGTGCAAACGATATTATCACCTGCATTTACCGTTAGCTCTTTGCTTTCTACCGCTCCATAATCAGTTCCGTTACATGTTAATTTCGTTACGTGATAACCGTCCTTATGTTCTTCACTTATCGTGTAAGTTCCTGCAACTACTTCCTGAATTGTTCCGTTTACATAGCTTGGATAATTTGAAACATTCAAATCCCATGTTTTATCCACTTCTCCATTGACAAGCTTCATCAAGTTAATCGTTCCGATTGGCTGATTACCGAAAAGATTACCGTCGCTTGTTGCTCCAAGTGTTATTTCATGTTTACCGCCATTTGTCGTTGGAAAAGTTTGCTTCCAACCTGTTTTTAGAACTTCTTCTACAATGTAAGTTCCTGGTGCAAGATTTATAAATTTATATTGTCCAGGCTTTCCATTTGAGTTGTTTGTGGTTACAAATTCACAATAGCTTTGTCCTGCGATTGCACAGTTTGGAATTCCACCGTCTTTTCTAGTTAATTTAATAGTCCAGCCGTTTAATCCTTTTTCACTATCATCCCAGATTCCATCACCATCTAAATCTTCAAATTTATATCCGTAAATGCTTCTGTTTTCATAATTGTAAAAAGTATGACTACCTGTCGATCCGCTTGGAACCAATCCGAAGTTGTAAGTTAAATCTTCTAAATTAGTCCAAGTACTTCTGTTTTCTTCTGTTACGGAATAGTTCCCCGGTTGTAGATTTGTCCAAGTGTAACAGCCATTTGTCACGGTTTCTTTTGTTTCAATTTCTACATTATCTTTCTTTAAAGTCATCTTCCAACCGTTTACTTCTGTTGCATCAGAATAAACTTTATCACCATTTGGGTCTTCTTTTTTACATGCTATGATTGAAGCTTTTTGATAATTTCCGAAATTTTGATCTGTTACATTTTGATTTGTTATAGAAACTGTTTCCGGAACTTCTGATTGATACCAAGTTCCCGGTAATGAAGATAAGTTCTCGGTTAAAGTATAATTTCCAGGAACAAGATTATTGAATTCATAATATCCGTTTGAATCTGTTACTGCTGAAGTTGAAGCGTTTAAATAAATAGTTACTCCTGAAAGTACCGGTTCTACAGAATTTTTAATTCCGTCTCCATCTAAATCGTGATATTTGTAACCTGAAATAGAATAGGTTTGACCATAATAGTAACTATCGTCTGAATCTGTGATTACTCCGACAGAAGATGGTGCAGATACGGTTCCTGTATTTTTATATTGTCCTGGAACTGCTATTCCTGAAGCTGTGCAAGTCATCGAAGCACCTGAAGCTAAAGTTGTGCTTGGACAAGAAACAGTAACCCCTTGATCATCTACAACTGAAACACCATTTAATACAACATTTCCAGTGTTTTGAACAATGTATCTCCAATAAACTGAATTTCCAACTGGAATGATAGGACCTGTTGCTGTGTTTGCGTCGTACCAATTTGCATTATCTGGAGAAACTTCTTTAATAATACTAATTGCAGGTTCTTCAACAAGTACGGAAGATAAACTTCCATAAAGATATGCTACGTTATCTTTTTGTTCTTGAGTTATAAATTCATTAACCGGAGTTCCTCCCGTTGGACTGTTTGTAAAGCCTTCAATTTTCAAAGTATATAATTTATCACCAATTCGGAAACTTTCTGATCCGTATGCTGAAGGAAATGTTACTCTATCTGCACATTTGATGACGCTTGGATATTCGCAAGTTCCGCCATTTTCAGTTTCTTCATGTTCAAATTTAAAGGTAAAATCTTTTGTTGCGGAAATTGGTGTTGTTATATTTAATGTGACTTTTAAGTTTGCCCAAGTAATTGAAGGCGGATAAATTGGCCAGTTAAAGTGTGTAAATTTACCAAGAAGGAAATTGTCATTAAAATTTACATCTTGTTCATCTTCTCCATCAAAACGATAACCACTTCTTCCGTATCCCGTGCTTTCTCCCCATCTGATTTCGTTTGTACCTATACCTGATGGACCATCATCTGAATTCGTCCATATTCCGGATGTTGAGCCGATGGTTGCATCTCCTGCTGAATAGACATTCATTGGCACGTAGCCGAAAAGCATTGTAATTACAGTAGTGATTGAGAGCAGTTTCTTGAAGAATTTTAATTTTTTGGACATTTCCCCTCCAACTTTATAAATAAAATATACAGAATCGATTACATTTTGCCAAAGCAATCGTTAAAAAAACATAAACTCGGTTATTTTAACATAGATTTTTAAATTGTCTAGAGGAATTTGTGGGAAAATTAAAGCTGTTTTTGAAAAAGTATTGGGAATATTGAGAAAAATATCGGAAGTAGGTTTAAATCTGCTCCTGCAGAAGAAAAGTGTCATTCCTGCCTGCCGGTAGGCAGGGCGGACAAGTTCTGCAATCTCATATATTTCTAAATATTGAGATCCCGAAACCAGTTCGGGATGACGAGGGTGTGAGAAATAGAAAAGTGTTATTCTTGCCTGCTGGTAGATAGGGATGACAATGTGCATAGAAGGAGAATACAGAGATCCCGCATCACGCTTCGCTGTGCGGGATGACAATGGTGTAGAGAATACCAGTAAGTTTTTGTAGGGACAAGTCGTGACTTGTCCAAAACTGCCATACTTCGACAGGCTCAGTATGACAGTTTGCGTTTAGAAAAAGTGCATTAAAGTTCCAAGTACAACTTGGAACTAGCAAGAGGCGAGGAAGACCTCACCCAGAAATCCTCATTGTCGCAAAGCGACATTTCTCCTTTTAAAAAGGAGAATCTCCCTCTCCTTTTAAGGAGAGGGAACAAACTTTATTTTGTCATTGCGAGGAGCGAATGAAATGAACAACGTGGCAATCTGTATTTGTAGGAGATTCCTTATTTCTTAGAACCTTTCTTAATAATTTTGACTGTAATTAATATCAATGCTGCACCAATTCCTAGTCCTGCAAGAATGTTTTGGCCTGTTGCTCCTAGAATTTTTCCTTCTTCCTTTTTCGTTTCTTCTCCAAGTACACTCCCTGTCCAACCCATTCCAAAACTGAATTCAGTTGATGTTGCTTGCCAGATATTTCCGGATTCGCAAGGGAATATGATTTCCATTGAGATTGTATATGTTGCACCCGGGGCAACTGTTAAAAGATAAACTTCCGTTCCGGGTGTTGCTGGGTCGTCGGAGAATTCTGTTTCTGCGTAAATATCTGCTAAGGTTTTTGGATCTGTCGGACCACCGTACAGGTTTTGACCGGTTGCAGTATTATAGATTCTTACGTTTAAAATTCCACCGAGCCCATCTGGATCGAGTTCATCAAACATCGCGATTCCGAATTGATAAGTTACTGTAGTGCTAGTGTTTGTTACCGTTGTGTTTTTGGTAAGTACATCACATGGTTTAATGTCGTTATCATCAAATAAGGGTTGTGATTCGTAGGTGATAACCAGATCTTGTGCGAAAGCAGCTGAAGTAGATAGGACAATGAATCCTAACGTTAATAAAGTAATTTTTAGAAAGCTTTTCGTTCTGCTCATGTCATTAATTCAAAATGTTTCTATATTTGTTATAAACACACCCCGGCTTCACTTCGTTTCGCCACCCCTCTCAAGAGTGGATTATTCCTTCCTTGACGAACCGGAAGGTGTCATTTCATATTATTCTTCTATAGTTAAAATAAAGCAGTTATCAACGGATTCTTCTGTGTCAGAATAATAGGATCCGGTATTTTTGCTTCCTAAAGCAACGAGACAAATTAGTGTAATTGTTATTTTAATCAGTAGTTTCATTCGGCTTTCTTGTCCGCCGTAGCCTTGGCGAAGGCGGATTTTTTCCTTAAAGTATTTATTTCTTTCACCATTCCAATCAATTCATCTCCAATTATTATTAATGCTGGAATAATAATAATTACGATAAGTCCCGGAAGTGTTTTGCTGAAATTAACAACATATCCAAAGTATGGAATCCAAAATATTACCTTTCCCTTAATTTTTGCAGGTGTAATTGTTTCCTTGTCAATTTCCTCATTGGCATCACCTTTTGTTACAACTTTTCCGGTCATGTAATCAATCTCTACAATTCTGTGAGTAATTATCGTTTCATCTTGAATATCCGGTTGAAAAGCGATAATGTCATCCTTTTCATACTTCCCCATTGGTTTGGATATTGCTAAGCTTCCGACTTTGATCTTTGGTTCCATAGAGCCGGATTGAATAGAAAGCAGTTCAATGTTATTTTCAATCGGCAATAGTGAAATTCCGGTTATTAATAAAAAGATAACTAAAATCGTCCCAGCAATCCATTCTAGAACTTTCCAAACTGTTATTTTCTTTTTGCCCGCCGAAGCCTTGGCGAAGGCTGGGTTTTGTTTTTCTTTTTCCATCACTATTATTATAATTTGTCATTGCGAGGTTTGGTTCTTCCAAACCGTGGCAATCTTTGAGATTACTTCGTCGCTTTGCTCCTCGTAATGACAGTAAAAACACAAATCCTAAGAACTAGAACTTAGAATCTAAAAACTTGTTATAAAAGATCCTCGCATCTAAAATCACTATTATGCCTCGCTTGTTCTATGTAGAACTCAATATCTAAGCATGCCACACCACTTCCTCCGTTTGAGCATATGCAAGTGTCTGCTGGTGCTTCACAAGTTATTTCTCCTGAATAATAATTAACATACATATCTCCGATGCACCATGCGAGCCCAATGTATTTTGTTGTATACGGAGGTATCGCTCCAATAATTGAATCTGCTAAGGTATATATGTTCCCATCTATCATTTCCGTTGCCGGGAATGGCCCAAAAATCTTGACTTCTTTTTGTGGGTAATATGGTTCAAAAATATTATCTCCATCATCATACCAAGAAAAAAACTTCAGATATTGAATGGGATCTTTGCAAACAACATATTCTGTATGAGAAATGTCTTTACATGAACCTTTCTCAATAAACTCAGGCCAATTCTCTGATATAACAACAGTTGATGTTCCAAGTCCACTTACTGAATAACAACCCGATGTTGTATTCTCCGTATATTCGAAACATGTTGTTCCTGCTTTTATAAATATTACGTTAATAATTCCTTCCGTTGTTGTATGTGTTCGAACTTTTTCATAATCAGTCCAGTTATCTTCTTTTTCTACACATTCAGGATTATATCCTGCATTTTCTGCACAATGTCCCGTTGCACCTCCTTCTGGTACTTTTAGTAGACCTTCCGGTTCATATTCAAATTCCGGAGCTATCTCAAAAACAAAAGGTTCGTATTTTTTATCTTTTGTCTTTGTTAATGTCGTAACCGGTTGGCAGTTTGTGCAGTCACTTCCAAATTTTGATGTAAGAGAAAAACATCCGTATGCTTCGTTATTGTCAACATGATAACTGATTGTGTCTTCTCCGTGATCTTTTATTGTCAGGTTATTGAAGTTGAAAAACTTTTCATTTGTTAAATTTGTTAAATCCCAATTTCCGAAATCCCCACAGTCTTTTAACACACATGGTGGTGGAACCGGACATTTGATTGTATTATCGATTGTTTTGAGCAGATCTTGTTCATATTCACAATCCCAGTAATGACATTCGCTATCAATCTTCAAATCCAGTGCGCCGGCAACAAAATCATTGCCCTCGGAACTTTCTTCATCAGTAATAAATGCAAACGTGGAGACAGTCACAATTGATAGGAATGCGAGAAGACTAAAGGTTTTTATTAAAAGGTTTTTCATATTTTTGGTTACATGCTTCGTTCTTTTTCTCCCCTATAAAGGGGAGTGATTACGAAGTAATCGAGGGGTGTTGATAACACCTTCCGCCAAATTGCTTCGCAATTTATCACCTTCCTTTTTAGGAAGGAATTCTTTCCATCCTTTTACATTATTTAAATTCTCATTCGACTGTCTAAGCGTCCTTAGGCAGTCTGTGAAAACTCAACGCGTATTTTGTTTTCTGAACTTTGATTTGGTCGCAAATTGTTCAAACCAGAATCAAAAAGAATACATAATCGTATTCTTTATCTGAATGTTGCCACTGTTGGTACGAATGCCGGACCTTCAACTTCTGGATTGCACATAAATTTATCATTATGTCTCCACTGTTCTGCATAGAAGCTGACATCAAGTGTTACGCTATCTGTTTGAGATAGATTGTGTGCATTGACGCCACTATAATCTTCTCCATCACAGTAAACACCCGTATTGCCAATTTCATCCCATGCATCCGGAACTGATTCAAATAATCCTTGTTCCAAAGGTGACCATCCGAGCATATTGCCGTAGCACCATGCTTTAGCAATGTAGACCTCCTCTGCGCCTGGGACAGGCATTGGCATTTGTGTTTCTGGATCATACATTCCCCACACATTGTGGGTGCTATCTGCAAGAGCGATTGATACACCATCCATCATTGATAGCCATCCGTCATACAATACTGGCTCTCCGATTTCGAATAAGTTATCGCCATCATCGGCCCAGAATGTAAACCAGACTTGATTTTGAAGTTCACCCACTGGATCGTCTAAGATATCTCCGGCTTCAATTTCCGGATCAACCAAGTCGTTCTCCAATGTAGCCGTAAGATTTATGTCCATACAAACCCAACCTGGGTTATTATCGATATAAACATCGATTGTATCTTCACCCCAATCACCGGGTTTCAAGTCGGCATAGTTGAAGAACATGTGACCGGGAAGGTCACCTCGCATCCAACTTAGGTCATCTCTGTACCAAAGATCGATAACTCCTTTCATTGGTCCGTAGTAATAACTTTCGTTACTAATCTGAAGATCCAATTTACCTGCTACTAATGAGTTGCCTGTAGATACCTCTACATCTGAGAAGTATGCGAGAGCTGCTCCTACTGCTACTGCAGCAGTTGCGGCTACAATTAAGGTTCCTTTTAGTAATTTCTTCATTTTTTCTTTTTCACCTCCTTGTTTAGTGTTTTAAATAATTTATTAACACTACGAGGTTACAGGTATTTATTTAAAAGATCGCAAATGTACGGTTAATAGAATACAGTCAGAGGTTTAATTAAATTTCAGGAGGATGTTGATTTTTGGTGAGGAGGAGATTAAGAAAGTGTAAATCGGCATGACTTTGTGTCATCTCTTAATACTTGTCATTCTTGGAGATTTGTTTTTAGGGTGTCATCGCGGACTTGTTCCGCGATCTCAGTATTCAAATGCTTTAGATTTTAGGTTACATTAGTCTTATGAATAAAACATACTTTGTCTACATACTAACTAATAAGCACCATACTGTTTTTTACACTGGTGTTACTAATAATTTAGGTCGTAGAATTTATGAACATCGTGAGAAATTGATTGAAGGATTCACTGAGAAGTATTCTGTTTCAAAGTTACTGTATTATGAGGAATTTGAAGATATAAACTATGCTATTGAAGCGGAGAAGAGAATTAAAAAATACAAAAGAGCGTGGAAATGGAATTTGATTAATAGTATAAACCCCAAACATCAGGATTTATATGAGTTGATATTTGGATAGGTATGAGACCCCGCAACACGCTTCACTGTGCGGGGTGACACGGAATGTGGCTACATACGTGAAAAGTGTCATCGCGGACTTATTCCGCGATCTTGGTATTTTCTCTTGTTGTAATTTGGTAGACAAAAGATCCCACAATATGCTTCGACTTCGCTCGGCATGACACTAAAGGCGGATGACTCTCACAAATAAAAAAAGAAAAGTCATCAAGTTGACTTTTCTTTGGCAGGGCTCTATTTGCGCGCGTAAACAGAAGTTATTCCAAAGCTTCCTGGGAAATACACTCACTATTCTCGTAGTGAGACCCGGAGCTATTTGGTGGCAGCAGTTAGCTACTCTGTCCCTATCACCCATTACAGATCTATCATCGAATTTCTACAGACTTGACTGTGAAGAAACGCGACTTGCAATCGAATGCAGATAATCTTGTTAAGGTGCCCTGATGTCATACAATTTAAAACACAATTGTTAATCGTAAATTAATTGCAGGTTTTCTGTTAATAAAGTGTTAAGAAAAAAAATAGGTTCTAGTTTTTAGATGCTGGGTTCTAAGGTGTTTTTATTGTTCGAGCACTTCGACAAGCTCAGTATAAGCTTTGTCGAGAACTTCTTTGCTTCATTTTAAATCTGATCTTTCTAAGACAGCGTTTTTCCTTCCTAAAAAGGAAGGTGTCACGAAGTGACGGAAGGTGTTTTTGCTCATGGGTATAGAAAAGAAAAATGACTGTCAAGACAGTCATTTTCGTATTAGGAAACCCAGTAATTTGCGCGCTACAAACCGGACCAGGTTGTTTAGTTAGCTGAATTAACCAGTCTGAAGAAACAATTTCGATAGGTGACAATTGTTTTCAGTTCTGATTAATCTAGCAAGTGCAGATTCGCGACTTCCTGCATTATCATTTCTCCTTCAACTTACTCGAGCAATTCAATCTTGATGTTTTACTCGTTGCTTACAATAGTAACTTTTTTTCTCGCAAATAAAGCAGTAAATTGTTTCTGAAATGTCCTAACAATATTAAGGTATATAATTCTTTAGGATTTGTCAAGACCCAATTAAGAAATATTTAAGAACATTGATAAAACGTTGTTACGGCATAGATAAAACATAGATGAAACGTTGTTCAATCACAGTCAAAACGTCGAACGTCTAACGTTAAATGACGAAGGATAAATGACAAATGACGAAAGATAAAGGGAAAAGGAAAAACGGTAATACAGTAACCAAGTATCCAGGTAATCAGATATTCTTCGAGCACTTCGATTTTTTGTATTATGTAAACTAGAAACTACAGACTTGATACATTTTCTAATACAACAGGAATTCAAAAATCAAATCTCAAAAATCAAAATGACAATTCAAAATTGAAAATTTAAAATTATTCTATACAAATAAGATAATAAACATTTCGACGTTATAGGCATGCGACGTTTGTCAGATTAAAATCTTATAAAGTCGTTGCCCTAGGCGTGTTTGCAAAGTATAGCAATTGTGATACAATTGTTTTTGGTACTTTAAGAACGTTTCGAGATTTTTATTTACGTCCACCAAACTAGAAAGGAGTAAAGGTTCTCATTCGTGGAAAACTTATTCGTCGTTTTATAAGCTACCTAAATATATAAAATTAAAATTTGTTACATTAAGATGGATCAGTTTAAACTCTACGTTGGTAACCTTTCATGGAATATTGATACAGAAGCTCTAAGAGCATTCTTCGCACAAGTTGGTGAAGTTGTAGATGCTATCGTTATCACAGATAGAATGACAGGTAGATCAAAAGGTTTCGGTTTCGTTACAATGGCAGACCAAGCAGGTCTTGATGCTGCATTAGCATTGAACGGTCAAGAATTAGATGGAAGAGCATTAAAGATCGACCAAGCTAGACAGAAAGAAGAATAAGATTAACTCTTAGTCTTTTATTAAATCCCCTCAGAAATGAGGGGATTTTTATATAAATGAATTTTAAAATGCCTGTGTCTCATATGTTCGGAAGTGTATTAATATGCTATAATAAACTCATAGTGTATTAATTGTGACGTGCTGGAATGAGTGTAGAATCAAGTGCTGAAACGATATCTAATTTGGTGTCAGTAAAATTAGCCGTTTCGGATCATACAAAACAAGGAGCCGTTTGGAGTGAAACACCAGGTATTGACGGTGAGATTTTCTATTTCCCATATACTGAAGGAAAAGGTGATTTGTTTTTTGTGGGTGATGATAATTGTGAGATTGAAAGTGAGAGAGATTCGCGATTTCAATTTCAAACCGGTGTATCTACTGATGAGGAAGACGGTGTACCTATTTATTATGCAAATATCACAATCTCTTCAAAACCGGAACTTTCTATTGGTCGTTATGAAACGACACCTGCTCTGAGGATTAATTTGGCAAGAAAAGGTCGATCTGGTAAAACGGTATGTCAGATATTCTGGTGTCATTATGAATTTACCGGTGCACAGGATTGTGATGTTCGTGGTGTACATTATAATAAGGGAGAAACTCAAGTGTTATTGGAAGGTAATCCTCCAGAGTGGTCTGGATTCTTGAACGTGGATGGAAGATTTCAGGATTTATCTTATGCTGTTTGGGTCAAGGATTTATAGTCTTTTACTCTTCTCTATTCTTTCAAGTCCGTCCATTTATTGCACGTTGGACAGTAATAAGAATCATGCTCCAGGTTTAGTACTAATTGAGCACCGCAAACTTCACATCTATCATTAGATACTAATCCAAAGTCTGATAGGATATTCTCTTCACTTTTGTCTTTCTGTGTTATTAGCATTTCTTTGTACTCTATAATTTACAAATGATGATAACACCATTAATATTCCAAATCCAAATGCAATCCAGTATGGAGAAATAATGTCTGCTGATGCGCTGAATAGATAGATAACAAGTGCGTACGGAATTTTCTTTATTAATGCAAATGTTGAGATTGACGTAGCTCTGTGCTTTGATTCAATTTCTGAATTTAACAAATCTGAGACTTCGTTATTAATAATTGGATCGAAGACGAATCTAATCAAAAGTCCCGCTACGATTACTCCTTTTACGGCAAGTGGTGAGAATAGAAGTGTAATTGCGTAGAAAAAGATGCTGAAAATGAAGGTCTTCTTATTATCGAACTTTTCTGTCCATTTCACAAAGAATTGTGTAGAGATGGCACCGACAATGCTCATTGCCGCCCAGATGAAACCAAGCTCAACCGCGTCAAATCCGACTTCGACAGCGAGAATGTCATTGTAACCCTCATAAATTATTAGTGCAATTGAGGTTACAAACAGGAATGCAAAAACCATTTTTCGCACTTCTTTTCGTGCAAATAATTGATTGAATCCTTGTAAGTTCTGCTTAACAAAAGACTTAAAGCTGAACTTTTCTGTATCAATTTTCGGCTCAATTAAGAACAGAGCAATGATGGCGCCGATAATCTGAAAAGCTCCTGTGACGATATATGGAAGCCCCGGACCTATTCGATAGATGAATCCTGATGCGATTCCACATATTGCAAACATAACGAGCGTTAGTGAAGAAACATTATTCATAATCCTTTTGTACTTCTTCTCTTCGCCGTCTTGTTTTAATGAATCATAAATCATTGCCTCAAATGTTCCGGAAAAAAGTGCGCCACCAATGTTCATAATTATCAAACTTAGAACAAGGTTAAGGACGTTTGGAGCTAATCCCATCCAAAGTCCGCCAATTCCATCAAACAGCAATCCAAGTGCTATTGTCCATCGTTTTCCAAGCAGATCACCGATTGCGCCGGTTGGAATTTCAAACACAATTCCCGTTATTGCCATGACTGTTTCAAGAAGTCCTAACACTGAATATCCACCGAAGCTTGTATAATACAAAGCCCAAGTTCCAATCCAGAACCAGGAGTATTTGAGTATGTTTACTGCGTAAAGCAGCGGAATGTTGTGTTTAGAAATAGTCATTTCTGTTTCGAATAAACATTGGGGATTATAACATTGTGGTAGTATGGTGTCATCCTGAGTGAAGCGTAGCGTAATCGAAGGATCTAGCGTAGCATGTATTATGCGAGAACTTTTTCAAAGTTCTCTAGATGCTTCGGCTCCATTTCATTTCGCTCAGCATGACACAGATGATTGTTATGTTAACGTTCTCAAATTCTCAATCCTCTCTCCATCATCCCCCTGCTCTTTGTCATAAGCGAAAGAATTTAATAATTCACAGGGGAATTCATTACATTCTCCGCAATGTTTCAAATCTTTGCTTATGCAACAAGCTGCAACCTCACATGGGTTTCCTTCCTTTTTCGTCCAGAAAGGCCTTCCTTTTGTCGCAAGACAGCCGGAACAATTGAACTTTTCTCTATACTCGCATTTATCGCATTGTATTCCGCAATAGGATTGGTAGGTTGGCATGGATTTTTATATATAAATTTCTTCGTGTTTTCCTATTCTGAAAAAATAGGCGGAATTGTCCGGTAGCAAAATGTAGACCATTCGGATGCTTCGATTTATCGATATGCTCCAAACGCTATTCAAGTTTCCGGATAATTTATGATTTCTTAGTGAAGGATGTGCAGGATCTCTTTCAAATAACGTTAATTGTTTCTGTATTTGTGAAAATGTTTTACTGTCTTTTATTTTCCTTTTCTTAAGTTCTTTTAACAAATCTTTAGACAGTAGTATTTCCACGATTATAGTTTCTTTAAAAAATTAGAAACATCATCTGTTGATACTGCATTCTTCAAATCTTTCATGGCTTTGACAGCACTTTCTTCAGTTTCCTTTGTCATAAAATGATTATTTTCTTCATAGTATGAAATAACCAAATGCCTGATAAATTCAGGAAATGTTACCCCTTTCTCTTTTGCAGTCTTTTCTATTTGTTCAACCATTGGTTTGGAGAAAGTTATCTGTTTTACTTCTGTCTTCATGATTTTATTATGCAAATCTATATCAGAATACTATTCTAATATAGAAAAGGTTGAAAAGCAATATTTCACTTTAATTTATTTGCAATAATATTCCCCACCCATGCACCGAGCATTGTTACTACCCCACCCCAGAGTGTATCTATTATTACAATCTTCACCGGCCAGTCTTTCAATACTGCCCAGTTTGTTAAATCATAAGTTGCATATGCGATTACACCCAGTAAAAACCCAAGTGATAAGGTTTTTGTTATACTCTCTGCTTCAAATCCGGGAATTACAGAGAAAACAACTATTCCGATTGGATAAAGTAGATAGAATATTCCTGCTGCGAGGAGTTTCGGATTTTCCTGCATAAATGAGGAGAGGCTGTTTGCATAATACTTTTTCATTAATCCTTGCAGCCAGACCATGTCGATTATGAAGAATGCGAGTGTTACAACTGCGTACGTGATTAGAATGTTTTTTGTGGGCATGTTTTTGTTCTACATAAAATTATTCTTGATTTAACAACTTCTCAAAGTCAAGCACTGGACCTGCATCTGTTTGGTTTGTTGCCTTTTTAATTCTTTCTCGTATTTCTGCAGGCGTTCCTCCATACTTCGCTTTTGCGATTAATGTCGCAACGGTAACAAAAGGTGCTGCAAAAGAATGCGTCTCCGTTACTCGTTGTTCAATCATATCCCTATGCTGAACTCTTCTAAGGGTTATTACATTATTTGCTGGTACAAGGACATCTACTTTTTTGTCTTTTGTAGGTACAGGACTCCCTTTCTCATCAACTCCTGAGATCATTAATGGAGTATCATATAACCCCATTGTCCGATTTTGTTCTGTATATTCATATCCTGTTGCTGCAATAACAGAAATCCCCGTGTTTTCTAGACCGCGAAACTGTTATGGCAATGCAGCTCTTACAGCAGCAAGGGTTGATGCTTGTGCCTTGTTTTTCCAATATTCTTCTGCAGCTCTTTTCGGGTCAATTTCTGTTTTCTCGGGTCCATTAGGACCAACGGTAGAGCCTTTTAGTGCTTGTTGTAACAAAAATGCATTGTAAGTTTCTACCTCTTGTTTAGTTAGACCAAAGGACATATTAACTGCATCGACTCCGTCTATTTGAGCTTGTTTTAATGCCCATAGAATGTCCGTATCTGTTTTAATAGGTGCAATTTGAACTCTTGCCTCTGGAAGTAATGCTTTGATAATTGTTGCAATACCGAAACCATGTTCTTCTGGCGTACAGTCAATAACAGTAACTGTTTGTCCACCACCTTTATAAGAACATTCCTGAATAGCGGTTATATTCGTCGCTTGCAAGGAATCATTATCGTAAAGCCCTTGGGCAATGTTGTCTGGTACATTTGGAATCTCATAGGAATGCCAAAAAGTTTTTGATTCTGCTTCGGCCATATTGTTCATTTTTTATATTTTATATTGATAACATCAGTATGGGGGATTTTTGAGGAGGATGCAACCTTGCATTTTGTAGGGACAGGTTTGAAACCTGTCCCTACGACGAAATAACGATTTGCTGAATGTAGGGAACAATAATTATTGTTCCCTACTAAGTCGTGTCATTTCCAACAGCAAAGCGTGATCGGGAATCTAGGAAAAGAAATGAGCAGGTAAATACCTGCTCCTGCGAAAGATTAAATTACTTGTGTTTTTTTCTACTTTCAAACCATTTCTGAGTTACAACGCCTAAGATGTATACAATAACTGGTATTGCTATTTTTTCAATAATACTAGTTATGGTTGATACTAGTTGTAAACTATTCTTGTTTTCAGATAATATCGTGGTATTTATATTAGACTGATTTTCTAAATCTTCTATCCTATCTTCAAGATCGTCGATTTCTCTTGATAAATCTTTCGTTTCTCCCTTTACGTCAGCAATCTCCGATGTGTTGTTTTTTACTTCCGCATAATCGTCTGGCTCCATCAGAATTCCATCTATTGTTGATTTTCCAAGTACATTAGAATTATTTTTAAAACAAAGAACACTATTGGGGAAAATAATTATTTCTAGAACGGTGCTTAGTACAACGGATAATGAAATAAATAATGCTGCTATTATAATATTGTTTGGTTTGAACATCTTCGTGTTACTCATTTAATTAACTTCTGGATCTCGGATCGAAGTCCGGGATGACACCTCGGATTATTTTAGGTTATCCTTCATCTCCTCCAACTTCTTTAACGCTTGAAGTGGGGTTATATTATTAATATCAATATTTTCTAATTCTTCCTTCAATTTCTCCAACTTTGGATCTGTTTTCATAGCGATTTTATCTTCTGTTTGGATTGTTGGGTTTACGAAGAAGCCTATTTGGGGAGTGGATTCCTGATCGATTTCTCCCACCACCCCCGATTGCTTCGCAATCGACCCCTCCTCGGGCAGGAGGGGATTTCTATTGATTTCGAACATACTCTCCTGTTCTAGTCCTGCGAGGATTTCTTTTGCTTTTCCTATTACATCTTCCGGTAATCCTGCTAGTTCTGCAACGTGCACACCATAGCTTTGATCAGTTCCGCCTTTGACGATTTTTCTAAGGAAGACGATTTGTTTATCCCTCGACTTGATTTGTTCTTCCACCACCCCCTCGGCTCGGCTTTGCCTCGCCACTCCCCCTTGGTAAGGGGGAGAAATTAGAGTTTCCTTGACGGCAACGTTATAATTCTTTGCTTTCTCAAGTGTTTGTTCAAGCTTTATCAATTCGTGATAATGCGTGGCAAAAAGAGTGTATGCTTTCACAGTATTATGCAAATATTCAGCAACTGCCCACGCGATACTGACTCCATCATAAGTACTCGTTCCCCTACCCACTTCATCAAGAATAATCAAACTTCGCTCAGTTGCATTATTCAAAATATTTGCCGTCTCATTCATCTCCACCATAAAGGTAGATTCTCCTGCCGACAAATCGTCTGATGCTCCGACTCTGGTGAAGATTCTATCTGTAACGAAAATATTCGCAGATTTTGCCGGAACGAAACTTCCGATTTGAGCCATTAATACAATTATTGCAACTTGTCGAATGTATGTGGATTTACCGGACATATTTGGACCGGTGAGAATGATTAGCTTTTGATCTTCATCATTTAACTTTACATCATTTGGAACAAAAGGCTCTTCTGACAACTTTTCAACAATCGGATGTCTTCCATCTTTTACTTCAATAATTCCTTCATCGTTAAACTCCGGTTTAGCGTAATTGTAGTATCTTGCGATATATGCGAAATTCGCAATTACATCAAGGATTGCAACATGGTGTGCAAGCCTCTGAATTTCTACAATATATTTCGCAGTTTCGTCCCGAATTTCGCAAAATAGCTTATATTCCATCTCGATCATTTTATCCTGAGCTCCGAGAATCTTTCCTTCCATATCTTTCAGTTCTGGTGTGAAGAATCTTTCGCAATTCACAAGTGTTTGTTTGCGGATGTAATCGTCCGGAACTTTGCCTTGTTGTGCTTTACTCACTTCGATAAAATATCCGAATACTTTGTTAAATTTCACTTTCAGTGTAGGAATTCCTGTTCGTTCAATTTCTCTTGCCTGCAGCTTTTTAATCCATTCTTTTCCTCCGAATGCGGCTTCTCTTATTTCATCAAGCTCTGCATTATAGCCATCTTTCATAATTCCGCCTTCGTTTGTGAAGGCAGATGGATTCTCTTTGATTGCTGAATCAATTAATTTGATTAACGAATCAAATTTTGATGTTTGGAGTTCGGCGGTGATAATTGATAGTAATTTTGTAGGGGCGTATTGCAATACGCCCCTACAGGAATTTTGTTCTTTGTCTGCAGAGACGCATTGCAATGCGTCTTTACCAACGTCGTCTCTTTTTGCGTCTCTACCTGGAATCGTTGTTGCCAAGCTTGGAATATTCTCTAGCGAAGTTTTGAGCGCAATTATATCTTTTGGGTTTGCGTTTCCAGATCCAAGTTTACTTGCGAGTCTTTCCAGATCATAAACTTCTGACAAAACTTCGCGGCATTTATCATTCTTCTCCGGCTCTTGCACAAATGCATCAACGGCTTCAATTCTCTCTTCAATTTTCTCTTTTTCAATTAACGGCTGCAAAATCCACGATCTTAACAATCTTGCTCCCATTGAAGTTTTTGTTTCATCGAGAACTCCAATTAGCGAGGCTCTCTTATTTCCGGATGTTGAGAACACAAGTTCCAGATTTCGCATAGTTGCGCTGTCAAGGAGCATGTGATCTGTTAAATTGAAAAATTGGATTTTATTAATATGTGAAAGATCATTTTTCTGTGTTTCTTTCAAATATTTTACTAATGCTCCCGCCGTAGAAACGCAAAGATTTCTATTCTCAATTCCAAAACCTTTCAGATTTTTAACTTTGAAAAAATCCTCGAGTTCTGATTTATTATCTTTTTCGTTGAAATAATCTTCCTCAACATATTGAACGTAATAGCTGAGAAGTTGTTTGTATTCTTCCTTAAATCTTTGCTGATCGTTTTTACTTAGCAATATTTCAGATGGCGAAAGTCTGCTGATTTCATCAATTATTCTCTTTCTATCAATATCTGTTCTTGCACCAAGTTCCGTCGTTCGAAATTCTCCGGTGTTTACATCTGCAAGCGAAATGCTACAAAGTCCATCTTTAATATTTATTGCCACGATGTAGTTATTGCTTGTGACATCAATGGCTTTTTCATCGGTAATTGTTCCCGGTGTTACGACTTTTATTACTCCCCTTTTCACAATTCCTTTCGCATCTTTCGGATCTTCAAGCTGTTCACAAATTGCAACTTTGTATCCTGCAACAACCATTTTGTACAAATACGCATCAATTGCGTGATGAGGAACACCAGCCATAGGATCGTCTTTCTTTTTATTTCTTGACGTTAATGTGATTCCGAGAACTTTCGCCATTACTTTTGCATCTTCTCCGAATCCCTCATAAAAGTCTCCCATTCGGAAGAATAGAATCGTGTCTGGATATTCTGCCTTTATTCTGTTGTATTGTTGCTGTAAAGGAGTCAAAGAAAATTAAAAGTGAAAAATTAAAATTTAAAAAAGAAACTTGGCTGTCATTTCGAGTGAGTCCGACTTAGCTTTTGCGAAGTTGGACGAGTCGAGAAATCTTTTCAATTAAGGAAGAGATCTCTCCATGCAATTCTTCGAATCTTAGTCGAGATGACATGAATATTTACATTCTAGCAGATTTTATAATAATGTTGCGAATTCTATTAGCGGGGCAGCTAAATGTCGGTTGAGGTAATTCCATTGTGCGGGATTGTAGGGTAAATTGTCAAATAGATTTGTAGAAGAGGACACCTCTTATTAACAGTTAATGAAAAGGATGCTATACTCCGGTCAATACTTTAGTTTATGTTTCTTATGAGTGATAAGTCAGCATCTTTACCTATACATGGTGCTGTTTGGGATGAGGGCGATCTTATTGGTCAACCTGTTCCTGATGATATTTATTGGGGAGACGTTGTTTCTTGTTTAGCTATGTTTGAAGTGGCTAGACATTCATATATCGGTTGTTCGCAAAGTGAAGAGGAATTGTTGGGAATGCAGCTTTCCGATAAGGAGCGTGAGGTAAATAATTTCGGACCATTTCGACGTTTAGGTCTTGATGACTGGCTCAACCCAACTACGGAAATATATGCAGCTGGAGCCGTACAATATATGTTCTCTCCAAAGGGTGCAGATGAAGAGGATATTCTTACTATTCGAGTTTGGCAATCTGGACTGGGTTATTCCTATATACCTAGTTATGAGAATGGTCAGTTGGATTTGTATTTGAAATGGCTTTCTAAAACTAATGGTCGAATGCTTGTTGCCTTTCCTTCTACAGAGGAAACAAGTCAAGACATGGGGATTGGATATGTACTGTATCATCTCACCGGAGATGGTGAATATGTAAGGTTAAGTGCAGAGGGTGCTGTACCGCAAACTCGAGCAGAGTATGAATTTGAAGATCCTGATGTAGATCTGTAACAGATTCTTTTGTCTCTGAAGAATTGATACCGCTTCGAAAATTTGTATAAAGCTTCATCTCACATATATTTTCTTAACCTTTTCTCTGCTATAATATTCTCATGTATTTCACAGGGAATATTATGAATAAAAACAAATCGCTAAAAATCGAGTTTACAATTCAAAATCTTTTCACGATTACCCTTTTCTTCCTTTCTTTGTACTTCCTTTGGGCTGTGCGTGGTGTAGTTCTAGTTTTATTTATCGCCTTCATTATTTCTTCTGCACTTTCCCCTCTTGTTCACTGGTTAGAGCGAAGAAAAGTTAAGAAGAATATTGCAGTTGTTATTATTTATATTCTTTCTTTACTAATCGTTGTGGGGTTGGTCATGTTAATGGTCTTTCCGCTTGCTTCTCAACTTTCTGCTTTTATACAAAAACTGCCGGAGTTGACTGAACAGTTTCTTGAAAAGGTTCAACCAATTGTTGGGTCATATTTTACAAACGAACTTGATGGTAGTTTAGATCAGTTGATTTCAGAATTTGCAAAGCAAGCCGTTAGTTTGAGCGATAATTTATTTCAAGTTATTAAACAAGCTTGGGGTGTTTTTGGTGCAATTATCGGTAGTATTTCAGTTGTAATTCTATCTTTGTATATGCTAATTGAGCACGATAATGCGGTTTCTGCTTTTCTTACCGTTTTGCCTGTAACTAATCGTGTCAGAGCATTAAAAATTATTACAGAAATTGAGGATCAAATGGGGCGATGGTTTCGTGGTCAAATGGCATTAAGTCTGATTATCGGAATAATGACATGGGTTGCAATTGAAATTATGGGGCTTCCGTTTGCTTTTCCATTAGCATTAATTGCTGGTGCTTTAGAAATTATTCCAAACCTCGGTCCTACTCTCGCTGCGGTTCCGGCTTTGATTCTTGCAATTGCAGTTGGTTCTGTTCCGCAAATGATTGCGGTTCCGATTGTTTATTGGTTAATTCAGCAGATTGAAAATACATATATTGTTCCGCAAATTATGAAGCGAGCTGTTGGTTTGAATCCGCTTATTACTATGGTTGCATTTTTAATTGGTGCTGAGATTGCAGGGGTTCCAGGTATGCTTCTTGCGGTTCCTGTTGCTGCGGTTGTGCAGATTTTGATTAAGGAATTGGGAGAATAAAACTTTTTCGGTGTCATTCCGAGCTTATCCCGCCTTGGCGGGATAAAGTTGAGGAAACTAGTTTCTTTTTGGCGAGACGTATAATTAAGGATATGTTACTTTTGGGAACAAAAGTAACCAAAATTCCTGAAACAAGACTTTCCTCTTGTGGAGGAGAGATGTCACGAAGTGACAGAGAGGAGAATTAGTGCCGCAGATAGCAACCATTAAACAAATAACTACCGGCATATATTGTTTCAGACTTCAACGAGTAACCGACCGAATACTGGAAACAAAACTGTATTTAATTTGTTCGATTAAATATAATTAATTAGACCAATGTCTGTCTTTCTCAATATAATCTTTATTATTTCCCAAATTATTGGTGTTGGTTTGCAGGTTTTTTCTCTCCCGGGTTATGTTTTGCAGTTTATTACTGTTTTCGCATGGTTTATCTTTTTTGATGAATTTAACCTTCTTGCCATCATTCTTCTTTTCCTTTTGACGATATTCACGAGTCTTGTTGATAATATTGCTAATTTGCTTGGAGCAAAGAAGTTTGGGGCTTCAAAATGGGGAATTATCGGTGCAATTCTTGGTGGAGTTCTTTCTTTAATAACGGGGCAATTCTGGGGAATTTTCGTCTTTCCTTTTCTACTCTCAGCAATATTTGAAATGGTTTTTGAGAAAACTTATTGGAAGGATGCTCTCAAAGCAGGTTTTGGTACGTTCGTTGGATTTATTACTGGTTATTTTCTGAAACTTGCGATTAGTATCTCCATTGCAGTTTGGGGAATTTTGACAATTCTCTAGCACAATCTTCAATTTTTCTCCTTGTCAGTTTATATATAACGTGTTATAAACACTGTGTAAGTTTATTAACAGTTAATAAATGACCACAAAGGCGGCACGAAGGGCTGAGCGAAGAAAGGCAGAGCAACATAGGCTTAAGCAAATCGCCTATCGCAAAGAACTTCGCGCTCAACGACGCGAAGTCGAATTTACACCAATTACCCGTGTTCCTGTTGATCCCAATTCACCCAGAACTTACTTTACGATGTGGCGAAATCCTCAAGAGTATGATTCCTGCGAATTCGATGTGGATGATTTGACTGGTGATGAATGTAAGGAGGAGGATTTTAGATTATTTGTTCTGGTTGCAACTGAACCGCAAATTAGAATTTCAGGAAAAAGATTGAAGAAGGGCTCTATTACAACGCATAATGCGAAGTATGGTCCTAATCATCGTCCCGAGATGTTGATATTATTGGAGTTAGATCCACTAACTGGTGAACCCCTTTCTTATAAAGATGACGATGGAGAAGATGTGCCCTATGATGAAATTTCCGTCTCTGCCGAAAGTCCTCTATTTAAAGAAATTGATATAACTTCTGTTATTGAAATCTAGACAATCCCAGTCTTGTTTCTCTTTCCAAAAACCGTAATCATAAACACAATACCCACTGCAAGTAACAGTGCTAATCCTGCGCCCCCGTATACAATTACACCATGAACCTGCATATCAATGTTTACTTCTTGTGATGATGAGAAAAGTTCGTTCTCGCCCAGTGTTCCGGATACTTGGAAATTTAGAGCTTCTTTGAACGATGAAAACAGGTTATTCGAAAAGATCATCACCTCAACGTCCTGAGTCTCTCCCGGGAAGATTGCTCTCCCTGCTTCAAATTGAGGGATATCAAGCGTGAGGTTCTCACTTTCGACAAAAATGTTAATTCCCGTCAAAACGACATTCGTGTTATTTTCAATGCTTATTGTACCCTTGTTTTTAATAATCGTACGCATCAATTCCGGAAAGTTTGTTTTGACAACAATCTCATTAGTCCTTTCGACATTTGCTGTTACAGGCTTGATTACCAAATTATCCGAAACATCATCTGATGAGACAAATGATAAAACCAGAGGAGGATCTTCTGAATCAATACCTCGAATTGATAATACAAAGTGACTTAATCCAACATTTCCAAAAAAGTTAAATCCTTCTGACGTTGATTCCCAAGTTGGGTCAACTGTTATCCATCCGTCCTCTTCCGTGTAAAATTCCGCCCATGCGTGAAGTGTGTTATCGGGAAGATCATAACCAATTCCCGCGGTAGTATAACCGGCGAGCATCCTCGCGGGAAGTCCTGCAGCTCGCGCAAGCGTAATGAAAAGATCTGTATATTCCTGACAAATTGCATTATCTTTCGCAATCAGTACATTTGCCGCCCCAAGCCGGCCTCGATTAGCGTCGCTTAAAGCATCTTGATTGTAGCTTAGGTTATTTACAACATAGTCGTAAATTGCCCGCCCCTTTTCTTTATCCGTAGAGATGTCTTTTGTTAACTCTCCCACAAGTGTGACAATTGCCGCATCCTCGGTATCCCAGTATTCGTCCTGCACTAAGTATTTGCTTAGATCTAGCTCGGGTTTTGCAAAGTTATTATCAATTGCATTAGTAAGTACGGCCTTCCCTTGAATTAAGACCTCGTACCCGTCACCTGGCTCGACGATGTATTCTGCAACATAGTTCCCATCGGCATCCCTATATCCGTTTGCCGGTTTTGGTTCAAAGTTATCAAAATAGATTTTTTGATTTTTATAATCCGGAGGTAAGGCAATTGTTGCTCTTATCTTTGTATTTTCCTCTTCATTCTTAAGCTCGTACTTGTAAGTGAAATCAAACACCTGGGTGTCATCAAGCGAAACTAATATTCCGCTTTCGCGAATTTCCTGGGCCGTGTATTTAAGAACCTTCTTCTGTCCTTCATCGGAGATTTCATCAGGAGTTCTTGAGTAGTAGTTAACATTTCCGAAGTTATTTGGAACTTTCAAAATGACACTTAAATCAAAATCGCCAATAAATCCGGGGACTGCGATTTCTTTTACCTTACCAACTTCGTTAATAACGTCCGCACTTGTAAACGATAATGACCAACGCACGTTAGTCTGTGGTGATCTTGGTTGTGGAAAAGAAACTTCAATATTGGATCCAGAATCTTCAATCCTAATTTCATATGATAGTGTTTGACCATTTTCCAATTTAGCCTCAACATTTTTTGCATCACTCAGTCCTGTTGAAAGTGTGTATTTCGTAATGTATGTGTTGGGATCACTGTTCTCAAGGTTTATGTCATATGTAATTCTTGTCGTTCCAGCATCATTTATATCATACGTTATTACCTTCGATTGATTTGCATATGCTGAATTGCTGGTAAGAATGAACAAACCCGCCGTTACAAGAAGAGATAAAAATGTTTTTCTAATAAATTTCATTTAATAATTTCTAAAAAGTCTTTCCTATGATACAAGTTAGTTTTCCCGGCGTAAAGAATGTTTATATGAATTTTTCGTGTTAGATTCTCCATACGGAGAATGACACGAAGAAGGACCTTTCTTTCTTCTTTCTCCTATTCTTGAAATGATGTATAATACTTTTTGTTGATTTGATTTTAGAATTAAAGCATGGACATTAATAATATTCTCCTGATCGCAATTTCTGTAGTTTCTGTGATAATCGTCGTTTTACTTTTGCTTCAGCAACGGGATTCCGGTGGAATCGGAACTCTATTTGGTGGAACCGGTGGAGAATCATACAGAACAAGACGTGGTGCAGAGAAATTCATTTTCTATCTGACAATTGGCCTTGTGATTGTTTGGGTTGGATTATTAATAACAAACCTCGTTTTAAACTAAGCAATAAATGCAGAGCTCTCGATTCAGCAATGTTGGTACATACAGCAAGCCAGGCTCGGCTTCCCGAAAAAGGGGTGCGCTCTTTGAGAGAGTCAGGACTTTCTTTTGGGACTATCCAGACAAATTTGCACCTTTTTTCGAAAAGCGTGCATATCTTCTAAAAGAGGGATACGTCAAATCTCGACCACTAAGCCCAATATTGGCAGTTTTACTCTGTTTGCTCGTTGTCGTTGTTGCAACTTATTATGCAAGCACTCTTCAGTTTTCGAAGAAAAGAGAAACACTTATTGAAGGTGTTTTGGGTATGCCGACTAATTTGAACGCGGTTTATCTCCCTTCTTTTCAGGTTCAGAAGGATGTTTATCAGCTCGTTTTTGATAGACTTTTCAAAGTGCTTCCGGATGGAAGTATTCAGGGTGAGCTTGCAGAAAGTTGGGAATACAAGGAAGATGGCAAAAACTTACACATCACTCTCAATTCGCCAATCTATTGGCATGATGGAGTTCCACTTACGACTTCAGATGTGAAATTTACAATTGAGCTCTACAAAAGCCTGCAGGGTCAGGATTCATACTATGATACCGTGAGCGATGTTGAGATTGAAATTATTTCATCAAGTGAATTGATTTTAAAGAAAACCCGAGCATCTGCTTCTTTTATTGAAACAATAACTTGGCCAATTCTTCCAAAGCATATTCTTGAACAGTCCGGTATGCAAGAGGCTTTGAATTCCAATCTTGAGGATAATCTTATCGGATCCGGTTCATTTAAATTCGAGGAAATGAACGAGGATGAGATTGTTTTGACAAGAAATGATAATTACTGGAAGAAAGCGCCTGAACTTGAATCGATTATTTTCAAATCTTATAATTCAGAAAAAACATTAGTTCATGCATTAGAAGCTGGTAAAGTAGATGCTACCACGGAAGTTAATCCTTTAAACGTCGATTTACTAAATAATATTCCTTGGATAGAATTTGATACTGCTCCCCTACTTCGCCGATATTGGTCAGTATATTTCAATTTCAATGGACCGGAATCACTTCGAATGAAACAGGTTCGTCAGGCGATTTCTGCTTCGATTGATCGGCAGAGAATAGTAGATGAAGCTCTGCTCGGTTATGCAAAGGAAGCAAAGGGACCGATTCAAGAAAATTCCTGGGCGTATAATCCTGATGCAAAACGTTATACATATAATGTTGAGGAAGCGAAGAAATTGTTCTCCGATGCAGGTTATTCAATTCCTGAGGGCAAAGCTCTTCTCGAAAAAGATGGTACGGTTTTGGAATTCGAGCTTGCGTATGTTTCAAACCCAATTCAAGATAAGGTCGCATTAATCATCGCTGAAAATTTGCAGGCAGTCGGAGTGAAGGCAAATCTAACAGGTTTATCATATATTGAATTTCGTGATACGAGATTACTTTCACGTAACTTTGATGCAATTCTTTTTGGTGTAGAGGGACTTCTAGATCCGGATCACTTTATCTTATGGCACTCGAGTCAGGCAACTCCTCCGGGAAGAAATTTCAGTTCTTATGTTTCGGGATATAAAGTTATTGAAGATATTACTCGAGTTGATGATGCACTTGAAAAAGGAAAATCTTTGATGGACCAGAACTTACGAAAAGACTTGTACTACAAATTCCAAACATATCTTCTTGATGAAGCCCCTGCCGCCTTTTTATATCATCCGGAGTTCATTTACACGCATAATAAAACTCTTTCCGGAATCAATCTTGATCAAGTGACTTTGGTTGAGGAGCGATTCGACGGCGTGGAAGAATGGAGGTTTGAATAGTTAGAAAACCAAATTGACTTTGTTGAAACTGTCTTTTCCTTCCTTGAGGAATGTGTTATCTTCATTCTCTTTGACCAATGCTTCTAAACGCGGTAAAATCTCACTATTACGATTTAAAAATTTGCCGGAGTGGTGGAATCGGTAGACACGCAGTGTTCAGAACGCTGTGCTTATATAAGCGTGGAGGTTCAAGTCCTCTCTTCGGCACCAAGGATAAGTTAATAACACACCCCGACCTCCACCGATTTTCATCGGTGTCGGTCAACCCTCTTTATAAATCAGAGTTGTTTCTGAAATTGCTTTCGATATTCTCTCATGATAAGAAAAACTGTTAAACTGTATCGCTGCATTACAGAATTACTGACAACTGCCTTCCCTTTACCATATCTTAATTGTATTCTTATATCATAAGTTTATTGCCAAGTACTGGCCATGTTTACTTTTGTAAGATACAGATGGACGATATCAAAAACAACAAAATTCTCGAGGAACTGATTAATAATCATTGGGCAGAGAAAGCTCTGGAAAGTCTACCTGACATTGTTGTTGTTCTAGATCGAAAAGCAAAGATTATCCGTGTAAATAAATTTGCAGAAAAAGTTTTAGGATATTCACAAACCGAATTATCGGGGAAAGATTGGTTTGAGATTTTCGTTCCAAAAGATGAGGTGAAGGATTTGAAAAATGTTTGGAAGTCATTAATCGAAACAAATAAGTCTTTTGGAAATCACAATGAAAATCCTGTTAAGACGAAGAATGGAAAACTTCTTGATGTCCTATGGAGTAATGTTCGTATTAAGCATGAGGGGAAAGTTGTCGCAATCCTGGCAATCGGACAGGATATTACAGAGAGAAAGGAGCTGGAGAAAGCATTAAGTGAAAGCGAATCAAAGTATAAGTCTTTGGTAGAAAGGGCAAAGGACGGAATTATAATTATTCAAAATTCGAAATTAGTGTTCATTAATCCAGAAGTCCTAGAAATTTTTGGATATAAAGAAAATGAAATGCTAAGCAAAAGTTTTGAGAGCTTTCTCCACAAAGATTATAAGGACTTTGTGAAAACACGTTACAAGAAAAGAATGTCAGGGCAAAACGTTCCTTCAATTTATGAAACGGTTGTTATTGCAAAAAACGGCACTCCGGTGGTTGTTGAGTTAAATGCCGGGGTGATCGATTATCATGGAGAACCGGCAGATCTTGTTTTGATGAGAGATATAACAGAGCGAAAACGTACGGAAAAAATACTGGAGAGAGAAAAGATCTTGTTGGAAAAGATTACCTTTGTAAGCCCTATCGGTATAGTGGTGACAGATAAAAGCGGAAATATAACATTTGCAAACAATGCTGCACAAAATGTTCTCGGTTTAACATTTGACAAGATCTCAAAGCGACAATATAACTCTCCAGGTTGGAAGATTACTGATTATGAGGGTAATTTTTTCCCCAATTCACAACTTCCATTCTCTATTGTAAAAAGAACTCTTCGACCGGTTAACGGTGTTCAGCATGCAATTACGAAACCTTCCGGGGAACGTGTTCTATTAAATGTAAATGCAGTTCCATTACTTGATGAGAGCAATTCTTTTGAAGGGATGGTATCAACTGTTGATGATGTAACTCACGAGGTTTTGGCGAGGAGAAATCTCGCTGAGAGTCAGGAACGATACCGTGGATTATTTAACAAAATGAAAAGTGCGGTTGTCGTTTATGAGGCGGTTAATGATGGAAAGAATTTCCGGATTGTTGAATTTAACCCTTCTGCTACTAGAATCGAGAAAGTCAAGAAGCAAGATGTTGTTGGTAAATTAATTACGGATGCTTTCCCCGGAGTAATCGACTTCGGATTATTTGACGTGATAAAACGTGTTTGGAAAACTGGCAAAGCAGAGTACTACCCAATCTCGTTTTATCGGGATGAAAGGATTGTTGGCTGGAGAGAAAATTATGTTTATAGACTTCCAACGCAGGAAATCGTTGCCGTATATGATGATCTCACAGAAGAGAAGCAGTTGGAATTTTCATTGCAGGAAAGTCAAAAGAAGTTATTAGAAGCACAACGTGTTTCGAACCTTGGTCATTATGTTCTTAATATTGAAACGGGAAATTGGAACAATTCAGAGCAGTTAGATAAGATTTTTGGAATTGATAAAAATTTCAAGAGAGATGTCCAGGGATGGTTGAAAATTGTTCATCCTGATTTCAGAAAGGAAATGTCCGATTATCTCCAAAAAGAAGTTATCGGAAAGAGAAAAAGCTTTGATAAAGAATATAAGATAGTAAATGTTGAAACGGGAATGGTTCAGTGGGTTCGAGGTTTGGGTGAGTTGAAATTAAACAAAAAAGGTGTTCCCGTGGAGATGTTCGGAACAATTCAGGACATAACAGATAGGAAAGTGTTTGAGGAAAAATTAAGAGCGAGTGAAAGTCTCCTCCGAAAGATTGCCGAAAACTATCCAAACTCGTTTATGTCCATAATTAATAAAGACATGACGGTAGGTTTTACGTCGGGACAGGAATTTAAAAAACTAAACTTAAAGCCAAAGGATTTTATCGGAAAATCTATAGGGGATATATTTGGTGACAAAGCTGATTTTATCAAAAAGCAATATAGGCGAGTTTTCAAGCGTGAAGAGATAACTTTCGAGATGAATTTTGATGGTCAAAATCAGCTTTATCATGTTGTCCCGTTAATGGAGAGTGATGGTAAGATTAATCGGATCCTCTCTGTGGTTGAAAATATTACGCAGAGAAGGACTTATGAGAACGCACTCGTTGAAAGTGAAAAGAAGTTTCGATCAATAACGGAAAATGCCGCCGATTTTATTTTCATTAAGGACAAATCACGACGTTATACCTTCGTCAACGAAGCAATGCAGAAGTTTCTGGGGCTTCCTGTAAAGGATATTGTCGGAAAAACTCCGGTAGAACTTTTTGGAGCTGAACAGGCGAAGGTAATTAAGGCTGTCGACGATGCTTCTTTCTCCGGGAAAACTGTAAATGAAACGAGGAAGCTTACTATCGGGGACAAGGATTTCTTCTTAAGTACAATGCAAACACCTCTTGATATTACAGATGGAAGGGTGATGTCAATAATGGGAATCGTAAGAGATGTGACAAATGAAAAAATCTCTGAAGAGAAAATAGAAAATATAGCGAAATTCCCCGAGGAAAATCCAAACCCGGTTTTGCGAATCCGTTCTGACGGTATTTTACTGTACGCAAATACATCATCTGGTTCTCTATTAAAGCACTATAACCTTGAGGTCGGTAAGAAAGTAACCGGTAAATTCGTTGAGTTCGTTGGTGATTTTCAGAATCAAACCAAGAAGATTACTGTAGAAATAGCGGTAAATGAAAAAACATATCTGTTTAGCATTGTCCCAATAAAGAAAAATAAATATATCAATTTTTATGGGAGAGATATTACTCAACGGCTTGAAGCGACTCGGTTAGTTAGAGAAAGTGAGGCAAAATATCAATCATTGTTTGAAAATATGGCCGCCGGTTTCGCTTTTCACGAGATGGTATATGATGCGTCTGGAAAGCCCATCAATTATAGATTTCTGGAGGTCAATGATGAATTTGAACGGCTAACAGGATTTTCCACTGCGAATGTAGTTAATAAACTCGTTACGGAGGCAATTCCCGGAATTGAAAAGGACGAATTTGATTGGATTGGTGTTTACGGAAAAGTTGCGAATACTGGAGAAAGTATTACTTTGGCCGATCAGTATTCTGAATCTTTAGATAAATGGTATTCTGTAGTTGCATATAGTCCGAAAAAAGGTTTCTTTGCTACTGTTTTTCTAGACATTACTGATAGAAAGAAAATGGAAGAAAAGCTAAAAGGAACTCTCGATGAATTAGAGGCTTCAAATAAGGAATTGAAGCGATTAAATGACTTTATGATTGGAAGGGAGCTTCGTATGAGGGAACTGAAGATGAGAATAAGGGAATTGGAAGAATCTATAAATAAATGATAGGTCTGTTTTTGAAATATAGAACATGGGTATTATTATTTTCGGATTGACATAAAATGCTAAGTTCAATATAATACCTGTGCTCTTTCCACAATATTTCAGGGCAAGTGGTGAAATGGTAGACACGCTACCTTGAGGTGGTAGTGCCCGTTAAAGGGCGTGGAGGTTCAAGTCCTCTCTTGCCCACCAAGGTTATGGGACAGAGAGAAGACAGTGCTTTAAAAATTGTATATTGGTGTTAGCCGAGATAGCTCCCCGCCAAAGGCGGAGTCAGCCTCTGGCTGGCAGTTGGTAAGAGGTTTTATTGTTCTTTACAAGCAGGTTCATTTTTATGGTGTTAGCCGAGATAGCTCCCCGCCAAAGGCGGAGTCAGCCTCTGGCTGGCAG
>CAZCSM010000005.1:0-33427 GCA_964501355.1 uncultured Candidatus Saccharibacteria bacterium | reverse complement strand
GTTTTATTGTTCTTTACAAGCAGGTTCATTTTTATGGTGTTAGCCGAGATAGCTCAGTTGGTAGAGCATACGACTGAAAATCGTAGTGTCGGCGGTTCAATTCCGCCTCTCGGCACCACGTCGAATCAAATCTTCTGCTTTCGAAAAATCTTGTAGATTTTTCTTCAGCATTCGATTGATTCTCCTTTACAGATGAATTTCCTTTTAGTCATTTCATCTGAGGAGAAAAGACGGAAATATGGGTGGTTAGCTCTCTGCCAAAGGCAGAGTCAGCCTATGGCTGACAGCTTATGACAAGATTCGTTTACTTTTGGTTGAGAAGCAGAAGTATGTTATGAGATATTCTGTTTATGTATTGGTAAGCAAAAGTGATAATACTAGATACATAGGTATAACAGGAAAGAATCCAAAAGATCGACTTAAAGATCATAATAATGGAAGTAACAAATATACAAGGGTTCACAGACCATATGAACTCATGTATTATGAACAAGATTATTGTAAAGATTGTGCTTTAAAAAGAGAAAAGTTCCTGAAATCGGGTCAAGGAAGACGGATCCTTGATTTGATTGAACAATCGTGGGTGGTTAGCTCAGCTGGCTAGAGCATCTCATTTACACTGAGAGGGTCAGGGGTTCGAATCCCTTACCACCCACCAATTTTTAGTAAAAGTTTTTCCACTGCGGGAGTAATTCAGTGGTAGAATGCTTCCTTGCCAAGGAAGATGTCGCGAGTTCGAGCCTCGTCTCCCGCTCCATTCTCGAAGAACGAAGTGATTCGCAAGAATGGAGAAGATGGCCCTTGTGGCTACCGCTCCAATCTCAAAGAGCGAAGCGATTTGTCAGATTGGAGACGATGACCCTTGTGGTTACCGCTCCAAGATTGAAAATATAATCGAAGATTATGTTTTCAATTTTTGTAACATGAGTAAGGCGAGAACGTAAGTTCGATTGTGATAACACAGTGAGCCAAAGGCGAACTGTTGTTGAACAAATACTGAATCCTTTGAGTTCTGCAAGTTTGAACGAGCAGAAAACGAAAAGAGATGAAGTGAGCCTCGTCTCCCGCTCCAATCTCAAAGAGCGAAGCGATTTGCTAGATTGGAGACGATGACCCTTGTGGTCACCGCTCCAACAGTTCCCATAAATATTAAAGATTCTACATATGTAGGATCTTTTTTGTTTTTCTTGGCTTTACTAATTTTGTCAAACAGCGAAATTGTCATTTAACTTTCGTATCGTACTCTCAATTTGCTGCCTGTTTTTTTGACTTTCTTTTATCAATTTTGCGGTTCGTTCAATTACACTCTGGACATCATTTCTTGAAACATTTTCATTAATTGGGTTTGCATCTTCACCAATGTCATTTCTTCGCGCCATAATTTTATAATAACAATTTAATTAAACGAACGTGCTCATTTTTACAACACAATCCTTAAATAGTCGTTAAGTGAAGTTTGGAAAATCGTAAAAACACATGAAGGTTGGTCTTTTTCGATTATCGTTAGTATAATCTATTAATAAGTTTGATTATTTAAAACTTGTCTTACCATAAAGTTCTCGAAAAAGTTGAACAGATTCCATTTGAACCTGGGTGCTATTTGTATAAGAATGCTTCCGGGGAAATAATTTACGTTGGTAAGGCGAAGATTCTACGTAAGCGTGTGCGTCAGTATTTTGACAGAGATGATTTCGAGGACCCCAAGATTGAAGTGCTTCGTTCGCAGATTGTCGATATAGAGTGGATTACAGTTAAGACGGAGACGGAGGCTTTTATTCTGGAATCTAATTTAATAAAGAAATATCGTCCGAAGTTTAACAAGCTTCAAAAGGACGATAAGCGTTACGCGTGGATAAAAATTACAAATGAAGCGTACCCTCGTATTTTACGAGTTCGGGAAAAGAAGCGGGATAAAGCGGAATATTTCGGTCCCTACCCCAATGGTTCTGCGGCCAGAACGACACTAAATTTTCTTCGCAAAATATATCCATATCGAGTTTGTACAAAACGGATGTATTCGTTTGCAAAAGAGAACGATACTCCTGCCGTTACTACATACAAGAACATAAACGGAACACTCCGTTCTACAAAAACTTCAAGATTGTGTTTGGACTATCATTTGGGTCTGTGTAATGGTGCTTGTGATAATTTAGTTTCTCCGGAAGATTACGGTAAATCTATTGAAAAAATTCGAGCATTTTTAAAAGGCAACCAAATAGATGTTTTGAAAGATTTAAATAAAAAAATGCGACGGTATGCGTCGGAGATGGAATTTGAAGAGGCGGCATCTATTCGGGATCGAATCAATGAACTTTCCTACATCGGTCAAAAGATTAGAATAAAAGCCGGTCAGGATGAGGACTTAGTCAGGGCGAAGAAACAACGTGATACGGAGGATGTCGCGAAGCACCTTTTTGAAAAACTCAATGTTCCCAATTATTCCGGCCGGTATAGAATTGAATGTTACGATGTTTCAAACATCCAAGGTACAAACCCGATTACCTCAATGGTTGTTTTTGAAAATGGTGTAAGGAAGAATTCTGATTACCGATTCTTTAGAATTCGGCTTAAGGAAACCCCTGATGATTTTCATATGATGGAAGAGGGATTAGAAAGAAGATTGAAGTATTTGACCACCCCGTCTGTCCTTTCAGGACATCCACCCCTCCTTTTAAAAGGAGGGGAAAACGAAAGTTTTGATGCAAGACCTGATTTAATAATTGTGGATGGCGGTAAAGGTCAACTCTCTATTGCTCTTGGTGTTGTTGAAAAATTTGGTTTAGATATTTGTGTAGTTGGGATTGCAAAACAAGAAGAGGAAATTATTCAGCGTGTTAATGGTGTTTATAAAACTTACAGACTCCGAAAAGATTCGAAGATTCTTCACCTTGTTCAAAATCTTCGTGATGAAGCTCATCGTTTTGCAATTACTCGACATAGAAACCTCCGCGGGAAAAAAGCTTTGCAATCTGTTCTTACAGAAATTCCAGGGGTTGGTCAGAAGTCTGTCGAGAAACTTCTTAAACATTTTGGAACTGTGGATAATATTAAACAGGCGAAATTCGAAGAGCTTGCAAAGGTTCTGGAAAATAAAGCGAAGGCTGCAGATGTGATAAAGTTTTTCAAATAGCCTGTTGATGCTAAGAGATAACCCTCATATTAATTGTGTTTCTCTTATGGGTTTTTATTCGCCTCAACAACTAATTCTCTGGCAACTTCTGGTGCTTTGCTCCCTCCTTCTGGACTTGTATACCAGCGATAGAGTTGCAATTCATCTGGAGTTACGACGCTTGCCCATGGATTATTAGAAACTTCTAGCCCATCGGAGTTTGTTGCCATTTTCATTTCCTCTAAAATAAAACAATGCACGTAACTTTACCTTTGTTTAATTCTGCCCTTGCGTTTTGTTAATATATAAACCTTATCCATTAAATCACGCTTTATATACTTTTGTCTAGTGAGTATTGCACCCAGTATATAAACATATTTGTATTTACTACGATTTCGCATGGGATTTTCATTAAGTCATAACTTTGATAAAATACTTTTAGTCATTAAAATAATGTTCTGCTGTTATGCCGAAAAAAGCTTTTAAGAACTTTCTGCATCTTTTCTACCTTTCCGGTATTATTTACGCATTCTACTTTTACATCACCACTCCGAAGTCGACGGATTTTTTTCATCGTCGTATGTGGGCAATGGAGGCTTGGTTCATTTTCACCCTTTACGCTTTCTTTCTCTGGGTGATGATGATTACTGATAAAGATGAAAATTATGAATTTAACGTAAAGGGTATTACAAGAATGTTGAAGCTTCGAGAAAGAAAAATATTTTATCTTTTGTTGATTGTTATATCAGTACTTTCAATTCGTTTTATCGGGAGATTATAAAATTATGGAAATTGCACAAAGTATTGTAATCAATGCTTCAAAACAGAAAGTTCTAGACTTTTTCGATTTATTGGCAAAGGATCCCTCTCTTTACAAATTTAACTCTCATCAAGGAGTATTCCCTGTTAGCGGAAATCTTCGTGAAGTTGGTTCTATTTTTGAAACAAAGGAGACTTTTAGTTTTATAGCATTAACCTTACGGTTTGAGACAAAAGAAGTTGACCCGAATGGTTCTTTTAAATTCAAATTAATAAAGCCTTTTGCCCCATTTAATATCTGGGGAGAATTCCGAATTAAACCAACTGATGAAAAAAGGACCGAATTATTTTTGATTGTTTACGGAAAGCCAGAGAATATATTTGAAGGCGCTTTACAAATGAAGCTATTTTTTTCGCCGGCTCGGTTTCTTGTAAAGAAGCAAACTTGGAGTGAATTAGTGTTTTTGAAGAAGATGATTGAGAATAAGTAATTCAATCATACTTTTGAGGGCAAAAGTATGCAAAACCCCTGGGGGGAATGAACTCCCTCAGTATACAACCTTTTTCATATAGCAACCGGAATCATTCGCCCCCAGACCCCAGATTTAAACATCCCGATGCAGACAGCAAGGGGAAGAAGCCTCTTTTATTTGACTATCTTTCCTAAACACTGCAAAATAGAAGCATAAGTTTCGAGATTCAAAGTTTATGTTAAATAGGTATCTTCTTAAAAAAGAACTTTTACTAATATTAGTATTAGTTTTTTTCACATCCCTAATAACTACCCCTGCTCTCGCTCGTATGTCGAGTACTAATTATCAAATCACATCAGATGTAATTGGTGCAGCTGAAGGGAAAAGTACTTCTCTGAACTATGAACTTTTGACAAATATGGGAGAAGAAGGTGTTGGGATTCACGATAGTGCAAATTGGACTCTGAAATCTGGTTTTTTGCAAACAATCAATTCTACAATTACAATCTCCCTTGATAGCACAACAAAAGATTTAGGAACAATCGCACCACTTTCAACAGATACTGCAACAACAACAATTGGAGTTATAACCGATGCAATCGGCGGCTACTCACTTTCCGCGCTCTATTCTTCTGCCGGTTTCTCTGAAACTTTGCGAAATACCGATACGACAACATATATTCCCGATAAAACGGATTGGGATCCAACAGCAAATGGAGGGAATGGAAATGCGGAAACCTGGTCTGGAGAAGGTTTTGGGTTTACGGTTTATGCAAATGATAATGGTGAAAAAAATACTACCTGGTGGGGGACAGGAACCACCGTTACTGATATGAATAATAAGTATGCGGGTTTTTCTTCTTCCTCAACTAAGATTTTAGAAACAACGAATTATAAATCCGGTGAACGTCAAACGAGTGTTGGTTATAAAGCTCAGATTCCTGATGGACAGAAATCCGGTGTTTATTCGGGCGATGTCACTTTTATTGCGACTGTGAATTTATGAAAATAGTTTCCAGGCAAAAGGCCTTTTCTGTTACTTTTGCAAACAAAAGTAACCAAAATTTCTGGGACAACCCAAATCCGACAAATAGCAACCCAATACAAATAGCTACCGGAATGGGATTGGCCCAGACCCCAGCGACTAATCAATCAAATACAATTAACATGGGAAGAAGAATACATTTTCGTTGGAGAGGATCGAATCGGATTGTTAGAACTGTCTTTCCAACATTCATATTTATACTCTTTTCCCTTTTCTCTTCTCCCGTTTTCGCTGCAGATGAAATCGTTCTTGAGCTTCAAACTCCAATTATTTATGAATCCGTAAGTCGTGGCGAAACAAAACTTGTTCAAGTAAGTCTTTCCAATTTAGGTTCAAGCACTGTTCAGGTAATCCCCAGCTTGAAAAGTATTGAAGATGTTGATGATTTCGGTCAGATAGACATTTCCTCAAGATCTCCGGTTTGGAAGGATTGGGTTGCATTTGATAATAATGTTTTTGAAATTGATGCATCTTCAAACCGAGAATTCACTTTTGCATTAGATGTACCGCAGGCGGCGGATTCGGGTGCGTATTATGGAATTCTCTCATTCTCGGCGATATCAGAAGATAATTTGAATACAACCGGATCAGAAATTCGGCAGTCAGCAGGGGTTGGTTTGGTTGTCCTCTTGAATGTTATTGGTGATAACGGTTTATTCCATTCCGGTGAAATTCAATCATGGGAACATTCCGGAAGCATTGGTGGACCACACAACTTCGAACTTGAATATCAAAATACGGGTTCATCGATTTTCGTTCCAGTTGGTCTGATCTCGATTAGAGACTGGCGAGGACGTTTAGTAGATACAAATGTTTTGGAAGATCATTGGGTATTGCCCACGAAATCGAGAAATTATGAGTTAACTTGGGCTCCCAAGGATTCCTTCGGCATATATCATGCTGTAATTGAAATACAAAATGTTGAAGATCAGGAATTTGCCGAAGTCACTTTTGTTAGTTTTACAGGTTCGGGTGTTGCCATTTTGGTCGCTTGTATATTGGGCGGAATAACAGTTATATCTTTTTTCTTAAAAAGATTTTTGATGAATGTTAAGAAAACATAATTGACACAACATCTATTCATAGGGTAATCTGGTGTTAGAAAGTATCTCGTTTATCCGAACTGCCGTGCAAAAAACGATTCAAATTAAAATAATTCCACTTGTTTCCAGATTATTAATAATCCCAATTGCTTTTGGGTATCTTTCTTTTGGTCGATATAATACAGTCGGGAGTGCAGCAGATTCTGATACTGTTCAAGTTTCATTAACGGTTGAAGCATCTATCTCCTTAAGCTCTCCCTCAGATTTGGTTTTGCAAGATGGTGCAGGAAATATTATTGGTTATGGTGATACTGACGGTGATGAATCAGTTACCTGGACCGTAGTTACGAATAATTCGGCCGGTTATACGGTTGCATGGTTAGCCGAGGAAACTCAGGGCGGTACAAGCGGTGAGATGGAAAGTGCAGCCAATGACACAATTGCCGCATATACACCGGCTGTCGTTAATACTCCTGAAACGTGGTCTGTCGCCAATACAGATTCCGAGTGGGGTGGTAGAGTGTCCAGTACTGCAGAATGTACTCGAGATATAAATTTCGGTACAGATTCCTCATCTGAAACTTGGTTAAATGTACATCACGCTTCAGCAACGCAAATACGCAATACCAATGCGGTTTCAGGTGCCGGTGGTGATGATGTTCCTATTTTCTTTCGAGCAGAGGTTGGATCCGCAAAAAACCAACCGACCGGTGAATACACTGTAAATGTCACGTTGACCGCAACGACAAAATAGGCTGTCCCTTTCTCCTTTACCAAAATCTCCGCTTCATGTAATCTAATGATGTTATCTGTATCTTTATTAAGGTTGAGAATAAAATTCAAATTCACAATTTTTGTTCTTACAATTTTCATGTTGATTCTTTCTTCCGCTTCCGCATTTGCGTACGAAATAGAGGAAGTTAATGTCTTTGATGAGAATCGTTTTGAGCTTGGGCCGACAATGTTTCAAATCGTTGCTAAACGTGGTGATACAATTACAAAACAGCTTCAATTAACAAACCGTAGCGGCGGAGAACAAAAATACATTGTATCTGTTAAGGATTTTACCGGAACGGATAATCCACTTCAGTTCACTGCAATTCTTGAAGAGACGCAAAGTGAATATGGCGCTTCAAATTGGTTCTCTTCAGAAATCGATTCAATTTACCTCGATCATGGTGATCGGCTTTTTTTTGATGTTACGATCGACATTCCCCAATATGCCGATGCCGGCGAACATTATGCGGTTGTATTAATAGAGCCTGATGAAACCGGTGAATATCTTAAGGGTGGCTCTGTTATAACTACGAAGTCACGTGTTGGTACATTGTTTCTGATTGATGTGGAAGGACAACGCGTGAAGTCCGCTGAACTTTCTGATTTTTTTCACAGACTCGGATTTCTATGAACGGACTCCTGTAAATTTCAGCATTGATGTTGAGAATACGGGCAACGTGCATGTTACGCCAAAGGGTTCAATTTCAATTTCTAACATTTTTGGTAAAAAGGTAGATGAAATTGAAGTAAAAGAATTCCTTGTTCTTAGAGATTCTGTTCGAAGAAGCAATATCTCCTGGGATAAGAACTTTGCATTTGGGAAATATAGTGCCGAACTGCGGTTGGATATGGGTTTAGGCTCGGTAACACAGGGTGATGTTATAGAGTTTTGGGTAATTCCTTGGAAACTGCTCTTGATTCTCTTTGCGATTATTGTTTTTCTCTTTTTGATATTGCGGTTTGTTCTATCAAAAGTTAAGATAGAGGTAAAGTTACAATAATTCTGTAATCAGGTTAATTCGAATTTTGAAAAAAGTTTTATCTGTCCTAAAAACTTTAGTTTTTATCTTGCCCGTATTCTTCTTCGGTTTTATTTCCTCGACGTTCGCTCAAACTTCGCAACTCTCTGTTCAGGTTCTCGCCTCGGGGCTTTCGGTTATCGACCCGGAGCCGGAATTCACAGTCGGTCTTGAGAATACAATTTTCTGGAGTGTTGCTGAGCTTGCCGTCGAATATTACGCTGAAGTTTCAACGGATGGTTCTTTTGGTACGGTTACGGATAATTCAGGTTGGATTGCCCAGCTTATCTACACATTCGAAAATTTGGACGACGATACGAAGTACTATTATCGAGTTAAATCCAGAAACTCGGGAAATACTGAAGGACCTTGGTCAACGGTCGTCTTTTCAACACAGGATGATAATGCTCCAACTTCAAATGCTTTAGATTTAGCAGAAGAAATTAATACCTCATCATTTACAATAAATATTTCTTCATTCGATCAAACCAGCGGTGTTGACCAGATAACTCTTATGTACCGAAAAGATGGTGGTTCGTGGATTATTTATGGAAATTATAATTCTGTATCTTCAATTGTATTCAATTCAAATTTAACAGGCGGGGATGGTTTTTATGAATTTTATACAATCGCTACTGACTCTGTTGCAAATGTCGAATATGAAGTTGCACACACTGATGCTTCAACTTTAGTTGATACAACAGTTCCTCCACCTCCAGTTCCAGTTTGTGGAAATGGAATAATAGAAATTGGTGAAGGTTGTGATGATGGCAATTTATTAAATGGAGACGGTTGTTCTTCTCTTTGTCAAATTGAGATTCTTCCATCTTCTCCCTTTGCCGAATGTGGAAATGGAATATTGGAACAAGGAGAATTATGCGATGATGGAAATTTAATAGACGGTGATGGCTGTTCTTCTTCGTGTCAAATTGAATTTAAACAAGAGCCAACACCCGAATATTTTGTTTTAATTGAAACTTTTGGAGGTTTTAATGTAAGTTGTCTTGACAGCATTACTGTGTTCGAGACAAATCCTATTGTAACGGGTTATTCACAACCGTTAAAGAAAATCACTTGGGAAATTAAGGATTTCAAAGGAAAATTGGTTGGTACAGATTATGTGAGAAGTGATGAAAACGGGTCTTGGGAAGCTCAACTTCCTGGTCTTTTATACGGAAATTATTCGGTTGAATTTTATCTTGTTGAGGATGGGACAAAATATTCTGACTCAATTTCTTTCATTGTAGAAAAGAGTGTTGTCGTTACAGTATCTGGTTATTCTTTCCCCAATAGTTCAGTTTCTATCTTTTACAATAATACTTGGTTCGAGATTGGAACAACTGATGCACAAGGTTTCTTTAATTTTGAATTTGAAGTTCCTTACTCTTACGTTGGTGAAATTGTTTTCAAATCTTCAGTCGGTGAATATTTCTCGAAAATCACAAAAGATTATTCATTCGGTACGAAATTTGAGAATCTAATATTCCCCCCTATTCTTTATCCATCCAATCAATCCGTTCCGTTAAACAAATTTACAAGAATTGATGGATATACAGTTCCGAATTCAAAGGTGAATCTTTACATTAGTGGAGAATTTTATCAAACGATTGAAGCCGATTCGTCGGGGAATTTTACTTTTCGTATTGGAAAATTTGTTGATTTGAAACAATTTGAAATAACTGCAAATCAAGAAATTAATGAAATTGTTAGTGGATTTTCTGATCCCGTATTTATTTACGTTCGCAGATATAATATCCCCTACATGCACATGGCTGGCGGTTTTGTTGAAAAACGTTTTGGAACAATTGCCATATCTTCAGCGTTAATATCTGAAACCTCGACTATAGTAGGATTGGCAATGACCATTTTTGCGTGTCTGTTAATTGCTTCTGCTTCAACAATTTCGGGATACTATTATTTACTTCATGATTGGAAATCACTTTTCGCATTTTTGAAACCTCGAGAGAATCTGAAAATCCAGATTGCTGGAATTGATATGGGAAGTAAAGAAGGACTTTTTTACCTGTATAATCCAACTTCAAATAAGGTTGTTTCTCATGTGTTAATTGATTCAAATGGAGTTGGTTATATGAAGAGGCTTAAGGGAATTTTTGAGGCTCGTTTTATTGCAACTAGAAATTCAAGTTGGGTGAGAAGCGCGATTCTTCGCCGTGCTTATGTTCATTCCTATATTGTAGATAATTTGCCGATTAAATCTGGTGTGAAGAAACTGAATATTGTTTTTGATGAAAGCGAAGATTTGTTCTTTTATCCATTTTCAAATTTTGAAAAGTGGTTTGATAGGTTATTGTTGTTTGTAGTACTTCCTATTTCGATTTCTGCAACAGTTGTTTCAATTCTAGCTTTTTATTTCATCGCAAGTTATTCGTCGATTGTTTTGATCTTTCTTGGTTTTGGATTAATAGTTAGCAATGCACTGATGATTGGTTATAGGAAGACGGTTGTGGAGAAGATAAGGTGGAACGGGGAGTGAGAAGGTTTTAGGTTATAGGTTCTAGTTTCTAGTTCGGCAGGCTCACTATAAATAGGCTTCAGTTTCTAGTTTGGCAATTGTTTTCTTGCAAACACAGTCAAATTTGTTTAGTCTAATTAATGTATAGATATTTCTAGAAAGTAATAATGAAGTTTTTAATAAAAAAACAAAAGACTTTTTCCCCACTTGTATTAATCCTTTCTCTTGTATTATTAGGGCTGAGTTCATCTTTTTTTGCATCTCCCGTTTCAGCACAGATAACAGAGCTGGAAATCTTAGGCACTTATACAGGCGAAGAAGTTGCGTTTGGTCTTTTCCCATCATCTATGTCCGCGGGAGATATTAATGGTGATGGATATGAAGATTTTGTTTTTTCAAGTGGTACATACAATAGTCAGCAAGGCCGAGTTTATGTTTTCTTTGGAGACGGAAATTTGTCAGACCACAATGCGGTCGATGCTAACCTAATAATTAATGGAGAAGGCGGTGAGTTCGGAATTTCTGTAGATGTAGGTAACTTTAATGGAGATGATTATGACGATATTTTGATTACAGCACATGGTTATGGATCATCTAGGGGCAGAGCCTATATTTTCTACGGGCGATCAGACTTTAGCGCCACAGAAATAGAAGCCACCGAAGCAGATGTGATTTATACTGGGGAAATAATTAGTGATAGCTTAGGGTATGATGCCACTGTAGGTGATGTGAACAACGATGGATATGATGATGCTATTATTGGCGCTTATGCTTATTCTGGAAATAGTCGTAAAGGTGCAGTTTATATTTTTTACGGCTCTGAAGATATGACTAGTAAGATTGCTACAGCTGAAGGATCTGATGTTATGTTTATAGGAGAAAATAATTTGGATCGCTTTGGGATTACCGTTACTTCGGGAAATATAAACGGTGATGATTATGATGATATTATAGTAGGAGCCTATTCTTATCCTGCTAATGCTGGCAAGGGAGCTATCTATATATTTTATGGAGGTGCCAATTTACAAGACGTTAATCTATCAAGCGGTGGATTACCAGATGTGGTCGTAATCGGATCTGCAAATGGAGATATGATTGGGATGGAAAAACCTAATTTAAAAGGCGATTTTAATACTGACGGCTATGATGATCTTACTTTTTCTTATGGAAATAAAGTTTGTATTATACAAGGTCGAACCCCAATGCCAAATATGAATTTGTCTGTTGACAATCCAGACTTTACATTTTTGAAATTAAATAGCGGTACAGCGGAAATTTCTTGGTTAGATTTGAATAATGATGGATACGATGACTTCGTTACTGCAGATTACGGTTATAATTCTAATAGCGGACGTGTTTATGTTTTGTTTGGAAACTCATTTGCAAATGGAGAACTAGATAGTATTGCCGATGTTATAATTGATGGTGGAGCTTCTGAATTTTTTGGGTATTTAGGAGAATTAGGCAGAATTGGTATATACTCTACTTCTGATTTAGATAGAAATGGATGGAAAGAATTTATAGTACCCGTGCTAGGCTTTAATTCATGGACTACTGGACAAGTGCGTCTTTATTCACTCAACTACGCTTTACCTACGATAACCAACAATCTCGTTTCTGAATATACAAATGATAATACACCAGAAATCACAGGTCTAGCAACAGAAGAAGGAGTAAATGTTTCAGGTGTACAATGGAGCTTCGCGACTAGTTACGAAGCATCGGGTTGGGAGGATTGTACTGCTTCTGATGGAGCATTTGATTCTTCAACGGAAGAATATCGCTGTAACATTTCAGATGAACTTACTGATGGGGAACATACAGTGTATGTGAGATCTTATGATGAAAACAACGTCTATATTCCTTCTGTTCTTTTCGCTTCAACAACATTTACCATAGACTCAGTTAAACCTACTGGAACAATCTCAATCAACACCAACTCAACCTACACAAACACCCAATCTGTAACTCTGGCTTTATCTGCCAATGATAACCTCTCAGGAGTATCACAAATGATGATATCAAACACTTCAGATTTTACAGGAGCAAGCTGGGAAACATATGCAACAACAAAATCTTGGACTCTACCATCAGGAGATGGAGAGAAGGGCGTATATGTTAAGTACAAAGATAACGCAGGGAATGAATCTACAGTAGTAACAGATACAATAATACTTAAAACATCTACAATTTTAACTTTGGACCTATCTCTTTTAGACTACGAAGAGACAGAAGAAGTATATACAAAAACAGAAGGAGAAGAAGTAATAGTAAAAGGAACAGCAGAGCAAAGTACAAAGGTAACCATAACAGCATTAACAGAAGAAGGTGCTATTGTTTATGAAGCAGAGCTAACAGTAGGAGCAGATGGAAACTGGGAACTTAACCTAGGAGACGTACTTGGAGTTGGAACCTATCTTGTTCAAATTTCAACAATCGATCCTGCTGGAAACGTAGCTTACTCTGAGTTTACACTTGAGATAACAGAAGCTGAAGTAATTCCAGAAGTTGAAATCGCTGAACCATTGCCACTGACGGGAGAACATATTCTTGTACAACTTTTGATTGGGGGGATGATATTGTTGAGTTCGGGAGTTGGGTTGAGGAAGAGTAGATACAAAGTTGGGACAAAGTAGTTAGGAAATAGTTAAAAAGTCGGAACAAAGTGGCTACAAAATTGCAGCAAATTATTAGTTAGAAAATGGATTCCCGCCTTACTTCGACAATCTCAGCACAAGTCGCGGGAATGACATCCTTTAATGTATTAATTAAAATTTTTGTTTCCTGTATTCGGTTGTCGAGTCGTCGAAGTTTGAAACAACAGATGTCGGTTGCTAACTGTTAGAAGGTTGTGCTTGGAGGGAGTTCATTTGGTTCAGGGCTTTTGGTTACTTTTGGCCACAAAAGTAACACAGATGTAACTTTTAAATTACAACAAAACGCTATTCTTTCAATTATTCTAAAAGCGATTCCATATCAAAAGCAAACAAGATCAGTGGAAATTTTGGTTTGACAAAAAACCACCCCGTCATTCGCTTTCGCTCATGACACCCCTCCTTGTAACAGGAGGGGAAAGTTCGGCAATTCCGCTATTTAAAATTCCTTCCTAGCAAGCAAGGAGGGAAAAACGAAAAACATTCAATTAAATATCCCCCTTGATTTGCTTCGCAAATCTTTCCCCCTTGTTAAGGGGGACTTTGTTCCGGCTTCCTTTAACAAGGGTGGCTTGCCCCGCCGAGGCGTGGGTAAAAGGAGGGGAAATTTTTCTAATTGCTAACCCTCCCCTACTTCGTTATACTAAAATAGAAAAATATTTAATCCACAAATTGCCCAAATGCACTCTTTAGAAAAATTCTTTGAACCCGACTCAATTGCTGTGGTTGGTGCTTCTCGTGACAAAACAAAGCTGGGCCGAATGGTTTACGATAATATTATTACCGGCGGCTATCGAGGGAAAGTTTATCCAGTAAATCCCAAAGCTGGAGATATTGACGGAATGCAAGTCTATGCTGATGTAGAAAAAATTCCCTACGATGTTGATTTGGCGATTTTAATAATTCCCTCCGAATTTGTTTTGCCAACAGTGCAACAGTGCGCCGATAAAGGAATCAAAGGCGTTGTAATAATAACCGCAGGATTTGGAGAAACTGGTGAAGAAGGAAAAATATTAGAAAATCAAATTGCAGAAGTTGGGAAATCCGTTGGAATGAGAATTCTTGGTCCTAATTGTTTAGGATTCATTAATCCAAAGATCAATTTAAATGCATCTTTTAGTCGAAATGTTCCAAAACAAGGAAACATTGGATTTATTTCTCAATCTGGTGCATTTGGCACCGCAATGCTTGATTGGGCAGAAGAGGCAAAACTTGGATTTGATCTATTCGTTTCAATAGGAAATAAAGCGGATATTACAGAAAATGATGTCATGGAATTTTGGCTTGAAACAAAAGTTCCAAATGTTGTTGTCTCATATTTAGAAGATATTCGAGATGGTGTTCGATTTGGAGAATTAAATAGAAAGTTAACAAAACAATCACCTCATTTGATTCTTAAGCCTGGAAGAACAGAAGCTGCTGTTAAAGCTATTCAATCTCATACGGGTTCGCTAGCAGGGTCTGACCAGGTTATTTCCACAGCTCTCAAGCAATACGGAGTCATTCGTGCAGAAGGAATGCATGATCTTTTTGATCAAGTTCGAGCATTTTCTCAAATACCAATGCTTACAGGAGATCGGATTGCAATAGTAACAAATGCGGGCGGTCCAGCTGTTATGACGACCGATTACATTGAAACTCATGGATTACAGGTTGCTCGTTTTGATACAAGAACAAAGGAAATATTAACTGAAAAATTACCACGTGCGGCAAGTATTCAAGATCCGGTGGATGTTTTAGGGGATTCTCTTGCGGATAGATATGCAAATGCAATTGATGCCGTTTTGGGAGATCCAAATGTTGATGCGTTAATTATTCTCCTAACACCACAGGTAATGACTCAAATTACAGAAACGGCAATTCATATAAGTCGCTTGGCGAAGATTCATAAAAAAACCGTTGTAGCATCGTTCATAGGGGGGAAACATGTGGAAGAAGGGAGAAAACAGTTAGAAGAACTTGGGGTTCCTGTTTATCATTATCCCGATAGAGCAATCCTTGCGCTGAAAGCTATGAATGATTACCGAATATATTTAGCCAGAATGAAAGCGCGAGAAAATCTCGGACCAAGTGATTCCACTTCAAAAATAGATATTACGCTTAGAATGCAGGTTGAGGATTTAATAAGAACGACAAAGGCAAAAGGTCAACCTGCTCTTGAGCCGGGTGACTCTCTTCGTGTCGCAAAAAATTACGGACTTCGAGTTCCGGAAAGCAGAGTTGTAGTTTCTGAAGAAACCGCAGTTGAAGCGGCACAAGAATTTGGTTATCCTGTCGTTATGAAGGTTGCATCTGATAAACTCCTTCACAAAACTGAAGTCGGTGGTGTTGAGCTTAATGTTAGTTCAGACAAAGATGTTATAAAAGTTTTTAACAAGATGCAGAATATTTTGGCATCTTCACTCGGTTTATCCGTTGAACAATTATCAGATGGTGTCGAAATTCAGAAACAAATTGTTGGTGGAGAAGAGATAATGATTGGTGTAAAGAAGGATCCAAGTTTTGGTCACTTGATTCTTATTGGTAAAGGCGGAATTTACACGGAGATTTATAAAGACTTCTCTACAAGAATTGCACCAATTGATTTGGAAGAAGCGAGAGAAATGCTTCGTGAGACAAAAGTTTTTGAAATATTAAATGGTTTTCGTAATTTACCAAAAAGAGATGTGGGCTGTATTGCTGAGTATCTTGTGAAAATATCTCAGCTTGTTCAGGACTTTCCAATGATTTCTGAGCTTGATATAAATCCACTTCTCGTTATGCCAAAAGGAGAAGGATGTTATGCGGTGGATGTGAAGATACAGATAGCGAGTGGCGACTAGCTACTTTCCCCTCCTCGATTGAGGAGGGGTGGTTTCGCGAAGCGAAATCGGGGTGGTGTGAATTAATTATGAAAAAGAAAGTTTACAATAGAAAACTTCAAAAACAATTCCGTAAAACTTTGCGAAATAATATGACAGAGGAAGAGGTTATTCTTTGGTCAAAAATAAAGAGCAGTCAGTTAGGTGGACATAAATTTAGAAGACAGCATGGTATTGGAAATTATGTGGTTGACTTTTGTTGTGTTAAAAAGAAATTGATTGTTGAACTTGATGGTGATCAACACGGCTATGAGGAAAATTTAAAGCATGATATTAAGCGCACGGAATTTTTAGAAAAATTTAATTACAACGTTTTGAGATTTACAAATTTGCAGATAAGAAGAGATTTAAATATGGTTTTGGATACGATATTTGTTACATTGGAGGGGTTGGTTTAGACATAAGACCACCCCGTCACTCACATTCGTTCATGACACCCCTCCTTGTAAAAGGAGGGGAAAATATAGTTTAAATTCAAAATTATGTACAAAAAGACCAAAATCGTTGCAACAATCGGACCATCTTGCTGGGACAATGATGTTCTAACGAAGATGATTGAAGCAGGACTTAATGTTGCAAGAATAAATACTTCACATGCAGTTGAGGGGGAAGTTGAACGGGTTTCAAAACAGATTCGTTCTCTTTCCGATGACGTTGCAATTCTCGTAGATTTGGAGGGCCCGAAAATCAGATTAAATGATTTTGGCGAACCAATTGAAATTCGAGATGGTGAAGAAATTGTGTTTGGGTGTGAAGAAGGTTCACAGAAGATAACGGTGAGTTATAAAGGCCTGTGCAAGGATGTAAAGGTTGGGACGAGGCTGCTTGTTGATGATGGGAAATTGCTTTTTGATGTTCTGCGAATAGAGGGATCTAACGTTTTTGCAAGGGCGGTAAAAGGCGGACTAATGAAGAAAAAGAAAACGCTGAATGTTCCAGGTGTTCATTTATCTTTCTCAGGACTTACGGAGAAAGATTATAACAATGTTCTTCTCGCTGTAAATGTTGGTGCAGATTACATTTCCGGATCATTTATTCGAAATGTTGAGGATGTACAAAATCATCGATCCTTGATTCAAAATACAAATATTAAGATAATTTCCAAGATTGAAAATCCTGAAGGTGTAATGAACTTCGATGCTATCTTGCAGGCTTCGGATGGAGTTATGGTAGCAAGAGGAGATTTAGGAGTTGAACTTCCAGCACATCAAGTACCTGTTCTGCAAAAGAGATTTATTAAACAATGCAATTCAGCAGGAAAGCCGGTAATTGTTGCAACCCAGATGCTTGAATCAATGACGGAGAATCCATCCCCTACCCGTGCAGAAGTTAATGATGTCGCAAATGCAATTTTCGATGGAGCTGATGCGGTGATGCTCTCGGGTGAATCTTCCGTTGGAAAGTACCCTGTTGAAGCTGTTCGTGTTATGTCTAATGTGGCAAGAGAAGTTGAACCCAATATCGATCCGATAATGGTAAGTGGAATGGCCGGTGCCAAACCCGCAACTAATGCAATTGTTCGTGCTGTTGCGGATATTTGCTTGGATCTGCCGATTGATAAAGTTCTCGTTGCAACGGCAACGGGGACTACTGCAATTGCTCTGAGTCGCTTTCATCTGAAACAGCCAATCTTTGCATTTACGCGGGACGCCACATTCAAGCGACGTCTTGCTCTTCATCGGGGAATCCAAGGCGACGTTATAGAGGCTGCCGGCAGTTCTCGAGATTTGGGCGTGAAGGCTGTAGCTATCGATGCGTATAAAGCCGGATTTGTCTCTGAATCCGATCTGGTTGTAGTTGTTGCCGGAGCGAACATTATGGGACAGGGGGCTACAAATATGTTAGAAATCCAGAGGATTGGGGAGTTGCTGACGGAATAGCAACCTCAAAAAGCTAACCTTTTCTGAGACCTGCGAGAGCAGGTCTTTTTCTACTCTATATAACTAACACTATGAGTTGACATGTCTTGCGCTTTACTATATAATCGCTCCATATTTTTAGAAAACTGTTCTATGTACAATTCAACAGGTGAAGTTCTTGGAGCAGCAACGGCGGCCGTTGTACTCCCAGCAACAGCAAGTGCAATAACAGGAGTAAATTATCTTTACTTCGTTGCAGGATTAGCTGTTGTTCTTGTTGCTTACAACATTGTTGTTGCAGGCATCAAAAAGGTTCGTGCTTCAAAATAATAGTGAAGTACAAACTGCCCAATCTTTTTTCCTATTTATCATAACCATTCTGTCCATGAATATTGGAACTATTTTCCAACAATTCATCCTCGTCGTTTCTTCAATATCTTTATTGAAGCAAATTCTCTATATGTTCGCTTCCCCACTTCAGTCATTGCAGGCCGAGAAGTTGACTCGTCTTGGCAATTCATTGACTAAGGAGAAGGTGCAGCAATATTTGAAAGTTTCTGTCATTGTTCCGGCATATAACGAAGAGGTAGGTATTATACCGTCGATAAAATCTTTGTTGTCTAATTCATATGATAACTTGGAGATAGTAGTTGTCGATGACGGATCAAAAGACGGTACTTCTACGAAGGTTTTGTTATTTGAACAAAACGAACTTCCAAAAATAAACTTAAATGGAAAAACCTTCAAATTTATTAGTAAAGTAAACGGCGGAAAAGGTAGTGCTCTTAATACAGGTATCCGTGCTTCCACTGGAGACATAATAATTACCATGGATGCAGATACTCTTTTTAATAAGGATGCTATCTACAATATTACAAAATACTTTCTAAATCCTGAAGTAGATGCTGCCGTTGGTAATGTAAAAATTGCGACTGGTAAGTCCATCCTTGGGATTTTGCAACAAATGGAATACACGATTGGTTTCTATGGCAAGCGAACACACGCTGTCTTTAACTCTGTTTATATAATTGGTGGCGCCTTTGGTGCATTTCGTAAAAAGGTTTTTGAAAAACATGGATATTTTGATGAGATCAATAAGACAGAAGATATTGCTATGTCAACTAACTTGCAAAAATGCGGTTGTAAGATAGTTTTCGCAGAAGATGCAATTGCATATACCGAAGGTCCCTCTGACTTCAAGAGTTTGTGTAAACAGCGACTGAGATGGAAAAAGGGACGTTTTGATGTTTTCGCTGCAAATAGCGATATGTTTTTTAGCACTGATAAAAAACATTCTAAGTTCTTGACCTTTTTTCTGCTACCAATGTCAATGTTTTTTGAAATGGCATTGTTATTGGAACCTTTTTTGTTTGTGATTGTTCTCGCCGACATCATTATGAATGCAAATTGGATATTATTAATCGGTTGGTTGGTTTTTATGACAACGATGATTTCTACGGGGTACCTTTTTGGCTCTAAGGAAAATAATTACAAAGCGTTGTTGTTAGTTCCAATATTTCCGTTTTTCTCTTTGGTACTTACTTTCGCTGAGTTATTCGCATTAATTGGTTCAATTAATCTTTACTTGAAAAGACAAGATGTCGTTTGGCAATCTTGGAACAGGAAAGGAATTGGAAATGTATAAGAAAATTGTTTTAGGAATAAAATTCGTTGTATTTATATCAATAGTTGGTACTGTCGCGCTGCGAGGCAATTATCTGATATCAAGCGCTTTCAATAATCTTCCGGGATGGGACGATCTTCGGTACATGGTTGGCTTGTATGAGGAGGAAACTATTGAGACTACTTCACTTCCGGTTGCAAATGTTCCTGAAGAGGTTGCTGCTGATTTAATTGAAGAGCCAATTCTTGATTACGGAATGCCAACTAGAATAACAATGAGTTCAGTAAATATAGATTTGCCAATTGAGCTTGGTGTCTATAATTACGAGAATCAAGTTTGGACGATTTCGAAAGGAAAGGCCTATTTTGCAGAACTGTCGGATTTACCCTCTGTAGCAGAGAGCAGTACTGTAATTTACGCACATAATCAGTGGACAGAATTTTTCAAAACGAAGAATCTGAAGATTGGAGATAAAATTATTGTTGAAACTGATAAAGGCAATATTCTAACTTATGAATATGTTTCTGATGAATTGGTTGATCCTTCGTGGGGAGCTCTCTTTGATCAGGAGTTTGAAACTTCTCGATTGACACTTATTACCTGCAATGGTGTTTATAATGAAAATCGACGCTTGGTTTATGCTGATTTAGTAAGTGTAATATCTGGTGAAAAGTCTGTCGTGACCGAGGTTGTCGAAAATAAAGATGAGTCATCTCCTGAGGAAACAGTTTCCGTTGAAGAGTCTGTTATCTCTACTGACGAGCAGGAAACGGCTGAACAAGTTGTCATAGAGCAGCCTGTTGTAGAACAGATTGCACCTTCCAAGATTTATGTGGAATCAAATACCGTTGTTTATGGAAGACCTTTGTTAATAAATATTGATGGTATTTTTGCAGATGAGGAGATTCGACAGGGATGGTTGACTAAAGCTCAATTAGGACAGATGAATATTTCGAATGACTATGTTGCCATTGCAAAAGATTCTGATTATGTTGAAGTTGATGGGGGCAATGTAATTCTGTTCTTCAATTCCAATGCAGGTTGGATAGAAGTTAATAATGGCATGGAAATTAGTATTGAAACCCATGCTGAGCAGAAGCTAAGTTACACGATCTCTTCAAATGAACTTGTTAGCTACGAACAGTTGCAAAATAACCTTTCGGAGAACGACGGTAAACAGTTATACATTGTTGTTCAGGAGTCAGATGGTATTCGATTGATTGCCGCTAACTTTAGTAAGGTGTATTCAATTAAGTAATTACACTAAGTTTAGGAAAGAAAAAGAATTTGTTTTGTTACTTTTGTGACCAAAAGTAACCAAAAGTCTTGAACCAAATGAACTCCATCCAGTCCCAAAACTAATACAAATAGCAACCGGAATCATTTGGTTCAAACTCCGACGACTAACAACCAAATACAGATAACAATGTGGAATTATATTAAGTTAAGAAGTTTGAAGTAGGCGTAGTCTGCAAGATAGAAACCATCGGATTCTATCCGGTGGTAGTTCATTTTCACCTATTCAATTATCCCCATCACCTCTTCTACGATTGCTTCCGATTCTTCATCGTACATATATGTTGCATGGTAGAGCATGCTTTCATAGTTCTGCCAGAAGTTTTCACCATATGTTTCATTCAAGAGTTGAATCGTAGCTTCTTGATCTTTGGAAAAATAAATGTCTAAGATTTTCTCTTCTCCGACATCTTTAATAATCTCCTCCATAATGGGAACGATGTTGGAATAGCTGTAATGATTGTTGTATCCGAGTTTATCCATCGCAACTTTTTCTGTGTAATATTCCGTAATACTTTCTTCCCAGAAATCATGTAGAAAGGCTTCGTCATAGTTGCTTATGTAATGAAAATATTCATGTACTAAAGTTCCCAAATACTGATCTGCTGGATAATATTCATATTCGGCAAGTACAATGTCTATTTCGCTTGGTGGATTGAATCTTCCAAGTTCTGTTAGTGCATCGATTTTTCTTCCGGCAATTCTTGTTCGCCATTCTTCCCATTCTGCTAATGAATCTTCATAATACGCGAGCCACTCCTTATCTTGTTCTACCCAGGTCCACCACTCGCCTCCATAAATTTGTGCATATCGTTCATCTTCCGCAATCCATTGCTTTGCAAGCTCTATACTTTCTCGGAGGGTTTGAATGTATTCATCGTATTCTTTGATTAATTCATCAATTTCTCCTTCTCTTAGCGCAATATATTCGTCTCTGGTTACAACTAGAACTTCCGGATACTCAGTGTTTCTTTCTCTTATGTAATCTTCAACAAAGTATTTTCCAACTTTCTGATATAGCGTCTTGAACTCCGGTGCAAAATCATTGATGTATAAGGTGTCATTGTAAAGAAACGTCTTCTCGTTTGAGAATGTTATTCCCGGAATGGAGTAGCCGTCATAAGTTTTTTCAATATATTTCTTAAAAAATCCTCCGAACTCACTATTTTGATTAATTTCTTCGAATACTACATTTTTACTAAAATCCGCATCATTAAACTTAATTTCCGGCAACTCTGTGTTATCTATGTAGTTCTCAAATGATTGAAGGTCGAAACTTGCTAATTCTTCTTTCGGCTTTGCATTTATCTCAAATACTATTGAATCAACCACATTCACAGCGTTCATTTCAAGCGGAGTTTGCGATGCGATCATTGCAACAAATATCATTGTCGGATATGCAATTCCGAGAAATCCGAAAAGTATGAAAAGTTTGAGGAATTCTCTCCTCTTTGATTCCGCAGTTTTTATTTTTCTGACTATGATGTAGAGAGAAATTCCGAGGAGTGTTACTAATCCAAGCGGGAAGTAGATATTATTCGTAAGATAACTTAGCAAGCTAACGATGTAACTTATTAACAGGTTCCCGTTATCGTAATATTCTTGGACATTGTGTTGTGCAATGTATGTGAATACTGGCGTAAGGATAAGTGGCAATGCCGGTACGCTGAGAATGATGAGTAAGACTTTAATGACCCTAAGTTGTGATTGCCGTTTCTTGTTATCCATTGTTGGGTAGTTTCTCCGCCTTCGCTAAAGCTTCGGCGGATTTCGCAGGACTTATTATTAAAATGATTGCTACATATAAATATTGTAGCAGAGAAAAAAAGAAAAAGCTCTGCATTTTGCAGAGCTTAAAGCTTATTCACGGAATAGGAGTTTTAACAGTCAGTTTCTGTTGTTACTGAAGGTGAACTAATGCCCTGTGTTGTCCAGTATTCTTCCGGAAGTTGTGACATTTCTTCAGGTGTTGCTCGGCCTTCTCTTGCTCTAGTAACAAGATCTCCCAATGCTTGTAAATCTGTATCTCCAGGAAGTGCCATATTGTTGTAATCTTAAATATTATTATGGGATTATATCAGGTGTTTTGATATTTTTAAAGAAAGAAATCCCTTCTCACTTTGATATATAAGCTCCAATGATGTTATACAACTATGAATCATCGTGGAGATGGAATGTTATAGGGCGTTGTGATATAATCCCCGCACTTTAATTTGTTTCTATTAAAATGGCAGAACCAAGGGATACTATTGCTACAATACAAACCTATTACACAGAGGTTGCTCGCGATGCTTACGATCATTGGGGTGGGGCTGTAAATGGTGCAATTCATTACGGATTCATGGAAGATCCCGACGTAGAATTGTTTGCGGAGCCAGAACTTGTTCCTGAGCTTCATAAACAATCATTAAGAAGAATTACCGAAGAGGTTCTGGAGTTTATGGATCTTCGCGAGACAGATACCGTTCTTGATTTGGGCTGTGGCGTTGGTTCAATGCTACAACCTCTATCTCAAAGGGCTGGCAAAGTTATCGGTGCAAATATTGTTCCTTATCACTTAGAACAGGCTCGAGGTCGAATTGAAGATCAGGGATTAAAGAACGTTCAGGTAATTGAAACAGATTATCATCAGATTGATGCTCATGTTCCTGATGGTGCAGATGTTGCAATGTTTTTTGAGACAATTTGTTATAGCTATGATATGGATGTCGTTTTAGATGCTCTTGATCGAACGATCAATCTTGTCGATGGTCGTATTTATGCTTTCGATCCAATGCTGACATGCGATCCAGATACCCTATCTGAGGAAGATCAAGCCTTGGTTGCTTCTGTGAATAGGGGGTATGCACTGACACTTTATTCCGTTGATCGATTACAAGGTGGTTTCGAAGAGCGTGGCTTTGATGTTAACGTTAAAGATATTTCTCGTAATGTTACACCTTCAATTAATCTTGCTGCAGCCAGTGCGAAAGCGCATGCTGGTGATACGGATATTACAGATGAGGTTAAATGGCATCGTGAGGGAGCGATTGCTTGTGCAATTTTGGCAAAAAAAGGAATATTAGGCTATTATTTGGTTGGAGCGTCAAGATCTAGGGAAGTGTAGTTCTTTCAGTTGTTATGTAAAAAGGACGGCGATGCCGTCCCTTTTTATGGTTCTCTAGTCAATCTTTAGTTATTACTTAATTTCTCCTAGTAGTTCCTCCCAAATGCTTTTCTCTCCGTCAAATAGTAGCGCAGACCCATCTTCCAGAATGTATGCGTAACTGTACATTTCAATTGTTGCGGCTTCTTCATCAAAACTTTCTACAACTTCCTCTCCTACGGTTTCAATCGGATAGTAACCACTTGCAAGTTCAATGAAGTCCAATTCATTAATCTTAACCATTCCCAATTCTTGATATTCAAATGTTGTTGCCAGTTCACCATTACTCAATACGACCTTTGATAACGACCTGTACTCCTCTTCTGAAATTAAGGAAACGGAAGGTGGATTATCAACATTCAATTCTTCCGATTCATATTTACTTTCATCACCAGTTTTTACAAATCCGTGGTCTTCGCTATCTGAAAGACAAACATCAACCGATTCAAATTGGAGATTATATTTTTCTCCACAAACCGATTCCTCTTCACCAGACCAGAGATTTCCGAAAAGGACGTAAAGCAATCCTCCGGCTAATATTGTGCCAGAGATTAGGATTAATGGGATGAAAACGGGATTCGACTTTTGTTTCATTTTATTCTCGACAATATTTTAAATAATGATATTAATAATGTATCATGTTTGTTAGTCGTAAGAAATATTCAGCAGGGCTGTTCAATGAGTGTGTCTTGTCATTGCGAGTGAAGTGTGGCAAACCCATTCTTCAAGAGATTGCTTCGTCCACTTCGGCACTTCGACAAGCTCCGTGACCTTTGTGTCCTCGCAATGACAGTTTACGTTGATTTTGTGGGACCACGCATTTTAAATAACATTTTCTATGGACATAAAAATAGAAGAATCCTGGAAAAAGGCTCTTGCTTCCGAATTTGAAAAAGAATATTTCAAGGAGCTTGCGTCTTTTGTTAAAGACGAGTATTTGAATCACACAATTTATCCGCATCCGAAGAATATTTTCCGCGCGTTTGAGGAAACTCCTTTTGATGATGTGAAGGTCGTTATTCTCGGACAGGATCCATATCACGGTCCAGGTCAGGCTAATGGTCTTTGTTTTTCTGTTAACGAAGGTGTTCGTTTTCCTCCTTCTCTGCAAAACATTTTTAAAGAGTTGAAAGATGATGTTGGAAAGGAAATCCCGAGTGAAGGAAATTTAGACGAATGGTCAAAGCAAGGTGTTTTGCTTCTTAACGCTACACTAACAGTTCGTGCGAGAACGGCTGGTTCTCATCAGCATAAGGGCTGGGAAGAGTTCACCGATGCGGCAATTAAGGCATTAAATGATAAAAAAGAAAATGTAGTCTTTATTCTTTGGGGACGATATGCTCAAGATAAGGGTTCGGTTATTGATGAATCAAAACATCTTGTTTTGAAGTCTGCCCACCCTTCTCCGTTTTCTGCATACAATGGTTTCTTTGGTTGCAAGCATTTCTCGAAAACGAATGAGTTTTTGAGGAGCAAGGGGGTTGAGGAGATTGTTTGGTAAGAATAACGATGAAGTTTTAATTTGAGTATTGTTTTTGTTGTGTCATCCTCCGAACGGAGGATCGGACACAACAACTTTTTAACTGTATAAATCACTAGCTAAAGCTAGTGATTCCGTTATAGGCGAAGCGTTTAGCTGATGTGAGTTTAGAATATAAGAATAGTTGAGATAGTCGTTAAGTTTGAAAAAGAAAAAGATTAAGTTCTGTTACTTTTGTAGCCAAAAGTAACCAAAAGCTCTGAACCAAATGAACTCCCTCCAAGCACGACCTTATACAGATTGCAACCGGAACCATTTGGTTCAGACTCCAAACGTTAAAACAACCAAGTACAGATACCAGGGGAAAACAATAATGTTTATCTTTGTATAATAAAATTTGTGTACTGTTTAATTAAATACACTAGATTTTTTGTAAGTGGAGCTATTAGACCTGTTTGCTAATCCTGTCTTTTTATTCTTCCTCTTCTCCCGTTTTCTCGAGCCGGTTTTGATTTTTATTTCTCCCAAATGGGCAATTATACTTTCACTAATTCTTGATGACATAGATGGAGATTTTTTAGAAACTTTTACGAATATTGATCGACCGACTTATCAAACGTATGATAAGTTAATGGACTCTTGGTGGTTGATTTTCATTTTCATATACATCCTTTCTCGTAATCTTCCGTACAAGAAAATCTTCACCACCTTGTTTCTGTATCGAATTATTGGTGTTTTAATAATGACGTTTTGGTTTCGTGAATGGCTTTTGATTGTTTTCCCCAATATTTTTGAAGTCTTATTTGAGCTATATTTTTTCTTTCCAAATTGGTTTAAAGTTGATTGGGGGAAAATAAAGGCACCCTACCCGATTCTTTTGTGTAGTACTGGCCTTGTTCTAGTTCGGGAGTATTGGCTGCATGTGTTGGAAATCGATATGTTTAGTTTGAAGGATTGGGTGGGAAAAAGGGGTTGGACATAAAAAGAAAGAGCCCCTGTTGGTGTTGTGTTGTATAAAATACATGGCATATGCCACACAACCCTCCAGGGGCACTTTCTCGCTACTTTAGGTTAAAAAACAAACTTACAGAGGTGTTGATTGAGCGGGTTAGGCTCTAAATGACGATGCCGAAGGCCAGCAGGATGATCGCCACGATCACGTACAGTGCATAGACGTCAACGCTCAGCGCGGTGCCCATAATGGCGATCTTGCGCGTCTTCTTCGGCAGATTGGTGAACCATTTGGCGTTGGTATACGCAAGGAAAAGGTTCATGCTCAGCAAAAAGAATGCGAGCAACGCGATCCAACCACTGCCAATTCCAGCAACGGCGCTCAAGATGATCATTGAATACTGTGCGATGCTGACGACAATCGGCCCGATGAGTTGCGATAGGTAGAACGGCAAAGCCATCAACATCAGGAGGCATCCGCCTTCCTTTTTGTCGGCGTCTTTCGCCAGCGCTCCACCGATCTTTTCCATCAGACCCGAAAGATTCAGCAGGTCCAGTGCCGTCACGACGATCCACGCAAACCCGACCAGTGTCTTTAAAATCCAACCCAAAACGATCCAGATAGTCATTGTTTTCCTCCTTGTGAAAACAGTGAAATGTATTGGCCCCGTGGCCTGTGAAAAGCTGAAATTCTGATACCCCATTTGGGTAACACTCTGATTACTTGATAAATAACCAAGGTGTTACCCATATGGATAAGGAGGAAATACTTAACCTCTGTAAATTTTTAAAGTGCGAGAAAGTTAATAAACTTTCGTAATCAATTCATTAATGAAAGCTTTATTCATTCGAATTGAATACGGTGTGATTATATCAAAGTTGTATAATAACGTCAAGCCTATAATATGAGTAGCGCACATTATGTATCTGAGAGAAGACTATCTTTCTTCTAAATAGGCACTCTTTATAAAAAGAAAGAGCCCCCCGTTGGTGTTGTGTTGTAATTAAATACATGGCTTATGCCACACAACCTCCATTGGAGGGCACTTTCTCGCTACTTGATTAGATTGCATTACAGAGGTGTTAAAATGTCTTACTTGTCGCTTTCGGCCTCCCATTTTTGGAGCAGTTCATTTTTGCGAACTCGTTCCGGACGTCGGTAGACCCAAATTGCGACAGTCGCGACGATCATGAGTGCCAAGAGTGCAATCAGCCCAACAATGCCGAAGGCGGCGTGAAGAACAACTCCGACAGAAAAGATTCCTGTGGCGAAGAAGTACGCTTGAATAGCATCGCGCAGGCCATCGCGTTTTGTCCGGTGGACGAAGTCTGGAATAGCGATCAGTAGTACAAGTATAACCCAACCTATTGTAGACATAGTGTTTTCCTCCTTGAAAACAGTGAAATGTATTGGCCCCATGGCCTGTGAAAAAACTGAAATCTGATACCCCATTTGGGTAACACTTTGATTACTTGTGTAAATAACCAAGGTGTTACCCATATGGATAAGGGAGGAAAAACATAAACCTCTGTAAATTTTTAAAGTGCGAGAAAGTTAATAAACTTTCGTAAGCAATTCATTAATGAAAGCTTTATTCATTTGAATTGAATACAGTGTGATTATAACACATATATTCAAGTGCAACAAGACTATAAGACATGAGGGTAAATAAAAAATAGACCCCGCTTCGGGGTCTATTCATATAATCAATTTTTCTCTCTTCTATCCTCAACTGTTTGTTAAGGATATAAGGGAGAAGATGATTGTTTATGGATTTTGGCTTTATGTTGCTATTACTAGCGGTTAAAAGTTGTGCTTTTCAGCACCATAAACAAACATCTTCGTCTCCTCTCAGCTATTGCTGAAAACTACTTGATCATCGGGCAATTAGGCGCCGCGAGCGTTTCGGATGATGTGTAACCCACCGCTTTCTGCTTTTGGTGCTTCGGGCTTTATCAATCGGCCAATGAACAAAGGTATTGTTCCGAACATAATCGCGTAAAGGATTGGACGATCGAGATGCAGTTCGACTGTAGGAGGCGCAGGAGATTTCCCTCTAGCAACAGTTGCGGTCGCAGCTGCGGCCTCAGAACCATCCTCATCTACACGACCGAAGGCCTGGTGCAGAACATGTGAAAGGGAAATATCGCCTTTAACTTGGCTCATGCCTGTAAAGTCTGCCAGGTCTTCATCGAAGGCATCGATGATTCCCATCTCTTGCAGAACGGGTATGATGTTCTGTGTTCCCCATCGTGTTTCCCATTTGGGCATTGAGAGTCGGACGTTATATCTGTCCGTTGGCTTAAGTTTGTCCCAGCCCTTGATCTCGACTTCTCTCTCTGCGTGCTCCAATGTGTAGCCATCGTTAGGCATGATTACAAGCATTCCGAATGGTTCTGCAACGTACGGTAGCCATAGCCGATGTACCACATCTGCCGGACAGGGTCGAGCATAAGCAAACAGGTTTTCCTGATACATTGTCGGAATTAACCCTGCTCCGCGAAATGCCGCCATGTGGGTGGTTTTGGGGTCGAACTTCGACGCCCAGGGCGCTTTGAAGTACGTTGCATTGACCATTACGGCCCGTGTGAGGACATCCAATGTTCCTTGTGGAATGAGATTTTTGATTCGATCTTTTGTCCTCTTGCCAACCCATCTGTTGATGCGCGATCGTTCGTGTTCCACATTGGCTTGGAAGTCTGCCTTCTTGAATCCACGAAGAGTTTTCATCGCTTGTACATAGGTCGGGTCAAATGGATATCCCGTCTGTGCGTACATACGATTGGCGATATTCAGCTCGATCCCCGGAATTGTGGTCGGTTCGGTCATCTCCCTTAACCAGGCGAGAATTTCTCGATCCTGATTGGGCAGTTCGAGCTTCTCTACCAACTGATCGCGGGTACTACCACGAGCGCCTAGCGTGGCCATCGCCAAACTCAGTCTGATAGATTCCGAAGAAAAGAACAGATTGCCTTTTCGCGGCATGTATCGATATAATTGTTCTGCGTACATTTGTTTTTCCTCCTTGAAAAACGGTTAATGTGATTGGGCATGTGCCCTGTGAATGAAAAAAACATCCGGTGTTTCCCCTTGCGGGTAACACGCTAGATACTTGATACAAATATCCAAGGTATTACCCGTAAGGAAAGAATTTAGAAATTAAGGAGGAAAAGACCATAATTTAAGTAGTTTGTAGGGAGACGATTCGAAAGCAAAAGAGATGTGAAGAATACGGTATTCAACTCGCAAATGAGCTGAAGTGTATAGATCACAGTACAATCTTTTGTATCCGAATTACTCCCTACATTTGTATTCGACTATTAAAGTGCTAATCAACATATATTTCTCTCTTCTACTCTCAACTATTAGTTAAGAATATAAGGGAGAAGATGAGAGTTGATTTGTTTCTTTTGTTTGTGCTTTGCAGCATTAAAAAAGTTATGCATTACAGCATAATCAACAATCATCTTCGCCTCCTTACTTGATACTACTTTGGCTCTTGGTTTCTACGGCCAGAAAACGGAAGACATTGCTTGAACCAAGAGGCTGGTCATAGTGTGCTTAGCAGCGTACGTAGACATCTCTACGGCTTTGGTTGTCAACGTCGTTCCAGGAATCTCTTCCCAAGGAATTCCGGCCTTAAAGCAAACAGTATGAATCTCTGCGAGAGAGAACTTTGTCCGCAAGGCTTCGAAAATGAGGTTATCCAATGTCGAATGAAGCAGACCTCCTGTGAGGGCATTGACTTCAGCAATAACCTGCTCGACTCCGCTCAAGTGCCCTGATTGTGCTTCTGCTAAACGTTGTTGAAGCTGGTGTAGTCGTTGCTCATGCTGAGGATTGAGGATTTTGATACATCCCATTTTCAGCAATACGTCGTCGGTCAATAGCGAAAGCGGGTTGCCGCCGGGATAGGCTGGATCGGGATCAAGATCCGGGGCACTTGCCGTCGGCTGTACCTCGAGGTACTTCTCGCGGACTTTATCCCAGTTCGTGCGCGCCTTGCGCTTCTCAGCGTAGAACATCGCGACGGCCTGTGGAATCCACGAAGTTAATGCTTCGACACCGACGCCCGGATTTTGCTTCAGAATCGCCTCAATGCTCGGCATCTTCGTCCCATCCGGGAATTCGTGTGTAGTCCACGCCATCACCAAAGCCGCTTGAACGTCCAGGGAGACTTTCGCTGTCCCATCCTCGGCGTACAACTCGATATCGTATGGCAAGTTGGTGAAGCCTTGTTCAACAGACTTGTTCGGTGAGAATGGATCTCGAGGAGAGGGTTCCTTTTCTTCCAATTCTTCGACTGTGTAAACGTAGAATATCTTCGGATCACGCCGTGTCCCCGTGCGCACCATTCCATCTCGCGCTTCGCTGCGCTGAGCAATGACCTTGATGGTGTGTGCAACACTTTCCTTGAGATCAAAGGCGTTTTCGGCCGTTTGGAGAATGATGCCTTGGCGGTACAGTGTTTGGACCGCGATGATGAACCGGTATCCCAGACTTTTCGGGTTTTCCCGATCGGAATCCCAGTTCGCCAGCAACTTTTCGATCAGGTCGTCGGGGAGCATCTCCACACGTTCTCTTGTAAATTCGACCGTTTCGAGTTTCAACAATTCTTCCGATAAAGTAACAGGTTTCTTTGCCATTTGTTTTTCCTCCTTAGTGAAAAACGGTTAATGTGATTGGGCATGTGCCCTGTGATTAAAAAACATCGATTGTTAACCCCTTGTGGGTAACACTGTAGATACTAAGTGAAAGTATCCATAGTATTACCCATAAGGAAAAGGAGGAAAAAAGAAACAAGTAGTTTTGTAGGGAGACGATTCGAAAGCAAATACAAAAGGTATAATGTACGATGATCAACTCGCAAATGAGAAGATAAGTACGAAATACAGGATAAGTATTTGTATCCGAATTACTCCCTACATTTGTATTCGACTATTAAAGTGCTAATCAACATATATTTCTCTCTTCTACTCTCAACTATTAGTTAAGAATATAAGGGAGAAGAGATGATTACCGGTTGGTACTTTTTGTTTTTTAGGTCTACAAATTAATGTAGATTTACAAAAAGGCTTTGCTTCTTACAGCAAAATATCATCTCTTCGTCTCCTCAGCTATTGCTGAAAACTACTTGAAGCCTTTCGGGCTAACCTTCGTTGGTGGGATCCACGACCCGGCCGGTGAACGCAATGTCGCGCCAGTTCATGATCGAGTAGACAAAGGGCCTGTCAATATGGACTTCCACGGTGGGCGGAACAACGGGTTCGGAGATGCTCAGGCATTCCATCACGGTCCCCGTGGCAGCGGCCGCTTCTGTACCCTCTTCGTTTGTTTCGTTGAAGGCCTTGTGGTATACACCGGAGACAAATAGATCCCGCCCCTTTTGACTCATTGGCGTGAAATCGGCGGCGTCATCGAAGGCGTCACGAATGCCCAGAGCCATCAAGGCAGGAGTGATTTCCTCTGTCCCCCAGGTGTACTTCCACTTTGGCATCCACAGATGAACATCCCAATTCCGATACGGGCGCATCTGTTGCCATCCGATGGTCGCAATTTCTTGCTCTGCCGCTGACAGGGGAACACCTTCCCTTGGCATAACGATCAACATGCCGAACTCTTCACCTTGATAAGGGAGCCAAATGCGATGTGTCGTTTCGCCCGGTTCATACGCGAACAGTTGGTTTTGGTACATAGTTCGAACACTGCCGGCCCCTTCAAATCTGGCGAAATGTGTGTCGGCTTCGTTGAACTTCGATGACCAGCCTCCTTTGAAGTACACAGCATTGGTCAGTACCAGTCGCGTCAGCGGGTTGAGTGCGCCGTCGGGAAGCAGGTCGAGAATTTTTTGGCGTGTCGCATCTGCAACCCAGTCATTGATGTGCCCTCGAACTACATTCGCTTGATGCCAGAAGTCCACCGGCTCAAAGCCGCTGATATCTTGCATGAGACGAATGAACGCAGGCTCGAAGGCGTAGGATTGTTCGCCGAACATTCTGTTGGCGACATTCCACGTCACTCCTTCTGATGGGGAGGCACTTTCCGTCAGCCAGTTGAGAATTTCGCGATCTCGGTTCGGCAGGTCAAGCGTGGCCACTAACTGAGCGCGGGTGTTACGTGCGGCGCCAATTGCGGCTAAACTCAAACAAGCCTTGATACTCAACGGACTGAAGAACAGGTCGCCTTTCGGCATTTGAGCAAACAGTCTTTCTTCGTAACCAATGGTAGCCATTTGTTTTTCCTCCTTTAGAAAAAACAGTTGAATGATGGGTCCATGCATTTTGCATGCCCTGTGAATGAAAAAAACATCCGGTGTTTCCCCTTTCGGGTAACGCTCTAGATACTTGATACAAATATCCAAAGTATTACCCGTAAGGAAAGAATTTAGAAATTAAGGAGGAAAAGACCACAATTTAAGTAGTTTGTAGGGAGACGATTCGTATGCAAAAGAGTTGTGAAGAATACAGAATTCAACTCGCAAATGAGCTGAAGAGTATAGATCACAATATGATCTTTTGTATCCGAATTACTCCCTACATTTCTATTCAATTGTTAAAGAACTTTTTGTGGCTGGATTATACCATACATATCCACCTCGGTCAATATTATAGGATGTTACAATAGGTGACAATTTGGTTATAAATTGGTAATGTAAATGATGTAGAATCAATGTGGTATCAATGTAGATGCAATATGTTATCAATGTTGTGCTATCGCTCCCTGCCCGCCTTCGGAGGGGGTGGCAGAAAAGAATCCGGGATCTGAAATTTAGCAAGAGCGTGTTACGATTACAGTTTGTCTAAGTTTAAAGAATCTGATCTTAAATCCCCGACCGTAAGGTCGAGGGATGGAGAGACC
>CAZCSM010000004.1:0-70478 GCA_964501355.1 uncultured Candidatus Saccharibacteria bacterium | reverse complement strand
TCTAATCTATCCAAAATTGAATATTTCGCTTGACTTAGTATAATGGGTCTCCTTTGGGAAAGGAGGGTTAGGGAGGATTTGAATCAAGTGGAAAACCAATCTTTATAGCATGTTTAAAATAACACATCCCTTAATCCCCTCTCAAGAGGGGAGATTTCACTTGTCGAAATCTGTTTCTCTCGCTATAATAATTTGGCACTTGAAGAATTAGTTTGCTAAATATTTATGGCTAAGAATTATTACGACTTACTTGGAGTTTCCAAAGATGCTGATGCAGCTGAAATAAAGAAGTCTTTTCGAAAACTTGCAAAGCAATACCATCCTGACAGTAACAAAGAGGAGGGCGCTGAACAAAAATTTAAAGATATTAATGAGGCCTTTTCCGTTCTTTCCGATCCGGAGAAACGAAAACAATATGACCAGTTTGGATTTGACGGTTCAAAAGCGGATGGCGGAGGAATGGGTGGATATCCTGGCATGGGAGGATTTGGCGGAATGGGACAAGGATTTTCTGCAAATATGGGAGACCTTGGAGATTTAGGCGATTTGTTGGGCGGGTTTTTCGGAGGGGGTTCTCCATTCGGAGGAGGCTTTGGTTCTGCTCGCGTAAATAATAATGGTGCAGATCTTTCACTTCGAGTAGCTGTCACTTTCGAGGAGGCAGTTTTCGGTGCGGAAAAGAATGTTACATATGTTCGTAAAGACACTTGTGATGTTTGTAAAGGTTCAGGTTCTGCGAACGGAAAGAAGGAGACTTGTACGACATGTAATGGTGTAGGCAAGGTTCGTCAAGCTAGACAAACAATGTTCGGCACGTTTGCAACTGAGGCTGTTTGCCCAACATGTCATGGAAGTGGCGAAGAAATCAAGGATCCTTGCACAAATTGTGATGGCACAGGTCGCATTACTAAATCAACAACAACGAAGATTAAAGTTCCTGCAGGAGCTGAAACAGGTGTTAGACTTCGCTTTCAGGGCAAAGGTGATGCCGGAACTCGCGGCGGTGATTTCGGTGATTTGTATGTTGTTCTCAACGTCAAAGAGCATAAACTGTTCAAACGTAATAATGGCGATATTTACATTAATCTTCCGATTAGTCCAGCACTTGCTGTTCTCGGTGGCGAGATTGAAGTTCCAACCGTAAATGGAAATGTGAAGATGAAAATTCCAAAGGGAACTCAAGGCGGTACTGATTTTCGTCTTAAAGATAAAGGTGGTCCACGACTTCGCGGTAGCGGAGTTGGAGATCAGTTTGTAAAAGTTTACATTGATATTCCGAAATCTGTTTCTTCAGATGAGAGCAAAGTTTGGGAAAAATTGTTGAAAGAGGGCGAGGCGAGAAGTAAAGGGTTTTGGGAGAAGCTGTTGGAATAGGTTCTAGGGGTTAGGTTTTAGGTTCTAGTGAAAACAGTTTTTAGAATAAACAGCTTTCAGCAGACAGCGAACAGATTTTATTCTTCGAGTACTTCGACCAGCTCAGTATAAACTTGAGTCGAGAAGTTTATTTTTTCATTTGTAAATATGTCTATTACAGAACGAATACAAAAAATCATTTCAGAAGTTCAGCGATTAGAAAAATTCTGTTATCCGAACTTCAATTTCAAAATAAACTATTTAACGATATTTTCTCAGTCTGCTGAAGATTTTGAAACCTTACAAAAAAAACTATCGGCGCTCGGGGAGGAATCTGAAGCAAGTAATGGTTTTAAATATCAATTATTTTCTTCGATTAAATTTTCAGATGAGTCAATTAATCTAATAAGAATTCGAAAACCCGATGTTCACAGACCCGAGTTTGGATGTGCGGATTTGACTTATAATGAGAACGATTACCAGACTTTGAGGACTATTGCGTTAGAAAAAGGCCTTGATGTTATATTGAGGAAGGGATATGAAATGATTGAGCTTTCGGATTTTGACATTAATGTTTATGCGTATTTGGTGAAGGATTTGGAGTAAATAATTGAGATAGTCATTGTATGGACACTGTAAAAGTTTTTGTAAATGAGAGTGGAAAATTTGGAAATCCTGTAGGAATCGTTGTTGATGAGAATGGATCTATATCCTTCCGGGAACGTCAAGATCGAGCTGTTAATTCAGGATTGAGTGAGATCGTTTTTATAAATGATGTTAGTAAAAATAATATCAGCATATTTAGCCCTACTGAGGAAATTCCTTTTGCTGGTCATGCTGTGATAGGGGCGATTTATTATTTGGAGAAACTTAAAAGTTCACAGATATGTAATATTTCAAGCATGGGGACTGATATAAAAGTTTGTCATGAGAATAATAAGATTTGGGTTCGTGCAAAATTATCGAAGATGCCAAAATGGAACTTTACGCAGCTAAGTAGCAGAAAAGAAGTTGAAGATATTAATGTTGATAGCACACCTGATTTTAAACATTGTTTTGTTTGGTCTTGGATAGATAAAGAAAAAGGCATTTTAAGAGCAAGAACGTTTGCTTCCGATTGGTTAATTCCAGAGGATGAAGCTAATGGTTCTGGTTCGCTGATTTTAGGAATGAGTCTTAATAAAGAAATAAAGATATTGCATGGAAAAGGTTCCATTATTTATGCACGTCCTACGGATTCAATATTTGGAGAGGTTGGAGGTATTGCAACTTTATAAACTTAGAAAATTTAAGTGCATTTAGGTTCGAAGTATAACTCCAAACCAGTAGACTAGGGATGAAAGTGCAGAATGGGTTCCAAGTGTTTTCTTTGAAAACAGAGAGTAAACAGCAAGGTCTTTGTGTCGGATTCTCCCTTCGGAGAATGACACAAGGGGATTTTTGGATTCCCGATCGGGTCGGGAATGACCCTTTCTTTCATCTTAGCATGGAATGACGTTTCGTTCCTGTAACTGTCCCTGTCACTTGTCACTGAATTGCTGTTGACTCCTTATACTCTTATTGATATACTCTCCTTGGTTGAATATACGTGTGGATTTTTGAGGTGGGCTGTTGCTCACTTTTTTGTTACATTGAAGAACATAGATAAAAATTGATCCAAATAGATCCAAATTGATAAAACATAGGAAAGGTTGATTCAAAGTAGATATAAGTTGAGGATGAATTTCGTTGATTTTTAACCATTTGAATCTATTTGTATCAATTTGTGTCAACTTTTGTCTTGATACATAGTCCGAGATTCCGCATCACGCTACGCTGTGCGGAATGACATGTGAAATTAATATTTAAATTATAGAAAAAATGACAACTCACTCAGAATTTATGGCAGCTGTTCAGCAATTGGCTTCGGAAAGAGGCATTAATGCAGAAGAAGTATTCGTTGCTATCGAGCAGGCAATGCTTACAATTTACAAAAAGTACTACGGCGAAGGAGAAACAATCTATACAGAACTTAACAGAGAAACAGGAGAAATCCGAATGATTGCTGATAAAAAAGTTGTTGATGAAGTTACTGATGACAAGACACAGATTAACATTGATGTTGCAAAAGAACTTGAACCAAGACTAAAGAAAGGTGATCATGTTGAAGTTGATGTAACTCCTGAAGAAGGATTTGGTCGTCTAGCAGCACAGGTTGCAAGACAGGTTATTATGCAAAAGGTTCGGGAGGCTGAGAGAGACGTCCTCGTTAACAAGTTCAAAGAGAAAGAAGACACAATCCAAACGGGTACGATCCAGAGAATGAGCGGAAGAAGTGTAATTATTGAAGTTGATAGAATTACAGTAACTATGCCTCCTGAAGAGCAAATTGTTGGCGAATTCTACAAGGCTGGTACACGAAAGAAATTCTACTTGAAGAAAGCAAAAGAAGTTGCTGGAAATCAACAAATGGTTGTTTCTAGAGCATGCCCTGAATTCTTAGCTGGTTTATTCGAACTCGAAGTTCCTGAAATTTCAACGGGTACTGTTAAAATTAAATCTGTCGCAAGAGAATCCGGTTCAAGAAGCAAGGTTGCTGTTTGGTCAACACAGGAAGGTGTAGATCCAATCGGTTCATGTGTCGGTCAGAGAGGAATTCGAATTAATGCAGTTACTGATGAATTGGGTGGAGAAAAGATTGATATTATCCTTTGGGATGAGAACATCGCAAACTTTATTGCAAATGCTTTGTCTCCAGCTGAAGTCCTTGACGTAAAGATAGATGAGAAATCAAAGACTGCTGTTGTAAAGGTTCCTGAGGATCAATTGTCATTAGCAATTGGAAAAGAAGGTCAGAATGTACGATTGGCAGCAAAACTCACAGGTTGGAAGATTGATATCTCTGGTCCAGAAGGAAAGATTATTGGAAGTGCAGCAGCAGAGGTTGTTTCCAAGGATGTTGAGGAAGAAGTTTCTACAAAGGAATCTGTTAAAGAATCAAAGGATAAACTAGAATTACTCGGATTGACGGCTAGGGTTGTTAAATCAATCAAAGACGCAGGTAAATCAGTCGACGACTTGAAGAAAATGAACAAAGAGGAATTGATGGAATTGAAGGGTGTTGGAGAGAAGGCTGCAGAGAAGATAATTACATCGTTAAAAAGTAGATAAAAAGTAGAGAAAACGTCGTTCAAACATTGTTAAACGTAGAAATTGTTAAAACATCGTTCAAACATTGTTGAAACGTAGTTAAAAATCGTTTGAAATATAATTTAGATGATGTAGAGTGTGGCTGTAAAACGAACAATTCAAATTGGTGATCCGAGATTAAAAGTCGAAAACAAGGTTGTAAATGATTTTAGTAGTCCAGTTGTCAAACAAGTTATTCAAGACTTGATTGATACCATGTATAAAAATGAATTGATTGGTATGGCTGCTCAACAAATAGGTGCGAATTGGAAAATATTTGTAACTGAGCCGAGAGAAACTGCATCAAGACCTGCAAATCAAGCCGATGAACTACGTATTTACATTAATCCAACAATAATTAAATCTTCAAGTGAGATAAGTGTAGTATATGAAGGTTGTGGAAGTGTGTTAAAAGGTAATTTGTTCGGACCAGTTAAACGACCAAGAGAAATAACGATAGAGGCTTTTGATAAAAGTGGAAAAAAGTTTAGGCTTACTTGTGATGGAATTTTAGCAAGGGTAATTCAGCATGAATATGATCACTTGTCAGGAATTGAGTTTACTGAAAAAATTTCCGATTACAAAGAATTAATGACCGCTAAGTTCTATAGAGAAAGAATAAAGATGTCTCCTGGACAAATTGAAGCATCAAAAATTACAAAGAAGATAGCAACCAAATTGTAAAACGTTGTTCATATAATCAGAAGTAAGTTTTGTTTGAGTTTGAGTTTAACAATGGCAAAGAAAAAAGGTGTAAAAGAAAAAAAGGTTCCTGAACGAACTTGTATAGCATGCAGAAATAAGGCGGCAAAGGGGGACATGGTTCGTGTCGTTCGAATGGAAGACGGTACCGCGGTAATTGATGAGTCAGGAAAGATTCGGGGACGTGGAGCAAATCTTTGTGAAAGTATGGATTGCTTTAATAAGGCTACGAGGATAGGTGCAATTGAGAGATCTTTAGAACTTGGAAAAAAACTTAACGAAGAAGAGGTTGAGAAACTTCAAAAAGATTTTCAGGAAGTTTTATACAAAAGAGAATTTAGGAAGGGAAAAAAGACTGTTACGCTCAGGATCACAAAAGACGATTTAATTGATGCTTTAACAAAATAACAAATGGCAAAAAAGAAAGAAGTAAATACAAATTTAATGGTAAAACCTCCTGTTGTTACTTTTCTTGGTCACGTTGATCACGGGAAGACTTCAATTTTGGATTACATTCGAAAGGCTCATGTTCAAGAGGGTGAGCCTGGTGGAATTACTCAGCATGTTCGAGCGCATCAGCTCTCATACAATGATAAGAAAATAACTTTTATTGATACACCGGGACATGAGGTTTTTACAGAAATGAGATCCCGTGGTGGTCAGGTAGCTGATATTGCAGTTTTGGTTGTTGCTGCTGATGATAGTGTAAAACCTCAAACAAAGGAGGCAATTCAACACATCAAGAAAGCCGGAGCTTCTATTGTTGTTGCTGCAAATAAAATCGATTTACCGGGTGCAGACATTGAAAAGGTCAAGCAGGACTTAGCAAATAATGATGTTCTAGTTGAGGAGTGGGGTGGCGATGTTCCAATTATTCCTGTTTCTGCAAAAACCGGAGAAAATATCGATAAGCTTTTGGAAATGATCCTTTTGGTTGCTGAGATGAAGGAACTCAAAGCTGACCCAACGGTACAAGCTAGTGGTGTGATTTTAGAATCTAAACTAGATTCAAGCCTTGGCGCTGTTACAACGGTTCTTGTAAAAGAAGGAACGCTTCGATTAGGAGAATATGTTTTGTGTAATGAATCAACAGGAAAGGTTCGTGCACTTCTTGATACAGAAGGAAACAATATTGAGAAAGCTGAGCCCGCAGATGCTGTTTCAATTTTAGGAATAAAAGAGGTTCTTCCCGTTGGAGGATTGTTTACTTCTGCAAAAACACCAAAGGAACTTGAGGTTATCGTCAAAGAAGAAAAAGAGAAGGAAGAATTAATTGAAGAAGTTGAAGAACTTTCTGTTTTGGAACTTCTTGGAATGCAGGAAGTGGAATCAAAAAAGAAAATCCTCTCTGTTGTGTTGAAAGCTGATACAAGTGGAACCTTAGAAGCCATCGAGTCTGAATTAAAAAATCTCTCGGATGAAGATGTTGAGGTTAAAGTAATTCAATCAGGAACTGGTGATATTGTCGAAAAAGACGTTATTGCAGCGAAGACATCAAGAGGTTTGGTTGTTGGATTTGATGTCGGTATCTCCGACTATGTCAAAGAAATTGCCAAAAGAGAGAGAGTTATCACTAGAATTTATAACATAATCTATGAACTTGTTGATGAGATTGATGATGTGTTAACCGGTATGATTGATATCGAGGCTGAAGAAATAAATATGGGGGAACTTGAGGTTCGTCAGGTATTTGTCCTTTCAGATAAATCAATCGTTGCAGGATGTGTTGTTACGGACGGTACATGCGCAAGAGGTCAGAAATGTTACGTTGAGAGAGCAGGAGAGAGAATTGCCGAAGGAAAAATTAACACTCTTCGTGTGTTGAAAGAGGAAGTTAACAAGGTAAAGAAGGGACAAGAATGTGGTGTTGTCCTTACTCCAAAGTTCGAAATAGAGTCGGGCGATAAGATCGTCTGCTTTAGGATTGAAAAGTAATATAACATATTGTATACTTCCGAAAGAAATATAAGCCCCAAACTTGGGGCTTTTTATGTAAATAATTCAAAATACTCATGAGTGAGAATCTTCAAGAATTACGCAAACGTTTATTATCACACAAGGAAATCCTAGTTGTCCTGTCACCGCATTTTAATGGAGACAGTTTACTTGCTGCCTCTGCACTTTTTTCTACACTTCGACAAATTGCCGATGAGGGTCCCGTTTTTAATGTCGTTGATTTATTAATGACATCACCATTGTCTGAGGCCCAAAAGAGTTTGGTGGGAGCCGGTGTTTTAAAATATGTTAAAAGTACGCTGGATCCGAGGAATTACATCATCAGTATTCCCAAAGACGGAAAAATTGGGAAGGTGAAATGGAGAGAGGAAAATGAAGCATTCAAGTTATTCTTAACTCCAGCATATGGAGATCTTGCAATTAGTGATTTGAAATTTGAACAAATTGGTTCGAGCTATAAATATGTGGTCCTTGTTGGATTCGAGAAACTTACTGATTTGGGAGAAGTTTATACAAAAAATAAGTCTTTCTTTGATCGCGCTCCTAGGACTTCTATAGGAGTAAACGGTAACACAATAAATGAAAACAACCTATCGATCGCGCGCACTAGCTCTGTTACTGAAATCATTTATGATTTCTTGAAGGTTTTAAATGTAAAAATAAATACTGAAACGGCGCAACTTATTCTCAATGGATTTGTTGAAAGCGTTGGCGGTTTATTGGGAAATGTAAAAGATAAAACTACCCTTGAGAGAATTGGAGAGCTTATGGATCTTGGTGCTACTATGACTCAAGTTGGTACGAAGCCAAGTACAAAGGGCACTTTTGGACAATTGCAGTTGCAGCAAAGAATTTTTGCAAATATAAAACAAGATACCTCAGGAATTTTATGGTCAACGGTTAATAGTTCGGAGTTAAAAGACTTACAAATAGAAGATTCCGAAGTAAATGTAAATGAACATATCCCATTTAATTCATATCAAGGATACGGAAACGCTTTTGTTCTTTATGGGTTAAGCGATGGAACAATTTGGGGGAAGGTTGAAACGGAAGATTTAGATTTGCCAAAGATTCTTAAGGAATTTGAAATGACAGTTTGTCAGGATGGGCTGGTTATTCGTGCAGAAGGTGAGCTTGAAGCTATCGAGACAAAGATCTTGCGACTTCTCGGCTCTGAAGATCAACAGGTTGTCGTTGAGCCTCTTGTTGAACCGGAAATAACAGAATCAAAAGAACTTAGTGCTGAAAATGTAGAAGTAACAGCGGTTGATGAAGAACCCGCTTCAATAGGAATCTTAGAGGAGTCTGTTTCAGAGGTAGCTGAACAAGTTGACGAATCCGTTTTACCTGTCGAACCAATGAAACCTGCTGCGGAAGCTGAAAATGAGGTTTTCTCTGATGATCCGATAATTACTTCAGATGATAGTTTTGGTCCACCAAAGATTTTCAACTCTGGAAGTTTCGGTGGTCCTTTTAGCGGAATGGGGAATAAGAAATAGTAATATTTGTTAATATTGTTATTGTTTCGTCATTAATTTTGTGATATTATCCTATCCGAGCCCTTCTACTAGAAGAGGGTTGATTTATTTGCTAAGCACAATTTTGTGTGATACGATTTAAGTAACTAGGATAATAAACAAAGATATGGCAACAAAACTAAAAAACAAAGAAGAACTAATCAAGAAATATGCAGTACATGATGGAGACACTGGTTCACCAGAAGTACAGATTGCGATTTTAACTGAAAGAATCACACAGCTTTCCGATCACTTAAAGACTCATAAGAAGGATAATCACTCAAGACGTGGTCTTCTTCAAATGGTTGGCAAGAGAAGAAGATTGCTTGATTACTTAAAGAGAAAAGATGACGCAAGATATCAAGAATTGATTGGTAAAGTTGGTTTAAACAAGTAAGAAGTTTCAGCTCCATAAGCGGAGCTGAATTTTTTAAAAGGTTTATTTATTTTTTGCAGTTTCGAGAGAGGGGAATTGAAAAGGATTTTTAGATGTTGAAAGTTGAGTATCAGTTACGATTGCCCGGTGTTTAACTTCCAATATCTAAATCCTTCTCCCAGTACTCAAAGTTACTGCGCAAACAGAAAGGAATTTTCTATGAACACACCGCTCACCAAAACCATTAAGTTTGGCGATGCCGACATGACCTTTGAAACAGGTCGAATGGCAATGCAAGCAAATGGATCTATTTATGCAACATGGGGAGAAACTGCAGTGCTTGTCACTGTAACTATGGCAGCCCCAAGAGAAGGAATTGATTTCTTCCCTCTAACCGTTGAATATGTAGAAAAAATGTACGCCGGAGGATTAATTTCATCTTCCAAATTTGTGAAAAGAGAACGACACCCAAGTTCAGAAGCAACGTTGAAGGCTAGAGTTATCGATCGATCTATTAGACCTCTTTTCCCAGAAGGTTTCGCAAATGAAGTTCAAGTTATTGCAACTGTTCTTTCGTATGATGGAGAGCACGATCCTTCTATGCTTTCGGTAAATGCTACATCTGCAGCACTTATGATTTCTGACATTCCTTTTGAAGGACCTGTTGCAGGAGTTCGAGTCTCTATGTTAGACGGACAGTTAGTCGTTAATCCAAATGAAACGGTTTATGAATCTGCAGATTTAGACTTAATAATTTCAGCGTCAAAGGATTCTATCGTGATGATCGAGTCTGGAGCAAAAGAAGTTAATGAGGTTAAGATGCTCGAAGCATTAAATTTTGCAAAGGATTCTTCACCGGCAGTGTTGGCAATGCAGGAAGAAATTGCAAAAGAGTGGGGTAAAGAGAAAGCAGAATTTGTTTCAGTCTCCGTTCTTGAAGAATCTTATAATGAGGTCTTTGCTGTTTTCGGAGAAAAAATGAAAGAAGCCGTTTACATCAAAGATCGATCTGAAAGAGATGCAAAGATGGATGAAATCCATCAGGAAATGTATGCAGAATATGAAGGGAAATATAGCAAGAGCACATTAAATGGAATTGCACATGAGATTACCAAGAATGTAGTAATCGACGGAATTGTAAAAGAGAGCAAGAGACCTGATGGAAGAGGCTTTGATGAAATCAGACCACTATCAGCATCTGTCGGAATTTTGCCGAGAACGCATGGATCCGGTTTATTCCAGAGAGGAACAACTCAGGCTCTTTCAGTTGCAACATTGGGTTCTGGTAAATTAGAACTAATGGTTGAGGATATCGGTGGAGAAACTACAAAACGTTATATGCACCATTATAATTTCAAGCCATTTTGCACAGGAGAAACAGGTCGATATAGCTATTATCCTGGTCGAAGAGAAATCGGACACGGCGCATTAGGAGAAAGAGCATTATTACCGGTTATTCCTTCGAAGGAAGTATTCCCATACACAATTCGAGTTGTTTCTGAAATTCTTTCAGCAAATGGTTCAACATCTATGGCTGCAACGTGTGGTTCTACACTTGCTCTTATGGATGCTGGTGTTCCAATCAAAGCTCCTGTTGCGGGAATTGCAATGGGACTTATGAAAGCAAAAGATTCAGATGAAATGGTTGTTTTAACCGATATTCAAGGATTCGAAGATCACTTTGGAGATATGGATTTCAAGGTAACAGGAACAAGAGATGGTATTACGGCACTTCAGATGGATAACAAATTAAAAGGTATTCCAATGGAAGTATTAGCAACTGCACTTGAAAAAGCAAAAGCTGCAAGATACCAAATTCTTGATATGATCAATGAGGTTATTCCTGCGCCAAAGGCTGCGCTTTCTAAATACGCACCAAAGATTGTCCAAATGAAGATCAATAAAGAATTAATAGGAGATCTTATTGGTCCAGGTGGAAAAGTTATCCGAGGAATCACAGAAGAAACAGGCGTAGAGATTGAAATTGAGGAAGATGGAACTGTAAATATTGCAGGTGTATCTCCTGATGCAATTGAAGCTGCTAAGGCACTTGTTAACGAAATTGTATTTGAACCTGTTGTCGGAGAGATTTACGAAGGAACTGTCGCCAGAGTCGAGGGCTACGGAGCTTTTGTTGAAATCACCCCTTCTGTTTCAGGTCTTGTACATGTCTCTGAGCTTAAAGATGGATTTGTTAAAGACGCAAATGAAGTTGTAAAGGTTGGTCAGAAGGTAAAGGTAAAGGTTACGGAAATTGATGATAGAGGTCGAGTAAATCTAAGTATTAAACGAGCTGTACAGCAATAATTCTCCTTTAGAATATTCGTAGAGACGTGGCAATGCCACGTCTCTACAGATTTGTGAAATGATGTTTTGTAGACATTGCAAAATTTGTGATGTAACATTAAGTCATTAAATGTTTAATAAAGATGGACGAACAAAATCTGCCCAACCAATCTGCTGTTAATGATGTACAAACCTCAGTACAGAAACTAGATGTTCTCAAAGAATCACAGCGTGGTTTGGAGGACCTTTTGATTGAAGATATTGGAGAGCTCGAACAGAAAATCGTTAATGCAAAATTGCCACTCGCTCTTAATGACAAAGTGTACAAGCTTTTGAAGAGAATGGTGAGAATGGCAAAGTTTGGAAACTATTCAAGTGATTATGAACAGGTTGCGAAATATATAGATTGGGTAACGTCCATTCCGTGGAGGAGTTTCAATGAAGATAACTTAGATATAGAGCGGGCAAAGCAAATCCTTGATGATCATCATTACGGAATGCAGCCGATTAAAAATAGAATAATAGAATACCTTTCTGTGATGAATTTGCAGAAACAGAAGGGGATGTTGGATAACTATACCGATGAATCGGGAAGTATGGAAAAACTTACGGGGTCGTCTGCACATGCTCCGATTCTCTGTTTTGTAGGTTTGCAGGGTATCGGTAAAACATCTATGGCTAAGTCGATAGCACAGGCAATGGGGAAGAAGTTTGTTCGTGTTGCACTCGGTGCAATGGGCGATATTCGAAACATCCGTGGTGAGACTAGAGTAAATCCTGATGCCGAACCTGGACAGATCGTTAAGTCTCTTGTTAAGACACAATCCATGAACCCGTTAATTCTGCTTGATGAGATTGATAAGGTTAGTGGAGAAGGTGGTCTTCGAGCGGATTTGAATGCAGCACTTCTTGAAATATTAGATCCTGAGCAAAATGCTACTTTCGCCGATCATTATATAGATTATCCTGTTAATCTATCTAAGGTGATGTTCATCACGACGGCAAACAACCTGGGAACAATGTCGACGGCACTTCTCGATCGTTTAGAGATAATTCGATTTACGAGCTACTCTGATAATGAGAAGGAAGTCATTGCGAGAGACTATCTATTCCCGAAAGTTCTGAAATCGGCGGGTATGGATCCGAATACAATCGAATTTACTCCGGATGTCTGGCCTCTGCTGATTCGACCATTGGGCTTTGATGCTGGAATTCGTCAATTAGAGCGAAATCTCACATCTTTAGTTCGAAGAGTTGCGAGAATGATCCTTGAGGGTAAAGGCACTCATTTTGTGATTAACCCCGCAAATGTAAAGGTCTTTATGCCCACTGACATTACTGTCGTATAGAAAAGGAAAAAGTAAAAAGGCAAAAGGTAAAAAAGAAAAAGCAAGAAGGTTTTGGTTCAGAAAATAAAGATTGAAATACTTGAAAGAATAATAAAATGGTATCAAAATTAATAGCTATTGCTGCGATGATATTGTTAATCGTTGCTGCACTGAAACTTCTGAAAACCGGAGCAAAACTATTTAGTTTTCTTTTATGGCTTTTAGTAGTTTCTCTTCTGGTTTACCTTGCATTACCGTGGCTCGACCCGCTTATGCAAAATGCTGCTCAGGTTATTCCTGATGGCGCTACTTGCTACGGATTAATACTAGAAAGCGGAGATTGCTTCGGATTAATTAAATAGGAGATATTATGAAGTTTTGGGCGATTGTAGTTATCATATTATTTCTTCTGTTGATGTCAGGCCTTTATCGATTGGCAAAGTCCACGATGGAGGTTTATATCGTAACAGGAATTCTTATCGGAGTGGCTTTTTTTGCGATGTGGAAGATGCCATGGGTATTTCGTGCTTTCGCAAGAGACTTCGATAATGAATCGCAAAAATGTATAGGTTGGGAGATGGAAGAGAATGTTTGTTTCGGCATTGTGCAGTCGAGGTATTAGATGATACAGCAGAAATTTTCAGGTTTTTGGGTTATTTAAATTTTAGTTATGTTTATAGTTAATGAGTTTTAAAAATAATAAGGTTAATGGTGCAAAATCCAAGCTTCAGGTTGCCCTTTTGGGTGGATCTGAAGAGGTTGGAATAAATAGCACTATGGTTAGATATGGTGATGACATAGTTTTAATTGATATGGGGTTTGGGTTTCCGGGTAGTGAAATGTACGGCGTCGACTATTTGATTCCTGATGTGAGCTATCTAAAGGAGAATAAAGAGAAGATACGCGGTTTGTTGATTACACATGGTCACTTAGACCACATTGGTGCAATTCCTTATGTAATTGAGGCATTGGGCTTCCCAACAATTTACTCTAGTGAGTTTACAATTGAATTTATTAAGCCGAAGCTTGAAGAATTCGGTTTATTGAATAAGACAAAACTTGTCGTTGTAAAGACAACCGATACTGTACAACTTGGTAGCATCAAAGCTAGCTTCTTCGGGGTCAATCACAATATCCCTGAATCAATGGGAATTGGCATTCATACACCGCAAGGTGTGATTGTTCATACCGGTGATTATAAATTTGACGATACACCTGTAAACGAGCCAGTCGCCGAGTATGGAAGAATTTGTGATTTAGGAGAAAAAGGCGTTCTATTGGCAATGTGCGATAGCACAAACTCAATGAAATCCGGTCATTCAATTTCAGAAGCTAAGGTGACAGATATTCTGGAGGATGTTATTAAGAACGCAAAAGGGCGTGTAATAGCGGCAACTTTCGCTTCTTTGGTTACTAGAGTTCATCAGTTGATTTCGATTGGAATTAAGTATAATAAAAAGATTGCAATCTCCGGCTTTGGAATGAGACAAGCAGTTGAGATAGCAACAAGATTGGGGTACATCAAATTTGATGCAAAGCATTTTATTGATCCAAGCGAGGCAAAGAACTTGGATGATAAGCAGGTTTTGTTCATTACTACGGGAAGTCAGGGAGAAGACATGGCCGCACTTGCAAGGATTGCAAGAAAAGAGCATAAAGACATTACTGTAAAGAAAGGTGATACAATTATCTTATCCTCATCCGTTATTCCCGGAAATGCATTGGCGATTCAGGATTTGATTGACGATTTGATTATGCAAGGGGCTGACGTCATCCATCAGGCTTTGATGGACGTACATGCAGGTGGACATGGTCATCAGGATGATCAAAAGATAATGCTTAATATGCTTAAACCACGGTTCTTCATGCCAATTGAGGGCCCACAATCCTTTCTGCTTGCTCATGCGAAAACTGCTATGAGTGTTGGTGTGAAAGAAAAGAACATAGTTATTCCTCAAAATGGTCAAATTTACGAATTTGACGGAAAAGGTTTCATAAAGGGAACGAAGATAAAAGGATCTCCGGTTCTAGTATCGGGGAAAGGTATTGGAGATGTTGGCGCATTAGTTTTGAAGGAGCGATCTCAACTTGCGAATAACGGATTCCTCGTACTCGGAGTTAACCTTGATGCAAGAGGCTCTCTGGCAGAACCTATTCAGGTAATTTCCCGAGGGTTTGTTTTCGTGAAGGAAAGCACTGATATTATGGCAGAAATCAAGAAAGTCGCAGAAGAATCTGTGAAAGATAAATCTCTGCAAAATAAGCCGTTTGATAAGGTCTACCAACAGGAGTTGCGTGATGCTATAACAAAGAGAGTGGGGACGTTCGTGAGAAAAGAGACTGATAGAAATCCAATGGTTGTGCCGGTGTTTGTGTAACATCGACTTCGTCGCTGTTTGAGAAAACGTCGATTAAACATCGTTAAAACATAGTAAAATAAAAGACTCGCCATTGGCGAGTCTTTTATTATCTTTGAAATGTTGCTTATGCAGCCAATTTCAAATAATCCTTGTAATCTTTATCTTTCTTCATTTTATCCTCGATAGCATCTCTAACGATTTGTGCTTTGTGCATTCTGTATTCATCAGAAGCCCACTTTAGATACTTATCAATATCAGGAGAGATAATAAGGATGAATTTGGTGTCGAGTTTTTCCTTTGCTTCTTTGAGAAAATCTGCAATGATTTCTTCAATATTGTTATCATCATATTCTCTGTACGTCATCAGTACACTTTGATTCGCCTTGATATTAGCAATCGGTGCTTCCTTTTCATTTTTGTATCTTAAAACCAATGTTGGCTTTCTCTCTTCCATAGCCTGTGCTATTTCTACGCCAACTCCGACGCTAGGAAGTGTTATGTCAGCGATGAATACATCGGCTGATTTCATACTCATAGTTATGAGTTTATATGAATCTTTTATCTCTTTGTCGGTTCTTTTTAAAATTTCTCCGGTAGAAAGTTTCTCATGTTGTCTATGAGTAACGGTGCTTCCGCTTTTGCTAACGGCTGCCTTAATTTTGGCGTATCTTTCTTTTGCTGATTTGTCATCAGTAATTGCTCCTGCAAAATTTACTTTCATTGTTTGATAGAATTAATTATATATCAGTCTATATTATATATGTATATTGGAATTGTTTCAAGTCTAATTAATTTTTACTTCCTGCTCTCCCGAAAAGTCTTCGTATGAACGTGTGTATTTTCTTAAGAAGTCGATATCAGATTGTGGTAGAACCTCTCTTTCTTCAAGACTGTTCAGAATATCCGCAAATGTAACAAGAGATGCAATGCGAGAAGTGTGTTTGCCTAGTATTCTTGCAATGTCTTCGTTATACCCATAGCTGAATATTGCATATACTTCTGTTTTCAGCCCAATACTATTCAGGTACTTTGTCGACTTAGAGGTTGTTAATCCTGTGGCAATAACGTCGTCAATGACGGCAATTTTTGATCCTGGATCCGGTATCTGTCCAAGCACTCTTTTCTTGTCTCCGTAGCCCTTATCCTCTTTTCTTAATAGAATTAGTGGTTTATTCAAAATGTCACTAACTCTTGAGGCGTAATAGCTTCCGCCACTTTCTATTCCACAAATATAATCAGGGTTACTCTTTATTGATTGGGCTAATTTCTTCGATATAATATTTCTAACCATAACGTGACTTATGGTATTTCTAAGATTTATGTAAATAGGAGTAAAAACATTAGGTTTTACTTCAATGGGATTTTCCTTGCTATAGTTTACTGTACCCGGAACTTGGGTTAGTAATTCTGCTATTTGATTGTCGCCATTTGAATAAATTGTCATCTAGCGTTTCGTTAATTATATGTCGGGTACATTATAGCACAGTTATACAAGCACGTAAATATTTTAAGATATAACACTTATTGCAATAATGTAGTATACTAATCCTATAAATTAAACGACTGAAGATGAAAAAAGAGTCCTTTCTTGATTTAGAAGCTGATATTGCTGTAGATTTGTTCCGTTTCGTAAAAGGAAAACGGGTATTATTTCTCGATGTTGACGAAACGTTGGCTCGTACACAAGAGCGTTTGGCGGATTTATTAAAGAAGCGGCATGGTATTTCCGTCGAGTTTGCAAAGATGACAAAAAGAAAAATTCAGTACGCTGTTACGAAATGTGAACGGGAAGCTTCAACCGAAGATGAAATTAAAGAATGCTTCTTAGATGTTTTAAATTTAGAAGAAACGTATTCTGAATCGCTGCAATATATTGGTTATGCGCAGCTTGCCCGTAAGGCTCATAACGTTGGAATAAAGGTAATTGCCCTTACGCACAGGGCTCATGTTGAGAAAAAATATCCACACGCTACGGCGAAGTGGTTTGAAAAGAATGATATTCCTGTGGATATGTTCATTTTTGGTGATGTAGATCAAAAGGTTAACTTTTTGAAAAAAGCTGATTCTGTCGTGGGGCAGGGGAGTGCCTTTTGTGATGACGACCCGGATACAATCCGATTGTGTCTCGGTTTAAGCATGCAAAATGTCTCTTCTTTTCTGGTTTCGGATCGCCCATGGACTAATCCGGAAACCAGCGAACTTGATCTGTCTGGTCTAGAGAAGGTTGCATGTAATCCGGACGATGTATGGAATCACTTATCGAGAAATTAGCTTATCGTGATGAATCTATTTGATAAATAACAAAAGAGAACCATCCTTCGATGGTCCTCTCTTAAAATTTATGACTAATTATTCCTCTTTGCGTAGATATTTCTGATAGTTCTCGTCGTTTTTCATAATATCCTCAATAGCATCTCGAACGATTTGAGATTTGTGTAACCTGTATTCATATGATGCCCACTTGAGAAACTTGTCTATTTCAGGTGAAATAATAAGAATGAACTTTGTATCTAACCTGCCTTTTACATCTTCCAAATAATCGGTTAACACCCTTTTTAATGTAACCGTATTATATTTCTTGTAAGTTAGCATGTTTGACTCTGCTGCTTGAAGGGTTCCTGAACCTTTCATCTCCTCATCTGATTCTATGTCTTCAAGACAAAGAACGTGTTTTCTTTCATTAACTGCAGTGGCAATTAGAAATCCTAGCCCTGCACTGTATAGGGTTGATTCTGCGATGACAACATCCGCATTCATTATAGATCGATGTTGGTTTTATAGGTTTTGGAAAACTCCTTTCTTTCTGCTTCTCGTGTTTTCTTAAGCATTGAATCATCTACATTATATCCTGCTTTCTTGAGAATCTTGGCAATCTTCTTTGCGCGTTCCGCGTTTTCCTTGCTTTTCTTCGATGCAACTACTGTAATCTTCATGTAATATATGGGATTATGTGTAATATATGCCGATTATACATGGTGGCAAAGAATGTATCAAGAGTTTGATGTTTCGGGATGAGATTTGAAATGAAAGTCACCCGACTTCGGGTGACTTTTTTGGCTTTATGCTTTTTCACAGTCACCCTTGGGAGGGTGATTGGTATGGAAAAGAGTTATGTATCGAATACCTTAACTGATGCATATACCTGTGGTGCATCTGTTGATGCTATTCCAGAACCTGGTGTCCATTCTACCTGTGCTCCCGCTGGTGGTGGCGTTGCAGCTGGTGGTGTTGTTGGAACTGTTACTCTGCCTGATTTACCTCCTGTGTCGACAAGTCTCTTTAGGCTGAATCGAGTTTGTTCTCCTTCTCCTGCCATTACTTAATTTTCTAAATTAAAAAACACTTTTCTAGAATTTCTCTAGTCAAGTGTTTTATTAAACGATTGTATTTGTTTTCGGTCACACCTTCGCCAAGGCTTCGGTGGATTTCGCAACATTTATTTTTTAATGATGTTGCTCATCACAAATCTCCTACTGTTACTTCGGTTCGTTTATTGAACGCTTGGTTTCTAGAGATGTATCTATTAAGTTGAATGTATTATACAACTTATAGTCTTGAGGGGCAAGGGGCGTGTGTCATTTCGAGGGAGCTTCACAGAAGCGATTCGAGAAATCTTTTTAGATCTCTCCACTCGCTACTAAGTAGCTCGGTCGAGATGACAACATTTTGTTTTGGTGTTTTTCTGTCATTTCGACTGAATTGCGTAGTAAAGAATGTAGAAATCTAATATCATTAATTTATGAATAAGCAGTATTACGTTTATATTCTAACGAACTTTAATCATAACGTCCTGTACATCGGCGTTACTGGCGATTTGCGTAAGCGGACATGGCAACATCGAGAAAAAGTCATTGATGGGTTTACGAAAAAGTATAATATAAATAAATTGGTTTATTACGAAACTTATGAGGATGTAAACGTTGCGATCGAACGAGAGAAGCAATTGAAACGATGGGGTAGAGGTAAGAAAGAGACTTTGATTATGACGAAGAACCCTGAATGGAAAGATTTGTATGAGGAGATATTGTTATAATAAAGATTTCTCCACTCGTTCCTTTGGAACTCGGTCGAAATGACACAACTTTGGGTTACTCTTCAGTATGTCATTTCGAGGGAGCTTCACAGAAGCGATTCGAGAAATCTTTCTGTTAACAAAATTCAAAAGATCTCTCCGCTCATCCGCCTTCGCCAAGGCTACGGTGGACTCGGTCGAGATGACAGCCTGATGTTTCTGTCCCTGTAACTGAATTCTCTTGTATTCTCCCTTATCTTTTGGTTAGATATAGGTGTATAAATCTATAAATTCACAGAGAATTGAGACTTCCATTTATTCCTACAAAATCAACGTATAAAGATAAGCCTCTTTTGGCTCTTGATATCGGTACGGAGTTTGTCAAAGCAATCATTTTCAAACTTGATCCTGCGGATGATAGTTTCATTCATATTACTTCTGCAAGTAAAATTCGCCAACAACCGGACGCAATGAAAGGTGGCGCGATTACAAATATTGAAAGTGTAGTTGAGGCATGTCGTCTCGCAATAGAAGATGTTTCTCAAATATTGGAAAAAAGAGAAAAATTAGAAGAGGTTATAATGGGAATTGCGGGGGAATTCGTGAAAGGTGTTTCTGTTGCTGCTCACTATGATAGAGAAGTTCCAAGCGAAAAGATTGACAAGAAGGAGATTGCTCAGGTAATGAACAACATTAAGGCTGAGGCTTTTGATCATGCTGCAGAGGAGCTTTCGATAGAACTTGGAATTGATCGCTCACAAATTCAGCTTGTTAATGCAAATATCACAGATACCTATATTGATAATTTCCGAGTAACAAATCCTTTCGGATTCCAAGGCAAATCTGTGCAGTTTAATGTATTTGCCTCATTTGCTCCTGCGATTCACTTTAATGCACTGCGACACATTGCTGAACAATTGGGATTAAAAGTAATGACAATTGTTGCAGAACCATTTGTTGTTTCTCAGGCATATAAAAATGCAAATGATCAGAACTTTGGCGCGATATTTATTGATGTTGGTGGTGGTACAACGGATATTGCCGTTGTACGAAAAGGTGGTATTGTTGACACTCAAATGTTCGCATTTGGAGGTCGAGTTTTTACAAAAAGAATTTCTGCAGATTTAAATATCGATTTTAAACAAGCGGAAGAAATGAAAATTCGATACTCGTCAGGAAGTCTTTCTGACGATGTCGCCGATAAGGTTCGAAAGGCAATTCGAAAAGATATTGAAGTTTGGATTAGCGGGGTAGAGTTGGCGTTAAGCGAAATTGAAGATATTGAAGTTTATCCATCGTACATTTTCCTTTGTGGAGGAGGAAGCTTGCTGCCGGAAATCAAAGAGGCTTTGTTAGAATATCCATGGACTCAAGTTTTGAGTTTTAATAAATTCCCGAAGGTAAATTATTTCCTTGTTGATCAAACAAGAAACATTATTGATGATACGGGGAGTCTGAACGAGCCTTCTGATGTAACACCTGCGGCTCTTGCGAGGTTTGCTTTGGAGGTTATAAAAGAGGATAAATAATAGAGAACGCTTCGCTAGATGCTTCGTCCACTTCGTGGACTCAGCATGACACCAATGGAGTGTCATTCCGAATGTAATGAGGAATCTAGGAAACGAAGTTTCCGATTTCTGATTTGTGAAATTTGTTTAGAAGTTTCATTGAAATGCTTAATAAACAGGACGAAAAAATATTTGTAGATTTAGATGACGAAATTACTTTTGTCGTTGAGCGAATTCGTGATGCAGAGGCGGATCGAATTGTTTTAGTTGCTCCGGAAGGGGCTGCTGTCATTTCGTCCTTAGTTTCACTCAAATTATTATCGAAGCTTGTTTTCAAACGTGGGAAAAGCTTGGTCCTTGTTACCCTTGACGAGGGCGCTCAAAAATTTGCAACTCGTGCAGGAGTTCCCGTGCTTAAAAGAGTCGCAGATATAAGTGAGGGTATTTGGTTAGAATCTGAGAACAGATTGAGAAAGAGGGGGATGAATCCGGTACTAGGAAAGAAGGATGAAGAAAGAGAAAAGAAAGAAGAAAATTTTGAAGTTGAAGGCGATGATGGAATTGTTGAGTCTGAAAGTCAAACGTCATCCGCCTTCGCCAAGGCTACGGCAGACAAGAAAGACAAAGGACAAACGACAAAGGAGGATGAGCTTGTTTCTGGAGTTGAAACTGCTCCTGTAACTGTAACTGTTCCTGACACTGATTCTGATGATTTTTATGATACTGAGAAACAACTTGAAGCGGAGAGTTTAGAAATAGAGGAAGATACCGAAACTCCTTCTTTCCTGCGTAATAAAGAGAAGAAAGAAATAGTTGATCAAGAAGTTTCAACAGAACCTAGCTTAGAGGAATTTGGTTTTGTTGTTGGGCAAGATGTTGCTAAAATTGATAGGGGAATTATTAGCAAAAAACCGGAAAAGATTATTGAAAAGAGAGAATTTGTTTCAGATTTTCATTCTGAAGAGGAGGAGAAAAGCGATAATCTTCACGCTGTTGGACGGGATATGACGAGTTATGAGTTAAAAGAACCTGTTCGTGAGAAACTCAATCCAAAGCGGATTTTAAGTGCAATTAAACTTCCGAAATTTGGGATGCCGAAATTCAATGCAAAATTATTAATCCCGATTATTATTATTTTATTAATTCTTGCCGGAGTAGGTGGAGTATATGCATATTTCGTTGCTCCTGAGGCTACATTAACCGCTCAGGTAAAATATGAAACTGTTAATTTAGAACAAGAAATTCGAGCTAGTTTGCAAGATACCGATGTTGATTTAGAAAATTTAAAAATTCCTCTTGTGATGCAAGAAGTGGAAGAAAGCGGATCTGATTCTCGTGCCGCGACAGGAAATGAGGTTCGTGGTGAAAAAGCGAAAGGAAAAGTTACATTGGTTAATAAAACAGAATCGGATATACAAATTAATGCAGGTACGGTTATGACAGGGGATGGTTACAAGTTCAAACTTTTAAATAATGAGAATATTCCTAAAACCGATTATTTCGCAGGTTTAGGAAAAGCGGAAGTTAGTGTCGAAGCATATGACATTGGTGAAGAATACAATTTGGCATCAGGTACTGAATTTGTGGTTGAAGGGTTTACCTCTACGGCAATGTTGGGCAGGAGTTTCGCTGCTTTCTCTGGCGGTACAAAGAAAGAGGTTGTCGTTGTTACTGCAGATGATAGAAGATTATTAAAGGAGTCCTTGGAGCAATCTCTTCAAGAAAAAGTTAAAAACAAGGTTAAGGCTCAGGTGGGAAGCGGTTTCGAAATTCGAGATGAAATGATTAGCGTTGAAACAGTTGAAGAGAATTATGATGTTGAAGCAGGCGCAGAGACAAGTGCGGTTAATTTGAATATGAAAGTTAAAGCTCGGGCATACGTTTATTCTGCAGATGATATTAAGACACTTGGAAATCAATTGCTTCTTTCGCAGGTTGCTACCGGGTTGAAGTTGCTAGAAGAGCAATCTGAATATTCTGGTGATTTCATTCGTAGGGATGGTGATGATGCAATTATAATTATGAAGGCGATGGGAGTGATTTCTGGTGATATTACGGAGACTTCGGTCAAAGAATCAATTGCAGGAAAAAAAGTCGAAGATGTTGAGTCATTTATGAATTCTCTTGAATCAATTACTAGTTTTGAGTTAACCCTTGGGCCTGATTGGCTTCCTGAGAAATTCAAACACGTTCCGACGATTAAGGGGAAGATTGAGGTGAAGTTGGAGGTGGATAAGGGTGAAGCTGAAACTGTAGAAACGACTGAAGAGTAGGTATAATTTCTAATTGACCTAAGTTCTAATTACCTAAATAAGCACCAAATTCAAAATTCCAAATAACAAATAAATTTCAAATCATAAATCCCAAACTTCAAACATTTTGATAAATTCATTTATCAATAAATAATTTACAATTGTTTATGATTTTTTTGGTAATTGTAATTTGTTTGGAAATTGAGATTTTGGAAATTGGAATTTTCAGCGCAAGGGTATTTTATTAAGTTTATGCTTGAATTATAAAACTGAATTAACCGAAAGCAATTTCTTATTCGCTGATTTCTCTTGACAATTTTCCCCTCTCAATCTTATAATACTAATCGTTAGCAATTCGGACAATCTTCTGCTAATAAAATTTGAAGTTTAAAAATTCACCAAAAGTTTTATATTTTATATTTTAGTTATTTTACAAAATGAATTTACAGCCACTAGGAGGAAACATCGTGGTGCAGGCCGTTGAAGATGATTCTGTAACGGCATCAGGGGTAATTATTCCTTCAACTGCATCAAAAGAAAAACCTCAAAAAGGAAAGGTTATTGCTCTTGGAACCGGACGTATTTTAGACAATGGTACAAAAGTAGAGTTTTCAGTAAAAGTAGACGACATGGTTCTATTTAAGAAATATTCTCCAGATGAAGTTAAGTTGGAAGATGAGGATTATTTGATTATGTCGGAAGAGGATGTGTTGGCGATAATAAAATAAATAAAAAGGAAAAAGTAAAAAGGAAAAAAAGAAAAGATTATTCTTCGAGCGATCCTGAGCTCTGTGAAGGAAAGTCGAGAAGTCTTTAAATTATTAATTTAGTTTACGTTAAATAAAATGGCGAAAGTAGTAGTTTTTGAAGAAGAGGCAAGAAAGAAACTCAAAAAAGGAGTAGATGTTCTTGCAAATGCTGTAAAAGCAACATTGGGTCCAAAGGGGCGAAATATTGCAATTGACAAAGATTTCGGCGGAAGTCACATTACAAAAGATGGTGTAACCGTTGCAAAGGCAATCGATCTTAAAGATAAGATTGAGAACATGGGGGCTCAAATTGTTAAGGAAGCTGCAACAAAGACCGCTGATGTAGCAGGAGACGGAACAACAACCGCAACTGTTCTCGCTCAGGCAATTATTACAGAAGGTTTGAAGAACGTTACCGCAGGAGCAAATCCAATGGAACTGAAGAAAGGAATTGAAAAAGGTCTTGTTAAAATTGTCGAAGATATTAAAAAACAGGCAAAATCCATTTCTACGAAGGAAGAAATTGCTCAAGTTGCAACTATTTCTGCAAATGGTGATTTGGAGATTGGAAATACGATTGCAGAAATCATGGATAAGGTTGGAAAAGACGGTGTAATTACTGTTGAAGAATCACAGACATTTGGCTTATCCCAAGAATTTGTCAAAGGAATGCAATTTGATAAGGGTTATGTTTCTCCGTATTTCATGACAGATGCAGATAGATTGGAAGCTGTCATTGAGGATGCATTCATTCTGTTAACTGATGGAAAGATTACTGCAATTAAAGATCTTTTGCCTGTAATAGAGAAATTACTACAATCCGGCAAGAAGAATCTAGTAATTGTCGCTGAAGATATTGATGGAGAGGCTCTTGCAACACTTATTGTTAACAAACTAAAAGGTGTTCTAAATGTTGTTGCAGTGAAAGCTCCGGGGTTTGGAGATAGAAGATCTGCAATGCTTGAGGATATTGCAATTCTTACTGGTGGATCAGTGATAACTGAGAAATTGGGTAAAAAAGTTGAAGCTGCAGAACTTGACGATTTGGGTCAGGCAGAACGAATTGTTGTCACAAAGGATAATACAACAATTGTTGGTGGTAAAGGCGACAAAAAAGCTGTTGAAGAAAGAGTTTCTGCTATTAAGAGCGAATACGATTCTTCAACTTCTGATTATGATAAAGAGAAACTTCAAGAAAGAGTTGCAAAACTTTCCGGCGGAGTTGCTATTTTGAAAGTTGGTGCTGCAACTGAAGTTGAGCTTAAAGAAAAGAAAGACAGAATTGAAGATGCCCTTGAAGCAACTCGAGCTGCTGTTGAAGAAGGTGTTGTCGCAGGTGGTGGACTTGCACTTCTTGATGCATCAAAAGTTCTTGGGGATTTGAAACTTGAGGGTGAGGAAGCAACTGGTGTGAGAATTTTACGACGAGCACTTGAAGAGCCTGTAAGAATCATCGCAGAAAATGCCGGTAAGGATGGTGGCGTTGTCGTAATGCAATGCGTAAAAGGAAAGGGTTATGATGCACGGAATGATGAATATGTAGATATGTTCAAGTCCGGAATCATTGATCCGGCAAAGGTTACAAGAACGGCTCTTGAAAATGCGGTTTCTGTAGCAGCGATGCTTCTAACAACCGAAGCTGTTGTGGTTGATGACGAAGAAGATAAGGCAAATGCTTCTGCTGGAGCTGGTATGGGAGGAATGGGTGGCATGGGCGGAATGGGTGGAATGATGTAATTCCACTTGTTAAAACGTGAATTTACAAAAAAGAGGTGCTTCTTGCACCTCTTTTTGTTGACTATTTGCGTTATTGTTAATATACTCTTGTTTGTACTATTAATAGAAACGAAATGAGAAAAATCTTAACTTCTTTTGCGATAGCTTTCATACTCTTGTTGACATCGTCAAGGTTTACTTATGCTGTAGGAACGGAGCCCTTGAAATGTCCTGTTGGGTATTTCGAGGATTCTGCTTCTGTGCTGAATAAGTATTGTTGTGAAAATGGCTCTGCTGCATTCCCTGGGCCTAAGTGTATGTTCGGCGGTGTAAATGGAGCTGCTGCAAAAGGAATAGAAAATGGTGGTGTTACAAATGCTGAGTTTTGTCCAGAAGGAAATGTGTGGGTTCGTGCAGGTACAGATAAATGCTATTCTGCGGGATCGGAAGTTGAAGACGGTGATCATAAAGGACAAAACTTTCTTGGGTGTAAGAGTTTTGCTACAAGGTCGGGAACATTAGGCGGTGTGGGAGTGCCTCTTACATTTGGGTTTTGCGATCAAGATTCTGCCATTTACGGTGTTGCTAAGGATACCTGTGTTTGCATTGATGATGCAGGGATTTCTCATGAACTGTCCGGTGTGGCAAAAGCGGATTGTCAGGCTGAGTGCACAGCAAAAGGTTGGTCTATTTCCGGAGGTGTTCTGTTGCGGAATCCTGAAGTAGGTTGCAAAACGGCCATTGGCGGCGAAGGTGTATTAACTGCACTTGGTTGTATTCCAACGGAATCTACCGGTCTTGCTAATTGGGCAATTATATTTGGTTCAATTATTGGTGGTATAATAGCCGTATTCAAAATTATCCAGGGCTCGTTTATGGTAATGACAGCTACGGGAAATCCTGATAAACTACAAGAGGGAAAGAGCATAATAACTGCGGCCCTAATTGGATTGGTTGTTATCGTCAGTGCGGTTTTATTATTGAAGTTCTTTGGGTTCGATGTATTGGGGCTTGGAAGTTTTGGATTTAAATTAGATTAATATTTCAGTAAATATTCTATGAAGAAATATTTGTTAACAACAATATCCGTTCTGTTTTTATCTGCGATTTTTGTTACTCCTATATATTCTGCAGGATTAAACAATCCTTTAGGATTTGATTCAATCTGGGGGGTAATCGGAGCTTTTCTTCCGGTTGTTGCAATTGTAATCGGTGTTGCTCTTGTTGGTTACTTATTATACGGTGCATATATGTGGATGACCGCTGCCGATAAACCTGATCAATTAGAAGGAGCAAGAAAGACTTTGGTGAATGCGGTAATAGGGTTTGCTTTGTTTGGGGTAGGCTTAGGAATTTTCTTCTTCTTGTCGTTTGTTTTGGGAATAAATTGGTCAGATCTTTTTACGGGTGTTGGGTCAAATGGTGGAACGGGTGGCGGCGGTGGAATGACTCAAGAAATGTGTGAAGAGGATTGTATTAATACTGATCCGAGTAATACGGGCGGATATATTAATGGTGCCGGTGAGTGTATTTGCACTTAATCTTAATTTTTTTAAGTAATTAATGAACAAGTTTATTAAAACAATTATTGCAACAGTAGTCATCTCCGTAGCTTTTGTTTGTGTATTTTCTGCTCCGGTTTCTGTCCATGCTGCTGAAGGTGATGGAGTTGACTCAATTTCGTCTCTTTGGGATGAAATTGTCTCCATGTTCTCTTTTGGATTAGCAGGCGAAATTGATGTAGACGATGTTACAAAATCAAAATGTATTCCTTGGTCTATTGCTAAAACATTTGTTAACTGGGCAGGGATTCTTGCAGGATTGGGTTTGTTGGGGTATTTGATATATGGTGGTGTTACCTATATGATTTCATCAGGAGATCCCGGGAAGATGGAGCAGGGGCAAAAAACTATTATTAATGCAATGATTGGTTTTGCAATTGTCATCCTTGCGTGGTCAGTTGCGGGATTAGTCATGTGGTTGTTTGGCGTGAGCAATAAGTGTGTCGGCGGCCCTACTGTTTCTGCTCAGGAAACAGAAACAGTTGCAAAAAAAACTCGGGGAGAAGATTGTACAACTGGACCGGAATGTCAATCTGGTGCCTGCACCTACAATGTGACAGTTTCTCGATTGACATGTGAGTAGGTAATTTAGAAAATGTTTGTTTTTTCAAAATTATACTGTATAATTTAACTATTAATTAAGGGGGTGAAAGATCCTATGAAGAAAGTTTTAAAGAGTGCAACATTAGCAGCCTTCTCGTTATCTCTTGTTGCAGCACCTGTGTTTGCTCAGGATGATAGTGAATTTGCAACTCAGTTAGATAAGGTTATCAATACCTTTGTAAATTGGGCAGCAATTCTTGCGGGACTCATTGCATTAGGCTATTTGATTTATGCTGGTATTAAATATGTTACTTCAGCGGGAGATCCTGGAAAGACAGAGGAAGCTCAAAAGCAAATTATATCTGCAATAATAGGTCTTGCAATTGTAATCTTGGCATACACTATTCTTCGAGTTGTGCTATATCTATTCGGAGTTGGATTCGGAGTAAGCGAATTAGATAGATTGGGAGAGGACGGTTCTTTACTTCCTACACCATAGTTGTTTCATTTCGAAAATAAATGGCGCTTCGGCGCCATTTTTGTTTTTGATTCTACGGGAATTTGTTTTGTAGGATGTTTCATGAAAAGAGATGTTCGATATCTTTCTTTGTAATTCTTGAAATCTTTGGTATCATATTGATGCATATTTGAAACAAACATCACATGAAAATTAATTGGAAGCGAATAAAATTTCTATTTCCTTTCTTTCTTTCCTTTTATCTGCTGGTTCTTCCATTTGTTATGCCAGCATTCGCTGCGCCTTCGACTATAACCGCTCCGAAGATTTGTGAATTAACTTCGGTAATAATGTCCGTATTCAATATGGTTGTTGCTGTATTTCCTCTAGGAGGGCTGGCAATATTGATGTATGGAGCTTTTCTATGGGCAACTGCGGGTGCTGAGCCTCAAAAAGTTCAGCAGTCTCAACAGACTTTAACTTATGGTGTGATTGGTTTGATTGTTGGTTTGTCCGCAATTGCCATAATTGGAACGTTACAGATGATTATATTAGGATCGGGAACTTTCAAGTGGATTAGTGATGAAGGAGTCATGAGGGTAGACTTTTGTATAGAAGACTATAAATATACAGGTTCTTCGTACTCTGATTCTGATGGGGACGATAATTCTTTCACTCCTGGGGAAAGAACCTGTGAAGATGACAACCTTGTTACCTGTGGGAATGTTTGTTGTACACCAAACGAAACTTGTGTTCAAGATGGTGTTCTCAATTACTGTGAGCCTGCATTTACACCATCTCCGACCCCGGAGGCATGTGATCCCGCCTGTGTTGAGGGAGAGTATTGTAAAGAAGCTACACATGAGTGCATTGCAGATCCTTGCTACAATTGGGTTTGCCCGTCAATGGGGTATGATGCAGGTGAGACTGAATGTTATGTATTACCAACGGGGAATCGGGCCTGTCGAGTTCCAAATTAACTTGCGATTTTTTGAGTTGATAATTAAAAGGACTCCCATTTTAGGGCGTCCTTTTTCATAAATTTCATAAAACGAGAAAGTTATTTTACATTTATTCTAATCTGTTTCGGCTTTTCCTCTTCAACTTTTTGCATCGTTAGTTTGAGCATTCCGTTTGTAAATTCCGTTTGGATGTCTTCTGGTCTTACTGTTACTGGTAAGGTGACGGATCTGGCAAATGATTTTCTTTTAATCTCCTTTCTATAATATTGTTTCTTTTCTTCCTTTTCCTCAACTTCTTCTTTGACTTCACCTTTAATTGAAAGAACTTTATCCTCGAGCGTAACCTCTAAATCTTCCGGTTTAAATCCGGCGCATTTAACTTCGACTACGACCAGATTATCTGTTTCGTACATATCTAGTTCATTGTCTTCAAATGATAGGTCCCAATTACTTCCAAACTTTTCATCCCAATCATCTGACCAGAAAGGTGACATCGGTTGCCAGAAGTGAATTCTGTTCATATTGAAATAAAACTAAAATAAATTAGAGTTTAGTCCGTAAGTATTAACTTTTCCTTAAAAACCAATTTAGCACTCGGGGACCGTCTCTGCTAGAAATATATCAAATTTAGTAAAAATTTGTCAAGAGAAAAAGATGCGCGGTGATTAGTTACTAGTAAGTAGCTTTTAGATGTGAGTATATGTTTAGAAATGTTGAAGTTATTCATTACTGGCTATTAACTAATTGCTACTGTAACTTCCTGGTCATCTGTGCTAGGATAATTAATAACTAAAATCTTTGTAAATTGAATTTATGTCTCTTCGATTTATTCATACTGGAGATGTCCACATTGGTGCCAAATTCGTAAAGCTAGGGGAGAAGGGAAAATCCCAGCGCAATCAAATTAAAGACACTTTATCCAGTGTTGTAGATCTTGCTATTGAAAAGAAAGTCGATGCAGTATTGATTGCTGGTGATTTATTTGACACAACCAATCCTTCTGAATATTCAATTTCTTTCGTAAAACGATTATTGAAAAAACTAAACGATTCCGGGATATACACGATAATTGTTCCCGGAACTCATGATAGGCTAGAATCCGGATCTGTTTTCAGTGTTGATAATTTCAGTGATTGCGGTGATAGGGTCCATGTCTTTACGAATCCTTCAGAAGGCTCATTCTCGATTTCTGAACTCGATACTGTCTTTTATGCAAAGCCTAATCTAACAAATAAATCAACACAGTCTCCAATTACTGATTTTGAGAAAGTTGAAACACACCGGTATCACATTGCCCTTGCACATGGTTCCCTGCAGATAGAAGGTAAATCTAGTCCTGATGATTATCCGATTACTTCCGATGAAGTTTCTGAGTCAGGAATGAATTATATTGCTCTTGCACATTGGCATAACACTTTAGATGTCTCTTCCGGTGGAGTTAAGGCATATTATTGCGGTTCCCCTGAGCTTGTTGCTTTGGATCAAAATGGTTCCGGCAATGTTCTTTCTGTTGAAGTAGATGGCGATGATGTAAAAGTTGAAACTATTAAAATAGGAAAGCGATACATTAAGGATTTGATGATTGATGTTGGAAGCATTCCTTCCGTAAATGATTTAACAAATAATGTTTTGGCAGTTTCTGATAAAAATGCTGTGTTGAATCTCGAGTTGACCGGTTTCTGGCAAAACATTGTGGGATTCGATTCTATAAAGTTTTTGGAATCAATTGAGGGTGAATTCTTCTATGTTAATTTGGTAGATAAGACCTCGCTTTCTGCTGATTCATATGATGAAAATAAATATCCTGATGATTACTTAATCGGAAGATTCATAAAGGTCGTAAAGGATTCTGAAATAGACGAGAAGGATAAATCGGAAGTTTTGAAATTCGGAGTTTCTCTACTTGAGGGGAAGAACATCTTATGAGGATAAAACGATTAATTCTAAAGAACTTCAGAAGATTTAGCGAGAAAACTGTAGATTTCCAAGAGGGGTTGAATGTTATTTATGGCAAGAACGAGCAGGGGAAATCAACCGTTTTAATAGCGCTACTAACTGTTCTTTACTTTGATGCAAATACAAAGAGTTCAAAGCTGTTGGATAAGATTTCTCCCTGGGGAGGTAATACTTCTCCGTTTATTCGTCTAGAATATTCAAATGAAGGCGAGGATTTTGTATTAGAAAAGGACTTCCAAAACAGTTCTCAGGTATTGAAAGAATTAAATTCCGGAAAGATTTTAGCAAATGATTTTGCAGGAATATCTGCTTTAATAAAAGAACATACAGGAATTGGCAGTGAGCAGGTCTTCATACTCACATCTCTAATTGCTCAAAATGATATTGCACGAGTTGGGAATTCAAAAGAAAAGCAGCCAATTAAAAGTCTTCGTGAAGCAATAGATTCTAGTTTGTTAGGGAGCGCGCGTGTTGAAACGGGTTCTGTGCTAGCAGAACTGACGAAAGAGATTGGTGATTTGGATAGAGGAATAGATCGTCCAGTGAAATACCCAGGAACGATAAAAGGTCTGTCTGATAGGTTCCAGGAACTACAAGCCAAGGCTTCCGAAATACGGGAAGCTGTATCAAAAGTTTCGACTTCTACAAAGGAGAAGGGCGGATCCGAGGAAGATTTAAAAAAGGTAGAAGAAGAGATTCTAAAATTAGAATCATTATTCAAAAACGATGAAATAAGAGAAAAGTCATATAAACGATTAAAGGAGCTAGATGGTTTAATTTCTGAATCAGAAAAAAGGATTCGAGAAATTGAGAGATTGGATGCGAAGCTTGAACTTATTAAAAAGGAACGTGCTGATATAAAGGTTGATGTAAACATAAAAGATGTTGAAAATCGTCTTCTTGAATTGAAGACCCTAACAAAGGATAAGATTGACGAAAAGAAGATGATAGAAATTCAGCTGCAAGAGAAAAAGGAAAGCATTTTGAACTTACAAAGTCGAAATAAGCGTCTTGCGAAGAACGCCATCTTAATTCTTACGGTTGTAACACTAATCGCTTTTGTTATTACCCAGTTTAATTTAATTCCTCTGTTTATCGGCGTAGTCATTGGTATTGGAATTTATTCATACTTCGGCAAATTCTTCGGAGAAGATCTTTTCTCTTCACAGGTCGGTTTGGAAGATAAGATTGAAGCGTTATCTGACAGTATATCCCATCTTGAAAGGGAGAAGGAGATGCTTTTTGAAAAGCTAAATATTTCAACGGAGAGTGAGTTAATGTCTCTAAACTCGCGTATTAATCTTCTTGACTCTGAAGTTGCAGGATATGAGGCTGGTCTGAAAGCTCTTTCCGGTACATCAGATATAAGTAGCTTGAAGGAGGAACAGGTTGGATACTTAAGCGAGAAGAAGGATATTGAGCAAAATAAATTAACGGATGAAGTTGTTGCAAGCAGAATAGATCCTATGCAGAAATTCTCACAAAGTCGTAGGTTAGAAGAATTGAAGTTACAGCAATCTCAACTTAAAGAATCGTTAATGAAAGCTAAGGTTGAAAAAGAATCTTCTCGATTTACCTCAGATGATTTAAATCTGGTTGAAGAGGAAATCTATGATGTTCGGAAACAGCTTGACTATTACAAGAAGAAATCAAAAATTCTTAAATTGGTTCAAGAGAATATAGAGAAGGCGAGAGTAGAGGTTTTAAAGCAAAGTGGCTCAATAATTTCCGAGTATGCAAAGGATTATTTACCTCAACTTACTGATGGTAAATATTCTGAGGTAAAGATTACTCCGGACTTCCAGTTTATGGTATTCTCAAAGGAGAAGAACGATTGGCTAGTTCCTGATGTATACTTGTCACAAGGAACGATTGATCAGATCTATTTCGTTATTCGTTTAGCGATTCTTTCCGTTATTTGCAAGGATGCTTCTCCTCCATTAATAGTTGATGATGCTTTTGTCACTTTTGATGAAGCCAGATTGCAGGGCGTGAAGGATGTTCTGCAGAAAGTTTCTAGTAAATATCAAGTGGTCATGCTAACTTGCCATAAAGACTACAATCCTTGGGGTAATTTAATAAATTTGTAAATGGCTGTTAAATTACGAAAACAAACTTTATCCATTATTGCAGTTGTACTTACTTTTGTCGTTGGTGCTTCTCTATTACTGAATGACAAAAGTGTTTTTGCTGATGAGATTGAAGATGTCCAAAAAGAGATTAATGCACAAAATCAGGAATTAGAGAAAATTAAAAATGATTTAGAATCAAGCAAGCAATACCTCAAGGATTTAGAAAATAACAAAGGTACGCTGTACTGGCAATTAAATGGCGTGAAAACTGAGGTAAACGCAATTAGGGCAAAGATAGAAGAAAATGAAAAGAGTATAGAAAGTCTCAACGGTGAGATCTCTTCAACCTCTGATTTAGTAAATAGCAGGCTTGATCAAAAGAATACAAGAGTTCAGAGCTTGTATTACCAATACAAATTTCCAGTGTTTGAGTTCCTGATGAACGTTAGTGATTTTAATCGCTTAATGCGGATTTGGGAGTATAAGGAATCTGCTATTGAGGTCGATCATGAAACGTTGGTTTCCTTAAATTCACAGCTTGAAAATCTCCAAACCAATCTAGAGCAGATTGTTTTTCTAAAAGATGAACTGGTAGCCGTTAATACCGATCTTGATTCTGAAATTGAGAAATTAAATGCGCAGATTGCAGGTGCAAATAGTCGCATTTCCTCAGAGCAGAATAAGCAGCAATCTTTAGGACAGCAAATGAGTACTATTGAAAGTAATATTGGTGCGTTAACGGAAAAACAGAAAGCGTTAATTCAAGCGAAGTTGGCAGCTGAAGCTGCCGCCCAACGACTTCTTGAGTCAAGTAATGTATATAACATGCCCGCTTCTCCGTATTCAGGAGCTTTCGCAGTAGCTAGCTACGGAGTTCCCCATCGAGTTGGTATGAGTCAGTATGGCGCTTATGGTAGGGCTCTAGACGGTCAAAACTATGAACAGATTTTAGGTGCATATTTCAATGCAGATTTAGTTGGCGGATATGCTTCTATGGATACTATCCATGTACAAGGAACTGACGAGCAGGGGAGATATGTTGATGAAGTGATGTCATTTGAGGGGAAATATATGAAAGGTATAGCGGAAGTTCCTTCCAGCTGGCCAGCAGAGGTTCAAAAGGCACAGGCGATTCTTGCTCGTTCATACGCAATTGCCTTTACAAATAATGGAACAAAATCTATTCAGCCGAACCAAAGCAATCAGGTTTATAACATGGATAAGGTTGAAAATTCCTCGGCATCGATTTGGCATCAAGCGGTTCTCGATACTTCTGGAATGGTTCTGTCTTCCGGCGGAAGTCCAATCTCCGCATACTATTCAGCCTCAGCCGGTGGGTATACCAAACTTGGAATTGAATCCGGGTATTATGCACAGAACCTGCCTTGGATGAAGTCTATAAAAGATTATGGTCCAAACGGTCCTTATGAAGGGAGCGCTTACGCAAAATCTCCTTTTTACCACAGATTCTGGGGAGCGAAGAATGATGATTGGAATACAAAGCACTGTACGCAATTTGCTAGTTATCCAAGTGATTGTAATCCTTGGTTAACAAATGAAGAAACCCAGGACCTATTCAACATCATGTTACTTATGGAAGTTTCCGGTGAGGAATATAATGTTCACTTGTCACCTTTGTATTATGGATATGACGACACGTGGTCGCATCAACAGGTAATTGATAAACTGATAGAATTGGGTGTTACACCGATTGGAACAATATCCGAAGTTCTAACATATGAAAACAATTCTGGTGATACAACGACGATTATTGTTAAAAGTGCAAATTATCCTGTTAGAGAGTTTGCAGCACAGGGCTTCAAGAATGTTTATTACTTAAGATCTCCTGGGACCTTGCATATTAAAACTTCTCGCTTTGATTTTATTGCGAGTTAGGCATTATAATGTAATAGTTGTGGTATAATATTTTCAGATGGTATTTTATAGCAAAAGATAATGGCAAGAAAAAATACAAAGGAAAAAATGCGCTGTCTGTTAGAGAAAGACAGTGTTGGTGCCTTTGCTTCGATGATGCTACTTCCGAAAAGTGTGCGATTTGAAAGTCAGAATGACGATGAGGACGTGTACATTCTTCTTCGTCAACACTGGGCAGTCAATTTACCCTGGGTTTTCAACTTATTAATTGGACTCGTAATTCCCTTTGTTATTGTCGCTGTTCTTAGTACTTTGCCAACTGATTCTGATCTATTCCCTTTCTCATACTTAGTATGTGCTTGGGTGGGCTGGTACATTGTTCTTTCGACGTATACATTAATGCAGTTTTTAAAATGGTACTTTAATGTATATATTATTACGAGTGATAGAATTTTGGACTTGGATTTCTACGGCTTGTTAAACCACAAAATCAGTGAAGCTTCTCTTTCGAATATTGAGGATGTTTCGTCTGGTCACTTTGGACTTTGGCAAAATCTTTTTGATTTCGGTACCGTGAAAATTCAAACGGCTGCTGAGACTGCAGAATTCCGATTTGATAATGTTCCAAAGCCAGGATATGTTCAAGATAAGATAATGGATTTGGCTGCATTGTTGAAGAAAGAGAAATAAATCATGAAATTATTTCTTTCTTGCAGTTGTTTGTTTGATAAAAACTTATTTTAATCCTTAGAGGGGATGTTGGAAACTACGTTTATTGGGACAATAATAGCAAAAGCAATAGTCGCTGTCGTAGGGTTTGGTTACACCGTTTTAGCATTTTTAGTCTATCGGCAAGTCGTAATTTTGTGTAAAATTCTTGGTACGAACCTAAGTGTTCTGCTAAAATTATTAGCAATACTGCATTTTGCAGTTGTTGCAGCTGGATCGGTAATTGTATTCTTTCTAATTTAATAACTGCCAATGTTAAATCTGAAAAGCCAAGTCTTTGAACTCAAAGATGGTCTTGCAAATCAGCGTTCCATCCCATTTTCCAAAACATGGAGTGGAGGAGGGGTCTTCGGTGTCATCCACCTAGATAATGATAAATTAGATCTGGAAAAGATAGGGAAATATCTCTCTCAATCTGCCTTGGATCTTGTCATGAATTCAGTTGAGGATGATAGAATTAAGCTCTTAGATTCAATATTGCATCAACTCAAAGATTCCAGCAAGACAGTTTTCACTTCAGAAGGTGCAGAGTATGATGATAGTCTCTCCGTTAGAGTGTGTATTTTGCTTTTCCTGGGGGAAAATGTCTACATCGGTTTGTTAGGGAAATCCGGCTGTTATATGGGGAGAGGGGAGAAGATATTGAACTTTTCTTCGCTGGTGGAAGATGCATCTATAAAGGTCATTAGTGGAAAAGTAGGTGGTGCTGACTTATTTCTATTGTCTCCTAATTCCGTCTTATACTTTCCTGCGGGTTTTGAAACTTCTGCTAATCAAATTCTAGAGAACTTCTCTATGGTTATAGGCGATAAGGTTTCTGTCGAGGAGTTTGCTAATGCTGTTGATGATATTGAAGAAGGTATCAGTGTCCCCGAGCAAGAGGAATCTGAGGATGATGATAAAGAAGAGAGTGGAGAGGTTATTACGGAGGAGGAGGACATGTCTACAGTCGATGTCGCTGAAGAAGAGAACGTTGATTTGCCGGAAGATGATTTGAAGGAAATGGTTGTTGACGAAGATTTTCAATATGAGTTAGAAGAGGTGGGTGAGGATTCGGGGGTTCCTATGATCGGGGAAGAATCTCGATTTAAGTCTGCTTTATCAAATGCTTCTACAATTTTCCGGACAAGTGTTCTTCCTTTTCTAAAAAAAGCATTATCAAAATTTGTTCGTATACTTGGTTCTGTAGGGTCTTGGGTTTTCGAGACGATTGTAGGTTTCGGCGGTAGATCAAAATATAAAACTGAAAGTACTCAAAGGTTAAAGTTCCGAAGAATTCTGTTGATAGTTTGTATTATTCTTTTTGGAGTAGGACTGTTTTTAAGTGTGCGGTGGATTAAATCGGAAAATGCTACACGCGAACTTCAGGAACATTATACCGCCGAGTATTCCCGAATCGAGAATACATTATCGGAGGCGACATCGATGGCTTCGTATAATGCTGGTGAATCTCGAAATATGCTATTGGGAGTAATCACTGATGCAGAAAAGCTTTCCGGTTTTGAAGTCGAGAATAACAGCGCTAATCAATTAGCTATTGAAGCAAAAGTTATTGTTGATCAGATAGAGAAAAGGGTCAGGCTTGCGGATCCAAATGTTATAGCGGATTTAAAGATTGAGTATGAAAACGCAGAACTTGATGATTTGATACTTTTTGACAATAACTTATGGGTGTCCGATTCAAATTCTAGTGTTGTTTATCGTGTGTCTCCTTCAGATGGAACTGCAACAGCCGTTTTTGGTAGAGCAGATGGATTAAGCAAACCCGCATATTTGGAGGCAATTGATGATACTCTATACATTTACGATGCGGAAGAGGGCTTGTTTTCTGCGAAAAAAGGAGATGACGGTTCATATACCTTGAGTTCAGTTACGGGACTAAATCCAACAACTCTTGGTGATGTCACCGAAATTGCGGTTTATGAAAATGACGGTTCTTTATATTTTCTTGTCTCAAGTGAAAGCAAAGTAAAAAAGTCTTCTCCCGTCGGTTCAGGATTTTCATATCCACAGGTCCGAGCTGAGGATCCTCTGTTTTCAAATGCTGAAGATATCGAAATTACTCATGTAATATATACATTAGGAGATGGTGGGAATTTCATGCGATTTGAAGATAATATTGAAATTAGCGATGAAGTTGGCGAGTTAACCGACACAGGAAAATTCGATTTGTTTGCCTACTCGTATGCAATTATATTAGATAGAGCTGGAAGAAGGGTTGTTTTACTTAAACAACCGGAAGGTGGTTCTGTTCTTTTCAAGATGGAGAAACAGTTTGCTGTTCAAGAGGGAGAAGAACGTTTCTTTAACGATTTGAAAGAAGTTGCAGTTGACGTCGCAAACAATAGGTTGTATATACTTGATGGTTTCAGAATAATAGAAATTGACATCGATGAGTAAGACTCTTGCGCGGAATAAAAAAGCTTTTTTCAATTACGAAATTCTTGATGAGATAGAGACGGGGATTGTTCTTTCCGGCGGTGAAGTTAAATCCATTAAAGAAGGTAAAATCAACCTAAAGGAAAGCTACGTCAAGCCGATAGGAAGTTCTTTGTTTTTAATAAATGCTAATATTTCCAAGTGGAAGGGTGATACTTTGAGCGACTATGATCCCGCGCGTTCGAGAAAATTACTGTTAAAGAAAAAAGAAACCGAGGATCTATTTCTTAAGGTAGCTCAAGAGGGATGTGCAATAGTTCCTTTATCCGTATATTTGAAGGGTTCTCTAATAAAGGTGAAAATCGGGCTGGGGAAAGGACGAAAAATAGCAGGAAAGAAGAAACATTTACAAGCGGAAGATCAAAAACTTGATCTCAAAAGAGAGCTGAAGGGAGTCTCTTAATTTTAACATGTAGTTAAAATTTTTCTAATGTGGTACAATTTTTTTGTGTGATATTAAACGTATAAACCATGATAGCAAAGCCCACGGAGGAAACTTTACAAAAAAAGAAAATCGAATCTGAGGATGTCATATCTCCAGATTTAGATCCTGAGCTCTTGGCTGAGCAGTTGGGGTCTATGGAGAAGACGGAAGAAGATGTTTATGGAGAAATTAAAATCCGTCAAACTCCAGAAGCTGCTGTTTTGGGTCAGATAGAGAAATATAAGGAAGATTTAGAAAGAGAACGTGGTGAAGTTCAGAAAACTGGTGCCGCCGCTGCAGCTGCAGCAGATGATGCTGCGATGGCTGCAAATGACGATAACGACGATGATGACTCTGGTGTCCCCGTTAAATATTATGGTTATCAAATTCCGAAAAGGATCCTTGATAATTTAGGTGTTTCAACTAAAATAGATTTAGAAAAGTCAGATGATTGGTTAAAGATTTGGCTTGCGAGAGTGATGGAAAAAGTAAGTTAATATAATATGAACGTGTTTGTAATATCTGCCCAATACAATGTCCCGTTAACTGGGACAAATAATGTTACTTCAACACCCGTCGTTCCGACGGGACTAATTCCTCAAAATCCGATTTTCTATCTCATGATCGTTGTATTTATTGGTATTGTCCTCGCAATTATTGGATTCGTATTGTGGGCAATCAAGTCATATATGAACAACAAGAGAGAAAAGAGATCTTATGAATCAGTTCTTTTTGAAATACGTATAGCACAAAGTAACGAGATTGAGATTAGTGCCGCAGAACAAATGTTCTCAGGATTGTCATCCATAAGTGAGGGTGGCAAACTGAAACTTAGTGATTACATTTCTTTTGAAATTGTTGCCTTTCCAGAAAGTATTCGTATGTACGTTTCTTGTCCTAAGGAGTTGAAGGAACTTGTTGAGAAACAGATTCTTGGTTCATATCCTCCATCCGAGGTTGTTATCACCGATGAATATAATATCTTTTCCGAAGGAGCTTCTGTTTCATTTGAGAGTTTAAAATTAAAGAAGGATAATCACTATCCAATTCAAACATATAATGAGCTGGCAATCGATGGCGTTGGTGCAATATTCACCTCAATGAGCAAGCTGACGGAAGGTGAGTCCACTGCAGTACAGATATTAATAACACCATCTTCGGATACTTGGCGAGATGCGGGTATTGGGTATTTGAATAAAGTTAAAGACTATAATTCTGATCCTGAAAAAAAGAACATTAATGTTCCCGAAGATGTCTTAAGAGGAATTGAAATGAAGTGTTCAAAGACAGGGTTTGCAACGAATGTAAGACTAGTTGCAGTTGGACAATCAAAAGCTGTGTCGAAAACCTTATTAAGCAACTTGATTGGTACATTTGAGCAGTTCTCTCGCCCAAACATGAATAAATTCTCCAAGTATAAGTTCAAGAAGTTGATGCCTTGGGAGAGAAAGCAGTTCGTGTTTGATTTTCTATTTCGATATCCTAATGCAAAACAGGCTTCCGTTCTAACCGTTGATGAATTAGCGACGATATTTCACTTACCTAATAAGGAGATTACTGTCCCGAACATTCACTGGTTAAAGTCGAAACGTGCTCCGGCAGCGGCAGAAGTTCCCGATGAGGGTTCAATTTGGCTGGGAACGAATATCTATCGAGGAAAAGAGCGATCTGTTTACTTTGATAATGTAGAGGATCGTCTTCGACATATGTATGTTGTTGGTAAGACTGGTTCCGGCAAATCATACTTTATCCAGAGTATGGCTCTTCAGGATATTATGAATGGCAACGGTGTTGCATTCATGGATCCTCATGGTGATGCTATCGAGTGGATAATGGATAGAATTCCTCCTGAAAGAATAGAGGATGTAATCGTTTTTGATCCGAGTGACACCGAGAGACCGGTTGCTTTCAATATTATGGAAGCATATAACGAGCAGGATCGACATCGCGTTGTAAATGCATTTATCGGACTTCTTATTAAACTTTTTGACCCGAATGGCCAGGGTATTGTTGGCCCGAGATTAGAACGTGCTGTCAGAAATGCTATGTTAACCGCCATGGAGGCGGGAGAGGGATATACACTTGTCGAAGTTGTAAGAATACTGATTTCCCAAAAGTTTGTCGATAAACTCATCCCGAAAATAAAAGATGAAATGGTTAAACAATATTGGACGGAAGAACAGGCGCAGACCGCTCAATATCATAAATCCGAAATTCTGGGATATATTGTTTCAAAGTTTGATAGGTTCGTAACGAACAAATTAATGCGAAATATCATCGGTCAGTCAAAATCATCTTTTGATTTTAGAAAGGTGATGGATGAGCAGAAGATATTGTTAATTAATCTTTCAAAAGGAATTATTGGTGAAGAGAATGCACAGTTCCTGGGTCTCTTAATTGTTCCGAAGATTCTGTCTGCGGCCATGAGTCGTGCTGACATTGACAAAGAGGACCGAAAACCTTTCTTCCTTTACGTTGATGAGTTTCAGAATTTCGCGACGGAAGATTTCGCACAGATTTTGTCAGAGGCTAGAAAGTATGGGCTGGGCCTCATCGTTGCAAACCAGTACATTTCTCAGGTTCAGGAGAAAATCCGAGATGCCGTTTTTGGTAACATTGGTTCAATCGTCAGTTTCAAGGTTGGTGTTAACGATGCCCAGTACTTGAAAAACGAATTTTATCCGGTCTTTGATGAGAATGATCTTGTTAACTTGGAGAATGTGAATGCTTACGTAAAATTATTAATAAATAGTGAATATCCAACACCATTTTCTATCTCAACTTGGTTTGATAAGAGTCGTTTCCCTTCGGACAAGAAAACAGCTGAGATGATCAGGCAGTTGTCTCGTCTTCGATATGGTCGTGATAGAGAGCTTGTGGAAGCTGAGATGGCACAGCGAGGTGCGGAAGAAGAATCGACTCCAGGTCCCGATTTGACACCGCCGCCAAGTCCTTTCTAGATAGATAATCATGAGTTTGGGTTGATTATATTTCCGTTTTATCGTACAATTTCGAAGACTCTTTGACGGAGTCTGTGTGGGCCTTTAGCTCAGTTGGTGAGAGCACTGTTCTTATAAAGCAGGGGTCCTGAGTTCAAATCTCAGAAGGCCCACCATTTGTAACCCTATGCTTCGCAATCTCCTGAATATCTGTATAAATACTGGCTAATTCGTCGGTTGTAACTTTCCCATTTTGAATCTTTAACCCTTTAGGGAAAATCGCCCAATTAAGTTTATGTTTCGCTTCTGGCGGAAGTTGTAACCAGTAGTCTGGTAAATTGTTAATAAATTGAAGTGCGTAATTCACATAGGTTTCAAGGTCGTAAATCTCTATGTTTGTTTCAGATATGTTAATCTTCAGAGTTTCTATTTCTGGTGAGATTTTTGATATCTTCAGTCGATATTTATCAACATCATAAACACCTTGTTCCAATAGTTCTTCAATTCTTACCTTCTGTTCTTCAAGTTTTCGTAGATTTTGTTCGATTGTCTTTTTGGAAGAAACTTTCTCTGATAACTTATTTTCAAAAACGTCTTTTACCACCAATCTAAATAGTTGTTGTAGCTTTTCAGTTGGCTTAATTCTTCTAAGTAATTCTATAAAGCTTTCTTCAATACCATCCTTACTATTGCCGTCTCTGTTATTACATTCTGAATTTAGACATCTATAATAACCAAGTCCCAGATGTTTCTTTGCCCAACTTCCTGTTAGAACTCTTCCGCAGTGCGTGCAGTATATTATCTTATTGAGAGGAAAATCGGGATTATATTTGCTATGAGGAACTTTCTTTGATGTTGATTGGTCACTGATAATTTTTTGGACTCTGTAGAACTCTTCAATGCTAATCATTGGCATGTGTTTCCCTTCAATTTCCTTAATATTAAATTTAGGGCAGTTTATTTGTCCTGCATAGAACGGATTATTAAACACTCTGGATATTAGTCCCTCAGTCATCTTTTTCCCAGTTCTTGTCGTACATCCTTGATTATTAAGCTCTTTTACGATTTCTACGCTTTTGTATCTTCCTGTTAGCATCATTTGCCATCCCTTTTTGATTAGGTCGAATCTTTCTGGGTCGGGAATAAGAGGGTTTACTTTGTTGATGTTTTCTTTGCCTTTTATGTATGCGTAGGGTGGGGGAAATGGCCAGAGTCCTTGTTCCAAAATAGCCTTCATTCCATTGCTTGATTTAACAGAACGATTGTCATTATCTAGTTGTGCAACTGCGGCAAGAATGTTTTCGAGAAACTTACCTTCTGGAGAGTCATCAACTTCTTCAGTCATCGAGACTACTCTAACCCCCCAATTACTTAGTGCGGCTTTGAGACTATGGTGATGTTCTACAGAACGGGAAAATCTGTCATACCGATAAACTAGGAAGAATTTAATATCATTCTTTTTTGAAGAACAATATGCAAGTGCGTTTTTTAATTGTGTTCTATCGTCCGTCTTGGCCGATTCTCCTTCTTCTCGGAAAACACTCACTAGATGGAGTCCTTTTTTATCACAATATTGCTTACCATATTTTTCCTGCTCATCAAGACTAGTGTTTTCAACTTGTCGTTCTGAGGATACTCTCGTGTATAAAATTGCGTTTGGTTTATCCATAATGCCAAATATGACTAAGGGGGCATCTGCATTTTGGAGACTGTCGCAAGGACAGAGCAAATACCCCCTAAATCAAAACAACCTGAACAGTTGTTCTGGCAGCCCTTGCTTATTTAACAGTCTCCATTTTTATTATAAATTACTATTGTATTATTTGCCAACCTTTTCCGAGTATATTCTTCATAAGCAACTTCAGCGAAAGAGTAAAACATATTCAGAATGGAATCGATTTGCTCGTCCGACATGTAAGTTGCTTCAGTTCCTAATGTTGTTCTTGCTGTATGCTTATCAATCATCTAGTATTTTATCTTGCCAATTTTCGGAAGTAATAAATTCATTGTTTCGTAGTTGACCGAGTATGTTGCTCCATGTACTTCCAATAGATATCGCTTTCTCTTTTTCCAAAACCTTGCTTGCTGCAAGTAGCTTCCTAAGTGTATAGTCATATGCTCCTCTTGAGATATGCTTTCGTAGTAATTTCTTTGTTCCTGTTGTTCCAACTTGGTCAACGAGCTTTTTCATCATGTAAATCTTTGAAACGTCTCCGAGTGAAAAAGCTTTTAGCAAGTCATTAATTAGCGTTGCATCATCGGGGCTTTGAAAACATGTGAATAAACTTATGTTCTTGTCCACAATGTCTTCCACAAGTTCTATCAGAAGCTTTTTTGCCATCTCCTCATTCCATACGTCTTTGAGTATGAATTTGTTTTTCTTATCAATGAATTTTGACAGAACGTAATTTACAGTTTGATATCGTTGTAGACTTCTTTCTATACGAAAAACTTGGCTTGAGGTTGTTCTTTTATCCAGTGTTTTTTTGAGTGTTTGTTCTGTAAGGGTGAGGGATTTTAGATTCTGAATCTCTTCTAATTTATTGTAAAATTTTATTGCTTGGCTTTTGTTGAAAAAGCTTATTGATGTACCTTTTCTTTCATCGTTTTGATAGTCTTTCTTCGATAAATCATATCTCGCATTTAAGTCATACGTTGCAAGAATCCCTATTATCCAGTTAATCTCTGAATCCTTCTCTGGAAGAATGATATTCCTACAAAAGTCTATTCGTTTAATTACGGAAGTTTCAAGGTCATTTTTAGATAGGTCAATTATATGAGGGGATAGTTCGGTATAAAGTTTATTGATTAGTTTATTGTAGTTTTCTTCGTTCAGCTCAACCTCATACAGACTGCTTCCTAATATAAGTTTGGGAATAGAAAACTCTATGTTTACACGGATTTGTCGTCCTCTTGGATTGCTTTCGTCAATTCTGATTGAGTACGCCCATTCGGGTTTGTTCTTCTTAAGGTGCTTAACCTTTTTGGAACGATTTATAATGTATCCTTTGGGGGTTGCTTGTTCTAGTGTTGGTTTATATAGTGCATTCCCAATGTATTCAACGCAACCGTCGTCTTCGGGGTTGATTTTGAGTTGCTTGCCGTATAGAATCAAGCTGATAGTGTCTAACATGATGTTTGTCCTACTAAAATAAACTAATTGTTTGCTCTATCATTTGCCCCAGTTGTACAAGAACTGGGGTTTTATAGCTTTAATATGTTAAGCGTTCACTGAACATTTGTCTTAAAATTTTTTAATATGCGAAACCCTCAATAACCTTTCTGCTCTTTCTGTCATATGAAATAAAGCTTCTACCCCCAGCATCTAATATTCCAATATAGAACATTCTTACTGATAAGCAGAATGGTGTTACACCAAATTCTTTTGCCCAATGCTCTAATGTTGTATGTGTCGCATCTTCTCCAATGTATCTATATAATGCACTATTGTTTTGAAATTTACCCAGAATCCCCAGATTGTCAAACATTGAAGAATGCTTGGCATATACTTCATCACTTGGTAATCTCAATGCCCCTGAGAAGTAATCGGCTTGCCATTCTGCATCACTGTAATTTGAAAATAGCTTACGATTGCTAGTGCTGGGGAATGCGGCTCCTAGAATGTTCTTTTGCTGCATTATCTGTTTTAAATATGTCGTGTGATACCAATAATGTCCAAATTCATGGGCTATTATATGTTCAAGGGATTCTGTGGGATTGTTATAAAGATTCTCATTGATTGTGATGATTCTATATCCATTTTCGGAAAGCTCGTATTTTCCATCAAGTCCTTCAGAAATCTTTCCTGTCCAAAGCTGTAACTTTTTGTCATAGCGATTTTGAATATATATGATTACTTGTTCCGTGTTGATGGGGGTGAAAGGCTTCCTGTTTGGGCAGGTTATTTTAATAATTTTGTTAGTAGTAGATTCAATATCTTTCTTATCTAACCATTTTACTTTTTCGGCTCTGTAAATCATCTCTAAAAAATGCTAAAGCGTTTTGCTTTAGCTGAACCAGTTCTTTTTCGGGAACCTTCTCAGCTAAATTGAGAAGCTTGAGCTCATTGATTCCTAGAACTGACGCCATTTTACAAATTGTCTCTTCGCTTGCTGTACCCAAATTCTTGTTATTCTCCATCATTGAGATGAACGATGGTGATACGCCAACTCTTTCCGATAATTCACGTAAGGTCATTTCTTTTTGGACTCGATAGTTTCTTATAACTTCTCCAAATGTTTCCATAATAAATACTTAAGTCTTAACTGAACACTGAAAGTATAGCAAATAACTAAAAACAATGTCAAGTGCTTTTGGATGAATTTTGTAATATAATAAAAATGTTTCAAAATTTAATCAATTTGTTGCAAGGACAGATGAAAGATTCAAATATTTCTCAAAAAGAGATTAATTCTATTGCGTGGAAGGCGTGTGATACTTTTCGTGGGGTTGTTGACCCTTCTGAGTACAAGAACTACATACTTGTAATGCTCTTCGTTAAGTACCTGAGTGATGTGTGGAAGGATAGAAAGGAAACACTTCTCGAGAAGTATAATGGGGATGGGCAGCGTGTTGAGCGTGTGATGCGTAATGAGCGTTTCCAGATTCCTGAAAACTCAGACTTTTATTATCTCTTTGAGCATCGAAAGGATACTGATATTGGAGAGAAGATAAATAAGGCCCTTTATGCAATAGAAGATGCAAATAAGGACAAGCTTGAAGGTGTCTTTCGAAACATTGATTTCAATTCAGAATCAAATCTCGGACAGACCAAAGATAGGAACTCACGATTGAAACATCTACTTGAGGATTTCGCGGACGAGAGAATGGACCTGAGGCCGTCTAATGTGGGTATTGAGGATATAATCGGCAACACTTATGAATATCTCATTTCTCGATTTGCTAGTGATGCTGGTAAAAAGGGTGGTGAGTTTTATACTCCTGCTGAAGTTTCCATTTTGATTGCGAAATTGTTAAGTCCTAAAGAGGGCAGTCGCATTTGTGACCCTACTTGCGGTTCTGGTTCTTTGCTTATTCGTGTTGCGAATGAGGTTGGTGGCAGAGACTTTTCTCTTTACGGACAGGAGAGCAATGGTAGCACTTGGGCTTTGTGTAAGATGAATATGTTCTTGCATGATATGGATAGTGCAAGGATTGAGTGGGGGGATACGATTCGTAATCCTCTTCTTTTTGAAGGTGATAAGTTGATGAAGTTTGATTATGTTGTTGCTAATCCTCCGTTTTCTTTGAAGAAATGGGGTGCTGAAGATGTGGAGAGCGACAGATACAAGCGATTCTGGCGAGGAATGCCCCCAACGGGTAAAGGTGACTATGCTTTTATTTCTCATATGGTTGAAACGATTAACGAGACTGGTAAAGTCGGTGTTGTTGTTCCTCATGGTGTTTTATTTCGAGGTAGTGCGGAAGGTAAGATTCGAGAGCAATTCTTGAAAGAGAACTTGATTGAAGCTGTTATTGGGATTCCTTCCAACTTGTTCTTCGGGACGGGTATTCCTGCTGCAATTCTTGTTTTTAATAAAGCGAAGACTACAGATGATGTTTTGTTTATTGATGCTAGTCGTGAATTTGCTGACGGGAAGAATCAGAATAAATTGAGAAAAGAGGATATTGATAAGATTGTAAAAACTTACCGAGATTTTGAAACGATTGAAAAATATTCGTATAGAGCAAACATTAAAGAAATTAAAGAGAATGATTATAACCTTAACATTCCTCGATATGTTGATACTTTTGAAGAAGAAGAGACTGTTGATATTAAGACTGTTCATGGTGAGATAGAAGAATTGGAAGAGCTGGTTGAGGAATCGAGAAAGAAGATGAAAAAATATTTAGAGGAATTGGAATTGGTATAAAATGGGGGTGTTGCTTTGAGGACGGAACCTCAAAGTCTTTTCCCCCTGATGTAAGACATTTTTACATTTATTTGGTTATAGTTCAATGGCAAAAAAAGAAATATTCAATCCTAGTACAGATAGAATTGCAAAATTAGCAGAAAAATATCCTAAAAAGATAGAGTTCCTTTCAAAATCTTTTACGAAGAAAACAAATATCTACATCGACTATGCCAATGTTTTTCATTGGCAGAAGAAATTGGGATGGCATATAGATTTTAAAAGATTGATTCAATTATTAAGGTCATACACAAATGTAAATAAGGTTGTTGTGTATCAGGGTGTGTTGAATGGGAATGAAGACTCTCGTAAAACGGTTGAAGATTTAGAAAAATGGGGATATGTGGTAAGAACGAAACCTGTTAAAGAAATGAACCTCTCAATTGATATGACGGGAACTCCAATTGATTCTCCCTTTGTTATAAAAGATTATATTGATAAAGCATTGTTGGGTAAGTTTGATTTGGAAACAATAGAATTTCTGAATGAGAGGCTTCTTGAACTGAATCGACAGGGAATTACACACATTAAGCATCTGAAGTGTAATTTTGATGTTGAGCTTGCTTCGGATATGTTGATTGATAATATTCAGGATGAATCTATAGAAAATTTTGTTTTGTGGAGTGGTGATAGCGATTTCGCTGATACCATTGAACATCTCAAAACTAAGGGGAAGAATGCAATAATATTTGCAACATCCCGTAGGATTTCCATTGAATTATCCCAGACGGGTTCTTTTGTTTTTGAATTGAAAAAGATTAAGGACTTTATTTGTTGGAGTAAAGAGATTGGGGGATAAAAATGCAAAAGGGACTCTGTATATCAAAGCCCCTAAGCCAATGTTTTGTTGCCTTTTGCAAGGCTGTTAAGATTATACTACATGTTAAATTGTTTTACAATTGTAAAATTCTTGAGTTTTAATAAGTTTTAATGAGCAAAGTTAACGAAAATAGAAAAGGTTATAAAGAAACAAAAGTAGGTTGGATTCCTGATAGTTGGCACGTGGTAACCTTGAGAGAGATAGGGAAGATGATAAACGGTCTAACATACTCTCCTAAAGATGTTCGGGATACGGGGACGTTGGTGTTAAGGTCTTCAAATGTTCAGAATCGACAGCTATCATTTAAGGACAACGTATATGTGGATACATCAAACTTAAAAGTTAATCCAGTAAAGGGAAATGACATACTCATTTGTGTAAGGAATGGCAGTAGGAGTCTGATTGGTAAAAATGCATTGATTGACAAGAGTGTTGAGGGAAAAGCTTTTGGTGCATTCATGTCAATTTACAGGAGTGAACATAATGACTTTGTGTTTCAGGTCTTTGATACAGATATTTATCGAAAAGAAGTACATAGAAACCTAGGTGCAACCATAAACTCAATAAATAATAGTGATTTGGGAAGGTTTGCAATACCTTTCCCTCCAATCTCTGAACAAAAGAAAATTGCTGAGATTCTTTCTGCTTGGGATGAGGCGATTGAGATGGTTGAGATGTTGATTGAGAAGAAAAAGGAATTGAAGAAGGGGTTTATGCAGGTTTTGTTGACGGGGAAGGTGAGGTTTAGTGAGTTTGTAAAGAGTGAGAAGTTAGTTGATACGAAGATTGGGAAAGTTCCTGAGGATTGGGAGGTTGTGAAGTTATTTTTGTTGGTGGATTTCGAAAATGGAAAGGCTCATGAGTCATATGTAGATTCTGAGGGAAAGTATGTCCTTGTTAACTCGAAGTTTATCTCAACTGGGGGCCGTGTCAAAAAGCACGTAAATGAGAACTTGCTTCCTTTGGTAAAGGGGGATGTTGCGATGGTCATGAGCGATATACCGAATGGTCGAGCTTTAGCTCGATGCTTTTACATTGAGGAGGATAATAAATATGCACTGAATCAGCGAATATGTAAACTGAGAGTGAATGATTTTCTCGACAGCAGATATCTATACTACACGTTGAATCGCAACAGATATTATTTGAAGTTTGATGATGGTGTTAGTCAAACCAACTTAAGGAAAGACCAAGTTCTCGATTGTCCCATTTTGCAAATGTCAATTGAAGAACAAAAGAAAATTGCTGAATTATTGAGTGAGCAGGATAGGGAGATTGAGTTGTTGAAGGATGAACTGGAGAAATTAAAGCTTGAGAAAAAAGGTTTGATGCAGAAGTTGCTTACTGGTGAGGTTAGGGTAAAATTAGGTTAAATTACTTCTTTTAATAAAAGAATGACCGTTAAGTTTGAGAAAGTTAAAGATAAATTGGTAGGTGCAATTGACGAAAGGAAGAGCTTCTTAGGGTTTACTGAACCTGAGGGGCTTACTTTAGTGGACGGTTTCTTTAATAGTCCTTTTCAGAAAGAGATGTCCTCATCTTTTGTTATTGGGGGTCCCAGCCTTCCAATGATTGCTGTAGTAGGGAATAAGACGGGAAGAGTGTATTTTTTTGCTGTTAAAGCTTTAATGCCAGATGTAGAAAATTATGCCGAAGAATAATAGAGATATTCATAATAAAGTAGAGACTGAGCGTGAAAGCTTATTTGAGCAGGTTTTTCGTCGACCGCTAACAAGCGGAAACGAACAGACGGCAGTTACCTTTGATGATTTAGACGAACTTAAGCAAGAGTTAAAAAATAATATTGAAGATACTCGAAGTTCAGTAACGGCTGATTATATCTCTGTTTTGGGAATATTTGCTTCGATTGTTGCATTTCTTCTTATCGAAGTTCAGATAATTAAAAGTGTTTGTGATTTCAATAGGGTTCTAGGGTTAAGTCTTGTTTTGGGAGGGCTTCTTGCACTGTTTGTGTTGCTTCTTGATTATACGGTTAATAGTCGTAGAGAGAAGAGGGCCACTTTCAAGTTTATTGCTGTATCTCTTTTATCTATCTTTTTGATTTCAGTTGGAGGGTATTTTACAAATTCTGCCAAAGACGAGGATGTCTGTAAATTAACTTCATTAAATGAGGAATTTAGTCGACTGAAAGATAGATTTGAAAATGAAGAGTTAAAAAAGTATGAGCCTTTTGAGAGTAGGCTTAATGAATTAGAACAGAAAATAAATAACCTGAAGAAAGAATGAAAATAACGACACCATCATTCAAAGAAGACCATATTTCTCAAATCCCTGCATTGCAGCTTTTGGTGAATATGGGTTACAAATATTTATCCCAAGAAGAAGCTCTTCAGCTTCGAGGCAATTCGACACGAAAAGTGTTACTTCAGGATATTCTGGAGCAACAGTTAAAGAAGTTGAACAGATTTTCTTTCAAGGGCTCAGAGCATGAATTTTCAGATTCAAATATTCAGCGTGCAATTGATGCTCTCCGAGAAGTACCTTTGAATGAAGGATTAATGGTTGCAAGCGAGAATGTCTTTGATTTGCTCGTTATGGGGAAAAGTTTTGAACAGAATGTAGACGGAGACCGCAAGAGCTTTACCCTTCAATACATTGATTGGGAAAATCCCGAGAATAATGAGTATCATGTAACCGAGGAACTGGAAGTAGAGAGAACTGGACTACACGAACATTACAGACCTGACATTGTCCTCTATGTGAATGGAATCCCTCTTGTCGTGATTGAATGTAAGCGTCCCGACATTGATAAACCGATAGAGCAGGCTGTATCTCAGCACATACGAAACCAAAAGGAAGACGGGATAAGGCAACTGTTTAAGTATTCACAACTTCTTATTGCAACTAGCGGAAATGATTCAAAGTACGCAACAACAGGAACATCAGAAGACTTCTGGGCTGTATGGAAAGAACAATTTCAAAACGATGAGCAAAAGTCTGAATATGAGACTGTTATTTCAAAACTGAAAAACACACCAATTCAAGAAGAGGTAAAAGACAGGTTGTTTACAGAAAGATTTAGATACGTTCGACAATACTTTGATTTACTCGAAGAAATAGAACGAAAGGTAACAAAACAAGATAGAGATTTGTATAGCTTATGTAGGCCAGAAAGACTGTTAGAACTGATTTATAAGTTCATTGTTTACGATGCTGGTACAAAGAAGATTGCAAGATATCAACAATATTTTGCAGTGAAGAAAACCTTAAGAAAGGTTAAGAATTTAGAGCAAGGAAGAAGAAAAGGTGGTGTAATTTGGCACACCCAAGGAAGCGGAAAGTCTTTAACAATGGTTATGCTTGCCAAGTCTCTTGCTTTGGATTATTCGAACTCAAAGATAGTTGTTGTGACTGATAGAGTTGATTTAGATAAGCAGATACATGACACATTTAACGATTGTGGAAAAGAAGTTGTAAAGGCTAGCAGTGGAAAGGAATTGATGAAGCTTGTCGAAAAGCCAAAATATGACATCATTACAACAGTAATCGACAAGTTCGAATCGGGACTTGAAAGGCAAGTTACTGTTAATGAATCTTCAGAAATCTTTGTCCTTGTAGATGAAAGTCACAGGAGTCAATACGGTACAGCAAATGTAAAAATGCAGAAAGTTCTTCCTAATGCTTGCTATATTGGCTTCACGGGGACACCTTTGCTGAAAAAGGATAAGAATACAGCACAGAAGTTTGGGGGTATTATAGATAAGTACACCATAGACCAAGCTGTCAAAGATAAAGCGGTTGTCCCTTTGCTGTATGAAGGCCGTTTAGCTGTTCAGGATGTAAATAGAAAACCTATTGATACATATTTTGACCGAATATCTCAACCACTAACAGAAAAGCAGGCAGGAGTATTAAAAGATAAATTCAGTCGAGCAGACCAACTAAACGAAGCTGAACAAAAGCTCTATGCGATAGCTTGGGATGTAAGTGAACATTTCCGAGATAATTGGCAAGGAACAGAATATAAAGCACAATTAACAGCTCCTTCAAAAGCTGCTGCCGTCAAATATAAACAGTTCTTCGATAGAATCGGGATTATTAAATCGGACGTCCTTATTTCTGGCCCCGATACGAGGGAAGGTCATGAAGATATTTTTAGTGAATCTGAGGACGTTGTTTTGAGATTTTGGCATTCCATGATGGATAAGTACGGAAATGAAGAAAGGTATAACAGACAGCTGATTGATGCTTTTAAGAAAAGTGATGAGCCAGAGTTAATAATTGTTGTTGATAAGTTGTTAACAGGTTTTGATGCTCCGAGAAATACTGTTCTTTACATAACCAGAAGTTTGAAAGAACACACCTTGCTTCAGGCCATCGCAAGGGTTAACCGTGTTCATACGGGAAAAGATTACGGTTACATTATCGATTATTACGGAATATTGGGGGAACTAGATAAAGCTTTGACAACGTATAGTTCGCTTTCTAGTTTCGATGAAGAGGATTTAATCGGAACGCTGACAAACGTCAAAGAAGAAATTGCAAATCTGAAACAGTATCATTCAGAAGTTTGGGACATATTTAATGTAATTCAGAACAGACAGGATTTAGAAGAATATGAACAGCTTCTTGCAGATGATGAATTGAGAAATGATTTTTATGATTCATTATCCAAATTTGCAAGGACACTAAAACTTGCTTTATCAACACTAGAATTTGAGGAACAAGTTCCAGAAGATGAGGTTAATATGTACAAAAATGATTCTAGGTTCTTCTTGAAATTGAGGGTTTCTGTAAAGCAGCGATACTCGGATGATATTGATTACAAACAATATGAAGCACAAATTCAGAAGCTTATTGATACGCATATTACTACAGACGAGGTTATTCAAATAACAGAACAGGTAAACATTTTTGATAAAGACAAGTTTCAACAAGAGGTTGAAGGTATTGAGGGTACAGCTGCTCAGGCTGATACTATGGCAAGTCGATTGAAAAAAACGTTAACGGAGAAGATGAACGAAGACCCGACATATTACAAAAAGTTTTCTGACTTGTTAGAAGAAACAATAAAAGAATATCGAGATAAGCGTATTACGGATGCTGAATATCTGCAAAGAATGAAGGAGATGGTTGGCAATGTTCTTGAGAGAAAGGGTGATGACACGCCTTCCATACTTGAGGGTAATGACAATGCAAAAGCATTTTATGGTGTGGCGGGTGCTGTTATTAATCGAAAGGCCGTTGAGAATACAGATAACAAACAGTTATCAGCGGAAATTGGAGTAGCGATAGATGAGATTATAAAGAAATATAAGATTGTTGATTTCCAGAGCAATGTTGATGTTCAGAATAAAATGCGAACTGCGATTGATGAATATCTATATGAACTTAACAAGAGTCTAAATCTTAGAATAAGCTTTGATGAAATGGATGAGATTATCGATACTTCAATTGAAGTAGCAAAGAATAGATATAAATGAAACTTTCTCGTCATATTATAAAATATGGTTCGCTAGAGATTCCTTTCACATTGCAACAAGAAAGCAGAAAGACTTTGTCTATTGACGTTTATCCAGACCTTACCGTTGAAGTTAAAGCCCCCATAACAGCGAGTTTGGGTCAAATTCAAGAACGGTTGAAAAAACGAGGAGCCTGGATAAAGAAGCAACAACAGTATTTCGAAAAGTTTCTTCCTAGAACTCCGAAACGAGAATATGTTAATGGCGAAACACATAAATATCTCGGCCGTCAATATATGTTGAAAATTAAGAAATCAAAAGATTCCAACATAAAACTTTATAGAGGCCGATTAGTAGTTGAAACAAGTGTTGATAATAAAGATTATGTAAAGCTTTTGCTTTCTCAATGGTATGAGCGAAATGCAAAAAGAATTTTCCAAGAGCGTTTCGAGGAATTGTCGGAATCATTTATAAAGAAGCAAAAAGTAGGTAAGAAACCACGGTTGCAAATGAAGAGACTTTCGAGAAAGTGGGGGAGCTGTTCTAATGGTGGGCTGATATCATTAAACCCTGAACTTATTAAAGCCCCTAAGTCATGTGTTGATTATGTGATAGTTCATGAACTTTGTCATTTAGTTCACCCGAATCATAGTAAGGATTACTTCGAAGTTCTTGAAAAACAACTGCCTAATTGGAAAGAACTAAAAGAAAGACTAGAGTTAGTAATGGTTTAGTTTAGTCATTACGACAATGCCCCTCATTCCTATTTCTGATGAAACCGTCCGAGATTATCAGAAAAGTATGAAAGCAAACTATGGAGTTGATTATTCATACGAAGAATCTCGGGAAGCTTTTTCTAACCTTGTTGGATTATTTCAGGTGTTAATTAAAATAAATAGTCGAATCAAAATTGTTCCTTTTGCAATAGACACGAGATTTGACGAATAGCTCCAAAAGCTTATATAATCCTCACACTTTAATTAAGCAAGCTTCTCGTTATGGGAAAAGCCGATTTTACTTTTTTCCCTGCCCAAAATGAACAGCAACTTCTAGCTGAAGCTGATGTCGAAACACTGTCTCAAATTTGCCAAGGACAGCCAGATATGGCTGGGAGGTTCCTACATGAGTTGTATAGAACAGGGAGAGTGGAGGAATTAGCTACTTTGACGGCTAAATTTAGAGCTGGTGAATTAGATTCTAGTGCAGCAATGTTGGATATTGTTATGACGAGCATTCCAATCATGAATGAATGTGGTGTGTCAGAAGAGGATTCACAGGCTTTTATTGCCGAAGTTATGCCAATGCTTATTGAGTCGTAAATTCAATTGAATTTTTAGGTATTCCAATCATGAATGAATGTGGTGTGTCAGAAGAGGATTCACAGGCTTTTATTGCCGAAGTTATGCCAATGCTTATTGAGTCGTAAATTCAATTGAATTTTTAGGTATTACTATGCGGCCAGCAAGGAATTGTTGGTCGTATATTTTTTCAGTTCTGGAATGTATTGTGAAAAGCTAATTGTCTCTTCGTAGAACTTTTTGAAGTGTTCTAAAAGTTGTAAAACCCCATCAAGAGGCCCACCATTTGAGAAATTAAAATGTAATCCCCAAACTCAACGATATTTTATTCATGACTCTTCTGTCCTTAAGAAGGATTATTGGCTGATATTATTATAGAAAAATAGAAGAAATAAAAAACACCAGCAACTGCTGGTGTTTCAGTCTATAAAGATCCTTTTAATATTCCAGATAGTATAGTGTACCGACCTGATCATCTCCTTCTTCCATATAATTTGTTGCTACTATTATATGCATTGGATTTGTTGAATCGTCAACTCCAATCAGATAGTCCATATCATATTGAGGGTCCAGTGGGATTTCTGTTAAGTAGGCACCAAATCCATCTGCGATTTCATCAAGATCTGTAGCAAAACATTCTCCCCATTCTTCACAGTAGGCATAACCATCTTCAATGGTTAATGTCTTCATCGGCTCACCATTGATAGTGGGGAATTCTCCGTCATTATCAATAGTGTAGAGACTTGCTGCTTGAAGCATGGCATTAATATCAGATTTTCGAATTGTATTTCTCGTGCTCGATAATTGGGCAGCAGGGCCATATGGTTCTGGTGTTACAGTATTAAGTATATCTCCGATTGCATCTTCGAAGTTAATGGCATCGGTAGGTTCCGCAATATTAACATCTTTATTGTGATCCCACATTTCGGACCATCCATTCATTGCATATGCTGTTCCCTCTGAGTCCAAAGCAACGTCGAACATGTATTTGTATACTTGATGATCCTGTCGTCCTACACATGCGCCCATACTGACCTCTTGAAATGTGTTTTTGATTTCAGCCTTATCTGAGCTCGAAGTTTTTTCCGCATCAGTGACTTCCCAAATTTTTTCAATTTCCTCGACCAGGGCGACAATATCGTCTCCATCTAGATTAAGTTCGAAGCAATTTGTCCTTGTCCCAGTTGATTCGCCAAATTTCTCTTCATCTTCCAACACCATGTCTGGCAATCGAACGATGTTTGCTTTAATGGTTTCTCCTGTAATAAGCTGGTTAAGTTTCTCTAGATCATCCTCTGAAATACTATCATCTGTTTCCAGTCCTTGGCTTTCTTTAAGACCCGTGACTAAGTCTTCTTCTTCCGTAATATCCAGGAAGTACCATGTATTTAGAAACTCATCTAGATCGACTCCAAAGTCGGGTAACTCGTTAATCTTGAAATAGAGAACCTCTCCGAGAGCTTTGATGTTCCCGTCAAATATCAAGTTTGTTTCCGCTTCAGCGTACTCTCCATAAATATTTGTTTCGAGCTTCAACGTGTCACCATTTGCTTGAACTGCTCCATCCATACTTAATTGTATTCCTAGGTCAACAGGATAATAGTCATCCTCTGTGGTAATCTGCATGTCAATCATGCTGTCGAAACGATATGAGGATAATCCTTTTGTTGTTGATTCTGCATAATTATTTAAGAACTCTTCTGATGCATCAATTTCAACAATTGCTTCGGTTGCCGCTACCGAGCTCGTTTTTTCTATTGTGGAAAAAATAGCTTCGCTAAGTTGGTCCTGAACCATCTCTGCGAACTGCTCATCACTAACTGCCACATTTTCTACCTGTTCAACAATATCCGAAATGATAGGGATGTTCTTGTTGCTCAGGAAGGCATATGCAAAAATACCGGCTATTCCTGCTAGGAGTAGAAGCAATAATACTAGGATTATTAGTATTCCGGATTTGCTTTGAGATTTCTCCAGTGGTTGTTCATTCATTGGTGCAGCAGCAACTGGTAGTTGCGTAGGCTGAATGGGGGCTTGTTCCTGATCTTCCATCCTGTTAATAATAAATTAATGCAATATTATATTATTGTTATTAAGGATGAATTTCAATGAGTATCAAAAAGTCCGCTGTATGCGGACTTAGTTTGATTGTTTTTCTGTGTGGTTACAGTTCTTCTAGTTTTGTTTTGTTCTGCTCGTCGCTTTTAATAAGATCTAAATACTTCTCAGTTGTTGATATTCTCTTATGTCCTACGATTTGAGAGATTCTAACAAGATCCGCTCCCTTTGCAAGGTTGTGTGCGATAAAAGTGTTTCTTAAATCATTCACTTTTGCATTTTCAATGCCGGCTTTCTTGAAAGCTCTGTTTACAGAAGTTCTGATGTTTCGAACGAGTAGGGGCCGTCCTGTTTTGGTTACAAAGACTGCGGTGTTTTCTGTTTGGTATCTTTCCTTCAAATAGTCTGATAGTGATAAAGCTGCTGTATCATTAAGAGGGATTGTTCTCTCTCCATTGCTACCATATGCTCGAATAAAGATCTCTCCGGATTTCTTTTCTAACTTTAGTTCTTCAAGTTTAAGTCTTGCTAATTCTCCAATTCGAATTCCTGTTTGAAGCATTAGCTCGATTATTGTGTAAAGTCTTTGATCTCTTCTGCAAACATCTCTTAATGCTCTGTATTCAAGTTCCGTTAGAACTCGTGGTTCTTTTACTTCAATCTTTGGATGAGATACAACACTTGAAGGGTTCTTAATCATCAATCCTTTTTCATTCATAATCTTGCAAAAGGTTCTGATGCTATTAAGTTTTCTTGAGATACTTTTCGGCGTATAGTTCTGCTTTTCTAAAGACTCCAAGAAGAGTTTAATATGTTCTTCCTCTAGTTCATCGAGAGTATCAAGATGTATCTTGTTAATAAGCTCAATGAACTGTTCAATGTCTTTTCCATATGCAAGAAGGGTCGAGTTGGACTTGCCTTCTGTCTCCAGCTGCTTTATAAATAAGTTAACGGTTTCTTGTGTATCAATCATCTCAAAATCAAAGAAATTATAAATATCAGGGGCGTTTATGCAGTAGGACAGTTGTTTGGATAATAACACTTAATATGTGATTAGTCAATAAATAAGACTACAGGATAATATGCGAGGCGGATTAATAGGAAAATATTTGAAGGATGTCAGCTTCCCAAAAGTTTCAATTATGGGAATTATAGTAAATATAACTTGCGTTATAGGTGTAGGCTTTTTTGCTGTAAACATCTTTGGTGTTATTAAGCTTGGTATTGAAAGATATAACCTAATCCAAAACGAGGTTGATAAATTGAATGCTTTGAAATTGCAGGAAGATCAATTGCGAGCAGACCTTGATTGGTTCTCTTCTTTGGATTTTATAGAGGCTCAGTCTCGAGATTATTTGAATCTTGCAAATGAGGGCGATTCAATACTAGTTGTTCCAGAAGGAGTTTTCAGCAATGTTTCTAATGAGTCGACAACGGAGAATGATGATTCAGAAGTTTCCCCAGATATTAGAAATTGGTTGAACTTGATTCTCTAACGTTCCTTTACTTTCATGCCCATATATTGTATATTCCTTTGTGCACTAACGCGGGGTGGAGCAGTGGCAGCTCGTCAGGCTCATAACCTGAAGGTCGATGGTTCAAATCCGTCCCCCGCAACCATTTATGATCTTTCTAACCTAATAAAAGTTTGTGGTGATGTAGCTCAGTTGGTTAGAGCGAGGGACTCATAAGCCCTAGGTCGGTGGTTCGATTCCACTCGTCACCACCACTATGCAAGCTTCGCTTGCTCAAATTCCAAATAATAAATCTCAAGTTCCAAATAAATACCAAATCACAAATTTTAAACCTCAAACATTTTCAAACTATTTTGCAAAAATGTTATTATTCCGATTTGTTTTGAATTTGTTGTTTGGGTAATTGTAATTTGTTTGGAAATTGATGCTTGGATTTTGTGATTTTGAGAGATCTTTAAAACTTCACCTTTAATTGATAAAGTTCTTTGTTCCTGTTACTAACACTGTAACTTGTTCTTGAAATTCTTGTTAATTGTGCGCAATAACGGTACAATCATCTTGTTAGTTTATTAATCAGTTTTTTATTAAAGTTATGGCAGAGAATACGAAGAATCCCAATATTGTCAGAGTAAAGTTGCCTTCGAAGAGAAGGGGTCTTTCAATTACGACAATTGTAATTTCCGTAATAATAGCAATTACGCTATTCAACTTTTTTGCAGGGTACAAAGAGTCTGAGCTCGTCGGATTAAATGATGTTATTCGAGAGGTAAAAGAGGAGAACGTAAATGAAGTTCGGATTCGTGATGACAAGGTGGAGATTGAAAAGCTGGATGGGACTATGGTATACGCCCTTACTCAGCCCGGTTTTGATATTGTTAAAGTTCTTCAGGATGAGGAAGGTATTGATATTACTCAGTCTGAAGTGAAAATTGAGTATGTTCCAACTTTCAGAATTAACTTTTCTGATATTTTAAATATTTTGCTTCTTGGAGGAACTGTTGTTTTAATTGTTATTTTCCTCAAGAATATGCAAGGTGCAGGTGGAAAGATTTTTGAATTTGGCAAAAGCAAGGCAAGAATGATTTTTGGCAAAAAACCGGATGTAACATTTAAAAGCGTTGCGGGTTGTGATGAGGCGAAGGATGAGCTCGAAGAGGTTGTTGAGTTTTTGAAGAATCCAAAGAAGTTCTCAAAAATGGGAGCAAGAATTCCAAAGGGAATGCTTCTTTTCGGGCCTCCGGGAACCGGTAAAACTTTGCTCGCTCGAGCAATTGCCGGTGAAGCAGGTGTCCCATTCTTTCATACTTCAGGTGCAGAATTTGAGGAAATGCTTGTCGGTGCGGGTGCTTCTCGTGTTCGAGATTTATTCGAAAAAGCAAAGAAAGCATCACCTTGTATTATCTTCATTGATGAGATTGATGCTGTAGCTCGTAAAAGAGGTACAAATGTTACTTCCGGAGCAACTGAGCAGACGTTGAATCAGATTCTTGTTGAGATGGATGGTTTCGAAAAGAATGATAACGTAATTGTCCTAGCTGCAACAAATAGACCAGATGTTCTCGATCCGGCCCTTCTTAGACCTGGTAGATTTGACAGACATGTTTATTTGGAACTTCCCGATGTACAGGGTCGTGAAGAAATTATAAAGATTCATGCAAAAAATAAACCAGTTGAGGAAGATGTTGACTTCGAGCGAATTGCGAGAAGAACCGTTGGCTTCTCTGGTGCTGATATTGAGAACATGCTTAACGAATCTGCGATATTGGCTGTTCAAAGAGGTAAGGATAAAATTGGATTTAGTGAGATTGAAGAGGCTTCTGTTCGTGTACAAATGGGGCGAGAGAAGCATAGAAAGAAAGGAAAAAGAGATCTTGAAATTACTGCATATCATGAATCAGGACATGCAATTGTTTCTAAATTTGTTCCGGAATCTGATCCTGTTCATAAGATTTCAATTATTACTCGAGGACGAGCTGCCGGTGTTACTATGATGCTTCCAGAGAAGGATGAAACTTTTCGAACAAAGACAAAGCTTCTCTCTAGAATTGCAATTGATATGGCAGGTAATGCTGCAGAAGAGCTTGTTTTTGGTGACGTTACGACAGGTGCGTCTTCTGACATTGCCAACGCTTCGAAACTTGCAAGAAATATGGTGAAGCAGTATGGTATGAGCAAGAAACTTGGTATGGTTAAATACGGGCAGGATGACGAAAGCGAAGCGTTGGGCTATGGATACGGCATGGGAAAGGACTATTCTGAAGAGACAGCAAAGGACATTGATGAAGAAGTCGAAGCTATTATTAAAAAGGCTTGGCAGACCGCGACTGATATTTTGACGAAACATAGAGAACTTCTTGATAGCTTATCAAAAGAACTTCTTGATAAAGAGGTTATGGATATGGAGGAGTATGATAAGTTTGTGGAAGATTATTTGAAGAAAAGTAAATAGTTAGTAGAGAGTAGTAAATAGTTTGTAGGAACGCGCCATGGCGCGTTCCTACTTTTGTAAATGTATTGTCCTTGAAATCTATGTCTGACACAGCGAATCTTTTTCTTTTGTAAAAGATGAAAATTGATAATTGAAAAATGCTTGTTTATCCTCTAGTATTGACAGTTTCTTCTTCTTCTTCTTCTTGTAAAATCTGCGCAAATAAATCAGATTTTTTTGTTTATGTGTACGGAAGTGTATATTCCTGGAGGGCAAGAGCCAGTAGTCCTTCGCGATGGTGAAAGGATGCCTTTTGAAGATTTTGGGTTTATTGTTACTGATGTAACAGGAGGAGGACTAAATCACGCTCTGATTGAACTTAAACATGATGGCAAATTATTTGCAGAGATTCTTGTGCCTGAGAGTGAAAACGGGTGTACGTTTAGACCTACAGCAGGATCTAAAGCTTTCTCTCGTGTTTGTTATCGAGGAGATGTACAAGAGGGTTAATTTACACTAACTTAATAATTTATAGTACAATAGGAGTAGATTATTCTACTCCTATTTTTTTATGGCTGTTGCGCATTTCAATAATAATGGTAAAGAAATCTTCGCATTAATTGATTCAAATGCTCTGATTCACAGAGCATACCATGCATATCCTTCAACCTTAACGACCGTTTCCGGTGAGCAAGTAAATGCTGTTTATGGATTCACCTCAATGCTATTCAACGTTCTGGAAACGATAAAACCGACGTATATCGCCTGTGCATTTGATCTTCCAAAACCAACATTTCGCCATCTTGAGTACATCGGTTACAAGGCGAATCGCCGTGAGCCGGATGAAGAGATGAAACCCCAATTTGCCAGAGTTAGACAGGTTGTAGAGGCATTGAACATTCCCATATTTGCAGTAGAGGGCTATGAAGCAGATGATGTCATAGGAACGCTTTGTCGTCAGATTGATGAACTTGATCCCCAAAATCAGGTAAACACAATTATCGTTACGGGTGACAAAGATGCATTGCAACTTATTGATGCAAACACAAAGGTTTGGTTGCCGGGGAAAACTTTCAAAGACATGAAGCTATACGGAATTGAAGAAGTGAAAGAACGCTTCGGTTTAGCGCCAAAACAGATAATAGATCTCAAGGCAATTGCAGGAGATCCGTCAGATGAAATTCCAGGAGTTAAAGGTGTTGGTGATAAAGGGGCGACAACCCTTCTGCAAGAGTTTGGTACGGTCGAGAACATTTATGAAAATCTAGACAAGGTTCCATCACGATATGCCAAGAAGTTTGCGGAGGAGCATGAATCTGCGATAATGAGTAAACAACTAGCTACAATTGTTACCGATGTGCCAATCACTTTAAATTATGAAGATTCGGTGCTAGCAGACTATGACAAAGATTCTGTGCTCAATCTTTTTCAAGAACTACAGTTCAGGTCGTTAATCAAAAGATTACCTCAATCTACCAGAGAGAGTAAAAATAAGACTCAGATTGGACTATTTTCTTCCGAAGCTATTCAGGAACAATCCTCGACGGATACTAAAGTTTTGCAGAACCAAATTGAGGTTGAGAAATTCTTCGATAAGGCCAATTCCGTAAAGTCGTTTTCATATCACATCTGCATCAATGCAGAAAATGAACTTGAATGTCTATCTGTAAACTTTGAAGAGGAAGAGTCGTATGTTCTTCCTGCCCAGATTATTAAGGGAAACGCATTGTCATCTTTTAAGACTCTCTTCGAAAATATAGAAGTCGAGAAATGCGGATATGATATCAAATCTGATCTACACGTTTTAGAGAAACTCGGAATTTCGGCACACAGAATGACATTTGATATTATGCTGGCTGCGTATCTGCTTGGTTTCAGCGGCGGCAATTTAGATCTTCGTTCTTTGGCTTTTTCCGAACTTGGGACTGTTGTTGAAGATAAAAAGCCGACGAGTATTGTTTTGATCGAAAGTTATAGTGGGAAAATGGTCTCTGTTATTTCAAAGCTGCAACCTATTTTAAAAAAGAGACTTGAGGAAGAGGATAAAATTGCAGGATTAGTTTGGAAGAAACTGGTAAAGGGCGAATTTGAAAAGTTCATGGCTCTTCCCGATTATCGAGTTGGTGTCAAAGATCTGTTCTATAAAGTGGAAATGCCGATACTTTCGATTCTTGCACAGATGGAATCAAATGGCATTCTGGTAGACGAATCATATTTGCATGAGCTAAAGTCAAAATTCGATAAGAAAGTTTCTTCACTTGAAAAGGAAATATACGAGATTGTAGGTCATGAATTTAACATAGCTTCATCAAGACAGCTTGCAGATATTCTTTTTGTAGAACTGCAGCTTCCTCCGGTGAAGAAATTAAAAACAGGGTATTCAACAGCCGCATCAGTCTTAGAGGAATTGCGGCCTTTGCATCCAATTATTAAGCCGATCGAAGAATATCGTGAGCTGACAAAACTTGTTTCAACTTACGTTGATGGTCTTCTCCCACTTATTCAAAAAGATGGGAAAATTCATACCACATATAATCAGGCTGTTGCAATCACCGGTAGGCTGTCTTCTTCGAATCCGAATTTACAAAATATACCGATTAGATCAAAATCGGGAAATGAAATTAGGAAATGCTTTATCGCATCAGAAGATAGTGTATTCGTAGCAATTGACTATTCTCAGATTGAACTTCGATTAGCCGCTCATGTTGCGGGAGAAGATAAAATGCTTGCTGCGTTTAATAATGGTTTAGATATTCATGCCGCCACTGCTGCAGAAATCTTCGATGTTCCTGTTGCAGAAGTGAAAAAAGATCAACGTCGAGTTGCAAAAACAGTAAATTTTGCAGTCCTTTATGGAGTTTCTGCCTACGGTTTATCACAACAAATGAATGCAACTCCGGAAGAGGCTGCAGAAATTATCGATCGTTATTTCGAAGAATATCCGGAAATTCATAAGTATATTGATCGGGTAAAAGAGCTTGCCCATGAGCATGGATACTTGGAATCAATGTTTGGCAGAAAAGCACTTGTTCGAAATATTAATAATAGTAATTTTGCTGCAAGAAAAGCTGCAGAAAGATTTTCGATTAATTTCCCGATGCAGTCTTCCGCTTCAGATATTATGAAGGTTTCAATGATCGAGGCAAGTGACGCGCTAGAATTGTTTCTAAGCGAAAATAAAAAAGTCGAGGCCAGAATGCTCCTCCAAATTCATGATGAAATTGTTTTCGAATATAGAGAGGAAGGAAAATCCCGCAGTGATTTATTCAAAGAGGGTGAAATAGTTAGTGAAAATTTGGTAAAGTTTGCGAAAAATATGAAGGCTGCAATGGAGAATGTTATTAAACTTTCGATTCCGTTGTCGGTTGGTGTGGAGATTGGAAATAATTTATGTGAGTTGGAGGAAATTGATTTTGAATAAAGATGAAGTTTTTCAAAAGGTAAAGAAAATTATTACTGCGTATAAAAATGGTAATTTGGGTGATACAACAATGCCGGAGGATTGTCATCCTGAATTTGAGAAGTCTTTGGAACAAAAACTGCGGTTTTTTACCTTGCCGATGGCATTGAATTATCAGAGAGATAGTTTCAAACTTTGGCGAGCAGCAACGGATACATACTTAGATAACTCGACAAATGATGCTTTCGAAATTGGGAATATAAAATCTATCGGGGAAGAAAAACTAAGATTAAAACTTCTGAAACATCGATTAGCGTTGCAACCGAATAAGCATATTAACACCTGGTATAGAGTTTCAGAAACGGTAAGCAATAATTGGGGAACTTTTAAAAACCTGATTTTAGATTATTGTAAATCTGATTTTCTTGTCTTACAGAAAGTTGTCCGGGGAGATTATAAGAAAGAATTTCCTTATTTATCCGGCCCAAAGATCTTTAACTACTGGAGTTACATTCTTACGCAGTATTGTGACATTGATTTGCTGCATTCTGATAAGATAGGCATTGCGCCAGATACTCATGTGATTCAATCTTCTGTAAAATTGGGTTTGATTACGAAGGGAGAATCAAATGTATTATCGCGTGATGAAATTGCAGAAAGGTGGAGGAATCTTCTGGATGGAACAAATCTTCGCCCAATCGATGTTCATTCGCCACTATGGTTTTGGAGCAGAAATAAATTTAAATATAACATAAGTTAGCATGATATCTATTGTTATTCGATGCAAAAATGAAAAGCAGTATTTGAGGGACCTTGTAGACCTTTATAAAAAGCAGGATTTCAAAGATTACGAAATTGTTGTTGTTGATAATGAATCGACGGATGGAACTCAGCAGTACTGTGCAGCGGAAGGATTAGTTCTTGTGAATATTTCAAATGAAGAATTCACTCATGCAAAGTCATGTAATATGGGGATAGAGAAGGCAAGATATGATATTGTGTATTTAACTAATGCTCATTCTACTCCAATTCATAAAAATATCTTAGGTGAAATTGCATCGTGCATGAGTGGAAATGTAAATGTGGCTGGATTATTTGGTAGATGTTATCCGTATGAAGATGATGAAAGATCTACTCTAATTGAGAGATTGATGTGCATGGCGGATGGATTATACTGGCCAAGAAAATTTCAAGTTATTAATAATAAATCACAACCGGGGTTATTGCAAAGTACAAGTTGTGCTGTTAGAAAATCTGTTCTAGAAAAGGAAAATTTGAAATTTGAGGAGATGAAATTTGGTGGTGGGGAAGATACTCTGTTGGGACAAAGATTGATAAATACGGGTTATGCTATTATATATTCACCCAATCTTGATGTTTACCATTCTCACGGAGGAAATAATTGGAAAGTTATAAAGAGATTTGTGAACTATGCAAAGATGTATTTGGATTCGTATTTGAAATGCAGTTAAGTCTTTGACTCATAAATGAAATTTAATCCAAAATATACAATTACAAATACTATCCTAAATAACATTTCTCGTATTGAATCTTCACGAGCGATAATACTTAATGCGCCTTTAGTTCCTGCGTGGGAGCGTAATTTCCAAAACGAAGCTCTTGTTCGTACGGTTCATTATTCTACACACATTGAAAATAATCCTCTTTCATATAAGCAGGTAAGTCAAATTGTTCATGGAAAGCTTGATTCAAATGACGTCCGAATTCGCGATTTCAAGGAGATTGTGAACTATCGTGAAGTCTTAAACTATATTGATAATGAGCTAGGGAAGGGAAAGACCCCGGAACTTAACTCAAATCTCTTATTGAAAATACACAGGATTATTAGCAAAGATCTTGTGCCGGCAAAATATTCAGGCGTTTTTCGAAATGTGCCGGTGGTTCTAGTTAATTCAAAAACTCAAAAAGTTTCATACCGAGCACCGGATGCAAGATTCGTTCCGGAGCTTCTGGACAGTCTCTTCCAATGGTATAATTCTGAGATGAAAAATGGAGTACATCCGGTCATCAAGTCGGGGATATTACATACTCAAATTGCCAGAATACACCCATTTGTCGAGGCAAATGGAAGAACTTCCCGAGTCGTGGCAACATTAAGCTTGTCGTTAGATGGCTATGATATAAAGAGATTCTTTTGTCTAGATGAGCATTATGATCGAGATTTGCCAAGATATTATGAGGCTTTGCAAAGTGTCGAAAAATTGGAAGGCGATATGACATTTTGGCTGGAATATTTTAGTGAGGGCTTGGCAGAGGAACTTGAGAGAATTAAGAATCGAGTCTTAGACTTAAGTCAAGATATGAGACTTAAAAAGAAACTGGGGCAAATCGCATTAACCGATCGTCAGGTCAAGATTCTTTCCTTTATTCAGGATCATGGTTATATTAATAACAGTGAGTGGCGGGATTTGCTTCCGAAATTCTCTGACGATACGATTCTTCGTGATGTGAAAGTGCTTATTGATAGACACCTGATCAAGAAGACTGGAAAGACCAAGTCTGCAAGATATATTTTGAGAGATTAATTTGAATGTGGATTTATGAGTTTCTGACAGCATTGATAATGATTAGTATTGTAATAATGCTTGGATTTGGCATGTATCGCGGGTTTAAGAATTTGTCTAAAAAGAAGGTGATTAGCCGTGCTAACTTTATCATATCTGTTGTATTTTCAGGTTTTCTTATGTTTGTATTGCTTATTGGTGCGTTGACGAAATTGGTTAATTTGATTTTTTAGTTGGTCGGAAAGGGGTTTGCTTGCTGCTGGTTACTTTTGCAAACAAAAGTAACCAAAATTTCTGGGAAGACTTTCCTCCTTTGGAGGAGAGATGTCTTAACAAAGTTAAGACAGAGAGGTTTCTCCAGTTCCGACAAATAGCAACTTAATACAGATAACTACCGGAATAGGTTGTCCCAGACCCCATGTATGAACGACCAAATACAGGTAACAAAGGGGAATATAAAAGAAACGAAATAATCGATAAGATGAAAATATTTAACTTAGTATATGTTTAAAAATGTTATTTGTTGATTTTGCTGAATATTTGGAAAAAATTGAATCAACGGATTCTCGCAACGAGATGACAGAGATTCTTGCCGAAATGGTTAGAAAAATAGATGCTAATGATGCTAGGTGCGTTGCATATCTTTTGCAGGGTCGCGTTGCACCGAACTTTGAAGATTTGGAGTTCAATGTTGCTGAAAAGATGATGATTCGTGCCGTCGCTTTGACGTTTAAGAAGTCTGATGCATCTGTTATGTCAGATTTCAAAGAAGTTGGCGATTTAGGGACATTGGCGGAAAAATATAGGGAAGAGATTGGTGATAATTATAAAAAGTTAGAGATTGATGAAGTTTTTACAAAACTAAAGAATACAGCGCTTTATTCCGGAACGGGTTCACAGGATAAAAAGATTCTTGAGCTTCGTGATTTATTTTTAGACCTTCCTCCGATCGCTTGTCGTTACATCGCGAGAATTCCGATTGGTAAACTTCGACTTGGACTCAGTGCAAAGACTGTTTTGGATGTAATTTCCTGGGCAGCGGTTGGCGATAAAAGTCAAAGGGGTGTTGTTGAAAAAGCTTATTATGCTTCGTCCGATCTCGGGCTTGTTATGGAAACATATGTTAATTCAGGTCTGGATGGTCTGGCTAAATTGGAACCAACTCCTGGAACTCCGGTTTTTGCAAAACTCGTAGAAAGAATTCCGACTACACAGGAAATTATTGAAAAAATGGGTTCTGTCTGGGCACAACCAAAATTTGATGGTTTAAGATGTCAGGCACATAAATGGGAAGAGGATGGTAGGATTTATGTAAAACTATTCTCTCGAAATTTAGAGAATTTGACCGATATGTTTCCGGATGTCGTTGAAGCCGTCAAGAAATTACCGGCAAAGTCCTTAATAATAGATTCCGAAGTGATCGGGTATAATCCCGAAACGGAGGAGTTTTTGCCGTTTCAGAAGACCATGAATCGAAAACGAATTTATGGGGTGGGGGCGGCCTCTGAAAAGGTTCCCGTCTTTCTTTTTGCCTTTGATCTTCTGTATCTAGATGGAAAGAATTTGATGAATGAAATGTTGGAGAATAGGATTTCGCTTCTCAAGGACTTGGCAAAGGATAATAAATTAATAAAGATCACGGAGACCATTCTGTATGATAATGCAGAGGATTTGGAGAAGTATTTTAATGAGAATGTTAGTGAAGGCTTGGAAGGAATTATTGTGAAAAGTGAGAATACATTATATGAGCCAGGAACTAGGAACTTTGATTGGGTGAAGCTAAAAAGGGCAATGCAGAGTCATCTTTCAGATACTGTGGATGTTGTTATCATGGGATACTATAAAGGAAGAGGACGTCTTGCCGAATTTGGCGTCGGGGCTTTGTTGGTTGGTGTTCGCGATAGCGACAGTGACCGGTTTGTTACAATTGCGAAGGTGGGAACTGGTATAACTGACGATTTATGGAGGGAGATTCGAGATACACTGACTCCTCTTCGACTTCAGAAGAAACCGGATAATTATGTCGTTGATAAGTTGTTAATTCCTGATGTTTGGGTTGAGCCTAAGATTGTAAGTGAAATTCGTGCGGATGAAATAACAAGAAGTCCTGTTCATACTTGTGCGAGAGATGAATCCGGAGTAGGGTATGCGTTGAGATTTCCTCGGATGGAGTTTTTTAGACGAGATAAACTTGCTGAGGATTGTACCACCGTTAAAGAGGTCATCAATCTGTACGAGAACCAGTTGTCGCCGAAATAAATAAAAATCAAAGAGCAAAGATCAAATCTCAAAGTCACTTTTAAAAAAGTAAAAACATTTTGACTTGTTGGATATTGTCAAATCTGTTCTAAGGTCATATACGTGTGATTTAAGCAGGATTTGTATAAGGTTGATTCAATGTTTGCGTTTATGGATTTAAAGTACTATTCTAAATATTAGAAGTTTTATTTAAGTTTAGATTTTAAGAAATGGAAGAATCGAATGTTTCGACACAACCACAACAGACTGCTCCTGTGGCACCTGTAAAAACAGGATCCGGGCTTGATCCAAAGATTGCTGCAGCACTATGTTGGGCATTTGCGCCACTTTCAAGTATAGTATTCATCCTCATTGAAAAAGATGACAAATATGTCAGATTTCATGCATATGAATCACTATTTGCCGGAATAGCTGTCGTTATTGCATCTGTTATTGCTTCTATGTTAGTTGTTGTGTTGATTGGTATTTTACTTGTTCCTCTTGTCAGTATCGCTGCTTTCGTTTTGTGGCTTATGGGAATGATAAAAGCATACCAAGGCGAGATGTGGAAGCTTCCAGTTATTGGTGATATGGCAGAGGAATACGCAAATAAGTAACACGGTGTCGTTCTGAACTCGTTTCAGAATCTCGCGAGTTTTTTTTAGGGACAGTCTTCGTGGCTGTCCTTATTTATATAAATTCTAATTTCGAAATCCTAAACATTCTAAACAAATTCGAATATTCTAAATTACAAATTCAAAACAAAGAATTGCTAAACCCTTGTTATTATCCCCTAGTATTGACTTCTTCTTCTTCTTCTTCTTCTTCTAAAATTGCGACAATTAGTTGTTAATAATTAGAATGGAAGAAGGAGAAAGAGAATTAACTCCGCGGGAAATTGCGTTGCAGGCGGTTGAGGAAGTAATGCCGTTGAGATCACCTGAGGGTGAAGTGAATGATTGGGGGAGTCTCAAGCCCGCAATAATGGTATATTTGGGATTGTTTGCGATGAATGCTAATAGTAGATTTTTGGATGCGGCAAATTGTTTAGTTAATCAGGCAGATTTTTATGTTCAGAATTGTGGTTCGGGTCAAGAGGTTTTTGATGCCGTGAGAAGTAGATATTCAGAATTGTCTGGGGCTCAATAGTCCTTTGAGAATTTGCGTTTTACGATTTTGATAATTGTAATTTGTTTAGAATGTTTAGGAATTAGGACTTAGAAATTTAGAAAAATCTTCGGTATTATGATACAAAATTATTTAAACAATTCTCTTGTATCAGTTCTGCACTTATGCTATACTCCGCATGCACGTTTACAAAATACTGTTGGTCAAGGCGATAAATAGAGAGTGTCTCGAATTATTTATGAAAAACCTTGACTATCTTTTTTCAAGATGGTATAAGTAAACCGCAATTGAAATTGGCTGGAGGGGAATCTGGTTAATTTCAAAAACTTTATTAAGACATTCCTCAATCTCATTACTTTTCTTGCCCTTTAACAATTAAAGAGTGATAGAAAGTCACTTACAATATTTTTGTGAGTGCGGTAACGTCAATTCAAAAAACAAAAATTCCTGTCCAAACGGTTTTGGATAGGTCTCATTTATGAGCAATGTTCGTTACAGCGATGTAACGATAATTTTAGTGAAGAGTTTGATC
>CAZCSM010000003.1:0-77623 GCA_964501355.1 uncultured Candidatus Saccharibacteria bacterium | reverse complement strand
GGTCTCTCCATCCCTCGACCTTACGGTCGGGGATTTAAGATCAGATTCTTTAAAGTGCAACATTCTAGAAAATTCTCTTTTCTATTTCTAATTACGCAATGTAATTATTAGATTAGAGATATCGGGATTATATCACATTTGCACCACAGTGTAAACTATGGGATTCATGTAAAAATCATTATTTATCTCTTCTCTCCGAAAATCTTCCTAATCACATCCTCCAGACTAATCTCTGAAATATCAAGATCGTCAACGGGAAAAGAGGAAAGAAGTTTTGCAGCGGCTTGTCCATGTTCCGCACGAGGAACAGAAATTGTTGCTTTAAACGGATTGAAATCCGTAACCGTTCCAATTTTCTCTAAATCAGATTTACTAACTTCATTTAGAAAAACAGCCGTTAGATTTTTATTTCCCGCATATTTCTTGATAATCTCATTCAAGTTGCCATCATAAATCAGCTTACCATGATCAATAATGATAATTCTATCACAAAGTTCTTTCACATCATCCATGTAGTGAGAAGTGAGGATAACAGTTGTTCTATACTTTCGATTATACTCCCTAAAGAACTCACGAATCTTCTTTTGCATCACAACATCCAAACCAATTGTCGGTTCGTCTAAGAAGAGTACTTTTGGCGAGTGCAGTAGAGCAGCAACAAGTTCGCATTTCATTCGTTGGCCAAGAGAAAGCTTGCGAACCTGAACATTTAAAATATCTTTAATATCCAAAAGTTCAGTTAATTCTTCAACAGTTGCATTGTATTGATCTGTTGGAACTTCATAAATCTCTTTATTAAGTAAAAAAGATTCGACCGCAGGAAGATCCCACCAAAGCTGATTCTTCTGTCCCATGACGAGAGAAAACTGTTTTTGAAATTCAGGTTGTCTTTTGTATGGATTATATCCGAGAACTTCGGCAACACCTCCCGTAGGAAAAAGAAGTCCCGAAAGCATTTTCAAGGTTGTAGTCTTCCCTGCTCCATTTGGCCCGATAAATCCGACAATTTCTCCTTCATCAATTGAAAAAGAAATATCATCAACTGCTTTGATATCGAAATATTCCCGTTTGAACAAACTTTTCACAGAACCCATAAATCCGGGTTCTTTCTTGTGCTGTCTAAAATGCTTTTGCAAATTCTTTACTTCGATGACTTTTGACATGATTAAAAAAGAAAAATTAATATTTATTATGAAGAAGCACCTTGATATTTCTTTAAACCTGCTTTCCAAATTAATTTTGAGATGATAACAAAAAATATTAAAACGAAAAATTGCAAAATTAAAAGCCTATAATCTAACTTGTTTATTAAAACTCGAAATGGAACATTAACGATTAGGGCGTAAGGAACAATAGTGAAAAATATTAATCGCAAAACTTTACCTGAGAATATTTCATATGGATAGTGCGAAACATCTGAGGTTCCAAAATAAAAACCTCCAAGTTCAGTCTTTGGAAACCAAAAAGTTGTACTAGACAAAGTAACTTCTAATAAATGTGTAATAATTGTTGAAATAACGATTGTAAACAAATAGAGCAAAACGCTCCCAAGACTTATAGAGTATGATTTATTTGAAAAAGAGTAAAACATCATTGCAAAAGGCTGCAGCATTGAAAAAATTGCAACATAATCGAAACTCTGTAAAGTAGAGGTGATAAGAGAATTCAAAGGTTTTGTTAATAAATAATCTAACCCTCCGGCATTAATATACTCTCCAAAATGAGAAAGGCTAGGATATGAAAATGTAAAGTAAAGATACGCCCAAACTTGACCTGTCGCGTGAAGAAGCACAAGATCATAAAAATCCCATCCAGCGATTTCATTGATATTTCCAAGTGTAAATTTTAAGAATAACAATGCCCCCAAGTTCCAAAGGGCAGTTCCTAGAAATCCCAATATGAAATCTACTCGATAAGATAAGGTCTTCATCAAGCTATATTTCAATATTAAGAATAAATACTTTATGTGTACGTAAATCCTATTCATTAATTTCCAACAGAATCATAAATTTTAATTCCCGAACGGAACAATAGCTTCGCAAATAGAGAAAAAATTATTGTATAAATGAACAGAATGACCAACCCTTTCACGCCGTCAATAAAAGTTACATCTCCCAACAATATCTTTGCAGGATAAAAACCCATATACATAAAGGGTAGATTTCTTAAAATAGATTGAAACCAAATTGGTGCAATATCCAATGGGAATAAATTTCCTTTAACAATCCTCAGTATTTGACTAACAATATTTCTAAAACCATTACCTGATTCTAACCAGAATATTATATATGCAACACAAGAATAAAAGGCTAAACTAAATAGTGTAATAAATATTACATAAAGAGAAAGTAATGATATATTTGCAAAGCTTAGATCTAACACATTTCGCCAATTAATATTAATCAAAATCGGCAAACCAAAGAGAGTGAACTCAATAATTGATCGAACAAATTGAAACCCCAATGCTGTCGAAATGTAGAATACCTGAGGTTTAATTGGCTTCATTAAAATCGAAGAAAATCCTCCACTGTTTACATCTCTCATGAAAGATTTTGCCAACTTTCTACCTGCTAGATTAACAGATTCCCATGCACTTACCATTAAGTAATAGACCACGATTTTATTATAATCGTATCCGGAAACTTCTCCATTTTCCAGCATAATCTTATTCCATAAGAATAGTTGTAGCAATAATCCAGCTAAACTTATGATGACGCCAGAAATAATCTCGCCTCTATATTCAAGCTTTTCTAAAACGGAATTTTTAAAAATCGTGAAAGCCTTCTTCATGTTAGAATTCTTAACTAGACGCACTTGAATATCTCCGTAACCCTGCTCTCCACATTACCTGACTGATAATAACAAAAACTATTGTTAAACCAAAATATTGGATTAATGTTTGAGGAACATTTTCGACTTTTCCAAGTAAAATTTTTGCAGGAACCCCAGAAAATAAACCGACGGGAAGAATAACACCGAGAAATATTTTGAAGAATCCTTGAAAAATCTCTAGAGGATATTTCATAAAGTCCTGCATTTTATCGAAGAAGCTTAAAATCTGATCAACGCGCTCTGCATAAAAGCTCATCGTGACAACGATTAAGGAAAGACAGTAATTTATTACCACCATATACGAGAAAGAAATTGTTGCATTTAGGATTGACCAAACATCTACATTTGAAAAAACGCTGCTATCGTAATGATTCGCCAACCACATGAAAAAGACAACCAATGGCAAAAAGCTTATTTTAATAAAATCCGGAGGGAAGAAAAATGACATGTACTGGATTGATATCGGTTTTAACAGGTAGAAATCATAATCCCCTGAGTTGATTTTTTCTATCGCTACTTCGAAATTATTTTCGTACAAAATCTTCACTACCATCCAGAAAAGGTTGGCAACAGCAGCAAGAACAATTAACTCCGAAACTGACCATCCACCCAAAGTGGTCAGTCGGTCGACACTTATTTTATAGAATAGAAAATCTAAAATATTGTATGAAAGAACGGAAATAATTATTACAAAAGTGTCAAACCTATATGCAAACTGCAAGTTGAAAGCAAACTTCCAAAAAAGCAAATAATACTTAATATATCTTTTAAAACTAGCCCCCAATCGCTTCATAATTTCGAAGTCCTTTTTTCCATAAAATACTACTTAGCAGAGAAAGTCCGAAAATCCACAAGGCTAAAATACCAATTGCAGAAAGAGATTCTGTGAAATCGAATCGACCAAGATAGAAATTAACCGGAAAACTAATTGCATATTTGAACGGAAGAAAGTTTGCGATTTTTCCAACAACGATTGGAAGCATTGCCAGCGGAAGAAAAGATCCTCCAAACAATCTAACCATATTAATTAGAATATGATGCAAATGCTTTGTTTCGGTTGTCCAAAAGCCAACTGAACCGATTGTCGCATAGAAAAGAATCACTGAAATTCTTGCCAGAACTAATAACAATAAAAGCACTGGTAAAATTAGAATATTTGTAGGAAGAACAGGTGTAATTCCAAGAATGAGTAGAAACGAGATAACGAAAATAGCATTAATCGTCAAATAAATAATTGTTTCTCCAAGTTGTTGAAAAACATAATATAATATAGGGTTAACAGGTTTGAGAAGAAGTTTGTTCAGATTTCCAGATTTAATCTCGCCAGTAATTAATTTAAAGTCAAAAGGATTTGTCATCATCCAAATAATCCGAACGAAGCCATAATACGTCATTATCTCATTCAGAGAAAAGGAGGATTCTCCACCCTCCTCTATCATTAATTTCCAAACGAAAAACATGATTGACAGATAAACCAGGTGTTGGAGCTGTGCGAATATCATATTCAAGCGGAAGGAGAACCCGCTCATAACAATCATCTTTGTATGATAGAGATATTTCTTCATATAACGTTGAGGAGTTAGAATGACAGGAATTGTACCAGATGATTTAGCAGAAATATAGTGAAATGAAGTTACTTATACATGCTTACTACTTCCTAAATTTATATTCTCCTTTTGTCACCTGTACTTGGTTATTTAGCCGTCGAAGTTTGAAACAACAGATGTCAGTTGCTATATGTACGGAGGTCGTGCTTGGAGGACGTTCTGTTGTTTCAAAAATTTTGGTTACTTTTGTTTCCAAAAGTAACAGTAGGAGCACAGCTTCAAATCAATATTGCAAACCTAATCAACAGTTAATGATTGTTAATGCAAATAAAAAACAAATCCCCCCGCATTGCGAGAGGATTTTGTTATTCAAAAAGTCAAACCTTTTAAGTTACTGATTATTTAACAGCATCCTTAAGAGCCTTTCCAGCTTTAAACTTTGGAGAGTTATGTGCAGGAATTGTTAAAGGCTTTAGAGTTTGTGGGTTGATACCTTGCTTTGCAGCTACCTTTGATACATAGAATTTACCGAAACCGGTTAGAAGAACTTCATCACCAGCTTTAAGTGCATCAACAACTGCAGAAACAACTGCGTCAACTGCTTCACCAGCAGCCTTCTTTGTAAGACCTGTTTGGTCAGCTACTACTTGAACTAAATCTGATTTTAACATTGCCATCGTATTTTTCACCCCTTTCTTTAAATATGATTTAAATTAAAACAATCTTAGTTTAGTGCATTTGTTCTAAATTTGCAAGTGGTTTACATTGATATCAAAGCGTTCTTAACATGTCGGACAAAATAATCATTGATATGAATATTGAAAATATCACGTGTAGAGCTATAAATCAAGGAAATTAGAATTGGACTTTACAAAGAATATTCAGATTTCGCTATTAGAACAACGAATTCGCCTTTTGGTTTTCTAGAAGAGAAAAGTTTTTGAAGTTCACCAGCGGAAGCGGTTTGAACTTCCTCGTGCATCTTTGTAAGCTCACGACATACACTGACAATTCTGTTTTCTCCCAAAATCTTTGAAATGACATCCAGTGTTTTCTGAATTCGAAAGGGCGATTCATAATAAATAGTCGTCTCCTCCCTATCTCTAATAGTTTCAAATTCTTTTTCCATTTGAGAACTCTTCTTTGGCAAAAATCCACGAAATGAAAATTTATCTGTTGGTAATCCTGAAGATACCAACGCGGATAAAACTGCACTTGCGCCGGGAATAGCATTAACTATGAAACCTGATTTTCTTGCATCACGAACTAACTTGAAGCCAGGATCCGATATCAGTGGTGTCCCACTATCAGAAATAAGTGCAACATCGCCGGATTGTAACGCAAACAGGACCTCCGGAATTGCATCTTGAACATTATGTTCGTGGTACGGACGAAGAGGAGTTTTAATTTCAAAATGGGAAAACAACTTTGAACTTCGTCTTGTATCTTCAGCGAAAACAATAGATACAGACTTTAATGTCTCAATTGCACGAAATGAAATATCATCAAGATTACCAATTGGAGTGGAAACGATAAACAGTGTGTTCATAAGCTTATTTACAACCGAATATTTTGTTTCTTCATTGATTCTTTTAACTGAAATTCTTGTATGTTTTCAGGGAATGTCTCACCATATGCAAATATCTCAAGAACGTCGACATAACCATCCTTAATGAACAATATTGAGCCAGCACCGTGAGAAAGTTGTTCACTCTGAATAAGTGGACCCTCAATTGGATTGCCATATAATCGTAAAGGGGGTAAATCCTTAGAAGATTTCAATGTTATAAAAAAGCCAACTCCAGTATAGTCCCTTTCTATCACCTTTGCATTGTTCATTTGAAACACAAGAACAGGGTAATTTTTTATAAACCATTCCATGATAGCCGATTCTAACTCTGTTGGTTTTAGAATATTATCCATTTATACAGTTTAATCTCTTGAACTATATTACCTTATCAACCCGTTCAATGTTTTCCGCCAGACCATTCTTCCCAACTTCAACTAACACAGAATTAAAAACCATAGGCCCTTCCGTCTCCATTTCAAATCTTGTCGCATAGGGATACTTTTGAAATCTAACCCCAACCTCGTTTTTCAGCCACAAAACCGAGTTCTCAGGACCAACCATCCCGGCATCAGTCACATACGCAGTACCTTTGGGTAAAATGCGTTCATCTGCAGTCGGAACATGAGTATGCGTACCGAAGAATGCAGAAATTCTACCGTCTAAATAAAACCCCAAAGACTTCTTTTCCGAAGTAAAGTCTGCATGCAAGTCTACAATTGTTGCAGTTGGATGAAGATCAATAGTTTCATCTAGTATCTGATCCATTTTTCGAAATGGACAGGAAATGAGATTTGTATGTTGACCAACAGAACCTTGTAAATTAATAATGAGAACAATTCCCTTCTCGCCTAAATCAACAACATCGTAACCCCTTCCGACAATATCATCAGGATAATTTGCCGGACGAATTATTGGCAAATGTGGATCATCTAAGTCATCCAAAAAAGATTCATTACGAAAAATGTGATTACCGGAAGTACAGAAATCAATTCCTGAACCCAGCAAATCTAAAATTGTTTTTCGTGTAGCACCGCGACCATGAGCTACATTTTCTGCATTAGCAATAACGAGATCAACAGCATATTCTTTCTTTATTTTTGGCAAAACTTGAGAAACCGCATCTCTGCCGGGTCTGCCACAAATATCACCGATAAATAAAATGTTCATAAATTTCTAATTGTCATCCTGAATTTATTTCAGGATCTCTTATAAAAAATATCTCTCATAAATTCCTAAAACCTGTCAACTTGCAAACAATTAACTATAATGAGTTTAAAAACAGTTTCATTGTTTTACTGAATTTTTAATCAACAACCATCTCTGGCACAGCAACCTTTTCTCCAATAACACTTGGGAATTCACCATTCTCCTCAATATACTCGTCCAAATCCTTGTTCTTCCAAATATTCAAAGGATTTGTAATATATTTAACAAATAAAATCCCGTTCATATGATCGACCTCATGCTGAACAATGTGTGCAAAATAACCATGCGCCTCAAGTAATTGATTTTTTCCATTCTTATCTGTGTACTCGATAGAAACAGATGTTGGTCTCCTTATCGGACCGAAAAGTCTATCATCTCCTTCGCCTACACTTAGACAACCTTCCCAATAAACCGATGTTTCACTTGATGACTTAACAACTCGTGGATTAATTAACGTGATAATCTTATGATCTTTAGATTCTTCATTTGGGATAATAACTTTCACTGTACAAATTGCGATTGATTCACCAATTTGTGGTGCAGCAAGTCCGGCGGATTCCTCGTCAGATCGAACGGAATCCTCCAGTTGTGTAATTAATTTTTGGACCTTTGGATCCTTTATGTTCTCAACCCTTCTAGTTTTTTGCTCTAATATCGGATTACCGATTTGTAGAATTTTCATTTCTTTCCGTCATTCCGATGAAAATCGGAATCCAAAACTTAAAAATTTAAATTCCGGATGCAAAACTTTTGCATCCGGGATAGATATTTCTTGCGAATCGCAGAAATGCTCTTCGAGAAATATCTACTTAGCTATCGATTGATCTCTTGTCTCTCGGATCACATTAACAGTAACCGTCCCAGGATAAGTTTGAGTATCCTGAATATGCTTTGCAATCTTATGAGAAAGAACCTTCACCTCATTATCATCAGTCAAATCCGCATTTACAATAACGCGAACTTCTCTACCCGCATGAATTGCGAAAGCTTCTTTAACCTTTTCCTTACCAATTGTATGTGCAGCGTCTTCAAGAGCTCTAACTCTTTTGATGTACTGTTCATGATTTTCAACTCTAGCACCAGGTCTAGCACCGGAGATTGCATCAGCGATGTAAACGACAATTGCCTCTAGTGACTTTGCTTCAATATCACCATGATGAGCTTCAATTGCATTTACTAATTTCTCATCAAATTTATACTTTCGACAAATCTCGCCGGAAATATGGTGATGAGAACCCTCCTGTTCATGAGTTAGTGCCTTACCCAAATCATGAAGCAAACAAGCTTTTTTAACAAGAGCGGCATCTGCACCAACTTCAGCAGCAATAACTCCACCAATCTTTATTACTTCCAAAGTGTGTTTGACAAGGTTCTGCCCATAACTGAATCTATATTTAAATCGACCCAAAAGATTAATAATCTCGTCAGGAAGTCCGGAGACCCCAGCTTGGTACGCAAGTTCTTCACCCGTCTTTTTAACTTCTTTAACCAAATCTCTTTTCACAATATCAACAATTTCTTCTATTCTTCCAGGGTGAATTCTTCCATCAACAACAAGCTTACCCATTGCGATTGCGGCAACCTCACGTCTTAATGGATCAAAACTGGAAAGAGTAATTGTACCAGGAGATTCATCGACAATTACATCAACACCGGTTACACGTTCAAAAGCTTTGATATTTCTACCTTCTCTACCAATGATTCGTCCCTTCACATCATCAGAAGGAATTGGAATTGTGGAAATTGTCGCTTCAGAAACATAATCCGTTGCAGCCTTCTGCATTGCATCGACAAGAATTCTTTTTGATTCCTCATCAGACTTTTCTTTAATAACCTGTTCCGCCTCTCGAACTTTCTTTGCAATGACTCCACTGATGTCTTTTTCAACTTCTTCAAGCAGTTGTTTTCTTGCTTCATCTCTTGTTAATTGAGCAATCTCAGAAAGTTTGACTTCGATTTGATCACGTTGCTTCTTTACATCAAGCTTTGCCTGATCCAAAGACTTTTCTCGCTGTTCGATTTTGTCTTCTCTCGCATCAAGAGCAACTGCCCTCTTGTCGAGATTTGACTCTCTCTCAAGTGCACGCTTTTCCATTCCTTCAGCTCGGGCTGTCAGTTCCAAAGATTCCTTTCGAGCTTTTTCCCGAAGTTCAATAACTTCGTTCTTTGCATCAAGAATCAACTCCTTTGCTTTTGCACTAGCCCTGGAAATTGCTTCCTCTTCGCCAATTTCTTCCTTTTCGCCAACTTGCTTTTTTAGTTCGGAATTCTTTTTTAATGTCAAAAAAGTTCCGACTCCGCTAGCAGCGGCAAGCACCAGAAATAAAATACTTAGTGGTTCCATTTCAAAATTCTCCTATTCAAAACTAAAGTTTAAAAGAATTCGAAATGATTGCGGAAGCAATTATCGAGGTGATGAGAAGAAAGAGAAAAACAAAGCAATCGGAATTATAGCAATTTCATTTGCATTTCCAACTTATAAAAAGTAGCTTTGTTTTCTTTAGTTAAATTACCAATTTTCATTATCATTACTGTGTTTATCAATTGGCTTCATCAAATCTTTCTCTCACCCCAAACAATTCGCTTTCAACAACCTTAATCTCAAATTCAACGTAAATATGATATCGCAAGATGGGAAAAATAGCAATATTAAGTTACAGTGACAATTTCAGGAACAGTTACAGTCCCCCATCCTAAAATCCCCGTTAATTCCTTCGGGACATTTCCCCTTTTACAAAGGGAAATCTAGGAGAGTTGAGGTGAAAGACAAGTCCTAAAGCACAATTCCATCAGATTCCTAATTCTAGATTCTTAAATCAACTTTACTTTAGTCAACCAAATGCCACCTGTGACTTGCCAACTTTCCAACCTGTAACACTGTTCTTCTTTTTGCATTTTGAAACTTGAATTTTGATTTTTGAGATTGCTTCCTCTTATTATTAATGTTAAAATTTTTCTGACAAAACCATCAATAAATCACAAAGATTTTTAAATTTAGAAGCACAAGCAGATGTTCAAAAACCTCCAAATCAAATTGCTCAGATACCAGAAGACTTATTTGCAAGGGAAATTACTGTTGAATAAAGCTGGATTGGTTCTTTCTAATAACAACAAAATTCAGGCAATCGGGCTTTTTATAGTACTCAGCCTCTCTCTCACTGCAATTCTCTATAGACCAGTATCCGCACTAGAGAATCCTAACAAGGGGACAGAGGAGACCAGTAATTTGAATTTCAAATTAGCGGATACTAACAATCTGGTTCAAACTGGGCTAGTTATGGCTGTTGGTGGATATATAAAGTCAGAGGAATCGGACACAGGTGACAAAAAAGTTAGCTGGCAACCGGTGGATGACAAAGGAGGCGCGATGGGAATTGTAGCTGGAGCGACCGCTACAATGTACAAAGAAGGTCCGGTTGGCACACAACAATACCTCGCATATCTCGGTCAAAAGGCGAAGATTGGTCCTGCACCAATATATGCACAAAGCATACAGGGTTTTGATATTTTGAGTCCAATCTTGAAGTTATGGGAATGGTCGAGAAACCTTGTATATATTTTTTACGTAATAATCTTCATTGTAATTGGTGTTATGATTATCATGAGACACCGATTAGGAGGTCAAGTCCAGATTACTGTAATTAACTCTATTCCAAATATTATAATATCCCTTATTCTTGTAACATTTAGCTTTGCAATTTCAGGGTTAATAATAGACGCCATGCACTTGGCAACAGGAGTTATACATTCCGGTTTTTTTGGGACAAATGGAATAGCAGAAGAACCACCAGGTTCAGATTACTCTTTTCAGAGCCCTGAAATGTCGACCTTTAAAATCTTTGGTACTGCAGACATTACGAATTTTGACACAGCCTTTGAGATGGGTGATATTGAAGGAGTAATGGGTCAAAAGGTAATTAACTTTGTCGTTGACATTATTGAAGGCGTTGCAAACTTCAACACACTTGTAAGTGCGGTCCTTTCAATCGCAGCAGTCACAGCAATGTTCAAGATCTTCTTTACGCTTCTAACAAAATACCTTGGCTTTATGTTAAGTCCAGTAATTGCACCATTTCAATTTTTGCTCGGAAGTATACCAGGGAAATCAGAGTCAATCTCTGGTTGGTTCAAAGGAATGTTCAGCTCAGTTGCAGCCTTTGTCGGAGTATACACAGCATTTTGCGTTATGATTGTCCTTACCGATACATCTGTAATTGCACCTGATTCGTGGAACTGGTTCCCGCCTTTGACAGGATTCTCTGCATCAACAGAAACAATTGCGCATTTGCTAGCTTATGCCTTATTCATTTCAACGCCTAATATTCCAGCTCTCCTTGAGAAAGCGTTTGAAGCACAGCCAACAGGTATGTTCGGAGGCGTTGGCGGGGAAACACAATCGGCAATTTCTAAGGTATCAATGGGTCTACTTGGGGGAAGATAATCAATGGCCGACGGAGCACAAAGAACACTTAATCACTTATTCGAATCCAGAAGAAAAGATCCGGATCGTGGTTCTGCGTATATTGATCGTATTAATCAGCTATACGACGCGTTATACCCTCCAGGCTCTGCTGAAAGAGCAAAGGCGGATCAAACTTTCGCCGATGTTCTGGGATATGAGCACACAAGAAGTTTTACGGAGACAATCCTCAACTTACCCGTAACAGATGACAGAACAGTCCCTCAGCGAGTTGCACTCGGAATTGAACACGCATTAAAACCCGAAGATGAAGGGAAGAGAAGATTGTTTGAGAAGCATCTTCTTGAGAATGTGCTATATCTTCAACAGAATAATAAGCTAGGAAAGCACCCGAATAATAAAAAGATCGTCGATGTCCTCGACTCTATCTGGAGAGAAAATCCAAGAACAAGCGGAGGGCGATTCGTACAGGAACATGCAGAAAATCTTGTACAGTCAAAATATACAAAAAGAAATATTGACCTAATTAGGGCATCTTTCCAGCAAAAACTTAAAGAGGAAACCTGGAAAGAAGAGAGAGTGTTTATTCCTGTATTGCCAGCAGCACCCGTACTTCCTGCCGGATCAAAGAAAGGACCTACAACCCCTCTTCCAAAAGAACCAACACCAGAAGAGGTTGACTTTATTACAAGGCTTGAAACTAAGCCAACGATGGCTCGCAACTGTAGTCAAAAGTTTCGATCTGCCGGTTCAAAGGGCGCAGAAAGAAAACCCTGGAATATGACCATAGAGGGTCAATTCCTAGTACTACAATATTCAACAATACCTCAATACATAATTGATCCAATTACCGGAAAAAAGGAAACCGTTGAAGTAAGCGGAACAACTCTTCTTGATGGCGATGGGAGGATATCAGAAGATAAAATATTCGCACGAACTACCCACAAAGACATGAGTGGTTTAGTTGATACAAAAACAAAGGGAGGAGGAACCATTGCGGCGTTAGACAGAGAGAATGCGGAATTGGCAAGGGAAGCTTTTGCCGCAGCCGTACGAGGAAATATGATATTCAATGATATTTACGGACTAGGGAAAAAACTTGGAGGAGTACTTGAGTTAGAAGGCCAAAGTGTCGGAGGAGCTAGAAACAAACTATCGCAGGATGTTCGTAAAAAAGCCCGCCTCTATGAAGCCTTCTATGCAGACAAAGAAGGAGAATCCAGAAGAAGTTCTTTCGCAAGCGATTTAGCAAAAGACTGGGCAGCGAAGTATTCATCTACACTTGAGAAATATTTTAGAAAACATTTAGGAACAGCCGTCAATGAAGTAAGTATGCTGAGAGCCCTCGGTGCTACAGATGATCAAATTGCAGGCTGTTATTCAACTGATCCGAAAACAGGAAATCAAAAATTTGATGCCCTAAAGGGATTGATTTATGCTACATTTGAAGCGACAAATGCACGAATAATAGCAAATAATGCACAATTAGCAGATGATGATAAGAAGCCTCTAATCACAGTCGAAGATGCAAGAAGAATGGTTTTAGGAGGAATCGGAAACATGTACGTTCAGTATGGATTCCATGCAGTAGAAATGCCCTACAAAGGAAAAGAGGGAGAAAAAGAATTCAACGCGTATTATAAAGGATGGAGAGCGTATGAGGACAGGGGTTTTGCACCGGAATATTGGGGAACAATGACCCAAGAAGATTTTGATACTGAAATAGCAAATTTAAGAGCCTCCGGCGCAGACGGTGCAGCAAAAGCACAAGAACTGATAGAGATACGAGATGCCGTTGATGGTGTCGCAGAAGATGTGGGAGCATTCCTTGCCGGCAAGTTCCTTAAGCAGGACGGTTTCTCCGACGCTCCGAACAATCAGGCGGAGATAATCCGGGGTCCTAACGGCATTAGGATAAAAATTCAAATGGCAGCTCCGGGCAATACCGTCCGTACAGTTTACCTCGATGCTGAAGACGCCTATGAATACCAGGTTCGAACTGGGAATATGGCTCAGGCAATCGCTATTCGAAATCAAATTCAGCAGTTTGCAAATGACCCACTGACCTACCCCGTTACCTGGTACTACAACTCTGTCGGAAACATGATGCTAAATATGATTCCCGGAGCGAGACAAGCATTTGATGTTACTAATGGCATCCTACATCAAAGAAACAGTCTATTGCCAAAATTCAAACAATTGGATCCTAAACAACTGGCGGAGATGGCAAAAACCTTCATGAAGAAGAATTTGCTTGCACCGCTGTTTGTCTATGATCCAATGACAAATATGATGATTCCAAGAACTGCGTACATCTTGGGACAATCAGTTGAAACAGGATTTGAGTTTCTTGTCGGGAACGAGCAAATGCCCGGAATACTGGATAGATTCTTGCGAAATAGAAACATAAGAGTTTGGAAGTACGATTCTGCGACGGGAAAGTATGAAAAGAAGATCTGGGAGCCAAGAGTGTTCAAAGGCATTTTTCAGTCCGAACGACAGAAGAAACGAATGGGAATCTTCGAGATTGCTATTCGTATGGCTACGGGTGTTATGGTCAACCTGGTTGGAGACCTTGTCGTAGGAAGAGTAAAGCAATTTACACAAATTGCGACACAAGTCCGAAGATTTGCTCAAATTCCACAAAACATTTATTCAAAAATCTTACCTGAAACAGGGGGTGTTCTATCTCAACAAGGATTAAGAAACCTAGGTAATTGGATAAAAACCGGTTGGGGAATTGGCGGAACACTTGTCAAAACGTTAGGACAATCCATAGTACCAGCAGCAATTGTGGGTCTAGCTTTTAATAGTCCATGGATGATGGGAATTGCGGCAGCAGCGGTAGCTGTACCTAATGGACTAATGAACTTCGCTTCACTGGCTGCAAGCAATGATTTTTTTGCATCAAAGTTTGAAGGGTTAGATACGCTAGGCAAGCTGCTTTACAAAAGCCACATTGATTCAGCACAGATATTTGGGAGTGCTAATATGGCGAAAGTTCCTAAATTACCTTTTGGGTTAGAAAGACTTATCTATGAGACAAAGGCTACTGTAATAGAAAAAGTGGGCTCTGTTGAGAAGATGGGATATAAAATGCGAAGTGGGAATCTTGCCAAATTCCTCTCTAACCATGCAAACATCCGAGGTGTGCTCAAAGGATTCGGACGAGCGACAAATGTATTCGGTCTGGTATATATGTTAACAGGAAATATATTTACAGCAGCCCTTGCCGCCGGAGGAACTATGGTTGTTTCTGTTGGATACGAACACTTAGCATCTTGGGTTGAACACAGTATGGCAAAATGGCAAGGAACCATGAATGCGATATCAGGCGTTGCGAAAGGCGCAGGCACGATGTTTATGGGAGGAGTGAATGTCGCAGTTGGAATGGGTTTAATTAAAAGCGGTATTGAAGCATTTCAAGCAGGAGGGAAAGAATGGGATGAATGGAAGGAAGCACATTTCGGAGGAGCAATACCATTTGCAAGTACGGCATTTACACTTATCGGAGCGGTACAGGGTGCAATCACTATTTACAATACGGCGGTTTCTGGAGGGAAGTTCTTACTTGACTTCGTTTCAAAAAGATTTGCAAATTCGGTCTTTGGAGGAGCAATAGGAACTTATGCCAAAATAGGTATGATTGTTGGAGCTATTGTTGGAATGCTCGCCTTTGGAACAATCGGAGGAATCGCAGGAGGAATGGTTGGTGGTGCGCTTGGAGGAATTGCGGGTGGTGTATTGCTAGGTTCTTTCATTGGAACCACTCTCTTTCCAGTTCTAGGAACTGCAATCGGTGCAATAATTGGAGCTATTGTCGGCGCAATACCCGGAGGGTTAATTGGTGGCTGGATCGGCAACTGGATGGAGAAGAATCTCAACATGTTTAAAAATATCAGCTCCAATATAGCCGCAGGAATGAACATACTCGGAAATGCAATGAATATTATCCAGGCAATTAAGTTTCTTTTCAGCAGAGATCTTGCTGATGTGGCAACAGGTGCTTTCATGTTAGCCCTCGCAGGAGTATTCACTTTTTCAACAGTACAGAACTCATCACTAGCATCAGCAACGTATATGGCAAGCGGAGGAAGCGGAGAACATGCAGAGGGTCCTGGAGGAACAATAAACATACCAACATCTATAAAAGATTTTTCCAAGTCGACAACAGGCTTTTCCTCAGATAAAAAATCTATAACTTACAAAATACATGTCAGCAATAGTGATGACGAAAATAGAAATATGACAATACACTTTGAAGATGTGCTTTCAGTCAAAGATAACGCGATGCAAAATGATATAACCTACGAAATTCTTAACGGAGAAACAGTCTCGGATAATCGTGCCGAAAGCATTATAACACTCACCCAACAGGAGAAGACCCTCGCCGTCGGAGAAGAAAACAACCTTGAAATAAAATTTAATACAAGCAGCAAAACTTTTCCCGATTGGATATCCTCCATGCCTAGTGAAAAGATGTGTAATACGGGCAAGATAATTGGACAAATTGATGGTGGAGATACACTATCATACTCAGATACAGTCTGTATAGATAAAGATGGAAACATAACAGGTCCAGGAGGAAAATGTCCGATAAATGTACCATATAGTGTACCTAGTGCAGCTTGTCACCCAACGAGTGCAATAGATTTTGCAGCAGCAGCAAATTCTGAAGTCTATTCATCGGTCAATGGCAGAATTGCTAGGCTGCGAAGTCCAAAGGATTTAACGGACGAGGGGAGATTAAGCGAAGGAGGTTGTTTTGATGGTGGATTTGTGGTTGATATCGTTGATAATAGTGGTGTAAATTATGCATATTGGCACTTGGGATTTGACACTAACTCATTTGATCATTTTTATGTAAATGGTAAGGAATTGAAAGTTGGAGATACCGTTGTAGAAGGACAGCTCATTGGTTGGCTTTGGGACGGTGCGATGGGAGATCCAACTATCGACACTTGTTATCAGAACCCAGGTGGAAGAACTGGTTTATATCCCAAGAATGGCGTTGCGCAAGGAACCTGGTGGACAGGTCCGCATCTACACTTTGGAATTTACACAGGCACGCCACCATGCAAAGCAATAATAGACTTTATTGATCAAAATTGCCAAGCAGCAAAAAATAATTGGGATCATAGCTATAATTACTAATGTTAAAAAACTTAACACAAAAACAAAAAATTCTAATAATTTCTAGTTATTGTATATTGGTGCTTATTCTTGCAATAACGCTTCTTCAATCTCGTAAAAATAACGGTTTAGAGTTAAGACAACAATCCGAGATTGAGGATTATATTAACATCTCAGAAAAAAGTGATAACCTCGTAAAAGAAAATCTCAAGGGAAATATTGAATTTAATGATGCGGACTCTTTGGTAATACCACAAGTAATGGGCATTTATCAAACTAATCCATTCGATTTTACGGACCTAGAGAAAACATTGATGCTAACGCCAAAGGTTCAAAATATAAATTATGAAGAATTGGAAAACGATGACTGGATATTTGTAAAGGAAAAAGATGTGAAAAAATACACACTTGGCAGCAAGAAATATAAAGCAGAGCAAGGCGCGGACATGAATCTAGAGTCTTCAGCAAACGAAATTGCCAAAAGTTTTCTACTACAAACTTTTGCACTGGATGTAGACAACCTACAATTGACATGTAAAACGGAATCAAAAACAACATATTTCCAGTTTACTTGTCATCGAAAATTAGATGATTACGAAGTATTCAAGGATCTAAGTTTATCGATTCCAATCAGCGTAGACATTAATAGTGAATTACAGGTGTATTTTGTCCAAGTCTCGAATCTTGATATTTTAAATGTAGATAAGATAGATTCCGTTAATATCTTATCAAAAAAGGAACTCTCAAGCTTGTCAATAAAACAGATAAATGAACTTGGTCGAATCACTATTCTCGCATTAGAAATATCACCAACTAGCCAAGAAGAACTTCATTCCCACCCAACGGAAATTGTGGGGAATATTACATATACGAAGATAACTAATCTTAATTTAGTATATCAGATAAAAGAAACTGAAACCGGAACACTTCTTGTTCCTGTATTTGTTATGACCGGAGATGTAGTTACAAATCAAAGTGAAGATGTATCGGCAACAATAATATATCCAGCTACCAATCCAATACAGACAATTGAAGACTAATCTTCAAAATTCTACAGCACTACTCCCCCATCCTGTACTGAAGTGCCTCAGCAATATGAGATTCCATAATATCACCGGAGTTTTCCAAATCTGCAATCGTTCTTGCCACCTTAATAATTCTGAAATATGAACGAGCCGAAAGTAAAAATCTTTCTGAAGCTTTCTTGAGAAGCTCTTTGCAGGAATCTGAAAGTTTACAGTAGTTGTTAATTTCCTTCGTCCCCATTTCGCTATTTGTAACAAATTTCGTGTTTGTAAATCGTTCCCGCTGCAAAATTCTCGCATTTTCTACTCTTTTCAAAATATCTTCTGACGACTCCCCTAACTCATCCTTTTGAAGTTTTTCATACTCAACCCGGGGAACAAAGATTTTTAGATCTATTCTATCGAGAATCGGCCCAGAGATTTTTTGAGAATACCTTTGAATATCATTTTGTGAACAAGTGCATTCTCTTTCAGGATCACCTTTCCAACCGCATTTGCATGGATTCATTGCGGCAACTAACATAAAGTTAGTTGGATAAGTTAATGTGCCGGAAGCTCTGGAAATGGTGACAATTTTATCTTCAAGTGGCTGGCGAAGAGTTTCAAGAACTTTTGATGGAAATTCCGGAAATTCGTCCAAGAACAAAACTCCCCGATGAGACAAACTAATTTCACCAGGTTTCGGAATCCGCCCGCCGCCTACAAGAGCAGCGTCAGAAATCGTATGATGTGGTTTTCGAAAAGGACGCCTGCGAACAAGAGGAGTGTCTTTAGCTAAAAGTCCAGCAACACTGTAAATTCTTGAAACTTCTAAACTTTCATCAATACTCATTTTTGGCAAAATTGAAGGTATACACCTGGCAATCATTGTTTTGCCGGATCCCGGAGTTCCATTCATCAACAAATTGTGACAACCGGCGGAGGCAATCTCCACCGCTCGCCTTGCCTGCTGCTGTCCTCGGACATATTTGAAATCTACAACATCAAGAATATCATCTTCCTCTGTTATAATTTGATCTGCTGAAAATGGCTCAATCAATCGTTCTTTATTCAAATGTGAAATCAACTGCTGAAGGTTTTCAACAGGATAAACTGTAATCCCGGGGATTAATGAAGCCTCGTAAGCATTATCGTAGGGAACGAATAACTCAGGAACTTTCTTATTTCGACAAAAATCTGCAATTGGCAAAATGCCGTTAATAAAACGAAGTTTCCCATCGAGTGCCAGTTCACCGACGAATAGTTGCTTTTCAGGATCTACCTGAACTTGTCCAGATGCTGCTAAAATGCCAATCGCAATCGGGAGATCATACGAAGGTCCTTCTTTTGGAATATCTGCAGGAGCAAGATTTACAGTAACTCGAATTACCGGAAAATCAGCTTCTGAATTCTTGATTGCTGTAATGACACGATCTCGAGATTCTTGAACCGCTTTATCAGGTAAACCAACAACTGTTAGTGAACAACCGCCTTTCCTCACATCAACCTCAACATCAATCCCTATACCATCCAAACCCAAAACGGTGGCAGTTTTTACCTTCGCAAGCATTTATCCAAATCATAAATTAGGCATTAACATTAAATCAGGGAATTATTAAGGCGAGGTAAACTCAAGGAGAAAGTTGTTTGTGAAAGTTCCTTCTGTTATCTGAATCAGGTCGGACAGTCGACGAAGTCTGAAACAAGCCATTCCGATAGCTATTTGTATTTGATTGCTATTTGTTGGAACTGGTTTGTTTCAGCACTTTTGGTTACTTTTGGTGACAAAAGTAACATTATCAAATTATTGTTATTTTTCTGACCTTAACCAAACACTGTTTATGTAATCTTTAATTCTCATCTTCCGGAATCTCCAACGTCTCACCATCAGGTAGCAGCTCAACTTCAAATGTCCACTCGGGCGATTCATCATCGTCATCTACAACAGGAACCTCTTGCATTGGAACCGGTGCAATCGGCGGCTCAATTACAATTGGAACCTCATTCATGAGTTCATCCCCACTCCCTTTGTTTGAGTCATCTAGTGAACCGGGAGTATCATCTTCGACATCATCTTTATCCTCACCTTCATCTTGTTCTTTTTTCTTCCGCTTCCAAACTATAAAGAATATTATCAAAGCGACTAAAAGAAGTAGACCAACAACTAATCCAATTATTAAGAACTTACTCGTTTCTGCTTTCTCTCCGGTTTCAGGAAGAATATCAATTGGTTCTTCTTTCTCAGGTTCTTCTGTAGGCTCCTTTTCATAACAAAGCTGGTGCGTCAAACACGCATCATCCTCACAATCAATTTGTGCATTTCCATTATCGTCAACCTCATTTCCACAATTCTCACCCAGCTTATTCAAACAGTATTCGTAGCCAAGACAATCAGCATCAAAACAATCGACGTATGAATCCTGATCATCATCAATTCCATTATAACAAAGTTCTTTGACCCCGGATAAACACTCATCAGTTGCCATACAACCAAGATCAAAACAGTCCGCGAATCCATTGTCGTCGTCATCTTTTTCATTATCACACACCTCGAGTGCGGTATAACAGCCCGAAGTATCGAAGGTTCGACAGTCTGCACTACAATCTAAGTATCCGGCATCAAAACCGAGAGATTCACAAGTCTCATCGTTGAGAAGGTTTCCATCGCATGGTTCGTTGCCATCGAGTTGATTGTTTCCGCATAACTGCACAACAGGTGATACCGGGTACGTCTTGCATCCGGAAGTATCAAACGCATCGCACGAACTTGCACAATTTAGAGATCCATAGTTAAATCCGAAACTTGTACATATCTTACCTCCTAAATCCGGCCCATCACAAAGCTCTCCCAATTCCTGAGTATTATTTCCGCAGACGGATGTTGGAACAATCTCAATTGTACAATCGTCATAATCATAACTACCGCAATCTGGGGAACAGGCCAAATCTCCACCATCGTAACCAAACGATAGACAGGTTCTTCCTGCCAAATCACTTCCATCACAAAACTCACCTTCTTCCTGAAGTTCATTTCCGCACATGTCATATGTGTAACAGGAAGTCGTATCATATCCTGAACAATCACTCTTGCAAGCCAGCGTTCCGAAGTCATATCCTAAAGATTGACAGAACTCTCCACCAAGAGCCGTTCCATCACAAACTTCTACAGATTCAAGAACATTATTCCCGCACAAATACACGACAACACGTGTATCGATATCTTCTGATTTAGCCGATTTGGAGTAGAATATTTCTGCAAGCAGGAAGAATCCGATGGTAGCACAAAGCAGCAACGACAAAAGCGACACTGATACGAACAACTCTTTGTCAAAAATCTTCTTGTGCAAGAAACTGTAATTAATATAATTTACATACTCAGAATACCTTGTTTCGAGTGTAAATTACAGAAGAATTACATTCGTTCCAACGTTTCGATCCCCAGTAGGTTTAATCCGTTCTTCAATACCTGTGCAACCGAAGCGGTTAATAACAATCTTGAGTTCTTTACGGAGTCTTCTGCGCTAAGAACAGGACATTCGCGATAGAACGCATTGAATTTCTGCGCAAGATCAAAAATGTAATCGGCGACATAATTCGGTGCATAGTTTTCTGCTGCATTGATTACAGATTCAGGAAACCTGTACAGAGTTCGAAGGAGCGCCATTTCTGAATCCGCAACAAACAAATTTTCCCCTTCTGCCCGAGGAGGGGTGATTCCGAAGGAATCGGGGTGGTGGGAGTCCGAATCACGTAATATACTTTTTGCCCTCGCATAAGTGTACTGCAAATATGGGCCGGTATTACCATCAAACGAGGTTGCTTCTATAGCGTCAAACTTCAGAGAACTTAACGGGTTAGATTTCAAAATGAAATATTTCAAAGCCCCAATCCCTACTTTCTCTGCAATATTTCGTTTCTCGTCTTCTGAATATTCCAACCCCTTCTCTTCAATTACGCTCTTTGCGCTATCTGTAACTAAATCCAGAAGATTATCTGCAGAAACAACATTTCCTTTTCGAGATCCAATTTTCTCTCCGGATGCAGTTGTAAATAGTCCATAGGCAAAGTGATAAAGTTTTTCTTTGTCGACAATACCTAATAGATGATCTGCGAGGAAAGCTTGTTGAAGCGTTAATTTTTGTTCCGCACCGACTACCCAGATATATTTATTGGATGGGAATTTCTGAGTTTTTAATTCAGTAAGTTTCAAATCCTGCGTGATGTAAAGCGCCGTTCCATCAGATTTGATAACAATTGTATCCGGCAAACCATGTTCCTCAAAGTTGGTAATAATTGCCGTTCCATCTTTTCGAAAAACTCCTTTTTCCAATCCTTCTGTTACAATTTCTTTTCCTTCCTTATAGAAATCGCTCTCAAACCAGAAATGATCTGTCCGACTTCCCATTCTTGCCATCGTTTTCTTCTGTCCGGAAAAAACCCAATCTAATATTTGCTTCCAAAGTTTTCGATTCTCAGGAATTTCTGATTCCCAATCAACAAGAATCTTCGAGACCTGAGCATCTACCCAATCAAGTTCTTTCGATGCATGAGACGCAAGAACATAAACTTTTTCCATCATCTCGTCTGATTTCAGATTTTCAAAATCTTCCGGTGTTAACCATTGCTCAGGAGAATTATTCCATGTTGATAATAGTTCATCGAAGTTTGTTCCTGCGAGATTTACTTTAATATCCTCCCACGTACTCAAAACCTGATTATTTTGCTTTTGCGCAAAGTTCAGGTAACCCCACATTACCTTCGAGATTGAAGCCCCGCGATCATTTACAATGTAATCCGCAGTAACTTCATATCCCACCGCTTCGAGAAGTTTTATTAATGAGTTACCAAGAATATTATTTCTAACATGCCCAATGTGCATAGCTTTATTGGGATTGGCACTAGTGTGCTCAAGTAAAACTTTTTGACCGGAATATTTTGAAGATTTACCATATGATTCGTTCATGTCTTTAATCTCAGAGACCAAACTCTCTTTATGAATAAAGAAGTTGATAAATCCCGATCCTGCAATCTTAACATCGCCTATCAAACCATTAGGAAAATCAAAATAGGTTACCCGTGTTACTCTATCACCTTTTTTCAACATACCGCGAACCATTGGATCCAACTCTTCAAAAATTTCCTGCGCAATTTCTCTTGGATTTCGTTTCAACCTTCCGGCTAATTTCATTGCGATATTAGTCGCGAGGTCACCATGCGATTCATCTGCCGGATGCTCAAGCTCAATATCTGAAACAAATTCTTCTCCAAACTTTTCTTTGACAACTAACGATAAGACTTGAAAAACCTTCGCTTCAATATTCGTCTTCGGCTGATATACCTTATTTTCTCTCTTGTCCGCCGAAGCCTTGGCGAAGGCGGATTCTTTTCGTTCCTGCACAACCAGTTTTTCTCCTTCTTGCTTCGTTCCAAACGGAATTTCAATTTCATTATTATCTTTATTTACAATCCAGCTTTGTGTTTTCACATCGAAGAAGTGATTCATTGCATCGATTGTTTCTGCAACAACCTGCTTTGCATTTTCTAAATCACCGTCATTAAATTCTATAACGAAGAAGGCATCAGTTGTTTCCTCTGTAATCTTTGTACGATCCGATTCTCGCCAGCACCACTTGCGGCAAATTGCGCCAACATCATCCTTGTAAACAACTTCACCCTCATCTGCAAGTTTAGGTTCATTATCACCAATCAACTGACAAGCAACCGTTCCATCAGAAAATGTAAGTTCAACATTGCCAACAATTTTTGTTAAATCCTCTGCTCCAAATGGGATTTTGTAATGTAATGAAAGAGCATTGTAAAAATTAACCAACGGATTAATATCAGGCAAAGCCTCTCCTTTTTTCTCACGACGAAGGAGTGCTTCAATTGACGATTTGAACTTACTTGGTTTTGAACCAAAAGATTGGAATATCTCACGCCAGTTTTGAACAACAGACAAATCTGTTATTTCATTCTCTTTCAAGAATTCCCGCACATTTGCTTCATGACCTTGTAGAAATTCCATCGCATCCTCTTTTTCAAATTCTTTCTTATTCTGCAAATCTGAAACATGAATAATACCAAGAATTACATTTGGGTACTTTTCAAATATTTTTTGATTAACTGTAAATTTCATCAATATTATTTATAAAATAAAAAATCACCCTCAAATTACTATTACCATAATAACAATAATTCAAGGGTGATAAAACAAATTAGCAAAAGTCCTTCTTTTTATTACTTTTTCCTTTTGCCTTTTTACTTATTAACACGGTGCCACCCATTTGGTCTCACGCATAAGCAGAAAACCACTCTTAGCAATATATTAGTTTTTACTCTTTTCTTAAACCCTATTCGGCTCACAGCTACCCGAACTTGCCTAAAGGCTTGAAGAAATCATAGCAAAATAGCCGATAGTTGACAAGTAAGTAAGTAAGTAAAATATAAGTAATTAATTATCAACGTAATTTAAATGGACAATGAACCAATTGTGATTCCCTTTCCCCAAGAAGCTTCCCAATATATGAACCAAGATGGAGAATTTCCACCAACATCAGAAATTGCGAAAGCTGTTACTTATGCAAAAGCAAATTGGAGCAAAGGAATAGATGATGCAAGAGAACAACGTTTAAAAAAAGAGGGGAAAGGAGATGAAGCCTTAGAACCATACCAAATACTTGAAAGAGACATTACAGCATTAGCTTCACAAGGACACCCTTTCGGACTTTGGGCATATGCAATTCACAGAGCAGGAATATATCTTAGTATTAAAGAGATACAATTAGATCCACAATTTGGAAATCCGGGGACAGTGGCTACTTTTGACCATGCATCACAATACTGGAAAGCGACAGCCGATTTATTAGAACCAGAACTTGCGAAAATTCAATAACTTACTTATATAATTTTTTGCAAGTCACCCGCCATCGGGTGACTTTTCTTTTTCTGTAGGGACAGAGTAATACTCTGTCCCTACATCACAAAAAATGCTATAATAGCACCGTAAGTTATTCAGATGATCGCGGTGCGCAAGCACTGAGGAAAGTCCGGACTCTCCTTCGACAAGCTCAGGACAAGTCCTCCAGCAAAATCGAAGGTCGTGATGCCAACGAAAGTTGGGTGGGAGCAATCTCACGGAGAAAAGGGCCACAGAAAATATACCGCTTATCGAAAGATAAGTAAGGGTGAAAAGGCGGTGTAAGAGACCACCGGTATTGTCAGTAATGACGTACGCATTGTAACCCCCATCTAGAGCAATGCCAAAGAGTAGGCAGCTTAGATAGATGATCATCGTTCATCTTTGTTGATGAATACAAAATTCGGCTTATCGAATAACTTCGGTTAAAAATCAGTAGAGGGCCTCGTACAACGAGGCCCTCGCCTTTCGATACCTATTCAAATGTGCTATATTAAAAAGGATTAATTGACTAATCATAATGATGGCGAATCATATGGAACCGGAACACTATAGAACGATAGAATCCATTCTTCTACAAATTACACCAAAATAAATCCTAGCACAGGCGGCAATTCAAGATGAATCATACACTCCCGCAGTACTTCAAGAAGAGTTGGATCGAATCAAAAGGAGAGCTAAAAAACAAAATGAAATGGCAAATGCTGATTTTCCTTTTATCGAACACCGTCCTTTTCTTCCGTTCCATAAAAGTGAAGGTAGTACGGAACCCTCTAAAGCTATACGTATAGCAATTACAGAACGAATACTCAAGGATCTTCCGCCAACAAGAAGAGAAGACCTAGACCGACAAATAACCCATAGCGCCGACGAGAGAGAAGGCGGGAAACATGAAATATACGTCTGTGAAGACAGTCCTAAAACACATGGTGCAGATGGATTTATTTGGAGAATAGGAGTACAGGTTAGTAAAGCACCTGAAGGTTCTGATCTACCAGAATTAAGGCAAATCGGCTATGTTCGTACAACTGAAACGATAGAAGAATCAATGTACACAGAATAATAAAGGCCTTACTCCCCCAACCTAATTTTCTTAAAATCAACATCCTTCCTCCCCATCATACCCTTTACAAATTCTACCCCAGTAGATTTCTGTTTACCTTCCACTTGAAGCTCAAGAATCTCTAAAATTCCATGTGCACAAACGGCAAATAATCTTTCCTGAATTATCAAAATAGTCCCTGGCTTTTCGGGAGCGATTAAACATTTATCAGCAACTTGAGTTGAAATTATCTTCACCCGTTTGTCATCAAATGTCGTCCAGGCAATTGGCCAAGGATTGAACGCTCGAACAAGGTTATGAATTTCCTGAGCAGGATTATCCCAATTGATTTCTGCCTTTTCTTTTGCAACATCAGATTGTTTGCAAAAAGTTGCATCATCATGATTTTGAGGAACCGGAGAAATTTCACCGGCCAAATATTGAGGCAAAGATTCTAACAATTGGTTGGCACCAAGTTTAGAATATTTTTCCCATAAATCTCCGGTCGTGTCGTTTTCTCCAATTTCATATTCCTTTTGAGAAATAATATCTCCTGCATCCAAGTCATAAACCATTCGCTGAATTGTAATCCCCGTAAACTTCTCACCATTCTTTATCGCCATTTGCACAGGAACCGCACCACGATATTTCGGAAGTAATGAATAATGTACATTTACAAACCCGAATTTAGGAATATCCAACGCCTTTTGTGGAATTATTTGACCATAAGCAATCACAACAACGACATCTGGATTTAGAGATTCTAAATCAGAAATTGCCCCATCTTTAAATCTTTCCGGTTGGAAAATAGGAATATTATGTTCTATCGCAAATTCTTTAACAGGAGGAGGCGTCATTATCATCTTTCGACCAGTCGGCCGATCGGGATTGGTGAATACACCCACTACATCAAATCGCTGATCATTAATCAACTTTTCCAGACTCGGGATTCCAATCTCCGGAGTACCCATAAAAACAACACTATACTTTTTATTATTCATTTTATTAATACGTGTTATGTACTTGCCCGAATTATACCAGTTTAAAAGTAAAGAAGTAACAGCCCCCTTGTTATTTGTATTGGGTTGTCCAGTCGTCGAAGTCTGAAACAACGTATGCCGGTAGTTATTTGTTTCAAGGTTGCTATCTGAGGCGCTATGTTGTTTCAGCACTTTTGGTTACTTTTTGTGTAAAAAGTAACATAGTCTCAATATTTATTAAAAAAAGATTCCCCTCCTCGCAATGATAATAAAATGTTATAATCCAAGCTGAATAATCATTACAGTAAAAAATTATTATCGTGAAAGTATCCGATTTCGACTACAACCTGCCCGACAAATACATAGCACAGTACCCTCCGGAAATTCGAGGCACGACAAATCTGTTTGTCGTAAATCGAGAAACTGGAAAGTTTGAACATTCAAAATATTACAATCTAGATGAATTTTTAAATCCTGGAGATTGTGTTGTTCTCAATGATACGAAAGTTATTCCTGCACGATTGTTTGCATACGGAAAGGATAATAAGAAACGAGTAGAACTTTTCTTACTCAAAAACATCAATCCGACCGAGCACATTTGGGAAGTAATGATTGGTCGAGGAAAACGTGTACAAGATGAGCACCATTTAGTACTCGAAGATGGAAAAACAGAAGTAGAGATAATACAAAATGAGCACGGCAAACCACGACTTGTAAAGTTTCCCGATCAAGCGGATAAAGTAATTGAACAAGTTGGCCATACGCCTCTTCCTCCATACATAAAAAGAGAAGATACTCCGGAAGATGTCGAGAGATATCAAACCGTTTTTGCAAGAGAAAAAGGTGCCGTAGCGGCTCCAACTGCATCGTTAAATTTTACGGATGAGTTAATTGAAAAATTATTAAACAAAGGTGTGAAAATTGTTTATGTAACACTGCACGTTGGATGGGATACATTTGCACCGGTTACCGAAGATGAAGTCGAAGAACACGATATTCATTCAGAGTGGTTCTCGATTGAAGAACAAGATGCTGAAGTAATTAATGAAGTGAAAAAAGCCGGAGGAAGACTGCTTACTGTAGGAACAACAGCAACAAGAGTTATTGAAACAGTTGCAAATGAAGATGGAACTGTGAATGCATTTACCGGAGATTCGAGGATTTTCATATACCCGGGATACAAATTCAAAGCTGTTGATATGCTTTTAACGAATTTTCACGCACCAAAAACTACTGTGCTAATGCTAACAGCGGCCTTCTGTGGAAAGGATTTATTGTTCAAAGCGTATGAAGAGGCAAAAGAGAAGAATTACAAGTTTTTAAGTTATGGTGACAGTATGTTAATTATTTAAATCTCAACCCTATCCCCAATCCATCTACCCTCCAATGACCCATATGGCCCGCTTTCTCCAAAAGTCTCAATTCCATAACGGATCATTTGATGAGTCCATTCCGCAATATATGGATTATCAGTAATCCAACCCATATAACAAACAAACGCAGTCAGGGGAATTACATTCCAATGCTCCTCAATATTAGATCGTATATGGAGAAAATCTTTTATCATATTATTAAAGTTTAGTTAATAATTATAGCAAATCTTTTTTCCTTTTACCTTGCTGATTCCAAATAAATTCCGGATCACGCTCCTAAAATCGCTGTCCGGAATGACACCTTACGTAGGGACAGGTTTCAAACCTGTCCCTACACTACTCGCTATTCACTACTTACTACTCACTATTTTTGCTATAATCGTAACGTTTTAGATAAGATACATAAACAGTTGTCAAACTTTGAATTACAACAAACCCAACCGCATAGATTCGGAATCTACCACACACGAAGAGGTGATTTTCACACACCTTGTTTTGCACCGGATGCAACGCGCGCAACAATTAAACATTTAACGCCAAGAGATTTCAAAGATATTGGGCTGGAATTAATCCTTTCAAATACATACCACCTAATGCTTCGTCCTGGAGAAGACATCGTGAACAAGGCTGGAGGTGTTCAAATGTTTGTAGGACATGAAGGGCCAATGCTTACCGATTCCGGAGGGTTTCAAGCATTCAGCCTAGTACATAGAAGCAAACTTGGGAAAATCACAGACGAAGGCGTTGAGTTTCAATCACACATTGACGGAAATAAATATTTGCTGACGCCGGAGAAATCAATTGAGATACAGTATAAACTAGGTTCCGATATTTTGATGGTTCTGGATGAATGCGTACCCAATCCATGTGAGCGGAAATATGCAGAAAAAGCAATGCAAAGAACTTACGAGTGGGCAAAAAGATCAAAATCGAAATTTGAGGAATTGACGAAATACGATGAAAATCCTCCACATCTTTGGGGGATTGTTCAAGGATCTACTTATGATGATTTGCGATTGCAAAGTGCTGAGCAGATTATGTCGATTGGATTTGACGGATATGCAATTGGAGGACTTGCAGTTGGAGAAAGTGCGGAAGAAATGTATCGAATTCTTGAAGTTTTGAATCCTATTTTGCCGGAAGATAAGCCAAGATATTTAATGGGAATTGGAACGCCAGAGAATATTCGGGAATCGATTAAGCGAGGGATTGATGTGTTCGACAGCGTGCTACCAACAAGAAATGCACGCCATGGTTTTATCTTCACATCGGAGGGAATTGTAAGACTGAAGAATGAACAATACAAAGAGGACTTCACGCCACTCGATCCGAACTGCAATTGTTACGCATGCAAAGGCGGATTTACAAAAGCATATTTACGCCACTTGCTGAATGTCGACGAGCCACTCGGAAAACATTTGTGCACTATTCACAATCTTACCCACTATCAGGATCTGGTGCAAAGTTACTGGAAATAGTAAATCCTCTTTTGTGTCATCCTCCGAATGGATTCGACAGGCTCACCACAGGTGGAGGATAAGACACAATTGAATGTATACGATGAATATTTTATGTCAGATTCTCCCTCCGGAGAATGACATAAAATAGGGTTCCGCAAAATTATATTTTCATCTTCTTCATCGTCACAATCCTCGCAATTTCAGCAAACTGTTAACCATTTCTATTTCTTAAATTTCTTCTTCAAATTTTCAGTAAATTCAGTCCCCTTCTCCTGAAGCATCGCTCGTGTCCTTTGTCCGGATCTCGGTGCAAAAAGAATCCCCGCAGTTGCACCAACCGCGCTACCTATCAAAGCACCAATTAAAAACTTACTTGCCGTTCTCGGAGCTGTCGTAACTTGATCCATTTCCTTTTCAGAATAAAATAATTGTGGTTGAGAACACACAGGAGCCATTAACCATTCTCTTTTTGAGACGGTACTGACTTGTGAGTCTAACTCCTCACTCACAACGTTTATAATTCTCAACCACTGATGAGAAGAATATACAAAAAGAGTTAGATTTCTCTAACTCTTAATTTACAAGGTTATAAAATTTTAACCTATGCTTGCATCTTCTTTCCTACTTCTTCTACCTTCTCACCCAACTTTTCTACAACTGGTTCAACTTTATCTTTGTTGAATTTCTTTGCACCAGTTCTAACATTATTTGCTAATTCCTCAGCTTTTAATTTAAGATCTTCTCTTGTTTTCTTTCCAGATTTTGGAGCAAAGAGAATTCCTGCAGCAGCACCGGCAAGACCTCCAAGTAGAGCTCCTAACATTAAACCTTTTCCTTCTTTTCTGTCCATTTTGAAATTTAATAAATTTAAAAAGTTATTCTTCTTCTGATATTTTTGATTCTTCTTTTTTATTCCCGAAATACTCCTGAACTTGTTGAACAATCCTCATTATGTATGAGAATGGGATCAGGAATTGTTCGCGAATTGCGGTAAAAGATTCTTCGATTCCCGTTGCAATATTTTCAATTGATTCAACTGCACCTGAAATTTTTCTCTGACTTTCTAAAACATTAACTGTAATTTCATCAACATTTGCAACAACAGACTTCGATTCTTTCAACCGCTCTGCGAGTTCCTTTAACACAACTGCAAAATAGTACGTTAAAAGCACCACACATCCGGTCAATATTAGACCAATAATCATCCAAAATTCTTCCACGAGGTTCAAGCAGTTTGAAGTATTTACTAAAAACAGTATTCCACTGTGTGTTAATTAAGTCAAGTTGAAGTTCGATATTTTTTGAATTATCCTATATGTAATTAATTAAAATTTAAGGATATGAGGAGACTAACGCTAATAATAACAATTGTCTTTTGCATAGTATTTCTCACAGCTTGTACAAGTGAGAAAGAAAATGTTCAAGAAGCCAGGAATCTTCCAGGACTTACAGATCAATTAACAATTTCAGGAAGCATTGCAAACAAGAGAGACCATGACTTTTCGGTCCAATTAACAAACGTCGAAGGAACCTCAGATTGGATCAGTTTAGGGAACGAAGTTGATAACACGAATGGAGGAAAAGTAAACTTTGCGACACTGCAAATCGGACAAGAAGTTACGATAACATGTGAAGATTCAGATTGCGAATTCGGAATGTCGATTTCAACAACGAATTAAGTCTTCCTCAAAAGCAGAACTAGGCTGCCGATAATTCCAACCAACAATGCTATTGGGACGCCTATTACGGAAGTTAGAAAAAAGGTTGCTCCCAAGAAGCTCATTATTCCTCCCAAAATCCCGCCGAGTTGTTCCCCGCCAACTTCCAGAAAATTGTGCGCAACGGTTGCAGGTAAAAAATAAATTGCAGAATAACCAGACATCGAGAGATAAATTATCAACGGTTTTGCAACATTATATTTTTTGATCAACACCGCAACTATTACCCCAAGAAAAACCAAAGCAATTCCAGAGCCGAAGAAAGGAATGTTTCCCATAAACTCGCGAAGAGAATCGCTACCCACTACCCATGCAATAATTATAATCGTAGAAATGAGTTGTCCTCCAACAATCCAAATAAGTGTTTTCCTTTGAAATTCTTTCATAAAACTTCTACTTAACTATAATTATTCAAAATCAGATAAACGCTTCTTGAGCTCCTTTATCTTCAATTCCCTATTAACCGCGGCCTTCATCAATATTTCCATTTCCTGAATTTCCTGTTGAGACTTTTCGTAAAGTCTCTGATATTTTTCTGTAGATTTATTTAGCTCTTCCGTACGATCCTTAACTCTTATTTCCAATCTTCTCTGATAAAACTGATTGAGGATCACAATGATAATAAGGCATGCCAAAACGAAAGCGAGTGAGATCATTGTAATAATAATCCAAAGAGGTGTCTCTTGCTGAACTCTAACGGTAAAACCTGGAAGATATGTCCTAATACTTTCATAATAAACGCTATCAGGATCAGACTTCATTTCCCTCAATTGCTTATCGAAAGCGGAGATAAGCAAACTATTATCCGAATCATCCTTAGTAAAAGCAAATCGAAGCTCAATTGGATTAAAGACAACATTTGATCGTATGACATCGTAATCCGGTTCATTGGCAACTCCAAAAACCCTATTTACCACCCCCGCATCAGCCTCCTTTTTATCAAGTAATTCAAAGACATCTGCATAAAGATCAACCTCAATAAAATTTGCATTAATCCCAAACGACTCCAACAAAACTTTGATACCCATGGGACCGTCATAATGAATTCCGCCCTTCATCACCGCAATATCCTTTCCCTCCAGATCCTGGAGAGATTGAATTTCAAAACCTTCTCTTGTATACACAGTTGCCCAATTTATCAAAACCGTTTCATTATTAAAATCATACTTTTCTCTCTGCTCCTCAGAAAGGGCAACATCAACCATAGTGTCAATTTCTCCATTCTCCAATCTTGATAATCCCTCAGCCCAGGTACCATAAACATATTCAACGTTCCAGTTTTCTTGTTCCGCAACATAGTTAACAATATCAGCAAAGAATCCCTTTACCGTGCCATCTTGGTCCTGATATACCTTAGGTTTATTATCGTAAATACCAACACGAACAACTCGAGGAGATTCCTGTGCAGAGACGGAGAGCGAGAAGATACTAAGCAGAAAGAGAGTTGAGAGAAGTGCTGTAAATTTCTGCAGTTTCATAACAATGATGATTAAATACTACAGAAACAGTTTACAAAGAAGATATGAACTATTCGTAAAAGTGGAAGTATCCGGATAACGCTACCTTTTTAACGTTCGGAATTGTGCAAAATACATTTTCAATCGCTCGATAAAATGAATTACACAAACTGTACCAAAGACAATAGATCCTTCAACGTGCCAATAAAGGAAATCAAAATTAATATCACTAAGTACAGGAATACTGTATCTGAGAACCAGATAAAAACCGAAGATAGCAGACGGAACAAGACTGATAATTAAAACCGTATTCCAGAAAAACCTCTCCGTTGTTTTGTTAAATCTCCAATCCTTTTTATCTTTACCGATACGGACTAAAACTTCAGACACGAAATAGGTAAACAATGTTCCGAAAAATGGAATTGCAAAATTGTATGGACTTTGGGTTTTTGTAGTTTTTTCTTCTGTAACAACAGATTCTTCAACATCTTCGGAATCAGACGTACCAAGCTTTATTTCTTCAGCAATATCTTTAACCAAAGCAGGAGAGAATTTGTACTCTGCACGAAGTGAATCTAAAACATTATTAACGGTATAATCGGACTTCAAACTAAATTCCTGAATAATTCCCGCAAGGAGTTCTTCTGCATCAATTCCCCACATATCCGCAATTTCTTGAATTGTGTAAGTTTTAAGTTCCTCTCCACTGATTTCAATTGAATATTCTTCTTCGTGATCTTCCGTTAATTCAGTAACTTCGGAATCATTAACAACTGGTTCTTCGATAATGGGCTCAACAGCAACTAAATCACCGACGTAATATGAGTCTAACATTAAATATGTTCGAGATTTATGATCAACACCTCTTCCATCTTTCGTTTCAAAAGCTTCGGTCATATCGGAACCACACCATGCGTCGATGTCGTAGTAATAATCATCATGCTCACGAAGATATGTTGTGAAATCGTAAACTTTCCCATCGTAAATCATATAGCAATCACTTGTTGTATTGTGCCGAGCAACATCATCAACCGTAAAAGATTCTGCCGCAAAAGCAGGAATGATGAGTAATGAAAGTATCGTTTTCAAAAACATAAGATTTTTCTATTATTTTAACTTATATATATTATACTGAATTTGTGAAGAATGTATGAATTATTTTATGAATATAAAACATGTGGACCTGTAAATCTTGTGGCAGAATTTTTGATAAAGCTAACCAGATGCATAGTTGCAAAAAGGTTCCAATAGAATCGCACTTTGAAAATAAAGAGCTTGCGGCAAACCTCTATAAACAATTGCTAAAAATAATAGAATCCGAAATTGGAAAAGTGAAAGAAATTTCATTACCTTGCTGCATACACTTATTTGGAAACTACGACTTTATCGCACTGTTGCCAAAGAAAGACAAATTAGAAATACGATTTGCCCTTGATAGAATTTTGAAAAGTCCACGAATAGTGCAAACCGTACCATTATCTGCAACAAATTATAAACATCAATTATTTATTGCAAGTGCAGGAGAAATAGATGAGGAATTAACGGAATGGATAAAAGAATCATATGATTTAAAGAAGTAACAGTCCGCCTTCCCTTTGTAATTTGGTATTGGACTGTTAGTCGTTGGGGTCTGGGCCAACCTATTCCGGTAGTTATCTGTATCTGATTGCTATTTGTCGAAACTAGGTTGTCCCAGAAATTTTGGCTACTTTTGTTTGCAAAAGTAGTACAATGAAAAACTTTAATGACAAGGCATAAACTTCCCCTCAACCAATTCCAGCAACTTAATTACTTTTTCTTCATCGATCTCATCAAGAGATTTGAATTTCAAATGCCTCATATACTTCCCTTTGCCGGAAAACTTTTCTAAATCAGATTTCGGTAATTTGTAAACAGAAAATCCAAGATTAACAGAGTCACGTAATCCTACGATGTAAAATTTGTCTTCATACCAAGGAACCCCGTTTTTATATGACTCTTCAACTTTCGGGAAGATTCTGAATATCAGCTTTCTTAAATATTCACAAATTTCTTTTTGCGGAGAAGATAATTTTGAAAGATATAAATCAACTTTTTGGTTCATTGGCAGAATCCTTTTTTGAAATATTTTTAATAATGAAGAATAAAGTCAGCGCATTTAACATCAAAACTATGTAATCCAAAATCCCAACTTGATCTGTTATTGTCAGAACGAAGTTTATTAATACATAAATAAAGCTAAGCTTAAGAAATAGTTTGGCCCATTTCTTTAGCCCCCAAGCTAGAATTAAAAATCCGGCTCCGTTCCCAAACATCATAATTAAAACGACAGACTGTATTACAACTTGTGTTTGTAATCGATCAAAGTAGACAAAGACTCGAAGCAGACTGAAGATTAGCCAGAACGAGGCGTTAATTAAAAGCAACAGTCTTACGATTTCGATTCTTTTTATCTCCAAAGATTTTCAGGATAAATTCCCTTTTCAACCATTTCTTTTATTGCATTGACAACAACAGGACGATCATCAGGATAAGTCATGCCATACCACTTACTATCTGTTTCCAATACTTTGACAGAGCACAAGTTATCTTGAATAGAAGACGAAACAATCGCTGGAACGTAAAGTTCGGCGGTTAATTCCCTTGCATTTTTATTCAAAAAATCAATTAGTTGATTTTCAACAATCTCGAAAAAGTCTGAAGTAAAACCCCAGAAGTTCATGGAAACCGGAGCTTCTAACGAAATTTTCTGGTCTTCGGGATAAATCGCAAAATTGTCATCATGTTTTTGAATTCCAATACGCTCCTCCACATGACTTAATAAGACATCTTCACCTACGAAGCATTCACCTCGATTCACGTAACCATGATCCGAAAGAGTATTCTTCAATTTATATGCAACCATACAATATGAGCCACGTTTCGAATTCTCTGGATTTTCATAATACTCAAATACTTTCTTAAAAGATGATCTCCCATAAAAATCATCAGCATTTATAACAACGAAAGGCTCGCTAACAACTTTTCGCGCACACCAAACTGCATGTCCGGTTCCAAGAGGTTTTGTTCTTTCAGGATTAATTTCAAAGCCTTTTGGAATATTTTGCAGAGTTTGATGAGCGTGCACAACCTCTATTTTATCTTCAAATTTCGAAGAAACTCGTTCTTTGAAATCGGCATCAATATCAGGCCGAACGATAAATACTACCTTATTAAATCCGGAAGCAATTGCGTCATAAACAGCATATTCTAAAAGCGTTTCACCGGAAGGGCCAACTCCATCCATTTGCTTAATTCCGCCATACCGACTTCCAAAACCAGCAGCCATCACAACAAGAGTTCTATCCATGAGATTATTCTTAAAATTAAATATTATTTATTCTTTTTTTCCATATTTAACAAATCCACAACCAAAACAATCCCCATGATGACAGCAAATTAAATCTTTCCTGCACTTAGGACAGGTCCATTCTTTTTCTTGTTGCTTCACAAATTCCCGTAAACCTAATTTTTCAATATTTTGTAAATTTTCAATAACACTTAAATGATATTTTGAACGGTATCTTTTATCCAGATGCCTAATTCTCGCACAGGGAAATTTTGAGCATTTGGAACAGAACTTACGACCGGATTTATTCATATTTTCGCAAAACTTTATTCTGCAAGTTCGAATGTGCGTCAGCTTTTCACCTGTGTCTATCAAACATCCTCGGCAAGGATTCTTTTCTCGTCGTAACGCCATACATAATGCGCAATTAATTCCACATGGTGCGATAAGTTTAGTTTTCATTTTTCTTCACTATAAAGTTTTCATTAAAAGCATTAAGATAACCTCTCTTGAAATCAATTGCCTCTTTTGCCAAATTCTTGAATAACATCCCGACCGCATAGGAAGGATACATTTGCAAAAAACGTTTTAAAGAGCCTGCTATTGCGACAACCGTTTCAGAATCCTCCTTATGATGATTATGTATGACTTGGGATTTCGACGCGTAAAATGTTTTGTAGCCACGCTTAGCCATTTCTATACTCCACAAGGAATCTTCACCACGTCTTTGCTTTTCGGAAAAAGGGACTTCCTCATAACAAGATTTACGGATTGCTGCAGATGCTCCCCAAAACATTAAACCAGGGGCAAGCTTTGCAAAATGCTCACGGTAAGGAGAAAAAATGAAGAAAGATAAAAGTTTATGATGTAGGTCAGAATCCTTATTGTGGACTTGATGAGAATAAACTCCTGCAACACCGGAATCCTGAAATGGAGTAATAAGTTCTTCCAGCCAATTATCACCTACGGGAATCACATCACCACTTAATCGAACATAGATATCACCCGTAGAATTACCAACCGCCAGGTTGAAGGCTGTTGCATAATTGAAATTTCTCCCCACAGAACCAATATATTTAACAACCTTAATCGGATATTTTTTATAAAGTTCGAAACTTCCATCTGTTGAACCAGAATCGACGACGACGACTTCATAATCAGAATAATCTTGAGAAAAAACAATCGGGAGGCTTTTTTCCAGAAATGCTTTCTGATTATATGTAATAATTATTATTGAAACCTTTTGGTTATGGCTCATTTCTGTTTCATTAAACTATTCAACTTTTCTTCATGATAGTATATATTGAATAATATTAGAATTATTTTATAGTAAATCAAAATGAACGATTTCAAAAAGCTCAGGATTTACAATCTCGTCATGGGCCTTTTCCACGCAGTGCAAGGTATATTAATGTTTTTCCTAAGTAATGATTTCTCACTTCCAGTAAATACAAACTATTTACAATTTGATGTCGCAACACAGAAATTAGTGCCGCAAACTGAAACCGTGTTTGATTTAAAATTCGGACCTTTTGTTGCATCTTTCTTATTAATTTCCGCATTCGCACATTTGATAATTGCAGGGCCGGCATTCAATTGGTATGAAAAGAATTTGAAGAAAGGAATGAATTTAGCAAGATGGTACGAATATGCATTTAGCTCATCAATTATGATTGTTCTTATTGCTATGCTGACTGGCGTTTATGACCTTTCAACCATTGTCTTAATGTTCTCAATAAATGCAATTATGATTCTTTGCGGATTGATGATGGAAGTTTGGAATCAGGGCAAAATGAAAACGAACTGGATTTCTTATGCAGTAGGTTGTTTTGCCGGAGCGGTTCCATGGGTTGTAATTGCACTCCATCTTTTTGGGTCAGGCGAAGGGGAATATAAAGCACCCGATTTCGTTTATTGGATATTCTTCTCAATATTCCTATTCTTTAATACTTTCTCACTGAATATGTATATGCAGTACAAAAAGAAAGGAAAGTGGAAGAATTATCTATTCGGAGAATTCATGTATATTCTGCTAAGTTTACTTGCAAAATCAGCCCTTGCATGGCAGGTATTTGCAGGAACATTGAGGCCGGAGTAAACAGGTTGAAAGATCAAAAGTCTCGTGTCATTCTCCGGAGGGAGAATCAGACACGAGACTTCTTTACTATCAAGAATATAGAATCTGATGAAAGAAAGCTTTTTGTTCTGAACTATTTTGTTTACCCCTTTGTTATCTGTAGATGGTCGGTTACTCGTTGAAGTCCGAAACGACAGATGTCGGTTGCAACCTGTTTTTAGGTCGTGATTGGAGGACGTTCTGTTGTTTCGGCACTTTTGGTAGATTCCCCCTGATAAGGGGGAAATGTTGCGAAGCAACAAAGGGGGTTATTTGGTGTCAAAAGGAACATAACTATTTACTAGCCTCAAATTAAAAACTTTTGTTAACAAAACACAACACTAAAAACATATCTACCGACTTCATTTATAGTTAGTGACTATAATGTGTCTGATCCTCCACCTGTACTGAGCCTGTCGAAGTATTTGATTTTTGAACTTACTTAAACACCACTGGAACTTCCAATTGTGCCGCATTTTCCTCAAGACCGGAAGGATTCGCCTTCTCTAAAATCAAAGTTCCCTTTTCTGAAGCCGGTCTATTGAAAACAATTTCAGTTTGAAAAGGAACGAAGCTTTCCGTCATCCAATCCATATCCGTCATAACAGGACCTGAGAATAATACATTCCCATCTTCATCCAGAAGCTTAACAGGAAACTCTGCTTCAAAAAACCAGGTTCCCCTAGCCTCACCGGATAAAAGGAAACTCTCTTCAACTTCGTTATTAGGACGAGGATAATTAACGATGATTTGATCAATCATTGCAAGTTCATTTCCGATATTTTCAACGTATGTTTCACCATTACTTGCACACTGTCTCGGATAACTCTCCATCACAGGATTGCCCGCTGCCACACATTCTTCAAAATTCGAGACCTCGGACTCAACAGCATCATCACCACACCCAGTTGTTGGAGCAGGATCAGAAGGGTTTCCATGCTTTACCCAAGCACCATTGTCACAAAGCCATGTATCTTCAGGAGTCAGAACTCGTGCTGCCACAATTGCAACAGCAACAAAAGCAAGGATTCCCATTGCGACTAAAAGTATCGAATTCTTTTTCATTTATTTATGAATAAATTAAGCTACTAACTAAAACGATATTATCAATTAGTTATTACGTTTTCAAAGGATAATATCCTTGTGATTGACTCTCTCGCTATTGGAAGAAAAGATTGTAATAGCAGTAACAAGAAGCTGCGAATAACAGCTATTGACTATACCAAACATATTTGCAACTATTTATTATAAATAGTTAAGTTTTTGTAAAAGATGAAAATGAAGTTATGGTTCTTTATTCCGATTATTATGGTCGTCGTTGGTGTTTCTATTGCTATCATTTTAATGAATCAGAGAAGAACGAATGAAAATGGCGAAAGTTCTCAAGATGAGACAACGCAAGAAACGACTGATCCTGCCGGAACGATTTACGTTGAAGGCGGAGAAGGAACTTTGGTAAATGGTGGAACGTATTCCTACATTGCGGAATCAGCACGGGGATTGGAAGCATATCTTGGAGATGAGAGTGCTTCTGCGGTATATGAGTTCAGCTCTCCAACAATGGGAACATATACATTGTGGGTTAAGCTAAGTGACGACGGTGTGCATGAAAACGGCGCAAGAAGTGTTACTATTGTGACAAATAATTCGAATACGAAAAAGTACAATCACATCTCGGAAGACACAAAGGGATGGAAATGGTATAAGATTGGCGATATCCCACTAAATGAAGGATCTAATCAAATATCCTTCACGAAGGATGAAGGTACATATGCTGCCTATGTCATGGACGAATTCAAGTTTGTGCCTGTAGAGGAATAATCTTTCGAATCCTTAATAAATACGCTATAATTGGTTCGCTTCAAAATGGAGAGGTGCAAGAGTGGCTTAATTGGCAGTCCTGGAAAGACTGTGTAGCATAACCGCTACCGCAGGTTCAAATCCTGTCCTCTCCGCCATTTGATTTTCATCTAAAGCCCCAACTTTACAACAATCTCACATTTCTCTAGTATAAATATTAATAACTACTTTAATAAAGAATCTATGCAAGAGGAATACGTAGTATCTTATGATAAAGACCTCAACATAATAGAGACCATATGCAGAGGAACTGTAACAACAGAAACATTATCTTCCACCTCGGACAAATCCACAGAGTTATCATTAAAGAATAACTGCTTCAAATTCCTTGTTGACCTAAGTAACTGCAACCTGCAAGCCTCATTCGCAGATGCTTTTCGTCAGACAGCATCATATAAACAGGAACCGCAATATCGCCAAGTTTCGCGAATCGCGGTCATTCTCCCGAAACAAATGGATCCTCAGGCTCAGGAGAAAGTTATTTTTTATAAAGATGTTGCAGCGGAAGAAAACTGGGCGGTAGAACTTTTCGAAACACGTGAAGAAGCATTGAAGTGGCTCCATAAAGAAGAATAAAACAAAAAGTCAAAACTAATGCATATGGTGGGTGTCAGAATCACCATATGTATTTTATTTTTTCCTAATGCTTGAAGTTATTTTTAATCGGAAGAGCCTTGCTAACTATAACCCCTTCCAAAACTTCTCCTTTTGCATGTTCACCGGTTCTACCTTCGTAAGCAACATCAACTGCATAAGAAGGAAATTTCTTCAGTAATGGCTTGATATAATTATCACCAAACCATCCAATCTTTGTTCCTTCGGCATAATAGTTGAACTGCAATCCGAAATTTTTATCGGAAACAGAACGTACTTGTAATTCGTAGAAATTTTCATCCTTTGCCCAGTCCTGAGCAACTTTGAGGAGATCCGGAAAACCGGCGACCTTGAAGTCGAACTTGAGCACTCCTGAAACGAAGTGCGCGGAATACGTGCCTTGATCTGACATAACTGACATCTGACTAAATTAATAACTGACATTCTGACACCAATCGAATTATACTATATCTGTTGATTGATTTGAAATATATTGTTCTGATTGTATACATGTTACGAAAGTAAGCACATTAAAATACAGGTCTACATTTGTGTATTTTCTGGTTGGTAGTAAATAATGATTGTTTTAACCTGGGGTTTGGGGTGAATGATGCCGGTTGCTATTTGTAATTAGTTCGTGCTTGGAGGGCACTTATTCACCCCAAGACTTTTGCATACTTTTGGTCACAAAAGTATGGGAAGAATATTTATACAACAAACTAACTTTAAAACTCGTTCAAAATATGAACAAAAATGTTTATAAAATTAGTAATATGTATCACAACTTATACATTTATTTTCTCATACTAACACTGAACCTCAAATGACGAAATTTGATAGGCAGGAACAAAAGTTATTAGCAGTTTGGGCACTAAAATGTGCGAGTCGAATTCTTCCAATTTTTGAGGAAAAGTATCCGGAAGATGATCGACCGGGAATTGCTCTAGAAACCCTGGGCAAGTGGACTAAAACAGGTGAATTCAAAATGCCTGTTATTCGAAGTGCATCTCTGGATTCCCATGCAGCAGCACGAAAAGCGAAAGAAGATGGAAATGATAATGCTTGTTTTGCAGCACGAGCAGCGGGCCAAGCCGTTGCCACAGCACACGTACCCGAACACGCATTCGGTGCAGCATATTATTCGTTAAAAATCGCAGAATCTAATTTAGAAAATCCTGAGGAAAAGATTGCAAATGAATTCAAATGGCAGAACCAAACGATTCCCAAAAGTCTTAAGGAAAAGTGGTATGATTGGCAAAGTGAAAGATTACCAAAGAAGTTGAGGGCGGAATGGGAAAACTTTCTTTACCCCACTCCCCAAAACTCTCGATAATACGATTTCTTCACAAGTTCCAGTCCAACTACATAAATCGCCACGATTCCGGAAATAACCAGCATGATTAATGCATTCATCGGCACAACTTCAAACCATTTATCGAAGTAAGAAGTGTACGATAGAACGATAAAGATAATAACTGGAACCGCAGAGAATATTAAAAGCAAACGGCTTGGCTTGCTCTTGATGAGAAGTTTTGGAGTACGAAGCGCCATCGTTGCCAATATTTCCGTTGAAATCGATTCGAAAATCCATGTGGTTCGAAAGAGTGCAGGAGAATCAGTAATTGCTAAAATAACGAGAATGTGAAAAACATCAAAAAAAGTACTTACAATTCCCCAAAGAATTGAATACTTCACGAAAATTCTCATATCCCAACTCTTCGGTTTTCGTAATAAAACATTATCTACATTATCCGTTGAAATCGCCAAGTGTTGAAAATCGCTTAAGAAATCCAAAAGCAAAAGTTGAACAGGAAGAAGCGGGAGAAATGGGAGAAATAGCGAGGCAAATGTAATAGTAATTACATTCCCGAAACTCGAACTCATTGTACTGAAAATGAATTTCATTGTGTTTACAAAAACCTTTCGACCTTCGGTAATAGCAGTTGCAACAGCATCCAGATTTCGAGCCATAAGAATAATATCGGAGCTATCCTTCGCAACATCAGTCGCGGTATCAACTGCAATTCCAATGTCCGCAGATCGCAAGGCTCCGACATCATTAATCCCATCCCCCATGTAACCAACCACATGACCGGATTCTCGAAGAAATTCAATAATTTGTTTCTTCTGCTCAGGAGAAACTCGAGCAAAAATTATTCCTGTTTTAACTTTTTCTTCATAAGCAGATTTATCCGAATGCTCTAAAGTTTCCAGATCTTCTCCGGAGATTATCTGTTCGTCAGTAACTCCGAGATTCACTTTTTCACAAAGCTCTTTCGTAACAGCAAGACTATCTCCGGTAATTATTTTCAGTTGCACCCCAAGGTTAGAAAGTTTCTTCACTTGAGCGATAACATTAGAGCGAGGAGGATCTTCGAGAAGAACGAAGCCTGCTAGTGTTAAGTCATTAATTGTAGTCAAATCATCACGATGAAGTTCGCGCTCAACATGTTTCGTCGCAATGGCAATAATCCGATATCCGCGCTGCTCGTATTTTTGAATATTTTCTAAAACCATATCTTTATTTTCACAAGCGGAACATCTTTGCATAACTTGATCCGGTGCACCTTTGATAACAAGGGTCTTCTCCACAGCATGATTAATTAAAACCCCCATCATTCTGTTTTCGAAGCTGAAATCCCAAGCCTTTGTGACTGTGATTTTATCCAAATCATTTTTCAGAGATTGTGAATGATCATCTTCCCAAATGGTTTCATCAATAGAATTTTGTAAGATTAAACCGTTTGTAGAAGGATTTGATGCATTACAAATTAAAGAATATCTCAAAATGTCAGAATCTCTCTTGAATGAAGTATCCACAAAATTGTGCACAACCAACTTCGCAGAAGTCAGCGTTCCGGTTTTATCAGAGCACAAAATATCCATATTCCCCAGGTCTTCAAATGCAGAAAGTTTTTTAATTAATACCTTCTTTTTCGAAAGTCGAGATGCTGCATAAGAAAGCGAAATTGAAACAATAACCGGCATAGTTTCCGGTGTTATTCCAAGTGCAAGAAGAATTCCGATTATCAATGATTCTAAAATACTCCTGCCGAAATACACATTTACAATAGTGGAGAAAGTCGTAATCCCAAGCACGAACATAAAAAGTACCTTTGTGAAAGATTCCATTTTTTGTGAGAAATGACTTTTCTGTTCTTTTTCTCCAAGCCGAACGGATTTACCAAGAAAAGTATAAGTTGCAGTTGCAACGACTATTCCTTTACCATAACCGGAGGAAATAGAAGTTCCCTGAAAAACACCATTCTTAATATCCTGTGGAAGTTTGGCATTTTCGAAAAGTGCATTCTCATCTTTCTCAACATCAGCCGACTCACCAGTTAGAACGGATTCATTGGCAAGTAATCCCTTCGTCTCAATTAGACGAATATCTGCCGGAACCACGTCTCCTTTATTCAAAATTACAACATCTCCCGGAACGATGTCCCTACTATTAACAATTTCAATTTTTCCATCACGATAAACCTTGGCATTTATTACGATTAATTTCTTAAGTTTCTCTAGAGACTTGTGGGCACGATACTCTTGAACAAAACCAATTGTTGTATTAACAAGAAGCATAACGAGAATAACAATCGCATTCGTGTGATCCTCTGCAATAAATGAAATGAAAATTACACCAATGAGAATAATTACCAAAGGATTGGAGAATTGTGCAAGAAGAATTTTGAAAGCATTCGCAGAATCCATATCGCGAATTTCATTGTAGCCGAACTGCTCAAGACGAGACTTATATTCCTTTCGGTCAAGTCCCGTTTCAAAATGGTTAAAATCTTTTATTAGCTCAGATAATTTTGTATTCCAGTAGTTCATAGGTAATATGAGATAATTGCTTATTCAATCATATTAACACCCAAATGAAGATTTCGCACGAAGAGAAATACTGAAAAACAATTGTTTGGTAAAAAGCTTAGAATTTGTTAACAATGCACTGTTATATTGATATTGGTATTCTAGAAATTAAATGTTAGTCCGTGGGTTTTAAAGACTAATGCAGAATCAGATTCGTAAGGAAATGATTAATGCACCCGCCGATTTCTTGAATGCCACTTTTTGTTTTTCCCCCAACTTCAACGTTTTAGTATCCTGTGAAAGAATTCGTATTTCTTTCTCATATACTCACGGAACAAAATTCCATCAGATTCGATTTTCAATTTTTCATACCCTTCCAAAAGTTTCCTATTATTTTTCAAAATATTGTAAACTTCTATTTGAACTGACATCCCACGACTTTCCGGATCTGATAAATAAAGTTCAACCTCAAAGCCATCTATTTTCAAATCCCACTTAAAGATTGATATTCCTTTTACACGCTCGCCAAAAACGGAAGAAACTTTTTGTGCTAAAGATTGCCATTCATCAGACCTTGAAAGAATATGAAAATCAATATCATTTTGACCCGCGATTCCAAGAGCGGAAGCTCCAATCCAAAGAAAATCATTTTCTATCCCGGCAGCTTTTAACTTTGATTTCAAAAATGCAACAACGGTTTTAACCTTTGAATCGTAAGGATAGATATGTGCAATCTTATCTTCGGGAATTTTTAAAAGATATTTTTCCTCGTCAGACGTAAGCATTATTTTCAATACAATTGATTTACGGAGCTAAAATCTCTTCCTCAACCTCTTCTCCGCCGACAATTATCACAATATCTTCATCATACCAGTTTTCAATTCCTTCAGGAATTTCTGTGATAACCTGCTCATCATCTAGCAAGGTTTGTAAAGCGGCAATTGTACCAGAAGCTTGGCCGCCGGAAAAGTCATAAATCTTTAAACCAACATGATCTCTTGCTGTCGTATTCCCTCCAACCCAAGCGCTAAGCAATACATTCTCTTTGATATCCTCAACCAATTCACCGGCAGCGCCAACCGAAGCACCGCCATTGTAAACATAAATCTTTGCATTCTCTTGAAGCAATGCCGGCGATTTCACAACAGTTTGAACAAAGTCATGAACCTGCGTCCAACTTCCTGTTGTCGGACCAAGAAGGTACGCATCGCTATTTGGGATGACGTGAATTAAATTTCCTCCGGCAATGCTCGGATCTAGAACAAGACTTGTAATTTTTGAATTATCGAAGGATTGAAGAGCCTTAATTCCTGCGCGAACATCTTCCTGATTATATTCAGAAAGTTTAATATTATCCCCAGCAATTTGAATAAATTCGGAAAGTTTCAGTGGATTTAATAAATTTTCGAGTTTCATTACCTTATCTTTCGTTGCAATAATGACCTTTTGCTGTCTTCTTGCACGAGCAAAATCAGACGCCTCTAGTGGATTTGTAGAATATCTTGTTCTCGCATATTTTAGAGCAGTTTCTCCATCCATTTCCTGACATCCCTCTGCGAAATGAATATTCTCCCACCCTTCTCCCTTTGGATACTGACCGTAAAATTCATTTTCTACACAGACCTCAACACCACCAACTTCATTAATTACTTCCAGAAATCCGTCGTAATTAATCATGGCATGATAATGGATATTAAGTCCTGTTATCTCTTCTACGACCTGAACAAGATAATCGACACCGGTATCATGGTCGGCATCATTCACACCTTGCGCATAAACAGCATTAATCCTGGATGAATATGGACGAATAGCAGGAATCTTGACGTATAAATCACGTGGCAAAGATGTCATAAACACATTACCGTTTGAATGATCATACGTAATGACCATAATAGTATCCGTGTTGAGAAGTCCGGGTTGATCTTTTCTTGTATCAATTCCTATCAGTAAAGCGTTTGTAAGATTACCGGTTTTCCTAAGCTCTGGTTCTTCAACCAAAGAACCGAATAATCCGCCACCTTGTGTACAAATGCCGTCCACACATTCGTTTCCGTAAAGAAAGTCTTTGAAGAAACTCGCATATAGAAAGTACAGCGAACCAAGGATAAAAGCTAAACCAAACACAAACAAAAGGGCAAACTTCTTTTTTGATTGTCCTTTTGTTTTTTCGATTTTTTGCGAGAATTCCTGATCTCTCGCTCTTTGTCTATTATTATAAGTGCCGAGTTTTACTTCTTTCAAGACCTACTTCTCATTTTTAAAATATACCCTTGCAAAAGCCCACAGAGTCCCGATTAAAAGACCCGCCATCAAGCTTACTACAATATTAATAACAAGGCTAGGTGTGACCTCTTCAACCAAAGGATTGGCTGAAATATCAACTTGAAACTTTCCATCGGAATCTAAGTTAAGCTCGGTTACTTTATCCTGAACAACTTTCCCTAAACTTGTAACCCAAAGTTCTGATTTAACCATATCCTCATGTTTAAAACTAACCGTGATGACTTGCGGAGCAATATCTTCAACCGTAATTTTCTTTGAAACACCTCGCAGAAAGTCAACATCTTCCGATAACACATTTGGCTCATTCTCCAATTTTTCATATAAATTACTTTTTTGAACTTCAACCGCAGCATCTCTTACTATCTGTAGACTTTGGAAAAGACCAGAAACTGTATTTGCATACTGAACGCTTGATTGAGTAGAATAATAACCATCGTATGAATAATATTGATCAGTCTCCTTTTCTGATTTTCTAGAAACATAAACATCAATTGATGAAATATATTTAGAAGGAATAACATTTGTAATAACAGCTGTTGCAATAACGCAAAAAACTGTAACCGCGGAAATTAACATCCAGTTCTTTTTCAAAACTTCGAGAAATTCTTTTAGTTCCATAAAAATAAGTTAAAAAATAAAAATTAAAAGTTAAAAATTAAAAAAGACACTAGCGAAAGTCCTGAGTTGTTTCAGGATTTCACTTTTCCGTGCTTCATTTTCAATAAAATCAACGCAATTTCCTTAACAAATCTCAGACAAAAAATCATATCTCGTGTAAAGTCATTTTACATTTTGATTTGTCATTTTGAGATTTGATTTTTGAATTTTGATTTTAATCATTTCACCGCATCTAAAATCAAATTCACCAATTTATCCGCAACTTTATTCTTTTCTCTATAAACATGAGAGAAAGAAAAAGAATCAAATGTTTCAACAAGTTCCATTAACTCCTTGTACAAAGGCTTAATATTTTCATGTTTAACTTTGTACTCACCATTAACCTGTTTAACAATCAGTTCACTATCTAAATAACAGACAATATCAGTTACACCGGATCTCTGTGCAAGTTTCAATCCACAAATAAGTCCTTGATATTCCGCATAATTATTTGTCTTATTTCCCAAAAACGCCGCATCAATATCAACTAAAATTCCAGCCTCATCGTAAAGTGCACAACCATAAGCTGCAGGACCCGGATTTCCACGAGAACCGCCATCTGTATATAAACTGTGTGTAATTAACATTATTACAAATCTAAATTGAAGTATCGAAATTATACTACAGATGCGGCTGTAGAAACAGCCTTTAATTTCCAAATCCCAAGCACCAATTTCCAAACAACCCTCAATTACCAAAAACTCAAATTTAAAACTATATCAAGTGACGTTTTTTACAAAAATAACAAATATATAATAGCTTGTGATTTTATTTTTTGAATTTGTAATTTATTTGAAATTTGTAATTTTAAATTTGAGATTTTCACAAATTTATGGAAAAACTACTTAAAATGATTTACTATATTGCCCAATTAATAATTGACTTACCACCTATTTATTGGTACTATTCATATCGATTGGAAGCTCAGACCCAATCAAAACGCAAAGGTAAATATACAATAATTATTAAAAATTTTAAGAACGTGGCAAATTTAGCAAACGCAAAAAAAGCAATCAGAGTACAAGGAAGAAAAGCTGAAATTAACAAAAAGATTCGAGTAAAAACGAAGAGATTGGTTAAAGAAACGAATAAAGCCGTTGTAGAAAAAGATGCAAAAACAGCTACAACCAAACTTCAAGAAGCAACAAAAGCTCTTGATAAAGCAGCAAGAAGATTTATGCACCCAAACACAGCCGCTAGACTAAAATCTAGAATGGCAAAGAAAGTAAACTCTATTGCAAAATAAGTAGGAATTTTCAGAACTCGTAGGGTCCAGACATGTCTGGACCTTTTTTGTTCTTCCTTCCTAAAAAGGAAGGTGTCACGAAGTGACAGAAGGTATCCTCTACAACGCCTTCCGTCAGATCCCCTCTAAAAAGAAGGGGGACTGAACAAAGTGAAGCCGGGGTGTGTTTAATTGTTTACACCTTCCGACCTTTGCTTCGCAAAGCCCACCTTCCTTATTAGGAAGGATTATTCTACCTTTTATCCACGTTTGAACAATGTTTTAACAACTTTGTAACCATTTTGTATCTATTTTGCAACTACTTTGAAACGTTCTTTATACTGAATTATATTTTTATTTTTGATTTGTTATTTTGATTTTTGATTTTTGCATTTTGAATTCCCCTCTACGATTCTTCAACATTGCTACCACATTGATTCAACATTGCATCTACATTGTTACGACCTTCTTCTTAGCCGAAAAAACCACAACCAAGACTCCAACAATCGTTAGAACAATCATCACATACGGATTACTAAGTCCAGAGCTTGCTAAATCAGAAATCATTATATTTAAAGTAAATGTAGTCTCGGAAATTACGCCATCTGCATTTTCTGACACGATTCTCACAGTATAAGCGCCAAGCACCAAATCACTTGTTGGAGTCCAACTCCATTTACCTTCAGCATCAGCAATAACCTCTACATCAACTGATGTTCCGTCTCTCGTTAAAGTTATAGTCACTACAGCATTTGGTGCAGTTATTCCTGAAAGTACTGGTTTTTTATTAGTCACTTTCCACACACCATCTACCGGTGCAGTTTCAGAATCGATCGTTGTTATATTTACAAAGTTTTCATCAAGCACCAATTTCACTCCACCTGTATTTACAGTTGAAAAATCAATCCACCCAAGCTCGACTGACCATGCAAAGCCAGTGAAAACACCAGTTTCTAAATTAACAATGACATTGCTATTGAAATTTGTAAAATCAACAATGGAAGCAGTGTTAACTACATAAGCAAGGCCTGAAACTACACCTGTTTCCAGATTAATCTTTGCAGAATTAGCACCGCTATTATTATCAAAATCAATCCAACCCAAATCTTCCGACCAAACAAATCCTGATAAATTACCAGTTTCAGTATCAACAGTAACAGCACTGTTATTCGATTCGAATAATAGTGAATTGCCAGTATTCACAACTTCAGCTGTACCTTTGAGAGAAACCGAAGCAGCAAAAGTTGCACTTGGAACTATAAATGTCGCTAACAAAAGAGGAAGAAGGGTTACAATAATTCGTATTTTGAGCATGTTTTTCATAATCAATTAATTATTATAATACCATAGTACAATAATTGAAGAGATTTTTAAACATCTTTCTTATCTTTTCATATGTTTACACTAAAAGATTTATTAAAAGCTTACCTTTCCTGCAGAAAGAACAAACGAAATACCATTAACTCTCTTAAGTTTGAGATGAATTTTGAATCCAGTATCCTGAAGCTTTTTGAAGAACTGAAAAACAGAACGTACAGACCTGGCAAGTCTATCTGTTTTGTGGTTACATATCCGAAGATCAGAGAGGTGTTTGCCGCCGATTTTAGAGATAGGATTATCCATCATCTGCTTGTATCACACCTTGAGCCTCATTTTGAAAAACGGTTCATCTATTCTTCTTTTGCATGCAGGAAAAACAAAGGGCTTCTGACTGCCATAACCTGTCTCAAGAAAGCTATTCGATCCGTAACAGGAAATTACAGCAAAAAAGCGTTTTATGGGCAGTTTGATGTCAGAAGCTTTTTTACTTCGATTGATAAAAATATTCTAAAAGAAATCATCATCAGTGAGATAGAAAATCATTTTCCAAAACATAGAAAGGATGACCTGATCTGGCTCACAGAAATTATTCTTAACCATAATCCTACCGATAATTTTTTCTTCAAAGGTGATAGATCTCTTCTAAAACAGATACCGCCTCACAAAACGCTTTTTAAAGCTGGGAAAGACAAAGGACTTCCAATAGGAAATTTAACATCACAATTTTTTGCTAACGTATACTTGAATGAGCTTGATCAGTACGTAAAACGTGAGTTGAAAATCAAGCACTACATACGGTATGTTGATGATTTTGTCGTTATTTCAAATGATATGAATAAGATAAAACAGTGGAGGAAAAAGATAAACACTTTTCTACAGAAAAATTTACAATTGATACTTCACCCAAATAAGGATAAATACAATTCAGTTTATTCAGGAATAGATTTTATTGGTTATATAGTTAAGCCTAAATATACTCTGGCAAGAAAACGTGTGGTGCAAAATCTCAAAACGAAGCTTCATTACTTCAATCAGGGGAAACTGCTTGTTTCGCAAAATCAAAAACAGATGGTATTACCGTTGTCTACACCCCCAACAAAGCAAGAGTTAAGAAAGATGCTAGCTATGGTTAATTCGTACTACGGACATTTTAAACATGCGAACTGCTTCAATCTTCGTAGAGATCTGTATGAAAATCATTTTGGAACTTTGAAAGAGTACTTAGTGCCAATTGATGACAATTATTCATATTTTACTTTAGTTGCAAAACAAAAATGAGCAAATTAGACGAACTTCCTCTGTATGTAGCCACATACAAACTTTTGAAATATTTGTATCTACTTGTCAGGAATTTCAAAAAAGAATATAAGTACACGCTTGGTCAATCAATAATTGACTGTGCATGGGAAACTCTTGATAAAATAATTGCTACGAATACTCGCCAAAACACTCAAAAGGCTGGAATTATTCGTCAAGCTTCTGCTTCGTTTGACAGGTTGAAATCACGACTGCGTATGGCACATGAGTTGAAACTTATCGCTTCCCAACAGTATGCTTACATAATATCCCAAAATGAGGAAATCGCTAAAATGCTTAACGGATGGATCAAGTGGTCGGAGAACCAGACTGCGTAAAAGCCCGATGATAAGTCCCTCGCTACACACCTAACGGCGTTTGCATTTGTCTTATTGTTGTTGTTCGTGTTGCCGTTGTTCAAGTTTACGTTCCAAGCGTTTGTTGGATTGTTAGACACCTCGGAAGACGACCAGAACACAACGCTATTTCCCACTGACTTTATTCTGCAAGACAAGACATTAGAATCTTGTCTAACACAGAATCCACCATAAGACTGATTCGCATTTCAGCGAAAAAGTCTCACTGAATAATAATACCTGAAAAAATCAGGTGCAGTGGAACGGACTGAAAATCGGGCCTTCCCTATAGCTCAGAGCTTACGATGAAGTTGTAACTATAGAATCCACGCGACAATAATCTACACCACTTTACTAGTTTTTTCAATATAGTAGTTTTTTGTCGCAAATCATCCGATCTAAAGATCGGATGATAAATTTTAAATAAGAAATTATTAAATTCTAATCATCAGTCCCTCGCTACACACCTAACGGCGAGCGCATTCGTCTTAATGGTGTAGTTCGTGTTGCCGATGCTCATGTTTACGGTCCAAGCGTTTGTTGGATTGTTAGACACCTCGGAAGACGACCAGAACCGATAACCACCACCTCCTGAAGTGCCATACGTAAATGCTGCTGCTTCTGCTGGTGTAGCTCCTGCCTGATTGTACATACCATCTATGTATGCCATCATTAGCTCCTTCTGAGATGGTAGATACCAGTCGGTTCTTCCTCCATAATCTAGTGTAGCACAGTAGTTTATCGCATGAGGTTCTTCTGCTGTCCCCCCACATGTCAAGTCGCTCCCGTCATAACTCGATCTAGGCTCTGATGTGAAAAATTGACAGGTTGCCATTGTGAAATTATTCGCAGTCAGAATTCCTCTGTCAGCGGTCCAGTACATACCTGCCCGTTCATCTTTCCAGACCACATCAGCATCAACACTATGATCTGTCCATTCCGCTTCCTCGCCCTGATAGTCTTCAGGTCCAAGTCCTGTATAGTATGCACCTGCGTAATCGTCTCTGGCACTGTACTGAAAAAGTGAAAAATCTATCGGTTCTGGACCAGTCCCAATCATCTGCGTTCTTGAATTGCCATAAAACATCTTCCCCGCCACCACATCTCCCGCAGTTGCATCTCCGCTTGGCACCCATTCCGAAGATGAGCGAATCCTATTCCACATCCCTCCCCAATCTCCCCATGATCCCGATGAATCAGAACCATTGCCTAGTGATACCAGCGAATCGTAAAGTTGTTTGATGTATGATGTTGCTCCGCTATTTGGAGTAGTGCCGGATTGCTCCGCGGAAACGAGAGATTTGAAGAATGGAGAAAATGCTAAGGTAATGAGCACACCGATAGAAAAGATTAAAATATCACGTTTCTGAATTTTCATGATGGATTTGTGTAATATAGAATTCTACATATTCAGAATACGTAAAGTGTGGAGTGAAGTCAAGAAGAAGTAGGGCTGTTCAATGAGTGTGTTTTGTCATTGCGAGCTTGTCCCGCCAAGGCGGGGCGAGCGTGGCAATCCCATTTTCAAGAGATTGCTTCGTCGTTACACTCCTCGCAATGACAACTTATGTTCATTTAGCGTTCTGATTGTAAACCGTCACCCGAAAGTGAGTGACTGGCACAACATTTAAGCACCAATTTCCAAATCTCAATTTCCAAACAAATTACAATTACCAAAATTCCAAATTAAAAACTACCGATGGTTCCTAAACCTGTGATGAGTTTATCAAACTATCTTTTCGCAGAAAGGTTTTGGAACCCTATTGCACTTCCCTCAACCACCCCGATTCCTTCGGAATCACCCCTCCTTGCTTGCCCCGCCAAGGCGTGGGTAAAAAAGGAGGAGAAACAGGGCGTTTTATCTACGTTTGAACAATGTTTTAACAACTTTGTAACCATTTTTATCTATTTTGCAACTACTTTGATACATCCTTTATACTGAATTATATTTTTATTTTTGATTTGATTTTTGAGACTTGTGCTGAGTTTATCGAAATATTTGCATTTTGAATTCCCCTTTACTCTTCCCCAATTATTCTCTATTCTAAAGATGTAATAAATCTGCCAAGTCTCATGTCGAAAACATTAATAAAACTTGTTGATGAATCAATAATACCGTCTCTTGCTTTGGTACTTTCGAAAGTTGGTGGTATGGTTCTTGCGGTAATCCTATTTGGACTGAAATATGAAATAAACCAAGTCGAAAATGGAAAGATAATTCCTTATGAAATAACATTTCAATCATTAAATGATTTGCTAACGGTAAACACTTTTTCAAATTTATTAATGCTAATTGTTCCAGTTATTGGTTTTAATTATGTTTTATATAAATTAAATCATTTTCAGGATTCGAGAATTACGCCACAAAAGTTAATTCAAATTGCTGATAAAGACAGATTATCTTCGATTGAATCTTCTTTATCAATTTACACAAAAGCAATCGTATGGCTCGCATTTCTCTGGTTAGCTATTATTCTAACAACTGTAAATGCCGCGAAAGCAGAATCACATATTTGGACGGCGATAATTGCAGTCGGGTTTGGAATAATTTCTACACTTGTACTGGTGAAGAATCTAGAAATTGACTATACTGGAAAAAAGCAAAATTAATTTGCAAAAGATTTTAATGAAAAACATTGCCAACACAATCGCAGAAACATTACTAGTAGCATCTTTCGTCGCACTTCTAGCTATTCCAGTTCTCGTATTTGGAGGATTTAGTCCAACTACCAGAACACCTTCTGTGAAAACGTTATCCCTTGCGAAAAAGGATGTTCTCGGTGTTCAAACGACAGTTGATGATGAAGTCATTTCTTACAAAACCGAACTTCTCCCAACAACCTTGGAAAGTATAGTCATTGAAGAAGCAAAAAAAGAAAATGATTCTTATGAAATGACCATTAGAGCTTACAAAGATTCAACTCAAGATAGAAATGAAGATTTACTTCGAATCGTTAACACTTCCGATAGAAGCGAAACAATTGTCATACATGTTACCGATTATTTTAAAGATGAACAATTAGAAAATCTCAAGTTAAAAATTGACGATACAGCATTTACCCTTTCGGATATTGTAAAAAAATCGGGATTTGAACCCGCTATAACTTTACAGCCAAACGAATGGCTAACAATTGGAGTATTCATTAGCAAAGACTTGCAAGAGCCTTCATATTTCAGTATAAGGGCCGATATTTTCGCGAAATAAAAATTGTACTACGTAGAGCCACATTGTGCCAATTTGAACAAAATCGTTACAATCCTGGGACAATGTTGGTCCTCTCTACTTAAATGAGAGAGAACACCTTTATTTATCCATTCAAATATTGACCCGTTTCTTGCTAGATTCTAGATTCCAAATTCTAGATTCGTTTCCCGCTTCGCTAGATTCCTCATTCTTTCTTCTTTATTCTTTATTCTTTATTCTATTACCCTTTTATAGTACAATCCATACGATATGCAAAGTAATCAAGATAAACAAAACCACATACGAAATTTCAGCATAATAGCCCATATTGATCATGGGAAATCTACTCTTGCCGATAGACTATTAGAAACAACAGGAACGATTGAACAGAGAAAAGTAAAAGATCGCATGATGGATACGCTTGAACTGGAGCAAGAAAAAGGCATTACCATAAAACTTCAAGCGGTAAAAATGCGTTGGGTTGTAAATGACGAGGAATATATTCTGAATCTAATTGATACACCGGGACATGTTGATTTCGCTTATGAAGTTTCCAGATCTCTCGCCGCTTGTGAAGGAGCACTACTTCTAGTTGACGCTACACAAGGAATCGAAGCACAAACTGTAAGCACTATTTTTCAAGCGCTTGAAAATGACTTGGAAATAATACCGGTTATTAATAAGGTCGATTTACCAAATGCAGAAATTGAAAAAACAAAAAGAGAATTGGTTGAAATGTTTGGTTTTAAAGAAGACGAGATATTAATGACTTCTGGAAAAACCGGAATTGGTGTTGTTGAATTATTAAACAAAGTCGTAGAAATTATCCCTCACCCGCGTGGAGATACAAGTGCGAAAACAAAAGCTCTTATTTTCGATTCATTTTATGATGAACATAAAGGAGCAGTTGCTCTCGTTCGAATATTTGAAGGTGCTATCGAGAAAAAAGGGTTATATCCTAAGCTAAGATGCGTTAGAACAAAAACCGTTTTCGAGCCCATTGAATTTGGATTTCTAACGCCTCATATGAATCCAGCAAATCAAATTTTAACCGGCGAAGTCGGATATATTGCAACAGGGTTAAAAGAAATCCGAGATATTAGAGTTGGAGACACTCTTGCGATTAATGACGAGTACGACGAAAATTATGAACCGTTAGCAGGTTATCGACAACCGCTACCAATGGTTTACGCGAGTATGTTCCCAATGAGCAATGATAATTACAAAGGATTTCGTGAAGCTCTGGAAAAATTAGCACTAAACGATGCCGCATTAAGTTATACACCACAAGTTTCTTCTGCGCTTGGCCCGGGTTACAGATGCGGGTTCTTGGGACTTTTGCATATGGAAATTGTGAAAGAACGACTTGAACGAGAATTTGATGTAGAAACATTATTAACAGTTCCAAGTGTTCGATACGAGGTTTTATTAACAAAAGGAAATGTGGAAGTAATTGAGACTCCTCAAGATATGCCGGATCCTTCATATATTGATGAAATTCGAGAGCCTTGGGCAAACGTTGAAATAATTGTACCAGCAAGATATTTAGGTTCAATTATGCAGCTTTGTCAGGACAAAAGAGGAAACTACAAAGATACAGAATACTTGGATAAGAATAGTGTAGATCAAGATTTAGCGAGAGCAATCTTGCGATATGAAGTTCCGATGGCAGAACTAATTACTGACTTTTTCGACAAAATGAAAAGTTTAAGCCAAGGCTATGCTTCAATGGATTATAAGCTGAAAGATTTTAGAGCAGGAGAAGTTCAGAAGGTCGATATTTTGGTTAATAATAAAATTATTGAACCGATGTCTTTCCTTACACACAAATCACACGCTCGAGAAGAAGGGATGACAGTTGTCGAAAAATTGAAAGATATTATTCCAAAACAACAATTTAAAATTCCAATTCAAGCCGCAATCGGAGCTGACATTATTGCAAGAGCAGACATTTCCGCAATGCGAAAAGATGTTACTGCAAAACTTTACGGTGGAGATATTACTCGAAAGATGAAAGTTTTGGATAGACAAAAGAAAGGAAAGTTGAAACTGAAGAAATTCGGAAATGTAGAAATTCCTTCCGATGCCTTTTTGACAATAATGAAGAGAGGATAGACAAAGAATTCCAAATTACCAATTTCCAATTACCAATTAACAAATACTCAAAAGAAGGTGTCATCCCGGACAGCTTGTCCCGCTTGCGGGGCAAAGCGTGATCCGGGATCTAGAGTATGACTTACGCAACAATCGGTTATAGTTACAGTCACAGTATCAGTTACAGGAATTAAGAAACAACTGAATTCGCCAGATTCAAAATTCCAGATTCCATATTCCATTCTCTCGTGCTAATATAAAGTTAGATAAATCTAACAACAAACACGTGAGAGCTTTTCGCAAATTCATCATCTTCACCATATTCGCAGGAATAATCATGTTCCCCGTATTTACATTTGCGCAAAGCCTTGATGTCGAAAACGACACAATTGATCAAATGGGGCAAGAAAAAGAATCAGATAACTACAAAGTTAATGATGCATTGGGTCAAACAACCTCAGGAGAAATTGTAAGTGATAATTTCATAATACAGTCAGGAGTCATGTATTATGACCTTATTCCCCTATCTTTCACGATCTCAAATACTGTCGTCGACTTCGGAACACTGACACCGAGAACACCCGCAACAGGAAGCTCTGACATTACCGTCATTACAAATAGTCCCGAAGGATACAAAGTAACTACATATGAAACGACACCTTTCAAATTGAAGAACGTCACCGGAACGCAAAAGGTTCCGTACGGAGCAGCAAATGGTGATGACCTGCCATTCAATTCAATTACAGAAAGTACCGAAGGTTCTTGGACAGATTATGATACAGAGTTCGGTTTCGGATTTACTGTTGAAAATCTGACAGGAACAGACGCAACACTTACCTCAGGTTACAGGGAATTTGCAGACTATAGTTTCTCTGAAATTCCACAAGAGATTATGAGCAAAAATGGAAGTACACCAGAAACAGGGGCTTCAACTAGAGTAACTTATCAGGTAAATGTTGACGATATTCAGCCGGCAGGAACATATGAAAATACGATAGTTTACATTCTGACAGCAACTTTTTAGTAGATGGGAATTCGTAGCTAGCAACTAGGAGAAATATATGGACGACAACAAGAAGATTAAAAACTTTACCGATTTAATAGCCTGGCAAAAAGGACATGTTTTTGTTTTAGATATTTACAGCATTACAAACAAATTTCCAAAGGAAGAATTATATGGACTTTCCTCACAAATACGACGAGCCGCCGTTTCAATAACCAGTAATTTGGCAGAAGGATTTTCGAGAAGGTCGAGAAAGGAAAAGATCCAATTCTATCAAGTCTCCGTTAGTTCATTAACGGAAGTTCAAAACCAATTAATAATTGCAAAAGATTTGGATTACATGAAACGAGACGTCTTTAAAGAATTAGCCAATACAAGCATTGAGATTGCCAAGTTAATAAATGCGCTTATCTCAAGCATCAGAAAGTCCACAACTACTAGCTACCAACTACTAGCTACTCTAATTCCATTCATGTCCATATTATCTCTAGCATCTATACTCTTCCCTCATCCAATTCACGCTCAAGATAAAACTTCTCTTGGCGTAGACCCAATTAAATTTGAAATGGATTTGGTTGCAGAAGAAACGAAGAATGAAGAAATTAAAGTTTATAACTTAAATAACCTGGATCAAGAATATCTTGTTTATTACGAAAAATTTGAGATCGTGGGAGAATATGGAAAATTAAACTTTCTTGAAAAAGAAAAGAAAGAAATTGAAATTATCTTCAGTGAATCCACCGTCAAAATCCCAGCCAATTCATCAAAAATTATTACGGCCAACTTTTACGGTGAAAAGACTTTGCCACAAGGTGAATACTATTATGTAATTTTTATTGAACCAATACCCACCGCATCAACAACAGTCGGTTCAGGGTCTTTTGTTACCGGAAAAATCGGAATACTAAGTTATATCAACTTTGTTCACTCAGGAGAAATCCTTGGAGAACTTGTGAAGAGCGGTCAAATTGTTGAATTTTCTGTAAAGAACGACTGGAACTTTATTTCCCCGGTTGAGTTTACAGCAAGAGTGAATAATACAGGAACACTACACTACAATGCTTATGGGACGATAAAAATTAGAGATCGAAAAGGTGATATTGTTGATACGATTGTTCTTGATAAAACAACTGTTCTTCCCGGAACAATAAGGCGATTGGAGAGTCAAGAAGATTCTCCTTCATGGGAATTTAAGTATCTGTTTGGGAAATATAATGCAGAGATAGAAGTAAAAAGTGAAGATGGCACCGTTGGCTTAAATAGTTCAATATCATTTTATGTCATTCCTATTAAATTGATAATAAACTCTCTTGTAGTTCTAGTTTGTCTTTGTTCTATAACTATTATTGCGATTCGGAGGACAAAAAGATCGCAAGGGACTTGACAAGATTGGCAAAAGACAATTTAATGAGTATAAGAATTTATATATATTGACGAATAATCATCGTGAAAGTTTTTAATAAAAATATCAGAACGAGTTTAGTGATTGTTACAATAGCATTATTGCTACTTGTTTCTCTACCACAAAGAGTGTTATCTGATTCGTTGACGAGCGCAAGCGATACATTGGAAACATCTCTTCCGTCAACAGATGCAATTCACACATTTGTCTTCAGAAACCCAACAGCATTATCTGGAACCGGTGGTGGAGGTAACGATGAGATCCGATTCGCATTCGAAGCCGATTTCACTTTTAATTCCCTTGCAAATACAGATGTTACGGTAGAAACTGGCGGAACTGGAGGTACTCCAAGTTGGGCCTCTTACACGGCAGGAACGATTGTAGTTTCATCACCTAATGTAACAATCCCTCTTGGAGCTACAGATATTGCTGCAACAACATGGATAAGAGTAACCATCGGAGATACAAACAAAGTTGAAAATCCTTCCGGTGCAGTTTGCGGAGCAGGAAATGATTCGAATATCTGTACAGTTGCAGTAACTACAACAGATGGAGGAGGTTCACCGGTATATGATTCAATTAACATGAGAGTCGGAATTGTCTCTGGAGTTACAATTACAGCTCAAATCGATACAACCCTATCTTTTGCAATTGCTGGAGGTTCCTGTGATAGCGGAACAGTAACTGCAACAAGTGTTGATTTTGCGTCAATAATTCCAGGTACAGCAGAGACTTGCACACAAACACTAACCATTTCAACCAATGCAACTGGTGGATATACAACTACAACCATCGCAGATGCACAGTTAACTTCAGGGGCAAATGATATTGACTGGTTTACAGGAACTAATGCAGCGCCAACAGCTTGGGCAGCACCGGTAAGCATAACACCAAATACAAACACTGGATATCTGGGTTATCATACGAATGACGGAGTTCTTGGAACAGGAACAACTACGAGGTTTTCATTAGCAGATACATATGCAGCTTGGAGCACAAGCACGGCTTATGAAGTCGCATATAATAACGGACCAGTTACAGCAGAGGCAACAACAATCACTTATCAAATTGAAGTAAATACCTCACAACCAACAGGAAACTATTCTGGAACAACTATTACTTACGTGTCAACACCAATTTTCTAGATATTGCATAATTAATGAAAACAATGAACAAAACACTGCCAAAAATATTAGTTGCTTCCACTTTACTTCTTGGATTTGCAATTCCAGCCTATGCACAAACAGGTGGGACCGAAGAGAGCAAAATCGTTGTGAGTGGCTCAGCGGATGAAACCGGCAACTTGAGTGTTGATCTATATGGTAATCCTGGTGACACACTGAATAGCACGACAAAAGTTACAAACTTAAGTGAAGAAACACTAAAAATTAAAACCGAATTATTCGACTTCATTGTTGAGTCTGAGAGCGGTGTTCCTACATTTGTTGAATCCGGTTCATCCATTTGGTCAATGAGCAAATGGATTGGTGTCGCAGAAGAGTACCAAGAATTTTTATTGGAACCAAACGAATCAAAAGATGTTCCTTTTACAATTGATATTCCACAAGACGCTACACCAGGAGGACATTATACAAGCATTCTATTTACACCGGTAATAGTCGAGGAAGAAGTTGTAGGTCCTCTTGTAGAACACAAGCTTGGAACCTATGTTAAACTAACTGTATCAGGTGATATTAAAGAGTCTGCAGAAATTACTGAGTTCTCCGCACCATTCTTTTCAGAATATGGCCCAATTCCTCTTACATTGAAAATACTAAATGATGGGAATACCCATATTCCAGTAAGCGGAACGGTAACAATAAAAAACACTTTGGGAAATGAAGTCGCAGAATGGATTATAAAACCGGCAAACATCTTTCCTACCGCAGTTAGACTTTGGGAAACAGAATGGAAAGGAACTTGGAGATTTGGCATCTATAAGGCAGAAGTTGAACTTGCTTATGGTGTTGACGATTTACCTCTAAGTTCAGAAGTCTATTTCTGGGTAATTCCTTGGAAAGTCGTTATCGCAGTACTAGTGGTTGTGATTCTGTTAATAATTGTCGGATATAATAAAGATAAGAAAAAAACAGAGCTTAAAAAGGTAAAGATCGAGAAAGAGCCAGAAGTAAAATCAAAACTGCCAAACATAAATAAATTAGATACAGAAGAAACAAATGGAGAAAAAGTTTAACCTATTCCACCCGTACAGCTTAGCAGTAATTGTAGCTGTGGTCAGTTTTGGGACACTAATTTATGTAGGATTGATTGCACCGACACCAAAGGAACAAACGGTTGAAGTTAAAGGTGCAACAACACAAAATGAAACATATTCAAAAACTCCATTAATAAATTATGGAATGGATCTTGTTGTTAGGGATCAATCAGGAACTTTTGATGGAAGATATCTTGACCAGCAGGAAATTGAATTCACGGCATATTCGGAGGCAACTGTAACCTATGATCTTTTCAAATTAACAAATAAGACGAACGATCGAATTTCTTTACGAATAACACCAAAGACCGTTACTAATCCGAATATGAACGAATTGGAAGTCAGGATGCTCGTCGACGGTGGAACATTTGAGTTGTATAGCTTCTCGAAGAAACCTAATCAAGACTATTTCGCAATCAGTCTTGATCCATACCAGGCAGAAGATATCAAACTTTCTGTAACAGCTGATGTACTTGATACAGAAACAGTAAAGGGGCAAGTACTGTTCCAGATAGTAGAGATGTAATTGTTCTCGTAGGGACAACCCTCGTGGTTGTCCTTTTAGGACAGGCACAAGACCTGTCCCTACATAGCAAAAGAACCTCGAAGGAGGTTCTTTATTTATCCTATTCCAGATTATGAAATTATTTTACAATGTAAGTTGGTTGCCCGCAGTCCCAACCAATCATATAGTCTCCACCTAGGTATTCTTTAAATGCTGGTTTAAAAACCATACCTAAAACAGAAGAACCTTTGGGACATTGGCTATTCGAAAGGCCGGAAAGATCATACATAAAATCTAACGCGTGTTGATCTGTACCACCTTGACGAATGGAGACCCTTAATACATTTTTATCTGCTGCTGTCCATCTAGAAGCTGCATCAAATAGCTCTGCTTTAGAAACATAATCCGATGAGAATTTAAGTGCACCGGAGAAAAAATTCTTTTCTTTCGAGGACTCGAAAGCTTTTTCATTCTTGTTCATAGGAATAGAAAAGATAAAATAGAAAAAGGAATAGAGATATTTGAATTATCGCAAATGTATGGAAACATTGCAATATATACCACTAATTGAAGGTTATTCGGCTATTTCAAATACGGTAAAGCCTTTTTAACTAATTTCTCCTTTCCACAAATTATCCCTATATCCCCTAACTGCCATTCATTTCCTTCAAAATTCAAAACAACACCACCTGCATTGCGAACTAAACCAACACCTGCAACAGCACCAAATATTGAAGAAGAATTCCCTATATATAAATCAACTTGATCATTCGCAACCCATGACTTTTCCAATGCGCTTGCACCGAACATTCGCAAAACTTTTACCTTACCTCGTAGGGAATTTAAAACGTCAGGTTTATCCCATTGTGGGTCCTTTTCTCTTTTATCCCAATATGCGACGATTGCATCATCTAGGTCGTCCTCATCTCTTACCGCAATTAATTTACCGTTAAGATAAGATTTACCATCTTCTGTATAAAATAGTTGTTTCAAAATCGGGTAACAGACAACACCGTGTAATTTCATATCGGAGTCAACGTAGCCAATCGAAACAACAAAGTTTGGATTACCAATCGAAAAGTTTCTCGTACCATCAAGAGGATCAATTACCCAGAAATCACCATTTCTAAAATGAGAATGTTCTTTTTCCATATCAGACTCCTCACTGATTACTGGAATATTAGGATACTTCGCTAAAAGCTTTTGTTTAATAAGTTCTTCAGCTTTTACATCAGCATCAGTGACAATATCCTTCACGCCTTTCTCACTTGAGCCAACATTCAGTCGATCATCAAACATCTCCAAAAGAAGATCTCCGGCTTGTACAGCGACTTCTTTTGCAAGATCAATTAATTCACTCATCATCCGTATGTAGTTAAAATTATCTGATACATTTTATCATATCATACCTAAGAAAAAACGAAGGACAGGCACAAGGCCTGTCCCTACTACAAACTAACACCTAAAAACTACTCCACTATCTCCCCTTCTTCCACAGTCTTATCATCTTTCTTTTCCTCACCCGAAGAATCTTCCATTGATTCAGGTTGCTCTGCGGCCTGTGCCTCATAAAGCTTCGCTGAAATATCTTGAATCTTCTTCATTAATTCTTCCATCTTCTTCTTTACCTCGTCAGTATCTATCTCTTCTTTTGCAGATTCCTCTCGAAGAGACTTAATCATTTCCTCGAGATCTTTCTTTTCTTCATCAGACATCTTATCACCAAGATCCTTGATTGTTTTTTCCACAGTAAAGCATAATGAATCTGCTTCGTTTCTGGCTTCGGCAATTTCTTTTTTCTTCTTATCTTCCGATGCATGCTTTGCAGCATCTTCAACCATCTTACTGACCTCATCATCAGAAAGAGATGTTGTTGCTTTGATAGGAATCTTCTTCTCTTTACCGGTACCAAGATCCTTTGCACTTACGTGTAAGATTCCGTTTGCATCAATATCAAAGATGACTTCAAATCTAGGAACTCCTCGTGGTGCAGGTGGTATTCCCTCTAATGTGAATTCTCCAAGAAGCTTGTTATCGGCACACATTGGTCTTTCTCCCTGGAAAACCTTTACATCAATTGCAGGTTGATTATCAGCACCTGTCGTAAACCTGTCATCTTTCTTCTCGGTTGGGATTGTAGTATTTCTAGGAATCATCACATGCATTTGGCCCTGATTAACCTCAATTCCTAAAGATAATGGAGTTACATCGAGAAGAGTAATGTCTTTTACGTCTCCCGCTAGAACGCCACCTTGAATTCCGGCTCCTACGCCAACTACCTCATCAGGATTAACTCCTTTGTGAGGTTCTTTCTTGAAAAAGTCTTTTACAGTTTTTTGAACAAGTGGCATTCTTGTCATACCTCCAACAAGAAGAACTTGATCAATATCGTTAATGGTTAATTTTGCATCCTTAAGAGCTTTCTTGCATGGTTCAATAGAACTCTCTATCAAATCACCAATAAGGTTTTCCAGTTCAGATCTCTTAAATTCTCTGTTCAAATGCTTTGGACCGGATGCATCCGCAGTGATGAATGGAAGATTAATAGAAGTTTGCTCAGATGTTGAGAGTTCAATTTTTGCCTTTTCGGCTGCTTCCTTAAGTCTCTGAAGAGCAACAGAATCTTCGCGAAGATCAATTCCTTCTGCCTTTTTGAAATCTTCGGCAAGGTAATTAATAATTTCCTGATCAATGTTATCACCACCAAGATGAGTATCACCATTAGTTGAAAGAACTTCGAAAACACCATCTCCGATATCAAGAATGGAGATATCAAATGTTCCTCCTCCTAAGTCGTATACGGCAATCTTCTCGTTCTTCTCTTTGTCCATACCATAAGCAAGAGCAGCTGCAGTTGGTTCGTTGAACACACGAAGAACATTGAACCCAGCGATCTTTCCGGCATCTTTTGTTGCTTTTCTTTGAGCATCATCAAAATATGCAGGAACTGTAATTACTGCATCTTTAATTTCCTCACCAAGATATGCCTCTGCATCAGCCTTCATTTTTGCAAGAACCATTGCAGAAATTTCCTGTGGCGAGTGCCATTTATCACCCATTTTAATTTCAATTCCACCACCCTTTCCCTTGCGAGTATCAAAAGGGAGCAATTTGATATCCTGCTGAGTTTCCTTATCTTCCCATCTTCGACCAATAAGTCTTTTTACTGAATAAACTGTATTCTTTGCATTCGTGACCATTTGATTTCTTGCTGGTGTACCAACGATTCTTTCTCCATCTTTGGTAATAGCGACAACTGAAGGAGTTAATCTTCCTCCCTGTGAGTTAGCAATAACAACAGGATTTCCACCTTCCATTATTGCCATACATGAGTTTGTTGTACCCAAGTCGATACCTACAACCTTTGACATAATAAAAATAACTTAAATAATAATATTGTTCGAGCTTGTCGAGAACTTCTCGACTCACTTTGTTCGCTCGAAGAGTAAAACCTTATTTCTCAAATTTACCAACAACTACTCTTGCCGGTCTCAAAACACGATCGCCTAACATATACCCTTTTCTAATTATCCCCATAATGATTCCATCCATCTTCTCATCGTCAACTTTCATCGTGCTTAATGCTTCATGAAAATCTGGATTAAATTCGTCATCAATCTGGCAAACAACTTCTGTAACCTGCTGATTTTCAAGTAAGTTACTCATCTTATTTCTAACCATTTTTATTCCGGTTAACCAATCTGCTTCATCAGCTTCTGTCTTCGTATATTTCTCAATTGCTAAATCGAAGTCATCTGAGACATCAAGAAGGCTTCCCAGCACGGCAAGGTTTGAATAGAATGAAAGTTCAGATTTTTCCTCTGCAGTTCTTCTCTTCAAATTCTGATAATCTGCAAGAACTCTTTTTAATTTATCGTTTAAATCAGAAACTTCTTGCTCTAGCCTTTTACAGTTTTCACAGACATTCCTGCATTCATCTGTACTACAGTTGCAATCTTTGCATTCGCAATTTTCCTTCTTCTTTTTTTCAAACATTATCCTAATCTACAAAAAGTAAATCTACTATCTAACTTTGCGGGCAGGAATATTATTACCAGCCAAAGACGGCCTGGTCAAGTTTATTCGTTATCAAATTGACCAAAGGTACTATTTTCGCATAATTCATTCGAGCAGGGCCAATTATAGCAAAAACGCCTTGTTCTCCGCCATGAACTTTAAAATTGTTGAAAACAACTCCACAATCTGACATTGATTCAATCTCGGTTTCATCGCCAATAAGAATCTTCACGCCTTTTTCATTTTGCCCACGGATTCTGCCGAACATATTCGACATTATCTGATAATTTTCTAAAATCGTAAGTAAATTCTTCAATTGTTCTACATCCTGGAATTCCGGATAACGAATCAAATCCGAAACCCCAGCATAAAAATTAACATTGTCCAAAAGTGCTATTGCCATACACCTGGAAACCTCTGCGGCAACATCAACAGATTGTTTAACCAACCGTTCCTTCGCAAATCTTGATTCAAAAATTCTTCTATTAACTTCTAGTTCTTCAATATAGGAGGGTTCCTCATCATCCATTATTTCATTAATATAGAATCTGTATCCCGTGCTGGTAGGAACACGACCGGAAGATGAATGAGACATCGTAATGTATCCTTGATGAACAAGATCTGCCATTTCATTTCGAATTGTGGCTGGACTTACACCAAGATTATATTTCTCAGAAATTGCCAAAGAACCCACAGCTTCAGCGGAATTCATGAATTCGTTAATAATTGCAGCGAGAATTTTCTTTTGTCTTGGTGTCATTTTGTTAATCATAAAATTAGCACTCGTGGCAGCGAACTGCTACAGCAAGTTTAGCACTTGAGAGGAATGAGTGTCAAGAGAAATTATTCGTAACGTAAAGCATCAAGAGGTTTCATCCTCATCGCCTTCACAGCAGGATATATTCCGGTGATAAGTCCTGTTAAAGCAGAGAACAAGAGCATTAATCCTGCTATGCTAAGAGGTGTATAATAGAAGTCCACACTTGGGCGATCTTGAACTTCAGCGGCGAACTGCATCGTTTTTTCTAAAATATTTCCACCAAGAACGCTAATTATGAGCCCGGCAATACCACCTGAAATACTAATCATCACAGACTCTGTTAAGAATAAGCCCAAAACATATTTTCCCTGCATGCCAAGGGCCTTCATTATCCCAATTTCTCTCATTCTATCCATAAGGGAGATTGTAAGAGTGTTGAACATGCCTAGAATTGCTATCGTTACACCAACTAATCCTATTACGAATAATACAATCCGAAATGTCGTGAAGACTGAATCGATCTGCTCTACGGTATCTGCCGCAGAAGACGTGCGATATCCCAAGTTCTCTATCTGCGCCCTGACAGACTCAAGGCTTTCTGGATCATTCAGCAGAACTTTCACGCGGGAGAAGTTTGCATTTGAATACAAATCCGGAAATTGATTAATGGAAAGATAGACAATGGGAACTCTATTCTCGACCTTTCTATCCACTACTACACCCTGTACGGTCCTTAATAAACCAGAGTATGTCGTCTGGGAATCCTCATTTATTTCTAATACAGATGGGGAGAAAACCAGATCAATACCGACCTCCCTGTCAATGATTTGTTCACTAGCTTCAATACTTAACAATCCGGGAACGACATCATTGAGAAATAAAGATCGTTCTCCGAGAGCATCGTCTGTATTGCCCCAAAGCGTGCTTTTATATGAGAGTTCAAGATAATCTCCTTCCGTTAAAAATACAGTAGCATCGATTATTGAACCATCTATATGCAGCTTCCCCGCCGCACTAATTTGAGGGATAACATTCTCAACACCAGCAATTGACTTTATGCGGTTCACACTTTCGCTATTAAGACTAACAATGCTTGAATTCTCGGCATCAACATCAATCAATCTCAATGCTTCCAATCCTACGGTTTGTTGCTCTACGAGTCTCTGAAGTCCATATCCTAAAGAAAGAAGGATGAGAATAGCAGCAAAACTTACCGCTATTGCAGAAATCGTAAATAGAGTTCTAGATTTCTTACTCAGTAAATTATGTAGGGATATCCTGATTACCTGTCCGATTTTCACGATTGGGGTTGATTAATATTTAATATAACATTTTTAATAAATGATTGGACTTGTACCGTCGTATCATAAAGGCCTTCTATCTTTCCATCCATCATATGAATGACCTTATTGGCATAGAGAAGATAAGAATAATTATGCGTAACCATAATTATCGTTCGCTTTCCCTCTTTATTAATCTTTTTCAAAGAGTGAATTACATCATCTCCGGACTTACTGTCTAAATTACCGGTTGGCTCATCAAGTAAAAGTGTCCAAGGATTATTCACTAAAGCTCTGGCAAGACTGACTTTCTGCTGTTGACCACCAGAAAGCTCAACAGGACGATGATCTTTATACTGCTCCATACCGACTTCCTCAAGTTGCCTCATAGCAAGTTTGTGTGCAGCAGAGGTGCTTATCCCCTTCAAAAAAAGAGGAAATGCAACGTTATCTATAACAGAAAGGCTTTTAATCCAAGTTGGTTGTTGGTAAACTACACCCATTCGGTTGGAACGAAAATAAGCGCGCTCATCATCGTTCATCGTATAGATATCTTCCCCGCGAACGAAAACCTTTCCTTCATCAGGAGCATCGAGACCAAGAATAACGTTTAGTAACGTTGATTTCCCACAACCGGATGGACCAAAAATAATGACAAAATCCTGACTATTAATATCAAAGTCAACACCCCTTACCGCATGAACCTTTCGAAAACCGGTGTCATATGACTTATGAATATTTCGAAGTTTAATTACTATTGAATTATCAGAATCGTTAGACATCTTTATTTCTTTCTTAAAATCTTTTAGTTGCTATGACTGTAAATGTTAGAATTTAATATTCATCTATTTTCTAGAAACTAAAACCTAGTACCTAGAAACTGTCTTCTATTCACCGAACAACCATCCGAAGGTTTCAAGCAGAGAGTTCATTACAAGTTCCAGTGCATTCTCTGTGGCTTCGTCTGTTACTACGATGTTGTTATCTGAATATGTCTCGTTTCCACTCTTATCTTTTGATAGTAGTCTTACTCTATACACCTGACTTGGTGATAGCTCTGAGATTACTACTACATGTTTGTTTACCAGTCCGTTATCTTCCTTCGTCTTTTGTGCATACGTTACTGTACCGTCTGTCTCACCTATCCCTATATCATATTCTACCTGGCTTGATGATAACTCATCTGTCTCCCAGCTCACTATGATCTGTGCTTTTGCTTTCGTTCCACTTCCTATCAGTCCTGTCTCAATCAGTACGTTCTCTATCTTCGGTGGTCTTGTGTCTACATCTGTTAGGAATGTATTTACTTCTGACTGTGCTAAGTTTCCATATCCATCTCTTCCTTCTACTAGTATTTCATATTCGCTATTGTCTTGCAATCCACTTGCTATCATTTCATGTTCTGTTACTAGTTCTGAATTACTTGTTTCTACCGTTTCTGTCTCTCCCTTCTTGTTGTACTTAACTACACTTGTTGTTGGCACATTTGTTATCCATGTTACCTTTACTGTTCCTTCTGCTTCTTCCTTCTGTTGTTCTAGTCGAACTTCGCTAACTTTAGGATATGCAGGGGTTGTAAATGAGTGTTCCTCTCCTATTAGTGTATTACCCTCTTCATCTGTTCCTGATACTCTCACGTTGTAGCTTGTTCCTGCACTTAGGTTATCTACTAGTATGGTATGTGTTGTTGTTCCTCCTGATGATTGATCTTCTATTGTTCTTTCTTCTCCTCCTGTTAGGTATACTACTGAGGTAGATGTTACATCTGTTCCCCATGTTACTATGGCTGATGAGTGTCTTACTTCTTTTACTTCAAGGTCTTTAATCTTCGGTATTTCTCCTGTTGTAAATGTATAATCTTGACTGAATGCTTCGTTTGAATCGTAATCGATTAGTTCAGGATCATCTATACTTTGTACTCTGTAGTGATAAACTGTTGCAGGGTTTAGTCCTTTGAGTTCTACGCTATGTTGTTTAGACGTTATCCATTGTCCCTGTGTTCTTGTGTATACATCTTGTGTCCCTATTTGTACGAAGCTGTTTGACTCCCTATCTGTTTCCCATGTGATTACTGAACTTGTTCTTCCTGCTGTAGCGGTAGGATTGACTGTAATTGTTGGTGGTGTTGTGAACTTACCTGATGGTTTCTTGCTTACTGTCTGGCTGTGTCCTGACTCTGCTCCTGCACTATCTTCGGCTGTGATGTAGTAGTAGTACGTTAAATCCGTCGAAAGTCCAAGGTCTAAAAGTCCTAACGAAGTTGTTGTTGAAATTGCTGTAAATGTTTCGTTATCTGAAGATCTATATATGTTGTAATGATCCGGAGTTGTATCTGTTGGTGCTTTCCAGTTTAATGTTAAAGAATATGTATTTGTATTTCTATCTGATGAATCGTTTACTGTTAAATTTGTTGGAATCCCGGGAGCGGTTGTATTTGCATAGAAGGATACTTCTGAGTAAATATCGAAGTTCTTGTTTCCGGCTGTATCTTCAGCGAGTACGTAGAATTTGTTCTCTCCTTGTCTGGTTGCATATGGACCTGGACCTACTTGTGTTTCTGTTGTGAAGATACTGTTGTCTATTGTTGGTTCTGTATTGATACTGTAGTAGTATCCCTTTATCTCTCCGTTAAAGTCAGATGGTGCATCCCATGTAAAAGTGAATTCATTCTCATCACTTGTATCTGGTGTTACATCTAGGTTGTTAGGAGAACTTGGTGCATCTGCATTGTAGTAGTATGTTGTCTGGATAAAGTTAGTATTCTTGTTTCCTGCATTATCCATACTTCTTAAGTAGAAGATATTCTCTCCTGCTTGATATGCTTGTATGTTTTGTACTGAGTTATCTTCTATACATACTTCTTCTACTTCTGGGTCTCCTGTCTTGTAGCAGTATCCCCAAAGCTGTGAGTCATCATCTGCTCCTGTCGGCCAGTAGAATTCATATGAGTTTACCTTACTCCATCCTGCTGGGGTTACACTTACTCCTGATGGGTTGTTTGGTTCTTCATTATCATATTGGTATGTGTAGGCCTCCCATACTGTAGACTGTATACTTCCTGCGTTATCCATTGATTGGATTCGTAGGTAGTAGTTTCCTTTTGTTGTTAGAGCATCGTCTACCGGTAATTGGTAGTGGTTGTTTCCTTCTTCAGACTCGATTTGGTATGTTCCTGCTGTTTGTGGAGTAGCTGTATCATCTTCTCCGAAGTATACATAGTATCCGTTTACTCCACTTGATCCTTCTCCCGTATCACTTGCTCCTCCTACTTCTTCCGCTTGTGGCCACTCGAAGTATGGTCTGTTTGAGTTAGCATAGTCTACCTCGTTGTATTCTGTCTCTTTTGTACTTGTTGAGTATGCGTGTATCTCTGTTGGATTTGTTGGTGCATCGTTATCCGGTGCGTAGTTAAATGTGATTCCTGTTAGTGTTGGAGTTGTGTAGCTATCTGCTGAGTTGAATACTCCTTTGACGAACATGTATCTTGCGGGATCGGATTGTATTTCATTTCCTACTATTGGTAAGAAATCTTCTTCTGCACATACTCCTGTGATTAGATTCTTTGTGCAGGTGTAGTAGTTAATTGTTCCTCCGTTTAGTGCTGAGGCTATGGTTAGATCATCTGTCTCACTCCAAGCTGAAACTGCGTTTAAATCTATTCGTCCTGAGTAGTATGAAGCATCTGTGATCCCGTCAAATCTTCCTTTTGTTTCTGTGATTCCGTGGCTTTGCAGGCCTTGGTAGTAGATGTCTGATACTTCGGCTGGGGTTAAAGGTTGATCATAGATTCTAAAGTCGGAGATGGCAGCTTTTGCTCTGGTTGAACCAAAATAATGACTGGTACCAATCATTATATTTTTATTAGAAATGTCAGATACAGTCCAAGTTTCTGAAGGATAACCCAAAAACGATGCATTCGAAACATATAATGTTTGATTCCCTGGTCCCCAGTTTATAACGAGGTGCAACCAATCGTTTTTGTCAAAAGTTTGAACAGCACTTGATGTATGTTTATAGCCTTCTTGTGAATACCTTTGAAATACAAAGTTTGCTCCCCTGAAAGATACATGTAAAAGTACTTGTCCATCAGTGTTCTGGACGGTAATAATAGGAACAGCATTATAATCGGCCTTTGGATTAGCTGCACTGAAATCTGGTTTGTACCAAAACGACATAGAACCTTTTTGGGAATCTATGTTTAAGCTGTTTAGATAGGACAAATCCGAATTTGTTCTCACACTATTACTATTATTCTCCGTCCCACTCCAACTATACCCCGTCCCCAAACTTCCATCCGCATATGTTGTTGCATAGGCTTTAGCTTCAAGTTGTATTCCGTCGATGTAGACCGTTTTTCCGGCTTTCACTTTTACTCCGAAAATATTTGCTGATGCAAAGCCTCTGAATGTTCCGTAAACTCTGGTAAAACCTCCGCCGGCGTCTTCGTAAGTTACATTGGTTAAAATTTCTCCGCTATTTAAATATGGAACTAAATCTGCACTTGTTACTTGGTTTCCGTCGGTATATGCATAAAAGCTAAAGGTGTAGCTTGCAGCGGTGAGTGTTTTTGTAAATTTGTATAATGTGTTTGTAGCGGAAACGCTATTGTCAATCTTAAGTGAATCGGTCCCAAATCTAGAATACGCCGTGCTTGTATTTTGAGTTTCAACTGTCAAATCATTATTAATTACACTCACTCCTGCAGTTTCGCTTCCTGCGATAAATTGTGGGTTTGTATCATCCCATCTGACTACTGCCAGTGCTGTGGTGTCGTTATTTACTAGTGCCGGCGTGGTTGCGGTGGTGAAGGATTTGATTATCTTATCTCCTGTGAGATCCAGAAGTGAAATCGCTCCGGTGGCACCATCTGTGCCGATTAAAGCTCTGGTTCCTGCAGAATTTACTGATACTGCATTTGTAATATTTGTCGATCCGCCGATGTAGTTCGTGGTGCTAGCTTCATTAATTCCTGTACAAGTTCCCGTTCCCGGAGTTCCTCCCATCGCTCGGCAGCCTTGGTCAAACATGTTTTTGATCTGATCTGCTGTTAAGGCTTCGGCTGTGATAAAGGGCTCATCGATGGTGCCGGAAATCTTATCACTTCCAACGCCATAAGCTCCAATAAGTAAGTTATCATTTAAATCTAAAATGGCACTTGCTTTTATTGTACCTGTGCCTTGTTCAGTACCATTCAAATATAGACGTACGGTATTTCCATCATAGGTTCCAACCAGATATGCCCACTCATTTACAGGTAAAAATGTTTTGGGGGAATCAGCTCTACCACCAACGGTATGAATTCTAAGATAGGCACTATTACTTCCGGTTCCTCCAAAAAGTATAAAGGGACCAGTCCCTCCTGTGCCTCTTGAAATAACGCCCTTTTCAACTGTATTGGATTGATTATTTTTTACCCATGCTCCCACCGTCAAATCTCCCGTTATCTGAAAATCTGTTTTCCTTACTTCAAATGTATATGACGAGGCGTTGTAGTTGAAAGATGCAGAAATCCCCGCCCAAGATTGGGTTGAACCACCTTTGGTAGACATTATTTTGACGCCATCAGTAGCAGTATCAGTTACTTCTTTGACAGACACATTGTCAAAATAAACGGTATCGCCTAAATAGGTTCCCCAAACACCTATTGAAATACTTGTACAGGTTGAGGGTACTGTAAAATATGCTGAATATAAAGACCAGTCAATAGAATTCGAGGGGTTATTTTCAGTCCAACTCTTGATAAAAACATTGTTTGTAAGATCTTTTACATGATATTTAACATAATTTCCTTTATATGCGAAAGTAATTTTGTATAGCTTTCCTGCGGAAACACTTAAGTTTTGACTAAGCGATTGATTATTACCAGAGAGAACTAACTTAACAGACGTTCCGGTTCCTCCGTATGGTGAGATCGTTTCTGGATCAGCATCAACAGATACTGCTTCTACCCAATTATTCAGCTCATTATCAGTCCATGAATCAAAGGTTCCATCAATAACCAACTCATTCCCCAATGTCTCTCCACCTCCAGCAGTATCAATATACCCCCAAGCGACATCACCCTCGGGGTCTTTGACAACTAACATATATGGATTGGCCGCTTCTGCAAAAGGCGCTAGCGTTACTCCCTGCACTCTCGCGAAAGCTTGTCCATTAGCCAAACTCAGTCCATGGTTAGCCGGTCCCCAGCTAGCACCGGTTTGATCTTCATAAACTTTCTGTGTCAGATAATCATTCGTTCCGTCAAATTGAAAAGCCTTGCCTCGAACGCCATTCATCACTCCGATTCCGCCTGCATCTGCAACCGCGGTCATATCCGCCCCTCGCACACTCACATCCGCCACCGTATCTCCATTGGCTAGAGTGGCATTAGTATTAAATCCCCACGCTCCGCGGATATCGCCGATAAGTTCTTCGGTAATTTCGTCTTTGGTGTAGTATTTAACAGAACCATTAGATTCATCGCCTTGTTTTTCATTTGCAATCGTTAAGGATCTTGTTCCTGCAACATAGATTGAGTTTGAAGAATTATCAACGGAGGAAGTCCCCTCGGTGACAAATATATCCAAAATCGGGAAATTGTTTAAATAAAGCTCACCTCTATAAGTTGAATATGATGGGTATACTGCACTGTAAATTGCATCTATATCTGGAAATTTGTCGGGATCATAACGTACGCCATTCTCATATGTAGCATTATAAATTCCAGAATATGTTCCAAAGAGATCAGTATTCGTACTTTTAGTGTTTATATCGTCAATTCTAAGCAAATACCTTGCATCAGTATATGTAACTGCATAAGAACCACTTGTAAAATAGAGTTCTCCTCCAGAGGTTAGCCAGACATAGTGTGTTCGGGGTGCATTCCAGTCTGAATCATAAAAATGCGCCACACTTCCATCCGTCTCATTAATTACACTCACCCCACCATCCGTTGCCACCGCCACATATTGCTTACTGTTGATCACAACAGCGTGGACATCATTAACTCTTCTATCTACAAGATGATAAACATTTATAATTGTCGCATCTAAATCCTGATTACGTGTAGCAACATTTCCTTTAAAAAGTCTTTGCCCTCCATCAGTACTACTGCATGTATGCTTACCATAATCATTTACTAAATCAACATTATGTAAATATCCAAATGTCGTGGGTATTGGAGCTTTGGTTCCCAGATACAGCATTCCATTTAGGGAAAAAGTAGAGTTAGGCATTGTACCACCAAAGGCTGCAATCATTTTCAACGACCCCGATTGAATAAACCTCATCCACAACTTATCCTCTACCGCATCAATAATATCGAGCGTTGAATCGGTTGCGACTAGATAACTTTGCTCAGGAAAATCTCGTCTATATCCTCTTGTTGCTGAGAATGGTTCTATTACCCAACTGTTTATTCTAAATACATCGTTTGTTGTAAATGTTCCCGTGCTTGAAAATCTAACCCAGATATCGTTATCTCCAGTTTCCAGTTGTACCCAGTTACCCTTGCTCATTGCTGTTGATGCTGAATCTGCACCGCCATCTTCTTTCCAGGTAAATGTTGTAGTTGAGGTAACTGTAATCTCTATTCCTTTTCCATTTGCATTTGTTCCTGTTACTTCAATCAACGATCCGTTGTTAGTAGTACTAAGTGTACCTGTTTTGAGTACAACTCCCTTTCTCCAATTCGGATCTACGCCAAGTGTTACTTGAGTCGCTGCATCGGAATCATTTGCAGTGTCGTAAAAGTAAACATCATTGACATTGTTGTTTCCAAGATAGGCATTACCATCTGCATCCGTTGCTCCTGAAGTATAAGCAGTGACTGCACTTTTTCCACTCCAGAAATCAGTTATATTATTTTCAAAACTTGGATTATCGACAAGGTTAGTTGTTCCTTCTTCAATAAATACACCTTGATGTGATGCATAACTTGAAGCAGGAACTTTGCCTGCTGTGTATTTAGCACCTCCATTAATTGTTCCGTGGTTGCCATTACCTGATGAGTCAATCACTTTGCCGGTATTTCTAGGATCGTTGCCGTTTTCATCAAAATGGTAAAGAAGAACGGTGGATGAATCGGGAGTTATTGGAGCAGGATTGCCGGAGTTGTAGAGAGCAGAGATTTCATCGGCTGTAAGAGCGCGGTTGTAAATGGCGAGTTCGTCTATTATGCCACGAAATAATCTTTGAGGGGAAACTTGTAATGATGGATATGCAGCATTTATTCCTCCTGTTATCGTAATTGTTTGCGAGTAATTCCCATTCAAATAAAATATTAAGTTACTACCAGATCTCACCAACGAAATATGAACCCACTGACTTATCGGGAAATCCTGCATTGTCTGACTATGATATACTCCGCTATCATCCCGATATACAATGTAAAGTTTATCAGGAGAAGATGATAGATGCCGTCCAATGGAAAATGAATCTCCAAATCCCAATAAGTATTCCCATCTGTCCTGTGAGCCTGTAGCATAAAACCACATACTCCATGTGAAGTCTGATTCATTGTTGTAATTTGATTTATCATATGAAGTATCCACATAATCATCCACTCCATCAAAACTCATTGCAGAGCCAACATTATTCTGATCAAATCGTATTGCTCCGGTTGCTGTACTTGGAGTTTCACCATCAAGACAAGTGGTTGAGCCGTTGAATGGACAGACAAGTGTCGCGTTTACAGTTGATAGATCAGCTCGTTTGATGTCAAATCCGTTATCTCCGTAACTTGGTGAAGTAGCACTTCCATTCCCGTAATAAAGATAATAGTTACCATCAGTTGCTGCATTAGCTATATCCGCTTGAAGAGGAAAAGAAACTTGAGTAGCTACTGAATCGGAACAATTGGTTGATGTTGATAATTTCTGATAGCTTCTCTCCTTTTCTGTAAATGTTACACCATCAGTTGAATAGATTATTCTCAAATCATCACAATCATTTTGAAGATATCCCAAATCATAAAGTTCTTTGGTGTTAATAGTTAGAGAAACTGTAGAGCCAGCAAATTGCGAGCCGTCAGTTTCTCCACTTAAATTCTTAATCTCTAGTTTCTTCCTTCCTGCATAATCTCCATTCCACCAACCTTCAATCGGAGACATCTTCACTTCTGTATCAGTAACAGAAACATTCACAGAATTTACATCATCATATCCTGATGCAAATGTTCTTTGTGATGGAAGTTCATAAGCAACTTCTGTTACACCGAGAATTGAAGGGATTAGCTTTCGATACCCTGAAGACACAAACCAAAGAACTGGAGAAATTACTCCGATGCAGAGAAGGAGTGTGATTGTCCAGGTTTGAAGGGAACGGCGAGAACCTAATTCATATTCAATCCGACCTCTTTTTTGATCTGTCTTGATGAAAACGAATTTTAGAGGCAATGAGAAATCAGCATTTCGCAAAATGTTTTCTCGAAACCATAATGAAAGCTTCACTAATAAAGCTTTTGCAAATATTGATACCTTGTTGGTTGATTCCTTCAAAGGTCGTGATTTCGATTAAGCCAAAACAAAACAGAGTGAACGTAATTCACCACATTAATAGAATATAAAATGTAGAGGCGGTTGTAAATAAGAACAGTAAATAGCTAATAGCAATTAGCGAATAGCTTTTAAAAACAGAAGTGCCATTTCCCCTAATATACTGAACCAGTTGACCAAAGGTAGTAGAATATCTTTGGAA
>CAZCSM010000002.1:0-80883 GCA_964501355.1 uncultured Candidatus Saccharibacteria bacterium | reverse complement strand
TTCCAAAGATATTCTACTACCTTTGGTCAACTGGTTCAGTATATTAGGGGAAATGTGAAAGGAAAAACAAGAATCGTTCAGCAAGGATGATTATTTATCTTGAATTTTATTCTGGAATAATTAGCGGATAAAGTTTGAGATGATCTCAAAGATAACGGAGTATGAATTGTATATTAAAACCAAGGTTTCTTTTATAATTTCTTCCATCCCTACTCTCCCAAATTTGCAGTTGAAATATATCCTCCATCGTTTATATACTTAACATTCTCAGCTTTCTTCATTTCTAACATTTCAGTTGCAATCATTTCAATTCGATCAAGGGATGTTGCCTCAGATATCTCAGCTTCCAATAAACGAATGTTTTCCTCTGTTTGTTTCTGGTCTGCACGAATCTGCGCTAACTCAGCGCCCTTTGTTCCCACAATGCTCAAATTCAAAAGCTGTGCCAAAAGGAATAGTCCGAGAGCAATGGAAAGATAAATAAACGGAGTGACGTTCTTTGTCTCGACTCTTTTTGTAATGTTATTTTTATTGTTAATGTAACGAACTTGTCTTCTCATTTTGGGGCAGCAAAATCAATTTTTATCTATTAATGTTTAATGTCTCTATTTCTTTTCAAAAACCCTAATCTTTGCGCTTCTTGATCTCGGATTTCTCGAGATCTCTTCTTCAGTCGGCAGTATTGGTTTACTTGTAACTCTAATTCCCAAACCGTTTTCTTCACATTCCCGAAAAACATCTTTTGCGATTCGATCTTCGAGTGAGTGAAAACTTATCACCACACATCTCCCACCGCTCGCGAGTGATTCAAGCGCTTGAGGCAGCCCAGAACTGAGATTATTGATTTCATCATTAACCGCAATTCTAAGCGCTTGAAAAACCCGCATTGCCGTTTTTCTGCGTACCTTAAAAGGCACGACTTTTTGAATAACATTTAACAACTCTGACGTTGTTTTAATTCGTTTAATCTCTCTTGCCTTTGCAATTGCTATTGCTATTTTTCTCGCGAAAGGCTCTTCTCCATAAACTCGTAACAATCTTTCTAGTTCTTTTGCGTACAAAGCATTGACCAAATCAACTGCTTTCACGCTCAGATCTTTGTCCATTCTCATATCAAGTTCAGCTTCCATTCTATAACTGAACCCTCTTTCACCTTCATCAAGCTGATGGCTTGAAACTCCTAAATCAAAAAGAATTCCATCAACTTTTTCAAACTCCTTTTCTTCTAAAACTTTTGCTAATTTTGAAAAATTACTTTTTACTAATATCCAATTAGATTTGAAACTTTCAGTTTCTTTTAATTTCTCAACATGAGCCAAAGCATCATCATCCCAGTCCAAGCTTATCAATGTTCCTTTCTCCGATAACAATTTTGCAATCGCCAAACTATGTCCGCCTCCGCCCAAAGTACAATCTACGTAAACACCGTCTGGTTTAATATTTAAATTTTCCAGTGCTTCTTCAAGCATCACCGGAACGTGATATTCTTCCATCTTTATTCAATCGCTAATTTCTCTAATTTTTCTGCTATCAAAGAGCTATTTCCCGAAAGATATTCTGCTCGTTTGTCCCATTCTTCCTTCCCCCAGACTTCAACCCAATTCATAAGTCCAACGAAAACCACCTCTTTATTCAATCCCGCAAAAGCTTTTAGACTTGTCGGCATTACAAATCTTCCTTGTTTATCTGCATCAACTTCGCTTGCGCTACCGATAATAAATCTAGCAGTATCACGCGCGGCTTCTTTTGTATAAGGAGCAGATAACATACCTTTAGTCATTTCCATCCACTGTTGCTTGGTCACAAGAATCAAACAGCCCTCATAACCTTTTGCAACTATCATATTGGCACCCATCTCTTCCCGAAACTTTTTCGGAACAGCCACTCTATTCTTCTCTCCTAATTTTGTTGAATATTCGCCAATTAGCATTGATAATACTTTCTTTTTATTCTTTCACCACAATTCACCACTTTTTTCCACTTCTGATTCCAGTGTACAGGTTCGAGATAAAACATGTCAAGAGGAATTTTACCCTGAGATAATATTTTTTACATTTTTAATAAGGAATGGGTTGAAAAGAATCTTGAGAAAACATAATATTGACATATAAACGAAATTTCATTTGCAGAATATCTATAACCATGATATACTTCATGCGTATTGAGGATTGAGAGAGATGAAGACAATAAAGGTTTTCGGACATAAAGCACCTGATACAGACTCCATTTGTTCTGCAATTGTTTACGCCTGGTACCTAAATGACATTCGAAAGAGACCGGCATCTCCACGCCGACTTGGGGAAATTAATCCCGAAACTGAGTTCGTACTCAAAGAATTTGATTTTCAAAAGCCTAGACTACTAACTGAAGTAAATAAAGATGATAGGTTAATTGTCGTGGATACAAACAATCTAGATGAACTCATTGACCTTAATGGAGCCACCTTGATGGAAGTTCTTGACCATCACAAACTCACAGGTGGAATCAGAACCGTTGATCCTATCAATTTCACGTTGCGGAAAACGGCATCGACAGCGTCGATTATTTATCTCCGATTAATAGAAAGAGGAATTACCAAATTTCCAAGAGAGATTGCAGGACTAATACTTGCATCAATTATTTCCGATTCTGTAAATTTCACAAGTCCAACCACGACACAGGTTGATATAGATGTTGCAAAAAAACTAACACGCAGATACAAGCTTGACAAAGATGAACTTGCCGAGAAAATGTTCGATGCAAAATCAAATATCTCCAAATATTCAGCTGATGAGATTGCGGTTCTTGACAGCAAGGTCTATGACATCGATAAGAAAAAATACCGCATCTCCGTTCTCGAAACAAACAAACCAGAATCAATCCTCGAGAGAGCACAGGAGATTAGAAAAGAAATAGAGAGAAAAAAGAGAAAGGAAAAAATAGATGCATTTCTTCTTTTCATCGTCGACATTTTGAAAAAAGAATCTATACTCCTTAATGACGATGAGGATTCCAAGAACCTTGTTCGGGAAGCATTTACAATAGAAAAGGAAACCGAAAAAGGGCTATTACTTCCGGGCGTTATTTCACGAAAGAAGCAAATTGTCCCTGCCCTTGCCATCTAGATTTGATCGACATTCCACGAATATTTTTCTATCGCTACGTTTGTAATCTGAATAATAAATGAGATCGTCTCTCATTCCTCGTTTTTTGCTTTTGATTTGAACGTTCTTTTGCTACACTGATATTAGGAAAATTTAACGTTTAGAATCAAACAAATGATAATCTTTAAAGAAGTTACAAAAGAGTACAAAAACCACCATGTACACAGGGCTTTGGACAATGTTTCCTTCGAGATCAAAGATGGGGAATTTGTGTTCATTGTAGGTCCATCGGGATCAGGGAAATCAACTGTTGTGAAAATGATTGTCCGTGAAGATAAACCAACATCAGGCGAGATCTACTTTAATGATGTTGAAATTACGAAGTTGAAGCAAAGAGGGCTACCAATTTTAAGAAGAGAAATTGGCGTCGTTTTCCAGGATTATAAATTATTACAAAACAAGAACGTCTTTGAAAATGTTGCTTTCACGTTGGAAGTATCAGGAAAGCCGGCCGAAGAAGTAAAGAAGACGACTGAATATATTCTCGAAATGGTCGGCCTTCAGGATAAAATTCAGAATTTTCCGCATCAACTATCCGGCGGAGAGATGCAGCGCGTCGCAATCGCAAGAGCACTTGTTAATGATCCACAAGTTTTAATTGCGGATGAGCCAACAGGGAATCTTGATCCGGAAAATGCATGGGATGTAATTCAGATTTTGAACAAAGTGAATAACTGGGGAACCAGCGTCATCATGGCGACACACGACAAAGAAGTTGTTAACGCTTTATCAAAAAGAGTTATTGAGCTTGATAAGGGTAAAGTTGTTCGAGATGAAGGTTCTGGAAAATACAAGGAGAAGGAAAAGAAGAAAGAAGGATTGAAAGCCGAAGTGGAAAGTTCAGAAAAGACAAAAACAGAATCGACCAAAGAACCAAAACCTATTGAGGAAAAGCTAGAATCGGAAGAAGTGAAGAAATCAGAATCGAAAAAGAAGATCAAAGAGGACAGTAAATAACGATTATTGTTCGAGCTTGTCGAGAACTTCTCGACTTCCTCCAATAAATTGGAGTTCGCTCGAAGAATAAAATATTTTTATCTTTTATTTTTTATCTTTAATCTTGAAATAATGTTTACCTACCTAAAAAGAGTTTTTGGAACATCACTACAACATATAAAAAGAAACCCATGGCTTTCTGTTGCTTCTGTAACAGTAATTATGCTAGCGTTTTTCCTTTCGTCAATGTTCGGCGCACTACTCTATGGATCAAATATCATCCTGGATTATTTAGAAACACAGTCACACATTTATGCTTTTTTTAAAAACGGAACGGAGGAAGAATATATTCTTCAGGCAAAATCTGATATTGAAAATTATCTAAATCCTGAGGTTATCGAGTACACCTCAGAGGAGGCTGCGCTTGAGGAATTTAAAGATGCATATTCTGACAATCCGTTAATTCTCGAATCCATTACCGATGATGTTCTTCCCGCCAGTTTGGGAATTCGTGCTAAAGATATTGAAGAAATTCCCCAAGTTTTGAATTATCTAAACGACTTGCAGGAAAAGGACGAAAAGATTGAAACTATTAAATATAGAGAGGATGTTACTGCAAGAATTCAAAAGATTTCTGAAATAATTAGAATTGCAGGAATAACAATTGTGTCATTTCTCGTCGCGGTTTCATTTCTAATGGTACTTATTGCTGTCGGAATCGGAATTTCCAGTTATCAACAAGAGATCGAAATTATGCAGCTTGTAGGTGCAAGCAGAGGTTATGTAAGATGGCCATTCATTTTCACAGGAGCAATTTATGGTGCATTAGGAGCGATCTTCTCTACATTAACAATTGCGGGTGTTTTATATGCCGGATACTATTATCTTGAAAAGTCAGGAATGATGTTTCAAATTGTAGAGTTCTTCCGAGGTGTTCCAATGCCTTCAATTTCGAACCTTCAGCTTTTGGAGTTAATTGCAATAAAAATCGGAATTGGAATCGTAATTGGAGCATTATCAAGTACCGTTTCTGCAAGAAAATATATTAAATAGATAATTGTCAAAAACGAAGAAGCTTAAATGAAGCATTTTCTGAAAATCATAACAATATTTGTATTATTTGGCTTTCTCCTTAAAGTTTCCAGTAATCAATTTGTTCAGGCAGAAACGGTTCAGGAAATGTCCGAACGTCTTCAAAGAGAGATTCAACAAAAAGCTGATGAGCTTGAGGAAATTAAGAGGCAGCAGGCTGAAGTTCAGGAGAAAATTAAACAGGAGGAATCTGCGCAGAAAAACCTTTCATCTTCGATCAACTATATTTCCTACCAGATACAGAGCACAGAATTGACCATACAGGAAAAGCAGGGCCAGATTGAAAAGAATGAGGTAGAAATTCAAGTGCTTGGAACAGAGATTGAGGATCGACAAAATCAAATTCTTAATTTGGAAGATTCTATTACATACCTGGAAGAAGTTGTCGCAACAAGAAATCGAGAAAACTACATGAACTCAAAAGTTTCATGGTTCGAATTTCTAATCTCATCTCAGAATCTAACAAAGGCTATAAAGCAACTTGAATATTTCGGAGAACTGAAAAAACACGATCTTCAACTACTTGAAGACATGGAGGGAAACAAGACGGAGCTGAGCGATGAGAAGAAACAACTTGCTGAACAAAAGACTGAAGTCGAAAGACTAAAAGCTGAGATTGAATTTGAAAAGGGTGAACTTGAAAAAGCAAAAGAAGATCTCGCCTGGCAGAAGTCACAAAAGAATCAAATGCTTGCCGATTCAAATGCTAGGAAACAAGATCAACAAGCATTATACGATAATCTAAGTGAAGAATACAAAAAAAGCCTAGAGGAATTGAATGCCATTCAATCCCAACTTGCACAGGCAACTGTTAGCGGAACAGATGTAAAGAAAGGCTGGATGATTGGAAAGCAAGGCGCAACCGGAAACGTGTGGACCTATAAAGAAAACATTGGTTGGGTAGAAGGAGATGGAATCTGCGAAGGTTATCATGTACATTTTGTAATATATGAAAAGAATTCATCAACAGGATACTGGTACCCAGTTGATCCTGCGAAATATATTTTAGCAGGGAAACTAAGGAGACCTTTTAACGAGGGACAATATGTCATTTCCCAATACTACGGTTCAACATCGTTCAATCCATTTCACAATGGGATTGATTATGTTGGAACAGGTGGTTGTGGAACACCTGTTTATGCTGCTGGTGATGGTGTAATCCAATATGGATATGACGGTTCACACGCTGGTGCAAATGACCCTAAAGGAGCCTATTTCGCCTGGATTTACCATGGCACAATTGACGGCGTAGAGGTAAAGACGGGTTATTGGCATTTGCAGTATCCATGAAGATAACTTTCTCTTTATAAATTTCTAATCCCTCCCTGATTAAATAAGTGTAAATAATTGTAATCCCACTGCTCTTGCGGAAGAAAATTCTTGCAACAACAATTGCAATATCTTTAATACTGCTGTCTCAAAAACCGGTTTTCGCAGAATCCGAAGAAATCCCCGAAGAGAATGAGGTGACACTCATTGAAGAAACTACTACTGAGTTAGAGGAAATCTACATTAACGAAATTTATTCTGATCCCAAAACTGGTGATTCAGAATTTGTTGAATTCTATTTTTCAAACCCTGCAGATGTTATTTTCGAGGAGTACTTCTTTGAAGACAATTCTTCAACATTTCAACTCACCTCACCAACTGAAATATTAACCGACGAACCTCAATACTATATCTACAAGCTTTCGTCAAAATTAAATAACCCCGGCGATATTGTATCTTTGCAAAAAGAGGAAGAAAATGGAGATATTTCTACAATTCAAACAATATGTTACGGAAACGTACAAGATATTCTTGCCAAATTTATAGCAGAAGGAAATGAAAAGACCTGTGACTTGCAACTTGCAAAACCTGTAACCGGCATGTCTCTTTCCTACATTGAAGAACTTAATGAATTTAAAGAAACCACCCCTACTCCGGGCGAAGAAAATATTTTTGTTAATATAAACTTCTTATTGAAAGATGAAACCGGTGTTGAAAGATTGAATTACAAAAGAGGTGAGCAGATTTACATTTCAAGTGAGGCCGAAGTTTACGGATTGGAAGATTATGAAACGGAATGGTTTCTTGATGATGTCGAAATTAGTTCACTTGAAATCCTGACCGAAGACTTATCAATTGGCGATCATATCGTGAAGGTAATCCTTGGCGAAGAGTTGAAAAACCTAATGTTTACAATTCAGGAAAACCTTGAGGGATTGGAAATTTCGGAAATCTTCCCCAATCCGAAAGGAAATGACGAAACAGGAGTTAATGAATGGATAGAAATTTTTAATTCGTCAAATAGAGAAATTAATATCAAGGGACTGAAAATCAATCGTAAAACATTTACATATGAATTTGATGAAAGCTACATTTTATCTCCGAATGAATATTTCGTTATCTATCCCGGTATTTCATTAACGAACAGTGATTTTGAAATAACACTTACAGATTCGCAGGATACTGAATTAGACAAATTTGTATTTACTGAAATAGTTGGGGAAGATGAAAGTGTCATTCTTTTTGATGAAGAAATAAAGTTAACAACAACAACAACCAAAGGATTGAAAAATATTTATACGCCGAAAGAAACAGACGAATCAGTGGAGGATTCACCAGACACTGATACTGATACTGACACTGAAACTGTCCCTGCCCCCGATTTTTCAACAATTGAAATTTCAGAAATCTTTCCAAATCCGGAAGGTACAGATGAAAAAGGTGTTAATGAATGGGTTGAGCTTTATAACTCGGGAAGCAAAAAGATTAATTTGAAAGGGTTGATTCTTAAACAAATCACGTCTAAAAATTATCAATATATTGTCCCCGAAGACCTTTTTATTAATTCAAAATCATATGTTTTACTTCATCCGGATTTTTCGATAAATAACACGGAAGCAACCTTCCAAATTCTAAATGAAGATGAAGAAATTTTTGACGAAGTGTTTTATGTGGGCGGAGTAAAAGAAGAACAATCCGTAATTCGACAAGATGGATCGAATGAGTTTCTGGCGACAACCATTTCTACGCCTGGAGAAATAAATGTACAAGCCGGTTCTGTTCTTTCCGCTGAAGATGTCGAAGTTATTCCTATTGCTGATGCAAAGAATCTTAAAGAAGATTCCTTTGTTTCTGTAAAAGGAGCGATAACTGTTAAACCGGATGTTTTGGGAAATGAGATTTTCTACATTCAGGATGAAACCGGAGGAATTCAAATTGATTTAAACGGACAGGGAGAAAATTTTCTTGAAAAGGATGTAATAATTGAAGTTGAAGGCTATTTTGATATCTATCATTCCGAACCGAGGATTAAAGTTGCGGAAAGCACAATTACGCCAATTAACCAAGCGGAAGTAATCCAGCCAAAATTCGTTAGAATTGGGGAAATTGACGTCGGACGCATTGGAAGCTTAATTAAAATAGAAGGGACGGTAATCAAGACTTCGGGAAATACTTTTTATATTAACGACCAAAGCGGAACGATAAAGGTTCAAATAAAAGATACTACGGGAATTGAACGACCGGAATGCAGAAAAGGTTATTACGCAGAAATTACGGGGATTCTCTCCGCATGGGATACAGATGAGAATGGAAATCCTAGTTACAGGCTACTGCCAAGATTTCAGGAGGATGTATTTATCAGCGAAACATTGGCGAATACGGGTGGTAATAATTTTATGTTTCTCTTTTTCGCCCTCTCGCTCTGTATCATATCTTCAAAGAAACTCTTTACAAATAAGGATTAAATCAAATATACTTGCGGGACATATCTAAAAAGAAATATGTCAAAACTAACCACAAAGAATAACAGTCTCTTCGACTTTCTAACTTTGGAATCGATTGCCGAAACCTCGATAAGATTTGCAGGAAAACAAATTGCCGTAATTGATCTGGATGCAACTCTCTCTGATTCATTTGCGCCATTTTGTATCGACCTTTGTAATAGACTCTCTCAAAGGGGTGTGAATATAGATTTCAGCTCTCTCGACCAGGTCTCTTTCGATGTGATTTACTCTCTTCAGAATAAATATCCACAAACTGAATGTCCGCAATTATATGAATACCTTGTTCCGCAATTTGTATATGAGGGATTCAATACTCCCCAAGTTTACGAGGATGCTTTATTAATTGAGGATACTGCAAATCTAGTCCGGCATTTGCATAAGCTCGAGTATAAAATCATTTATGCAACGAGCCGTCCGAATAACACTCAGACTACGACATTAACCTGGCTGGAAAAGCATAATTTGCCTATTGATCAACTATTCTTCGAAAAGAAAGATTCAGTGCTAGGCAATGTAGAAATTCGGAAGAAGAATCTGATTGTTTCGCTGGCACAGCATAATGCACGAGGCATTTTTTATGATGACAAACCTGAAACACTTGTAGAAACAATTGATGCACTGAGCAGATTGGATAAAGAGCAAGCGAAAAGGATCTCCATTTATGCTCCATATACGACATGGAATACGTTACCTGGAAGCCATGACGAGCTCAGTAAACAAGTTCAGCATCTGCTACTTAATCCAGCCGATGTTCTGCAAAAACTCGGATTATAAATCTTCCATAAACCTTTACAAAAAGAATTTTATCACGATATACTGAATTAGCTGCCAATTAATTATTATACATGCTTAAAAATGGCAGCTGAAACAGAGATATTTTCATCCCCGTTGTCTCCCGAATTTGAACAAACGCTGAACGGTCAGGTTGTCGTATTTTGTGACGTAGATGGCGTAGCTACAAAGACAATGGATTCTTGGGTCGAAATCATGCGAGGACAATTCACGGAATTATCCGAATTTGCAGTTGACAACATTACGCAATATGATCTCCGAGAATCAGTAAAGCATTTTCTTTCCGGAAAAGCTGTTCCTGCAGAAAGAATCACTGAAATTACACGAGTTGTATATGCATCATTTGCAAACGCACAATTCTTCGAGGACTTAGCTCCTTTTGAACAAATGAGTGAAGCGCTAAAAGCAGCTCAAGCACCTATTATTTATGCTACAGATAGAGGTAATGTAACAGATGGTGACCCGCAACAATTAACGATTGATTGGTTGCAAAATAATGGATTTCCGATTGAACAAGCAGAAGTAATTATCCGATCTCCAGAACAAAAAGTGGCAACCGTAAAACATCTTTTAGAGACTGTGCAAGTAGACGGAATAGTATTCATAGATGATTGCCTGGGAACAATTCGACTTCTGAGAGAGCGTTTAACCGAAAAACAATTCGGACAAGTTCAAGTAATCGTACCGCAACATCCATGGACGCAGGGTGAGGAAGATATTGAAACTACACCAATGGAAACAGAAGCATTGAGAACGAAACTTGAGGAATGTGTTAGGGAATTATCAGAGAGAGAACCGTAAAATAATATTTGGAAGTTTCAAAAAGGATTTCACATATCCATCAAAACCTGATCACCATTCTGCCATCTCGCCCATATTCCAACACAAGCTTCGTATCTCCAAAGCGTCTCCATATCACAAAGACCTGCAGCAACAAACCCTCTTGCTTTAGTTATTGCCCATATAGCATCTGGCATCGCCATGCGATCTGGAGATTCAGGACATGAAGGTCGATCTTCCGGCAGAAAATCCATCAGTGCATAAAACATTTGACTTTGGTGGAGCACATCTGCGCTGAATGGCAGTTCCATAACCGGTACCGATTTAATTAAATCTTAATTATCTTTTCCAAGCTCAGTATATTCCCATGATATTATTCATGTCAAATCCTTGTCGAGGTTGCATACATGTTACGAAATTTATTACCTAAGTAAAACAGTCATTATTTCAACTGTTTCTTGGTTGGTAGTAAACAGAGATTGTAAAATCTGGGGTTTGGGGTGAATGATGCCGGTTGCTATTTGTAATTAGTTCGTGTACGAAGGGCACTTATTCACCCCAAGACTTTTGTATACTTTTGGTCTCAAAAGTATGAGAGAAAGAACTTTGTTTTCGTATGATTACTAAAATTGTCGTTATTCTGAAGCAGGTCCTCTATTTACGATTCGTAACATGTATCGCAACTTATACAATATTTTCTTCTCTCCCATCTCTTTCATATTTCTGCTACAATATTACTAACTTAATTTCCAATGATAATACAATGTCAAAACGATCAATCAGTCTCGTCTACTACTGGGCAAGCACGATTGCATGGGCAGCAATCATTTTCTATCTTTCCGAACAGCCGGATCTACATATTGTAGAAAACCAATGGGATATGATTTTACGAAAAGCCGCACATGTTTTCTTCTTTGCAATACAAACCATTCTAACATACAGATCCCTACTTTGGACCGTTAGAACGAAGGTTAGACAATTTGAGTTACGAAAAGATTTTGATGCATCGATAATGATAGAAGGCCTTTTGTTAACAATTGCCGTACTTGCAACGATTCTTTATGCAGCTTTTGATGAATATCACCAATCTCTTGTTCCAACGAGAGTTGGAAGTCTGGTAGATGTACTAATTGATTCGATAGGAATTCTTTTTTCTGCGGGAATCTTGTTCAAATCGGGTGTAATTGCTGAAATAGAACACCGATTTGCAAGAAAAGGTTGGGCAATTATTACAGGTGAAAAATATTACGGGGAATAATGATAAAGCCGAACGAAATTGTCAAAGAATTCAAATCTTCAGATAACTTTGCAATTAATCAGTCAAACAGAGAAATGGCAAATCAGGGATATATGGTCGCCAACACTCATAAATATAAGAAACGAAGTATGAAAAGAACTGCAAAGTGGACTCTTGTAAATCCTGCACTTGGGATGATGCTTGGCTATGAAGAATTTATCAAAATTACCTACAGATTAAAACCGGGGGAGAAAAGATGGTAGAAACATTTATTACAAAATCAGCAGACGAGACTATTCTGCTTGGAGAAAAGCTTGGGCAAAAATTAAAGGGCGGAGATGTCGTTTGTCTAACCGGAGACTTAGGTGGCGGGAAAACACACTTCACAAAAGGGATCGCAAAAGCTCTTGGAATCGAAGAACAAATCGTAAGCCCAACCTTCGTTGTTATGAAAATTTACGAACGGGAAAATGCACCGGATTTTTATCATCTGGATTTATACAGAATGAACAGTGCTAAGGATTTAGATGGCATGGATTTAGAAGATGTTATTGGAAATCCTGAAGCAATTGTTGCAATAGAGTGGCCGGAACGAGCAGAAGAAATTGTTCCGAAAAATGCAATCTGGATAAAGTTTGCATATATCGATGACCAAATTCGGGAAATTGAAATTTCCGAAGCTAATTTAAATTAAGATTAAAATCATGATTTTAGGAATATCTGAACTTCACAAACTTGTTAAGGAAAATAAACTTGTGGAGAACCTTTGTGATCGAGAATTGGAAACCCCTGAAGGCGCAGGTTTTGATTTAAGACTTGATAAATTATACAAACTAAAAGGTCGAACATTTTTAGGAATTGACGAAAGAGAAACTGTTGATATCGAAGAAGTTGCATCATTCAATCCCGAGGAAAGAAGAACGTTTGTTATTAAACCAGGTGAATATTACCTCACGCAAACAGTTGAAAGTGTAAATATGCCCAATAATTTAATTGCATTTGTAAAACCAAGAACAACATTATTTAGATCCGGCGTTTTGCTTCGAGCGGGAGAAATCGATCCCGGCTATTCAGGAATCTTGAACTTTGGGATTTATAATGCAGGGCCTTGCGAATTTGAAATAGAGATGGGAGCTAGATATGCTCACATTATCTTCATGGAAGTTAAAGGAGAAACTGCCGCATATCGTGGTCAATGGCAAGGCGGACGAGTTGTGTCCAAAGGAAGAGAAAAACAGATTTAGAATTATCAAACATGAAAATATTATCATTAGAAACTTCAGGCGAAACCGCAGATTTATCAATTCTTGATACTGAACTTGATAGAATCTGGGAAAAGCCGTTGCCAACGCTGAAAGGTGTCTCTGAAGTTTTGACAACAGAAATTGAAGATTTGCTGGAAAAGGCAATGATTGAACTCGAAGAGATTGAACTTATCGCAGTTGGAACTGGTCCGGGATCATACACAGGAACAAGGGTCGGCATTGCCACCGCAAAAGGTTTAGCACAAGGATTAAACATTCCAATTGTTGGAATAAATAGCTTTGAAGCTTTAATAGAAGTAATTGATGAAGATTATGCAGATACTGATTTTAAAATTATTCCATTAATCGATGCACGAAATAACCGTGTTTATTATCAGTTTGATAATGAACAAGGATGTAAAGATATTGTGGAGATAATTCATGAATTGTCCCAAGAAGACAAGAATTATGTCTTTGTCGGAACAGGTACAACAGCAAATAAAGATGCCCTTTTGGAAGCATTCCAAGGACAAGCAAAGACTGATGAACGAGATCAAATCTTATCGAGATTCATCGCGCAAATTGCAGATGGCAGAGCTCAGAATAATTTATTCGACGACATTATTGCGCTGAAACCTCTATATATTAATACAACAAAGATAGGATGAACACACCACAATATCCAGACTTCAAATATATCGAAATAACAAATTTCAAAACAGGTGATCTTTGTCAACTTTGGCGAGTTGATAAAATGAATATTACAAACAACGATTACGAACAGATTAGAAAGATTTGTAATGAAGAAGCTGTTTACGATTACCTATTTAAAGAAAAGCTTGAAGGAAAACCCTATCCGATTGAGAAGGCGAAAGGCTTTATCGAGTGGGCGAAAAAGGGTTGGGACGAAAATACCCACTTTGTATTTTTGGTACGAAATTCTGAAGGGGAAATAGTTGCAGCTGTTGATACGAAATCAAATGATTGTGACGGTGCGGAAATTGGATACTGGGCAAGTGAAGATTATCCGGGAATTATGACAAATGCAGTAAAAGCCATGATTGATGTTGATAAAAATGCTGGTTTCAAATCAGTTTGGGCAAGAGTGAGAAAAGGAAATGAAAAATCATATGGAGTGCAGGAACGTGCGGGATTGAAATATGATTCCGATTTTACAAATGATAATAAAGAATATAGGAAGTATATTTTGAAGTTTTAAACAAAAGGGGCAGGCCTCCAGCCTGCCCCTTTTGTACAACTGAAACTTCTATGCGGTAATATCATGAATCTCTTCCTTTTCTTCTTTCTTAGATTCTTTTGCAGACATCTTCTCTTTCACAAACCATTTCTTCAGCAAAACCATGGCAGGAACTGTAACTGCCAAAACCACTGAAAGTGCTATTGTAAAAATTTGTCGTTCTTGGTCAAGTGTTAGTTCGTCAGAATCATCTGTAGCGATAACTGTATCTTCAACCTTAACAGACTCCTCTTCAGATGCAACTGCTTCAAAACGAGTAAAATGTGTAACGTCAAATGTTAACGTTCCAGTTTCTAAATCATATTGAATATTCGAAATAATTCCTTCGGCATCTTCTTTTCCATCAACAAGAATTCTTGGTGTTTCTATAAAACTTAACCCATTCATAGTTATCATAGCAGGTTTATCAGCAAGAGCAGAAACCTTTGTTGTATCAATATCTATTATTCCTTCATCGATAAAAACAGCATTTTTTAAATTATTTAATTCATCAACAACACCTTCCTCACTGAAATCCAAAACACTTGAAAAGGCAATTATTCCAAACTCATCATCAGTGATATTAAAATTTGTAACCGCATCTAATGTAGAGTTATCATCAAAGTATATTTCTAACGAATCCTGAACCTGCTCAATTAAATCAATTGTTAAAACAGTATCTTCCTCAGGTTCAGGTGTCGGAGTAACAACAGGACAATCCTCCTCCCAGCTTCTATAACATTTCTGCAAACTCTCACACCATTGCGTTCCCGCAGATGGAATGCACCCATGTTCGTCCATATCATTACCAGTAATAACATCTTCGATTTCTGGTTCTACAACCACAGGTGGAACGATACTTATGTGTGGAGGATTTACTGCAACTCCAGGACTAAGTTCCATTTGTGTAAAATCACCCTTATACCCACAGCTCAAATTCAAATAAATCTCATCAGTCTCTTTAATTACACTCTTGCTGGTGCTAAGTACAAAACTTGCTGTAGCAGATTTACCTTCCTTTATCCAAACATCATCTCCTGCATTAACATCGAAGCTAATAACAGGCATTGTTGCCGTTCCTGTTTTGGTAAAAGAATATTTCGAACCATCTTCTAGTTGAGCATAACCGCTAACAAAATCTACCGCAGGTTCTCCCGCATCTCTTCCGTCAGCAAAACCGGACTGGATCATACAATTTTGCAAAATATATCCTTGATTTTGAGCCGTAGGGTCAGGAACATTTTCGAAATGCAAAACTACCGTAAAGTTTTCTCCCTTCGTAACTTCTGTCGGGATAGAAGAATACGACTGCTTGAACCCGTATTCATCTGTATATCCTTGTGCGAAGAGAATGGATGGCATGGCAAGAGAGATAACAAACAATCCAGCGAGTAATAATTTTTTATGAGAATCCATCTGACAATTTATTAAATATTAAATCGGATTATATCTAGAACCACAATATAGAACAACATCTCCTTTCTACTATGATAATCCTCTGTTATAATTTCTCATAAATAACTACAAATTACAAAGCTTTATGAATATTTTAGGAATTGAAACCAGTTGCGATGAAACAGCCGCCTCAATCGTGAAAGACGGAAAGGAAATTCTGTCTTCAGTTGTAGCAAGCCAGGCCGACTTGTTTGCAGAATACGGAGGAGTAATCCCTGAACTTGCTTCAAGAAAACATTTAGAACTTTTAACTCCGGTAATCGAACAGGCTCTAACCGAGGCGAATTTGAAGATGGAAGATATTGATGGGATTGCTTATACAAAAGAACCGGGACTTATGCCAGCACTCTTAGTCGGGATCTCTCATGCGAAAGCGCTGGCTCTTGCGGCGGGAATTCCAGCAATTCCAATTAATCATTTGGAAGCACACGTATATGCAAACTCATTAATGCCAGTTGAGGAAGGAATGGAAGAAATTAGTTACCCTCATATTTGTCTTTTAGTTTCTGGTGGACACACAAGTATTCTCTACGTCAAATCACCAACGGAATATGATGTACTTGGTTCAACTATCGATGATGCTGCAGGCGAAGCATATGACAAGGTCGCAAGACTGCTTGATCTGCCATATCCAGGTGGACCGGTAATCGATAAGATGGCACAAGATGGAGATGCAGAATTTATCAAATTTCCGCGTCCGTTACTTGATCGGGACGATTTTGATTTCAGTTTCTCTGGACTTAAAACGGCTGTTTTGTATGAGGTGAAGAAGAGTAAACCGAATAACGAAGCACTTTCAGAAGAGATTCAAGATCAATTGATGTATAATTGGAAAGCAGATATAGCAGCATCTTTTCAGGAGGCCGTAGTTGATGTACTTGTTGAGAAGACATTTAGAGCAGCTGCTTCAAAATCTGTTGAGATGATAACACTAGCTGGCGGAGTTGCCGCAAACTCGAGATTACGAGAGAAAATGGTTCGAATGGGAGACGAAATGGGCTTTGACGTTCGTTATCCGGACATTAAAATGTGTATGGATAACGCTGCTATGGTGGCAGGACTGGGCTTTCATAAATTAAATAAATAACTATGTCAGCACCTATTGATAGTAAAATCGAAGAAGTAAAAGAACGTTTTTCCAATCTTTTGGAATATATTGATCTTGATGGATTAAGGGCAGAATTCGGCGATTTGCAGATGAAATCTATGAATGAAGGATTCTGGAATGATCAAGAAAACGCACAAAAGATAATGAAACGAATCGGTGGACTTGAGAATGAAATCAAATCTTTGGAAAGTGTAGAGAAAAGAGTTAACGATATTATTGAGTTATGTGAACTTGGAGACGAATCTTTGGAACAAGAGATTGTAGCCGAGGTCGAAAAGCTCGATAAAGAAATAGATAAATTAGAATTAAAGAAATACTTAGGCGGAAAGTATGATAAATACGATGCGGTGTTAACAATTCACGCAGGTCAGGGAGGAACCGAAGCGATGGATTGGACCGCGATGCTGCTTCGAATGTATCTTCGATATGCTGAAATTCAAGATTGGGATGCAGAGATTGTTGATGAAGTTCGAGGTCAAGAAACTGGTTATTCGTCTGTAACAATTGAGATAAAGGGAAGGTATGCTTTCGGATATTTGAAGAAGGAGCACGGAACACATAGACTCGTCCGCATTTCACCATTTAATGCACAAGGTCTTAGACAAACATCTTTCGCCGGAGTTGAGGTAATTCCGATTGTTGATGATGACGTAGATATTGAAATAAAAGATGAGGATATTGAATTTGCTGCAGTTCGCTCAGGCGGCAAAGGAGGACAAAATGTAAATAAGGTTTCGACATCCGTGCGAATAAAGCACATTCCAACAGGGATTGCAGTTTCTTGTTCAAGTGAAAGAAGTCAGTTACAAAACAGGGAGAATGCAATGCGAATGCTGAAGGGAAAGTTATTACAAATTGAATTAGAAAAACAGGAAGCGGAACTATCCCGAGTAAAGGGAGAATATAAAACGGCAGGATGGGGAAACCAAATTCGAAACTATATCCTTCAACCGTATAAATTGGTAAAGGATTTGCGAACAAAAGTAGAATCAACAAATCCAGACGATGTGCTAGATGGAAAGTTAGACGAATTTATTGAAGCAGAGATTAGATTGTAGGAAAGTGAATAGTTAATAGTAAGTAGTGAATAGTTTTCTTATAGAGAATCTATCGTTCCTAACCAAATGCTTTAAATACTTTTACGGAAAACTATTTCTTTTTTCCTTTTGCCTTTTTAATTTTGACTAATTTGATAAAGCCCAATCGCTGCAGTTGTAGAAACATTAAGCGATTTCCCCTTCCCTCCCATCGGAATATAGAAGACATCATCCATTAGTGCCAAATGCTTGTCCGGAATTCCGTGTTCCTCATTACCAACGACAAGAGCTATTTTTGAACCCGCAGACGAATTAAGATCCGAAAGAATCTTTGCATCGGTTGCAAGCTCGAGCCCATAAATTTTGAAATTATCCTTGTGTAGTTTCGCAGCAATCTTCTCAAAAGTTTCAGAATATTCCCAAGAGACAGAACCTTCTTTTCCTCTAGAAACGGATGCCATGGCTTTTCCGAAAGGAGGTGTTGTAGTACAACCAATTAAATACATTTTATCCACAGAGAACGCATCTGCAGTTCGGAAAACTGCAGCGACATTTGTCGCATAGGAGAGATTGAGTAGGATTAGAACGAGCTCGAAATCTTTTTGTGTTTTATTTTTTCGAACAAATCTTTTGAGATCTACACCTCGAAATTGTTTATGATTTTGCATTATTTCAATAATTTCTAAACGATACTTCGATGCTATCAGTAAAGACTGAGATTGACAAGTAAGTAAATCACCATTATCCGGCTCTTCGTTTCCCCTCTAGAAAGAGGGGCGATTCGCGGTTGGCGAATCGGGGTGTGTTTTCAACTGTCGTGAATAAGGAAACACCTTCCGCCTCATTTCATTCGGCACACATTCGACAAGCTCAGTGCACCGCCTTCCTTTATAGGAAGGAATACCGTCACTGTTAGTTAAACACTGTCGAAAATACGAGTCAAGCCGTGCATTGAACCAAAAATTTCAATACATTCACAAAGGAAGAAAATAAAGCCGCGAACGTTGAATATCGTTCGCGGCAAAGGTTTGACCTCTTAAATACTCGATTTAAGATTGTATCCTTTATATCATGGATATAAATGTATGTCAAACCTATAATATTTGTTACCAGACAGCTCGTAGAGACGTAGCATGCTACGTCTCTACATTAAGCTATTTTACCTTTTCTGCAATATACCTCTCCAGTTCCTCAATCTTAATTCTCTCCTGTGCCATTGTATCTCTATCTCTCACCGTTACAGCTCCATCTTCCAAAGAATCAAAATCCACCGTAACGCATAACGGAGTTCCGATTTCATCCTGCCTTCTATAGCTTTTACCAATGCTCCCTGAATCATCATATTCAACTACAAACGATTTCTTCAACTCATCAAAAATTTCTCTTGATTTTGCACGAAGATTATCGTCTTTTTGAAGAGGAAGAATAGCAACCTTAATCGGCGCAACACTTGGTGCAAACTTCATCACAGTTCGCATCTTTCCATCCCCCAAATCTTCTTCAGTATATGCATCATACATTACACAAAGCATAGCTCGAGAAAGTCCTGTTGAAGGTTCAACAACATGTGGGATATATTTCTCACCGGTTTTAGGATCTCTATAAGACAAGTCTTTTCCGGAAAATTCAGTATGTTTTGATAGGTCATAATCAGTTCGGTATGCTTGCCCATATAGTTCCTTCCACCCGAAATCAAATTCATATTCCAGATCAACGGTTCGCTTTGAATAGAAAGAACGCTCTTCATCACCATGCTCTCTCTGCCGCATGTTTTCTTTGCTAATACCAATTGATTCATACCAATCAGTTAGTTCATTCATCCAGCTTTCGAAAATAGATTCCCAATCAGATTCAGGATGAATAAAATATTCAATTTCCATTTGTTCGAATTCAAGAGTTCTGAAAGTGAACTGCCCTTTTGTAATTTCATTCCTGAAGGCCTTCCCCACCTGTGCAATTCCGAAAGGAACTCGAACCCGCATTGATTCAACAACTGGCTTGAAGTTAACGAAAATACCTTGAGCAGTTTCTCCTCGAAGGTACACTTTTGATTCAGATTCTTTAACAATACCGATGCTAGTTTCAAACAGGTTGCTAAACATTCTTGCCTCAGTCCAATCAAAAGATCCGCACACTGGACACTTCAACTCTTTTTCTTGAATAAAAGTATTCAACTCCTCAACACTCTTTCCATCCATTATTTCACCTGTTGCAGATTCTATAAGTTTTTCCGCAGCAGTTCTATTTCGACATTTTTTACAATCAATTAAAGCTTCCTTGAAACTGGCGACATGTCCGGAAGCCTCCCAAACTTTTGGATTAAGAATAATGCTGGAATCAAGTCCAACTACATCTTCACGTTGTTCGACAAATCGTCTCCACCATGAATCTCGAATATTGTTCTTAAGTAGCGCTCCATATGGACCATAATCCCAAGAATTTGCTAACCCTCCATAGATTTCTGAACATGGAAACACAAATCCTTTTCTTTTTGCCCAAGATTGTATTTTCTCTAACGATGCACTTTTGTTCATAATAAAATTAACTTAAATAGAATTAAATCGCTAAAACGTAAACCCAACCACCACCCCTGCCTGTCCGGCCGGCAGGCTGAGTGGATGTATAAAATTGTATATTAAAAACAACTTTCATTAATATCTGCTAATTATGTTTTATATTTCCCCATGTTATTTGTATCAGGTTGTTAGCCGTTGGGGCCTGGGCCAATCCCATTCCGGTAGTTATCTGTATTTGGTTGCTATTTGTCGGAACTGGGTTGTCCCAGAAATTTTGGTTACTTTTGTTTGCAAAAGTAACAGAGCCAACAAAATAAAATTTATACGTTATTAATATACACGGAATCGAACAAGTAAATAATAGCTTTCGTTTAAAGAATAAAAAAAGGTCCCTGCTTGATAAATAATCAAACAAGGACCGTAATTCACGGTGGTTCCACCTTTATTCCCCTCCACTCAGAAAACCCGAGCGACAAGGACACTTTAATGCTTCGACAATGCTCAGCACAGGATTTATTCTCATCGATTTGCCAATTTATTTCGGGCTTTCACAGTATTCCCCGATCGCTTATATAAAGATTTTACCCCAAAACCCACAATTTATCAATCCTTGGTTTTCAATACAACTTTATTAAACTTCATCAAATAATATACCCAGATTGGGACAAATGAACATGCAGTTGCGAGATACTCACCTGGAACGATTGAGGTCCAATTATCATCCGCCTGCTCTGTAATGAAGAACTGTAAAGTCTGATAAATTCCAACGGGAAGAGAGATAACACCGACCATCGAGAACACAACCAAAGAAACAATCAGGTATACTTTCTTAATCTGCCAGTTCACACCGTCGCTCTTTTCCAGTTGAGACAAACCATACACGTGTAAAAGTAATATCGGAGTCGCAATTAGTAAGTAGCTCAATCCAGAAATTAAATCCTTTTTCTCGACATCTTTTACATATTCATATTCCGGTTCACGAACAACTTCATCCTCAAGAACTGGTTTTGTATAATATTCTTCTGAGACATACTCTTTCCGATAACTAAATTCTTTCCCCCAGACATTAGTAAAAAGACTTTTGAGTGTAAACATTCCTCCAATTCCGATTGATACCACTGAAGCAAACATTATTATGTAATAATAAACTCTGAAGACTAATTTAAAATCCAAGTTAACGGGACCTTCCTTCTTTCTTTTTAGCAGAGTAACAACTCCAATTACAGTACTCGCAATAATTACAAGAGGGATCGTAGTGAGGATAATCGGCAACATAATCTCCATTTACTTCTTAATAAAATATTATATAAAAATAATAATATACGCTTATTAAAATATTGCAAAGAAAAAGGCACCCAAAAGGTGCCTTTAAATTTTACATACATGAATTTACTTTACCATCTTTACCGGTCCTTCTTCTGTAACCTTTGCTGGAGCAACTGGTAATGCAGTCGGAGCCGATTCTGTAGTCGCTTTAACAGGGTCACTTGATGTAGCAGTTTCACCTGCAGCCTTTGCTACTTCAGCAAGAAGTGCAGCATTTGTCACCATTGCGTAAAATGCTGTAAAGAAAACACCCACACATAATGCAAACAGACCCGCCATAGATATTATTCCGGTGACAATTGATAACAACCAGACAACTATCAGATTAGACCAGCTCTTCTTAAAGAAGGAGAAGTACCAATCAAAGTCAAAGACGTCTGAAAAGCTAAGGTTCTTTGCGAACCGAATCTGTGCCATATTCCCAACCAAGGTAATAACGGCACTGATGAAGAAAGAGACGCCCATTTGCACAAAGGTCAATATTAAACCAATCATTTCCAAACCATCGGTCTCGGTCATTATTCTGGCAACAATACTTAAAATGCCTGAAGAGAAGAAGGAAATTATCCAACTAACAACTCCGAAGATTATTCCAAAAACTATAAATTTGAGTCCCGTCATAAGGATATTCTCCCAATTACCCTCCCATTCAGGAAGCTCATCCTTGCCTTGCATATAGTTATTCAAAATCAAAATTGTATAACCTGCAACAAAAGGAATTCCGACGAGAAACACACATAGGAAACAAAAAAGTCCATAGAATAGCATTTTCTTTACCCACTTTGGATCTTTAAACATTTGCCCGAACGCTTTTCCTATGTCCATAAATTTATGATGAAAAATTAATTACAAACTTCAGTATAAACAGAAAACTCAAAAATTGGAAGATAATGGTTCGCTAGTTCAGTTTCAAATCCATAAAATACTCCAACATTCCCTTATTAACTAAATTCACCGCTTTTAGAACAGGCTGGTCGCAACTTAATAAGACGCTCTTTTCGATTGAACTCTCGGACAGGTACCGTAAAGTTTTGATTGCATCAACGTTCAGATTTCCTTCACTCAGGTTTGAACAGGCGTCACAAATTATACCTCCGGTACTTGGACGAAAGATGAAGGACTTACTTTCTCGAAGTTCTTTTCCACATTCAACGCAATTATAGAAACTCGGTAAAAGTCCTAAAACTCTCAGTAGATGTAATTCGAAGGCGGCGACAAAAATATCTATTGAAGCATTCGTAGTAAATGCTTTGTTTAATAAATCGAGGGTCTTCTCTAAAAGATGGAATATATCTTTCGATTGCATCCCATCGCCTTCAACTACAAGTTGATCAATAACTCTTGCAAGATAGAAAAGTGTTGTAATCTGGTCATATGATTCTTTCGATTTTTCATAAACATCTTCAACAATTGTTTCTGTTACGATATCAAGATTCCTACCTTCGGCGAATGAAAATTTACTCTTTACAAAAAGATCTGTCGAGGCAGATTTGCTACTAGTTAACCGACGGACACCTTTCGCAATTGCAGAAATTTTCCCGTGGTTTTTGGTAAGAATAGTAAGAATCCGATCGTAATCGGAATATTCAACTTGCTTAATAATAATCCCTGTGTCCTTATAAAGCATGAGAAAAGTAAAAAGGTAAAACTAAAAGCTCAAAGACTAGTGCTGTTCATCCAATTTTTCAAGGAGTTTATCGAATAACGACAATTTCAAAGGCAGAATGAAAGACAACAACTTCTCGACTTCGCTCGAAGAATATCTGAATTTAGACGTTTAACTTTTGACTTTATAGACGTTTGACTTAACAAGTACTACATTGTTCCAACATTGATACCACATTGCTACAACATTAATTCCAAATCCCTATTCAAAACTTCCTCAAACGTTTCATCATTAATAATGATCGTTTGTGGCTCATCGTCTCGCCCAGGCTGTTTTTGAATAAATAGAGAATACGGCTCCTTTTTATCAACCGTGAACGGTAGTCTATACGTAAACACTATCTCTGCAACACCCGGTTCACAATTTTTTTCTTTATCATAATATGAACATCCGGTTGCAACAGGAACCGTGACAAAAGATTCAAAAATTGTTTTCCCATAATCCTTTTCATTCCAATCCTCATTAGGAGTCCTTGTCCAAACACCGTCCCCTATTAACTCCGAGCCTTTAGGAACATAGACTCTCACCCAATTTCGATATGGACCATTAAGCCAAAAATCTTTTGGTTCGGGATTTTCCCATCTAATTTTTACGGTTTTTGTAACCGAACCATCATCATCAATCTGAATATTTTGTGTCATTGCACTTGTGACATAAATATTGGATTTCAATCCTCCCATATTTGATTCAACAACATAGAGGAAATCGCCATCAACATCTTCATTAACTTCTCCGGTAAATCCATACTTTGAAGCAAGAGACTGTACATCTTCATTATGAAAGTAAAACTGCAAACTTTTTGTTTCAAGAGAAGACCAGACGCCGCTAATTAAACCGCCCCACTCTTCACTTCGAGCCTCAATTACTCTAGAAATAAGTTCTCCCATCAAATCTTCCATGAACTGCTTCCGATCGGCGCCACCGGTTAATATCTTCTCGGAGTATATTTCCAGTTCATGAACAACGTTTTCTGCGGTAATTGTTTCATTATATTTTTTCAGCTCAATTGGCCCGACAACGGAAATCAATGATTCTACAAACCCCGTATCCAAATAGACAATCCCATCGAAATCTCTAGGTCGATATTGATTTGCATACATCTCTTCAAATTTCTGCGAAGCAGAAACCAAATCCGCATGAATGTTTACATCTCGAATGTGCCACTCATACACACCTAGATATTCTTGAATTTCTTTTGGGGCCTTTTCCCAACTATAAATTTTTCGATCCAAGTTATAAATATCCTCACTTACAATATCTCCCAAAACGCCATTCTCAATTTCCGCATAACCAAAAGCTGTAATAAATCCACCTGTTGGACGTATTTCCATATCATTCTGAAAAAGAATGAGATAGGTCTTTTTCCCATCTGCGCCAGCTAAACTTGGGACAAGCTGAAGAACTTCTTGTACATCTGCAAAAATATTTTTACTCTCTTTTAAGACAAAATCTATCTCCTCGAATTTGCTCCCAATTTCCATATCTCCGACTTTCTCGGGGATATACTTGGGATCAATTCTGGATAATGCGTCTAGAATCTGATCCACCTGTGAGTCAGATTCTTCCAAAACAGAGGAAATATCGGGGAGGTTCCGAATAATCGTTTCTATTTTCTCTTGCCCTGCGACCTCTTCCTGTTCACCATCTGTCGTTTTATAACCGAAGACATCTGCGATAGGAGTTGCAGCCGTTAATAGACTTTGGCCAAGAGGAATTGATAATCTGGCAGCTTCAAGAAGATTGGTTCCATTTGCATAATAGCCTTTTGCAATCGGCAGCTTTTCAGCAAAGGAAAAATATTCATACTGAGAAATAAATTCTTCGAGCTCTGTTTCAACAATTGGAATTTGATTTTGCAAACTTACGAGATCTTGACTCTCAAAGTAATTCTTTGCAATGTTAACCTCATCAAGCATCGAATATGCCTGATCTTTAAGTCTCATTGCAGGAAGATAAAGCTTGTAATAGCCCCAAACGCCTATTACTGCTAATAACATGAGGAATACTGAAAAAACAATTGAAAGAGTTTTAATTAACTTTTTCCTTTTTTCATTAACAGTTTTAGGAAACTTCGATAAGACATTCTTTTCAAACCTATGTGCATTCCTATGTCTTTTCGTATCAACTTTAATATCAATTTTAGTCATTACAATGTAAGGGCAATTCGAAATCAAGATTCAGTATAACAAAAAGTTCAGCTAACAGCTAACAGTGTAATTTTCTGAAGTTTTATACACAGTGTCATGCAACATATCCGGAATAACAAAGCATCTTCCTTTCGGCGTTATAGACATTCCGACTTTTGACAATCAAACATGTAACTGTAATGCCGCTCTTATTACTTATTACTTTTTAACTATTACTTATTAATACGCACCTTCACCTTTAATAACCGCAATTGGTGTCTGAATAATAATCTTTACATCACCGGGAACAGTCCAATTCTCTGCATAGTCAGCGTCCATTTGCACACGTTGAAGGAATGTAAGAGTTGATCTCCCAGACACTTGCCAGATACCAGTAAGTCCTGGTTTTACAGAAAATACTTTTGGAAACAATTCATAGCCCTCTCTTTTTTCATCCCGATAAATTTTTATCTCATCCGGTCTATATGCACGAGGACCGACAAAGCTCATATCACCTTTCAATATATTCCAAAATTGAGGCAACTCATCGATAGACGTTCTTCTAATAAACTTTCCTACCTTTGTAATTCGTGGATCATCAGCAATCTTATGTGAACCGGATCTCATCTTTTCATACATCTCCTTATTCTTGAAAAGGATTTCATCAGCATTAACAACCATTGATCGAAATTTCCAGAATTTGAAATTCTTCTCATTTCTCCCGACTCGATCTTGAGAGTAAAAAACAGGACCTTTTGAGTCCAGCTTAATGGCAATTGCAGTAATAAGATAAATAGGAAACCCTAAAATCAGTGCACAGAGAGAAATAACAATATCCATTAATCTTTTTACAGAATTCTTCATGTAAGTAATTTATGTTTATTTTAATAATATAACGTCATACAGTTCGATCCAAATTTCTAATTGACCTAATTAACCTAATTAATCTAAACAAGGATTGGGATTTGATATTTTGAATTTGTTCAGAAATTAGATATTAGTAATTAGAAATTATCTCATAAAAACCTTCTAAACATTTGTATCTACTTTGCTTCTACTTTGTAACAACTTTGAAACAAAATTTTTTATTTCATTCTTAAACCGTTCCTTCGAAAATCTTTGGGCCTGTTTTTTGCAATACTCTAAATCAAATTCCATCTTTTCAAAATTATGAATCGCGGAAGCAATCGATTCTTCAGAAAGATCTTTGAAAAACACCCCTGTTTTATTCTCTTCCACAATTTCAAGCGCCCCCGCTTTTCCATAAGCAACAATAGGTGTTCCAGCCGCTAAGGATTCCGCCATAACAATTCCAAAATCTTCCTCTGCGGCGTAAATGAAAGCTTTTGCATTGCACAAAAGCTTGGTCAAATCATCGTCAGAAGCGCGACCCATAAACTCGATATTTGAATGTGCTAACGACCTAAGATAAGCTTCGTCACTTCCACCACCTATAATTTTTAACTTGTAATCAAGACCAAGTTTATTAAAAGCTTTTATTAATAAGTCAAAATTCTTATACCTTTCTAATCTGCCAATGGTTACAAAATAATTCTCCTTCTTCGATTCATGATCCGCAAATCGTTCAAATTCGACCGGTGGATTTATTACAGTTGAATCCTGTCTATAAATCTTTTTAATTCTTTTTTGTACCTCTCTCGAATTACATACAAAATAATCAACCCGTTTTGCAGCACATTGATCCCAAATCCTTAGGTAATTATCAATCGGAGGCAAAATCCAGTTTGTGTAAAAACCGTTTAGCTTTTCACGCGTTGCAGTAGCATATCCCCACTGGAAACGAGGAGGAGTATGAGTATATGCAATATGAGTCGTTTCTGGTCTTGTAATAATTCCCTTTGCAAATCCGGCAGATGAAGAAATGACCAAGTCGTATTCTGAAAAGTCGAACTGCTCAAAAGCCATCGGATAAAGAAAGGAATAATGTTTCAAAAACTTGCTCCACCACGGTAATTTTTGCATAAAGGAAGTTCTGATATCCCAAGACTTGTAAAGATCCGGCATTGTATCCGGATTATAAACAGAAGTATAAACCGGAGCATCCGGCCAAATTTCATGCAAAGCCTCCAAAACCTTCTCCGCACCACCGTGCCACTGGAGGTAGTCATGGACAAGAGCAACTTTCAATTTTTGTTTTTCATATTCCATTTTCCCCTTGTTATTTGTATTAGGTTGTTAACCGATGAAGTCTGAAACGGGCCATTCCGGTAGTTAATTGTATCGGATTGCTATTTGTCGGAACTGGTTTGTTTCAGAAATTTTGGTTACTTTTGTTTGCAAAAGTAACATAACCAATTTTTCTAGAACACACTATGATTTCTTCCTAGATCCATAATCAACACGATACTCTGTAAACATTTCCTCTACACGTTTCTTCATCTTCGACTTGAAGATTTCCTTATCAAATCGTTTTGCATTTTCTATACAATCATCAGCACTCAAAGCCATTTTCTCAAATCGTTTAATAGCATCAACCAAAGAATCGGACGTTTGTTCAGAAAAATAAACACCAGTCTTCCCATCAACAATAGTATCAAGAGCACCACCTTTTCCATAAGCAACAACCGGTGTTCCTGCAGCATTTGCTTCAACAGCCGTTAGCCCGAAATCTTCAAGCTGCGGGTAAAGAAACCCATTTGCTTCTTGGACCTGTTTTTCACGTTCTTCATTACTAACAAAACCTAAGAATTTAACATTCTCTTTTGCCATAGATTTAAGTTCTTCAAGCTTATCACCGGAACCGATTAAGCGAAGCTCATAATCAGAGCCAAGTTTGTTAAAGGCTTCAACAGCAATATCATATCTTTTGTGCCCTGCCATTCTTCCAACAATGACATAATAATTTTTCTTTTCAACCTTTTGCTTTGGGAGAAAATTGGAAACATCTGCTGGAGGAAAAAGTATTTCTGCAGAACGTCTGAAAAACTTATTAATTCTTGCAACTGACGTAGATGAGTTCCCAAAGAAAAAATCCGGCCGTTGGGAAGCTAATTGATCCCAAATTCTTTGCCAATGAAGAATCGGCGCTAGAAGAAGCTTCTGCCAAGATTTAATCCCGCCATGTCCCTTTTCATAATCAGGATACATCCAGAGAAATCTTGCGGGTGAGTTACAGTAACTAATATGACAAGTCTCGGGTCGCGTTATAACGCCATGGGCAAACCTTGTTGATGACGAAATCACAAGATCGTATTCTGAAAAATCAAATGATTCAAAAGCGAGTGGAAATATTGGGAGATAGAACTTGTTGCCGAATTTTGCCTTCCACGGTAACCATTGATACTTGCTAGTCCGAATATCCATTCCATCATCGTTCCAGCCCCTTTTTAACATCTCTTCTCTATCATATAGCGAGGTGTAAATTGGAGCATCCGGCCAAATCTCATGCATTACTTCAAGCACACGCTCAGCTCCACCGTACTGGAGAAGATCATCATGAACGAGAGCGACTTTATAATCTTTCATATAGCATTAAACTTATTAACAATTCACAAAATACAAAACTTAATAAAAAGCACCAAATCCAAAATCTCAATTTCCAAACAAATATCAAATAACAAATTCAAAATTCTAAACTATTTACACTTCTCGATTATACTCGAAATTATTTTTAGAAGTTCAGAAGTTTCTTCTAACAAAGGTTTAATCTTATTTTCTAGTTCTAGATTTGCTTCTGTTATTAATTGTAACCAATAAATCGTCTCTTTTGCTTCCTTTCGAGATATCCTCATCCTAAACAAAAAGTCCTTTTTTGTTTCTGTTTCATTTGCTTCTCTATAATTCGCTCCTATAGATGTTCCAGAGCGCAAACATTGATCACAAAGTCTAGAATTTATTTTATCTTTTGATAAAGATTTGCAGAATCTAACAATTCTCTTACCATATTCTAAAGTTCTTTCCTCTAAATCATATTGTTTGTTATTTGAGATTTTGGTCATTGTGATTTGTTTGGAAATTGTTATTTAGAATTTGGAATTTGATATCAAGGCCTCCTTATTTCTTAAAGAGTTATTATATAATTAACGCATTTAAGAGAAACTATGACAGACCCAACAATGATTTTATCTCTTCGGTTATTTGGGATGGAACGAATTCAGCTTTTATAAAATATGCTTCAGCGCCCAGTTTGTATCCCTCGTCAATAACGGCCGATGCATCAAGGTTCGTAAGCATAACTACCATTATATCTTTCGTTTTCTCGTTATTCTTCAACTGTTTCAGAAGTTCTAATCCGCTTGCCCCCGGAAGCATGATATCCAGAAGAATCATATCCGGATTTTCTTCAAGAACTTTTTTATAACCGGAATCCGAATCAAGGGCAGTGATTACATCAAAACCTGAAAACTTTAATTCCTTCGAATATACATCAAGGACAGCCTCCTCATCTTCGATAATAAGTATCTTCTTATTTATTTTCTCTGCCATTGTTGTAGTTAATGATAATAAATATATTGCTAATTTAGACCTAACATTGTGATAACCTCTTTGGTAATTTCAGATGGGAGAAATTCCGCCTTAACAAAGTATGCATCTGCGCCCAGTTCATAACAATCATTGACCATAGATATCGAATCAAGATTCGTAAGCATTGCAACTAAAATTCCCTTTGTTGTTGATTCCGTTTTAAATCTTCTTAGAAGATCCAGACCTCCACTACCGGGAATCATTATATCCAGAAGTATTAAGTCTGGATTCTCACTTTTTGCTAGATCGTACCCCGAATCAGAGTCTAAAGCTTTAACAACCTCAAATCCAGCGTGCTCAAGTTCTCTAGCATAAATCTCAAGGACACTCGGCTCATCCTCAATTATTAATATCTTTTTGTTGTATTTATTTGCCATTTCTTTAACAAAGAAATATTACTTTCCGGATATTTTCCTGATAACTTTGCCTAATTTGCCGGTTGGAAGAATAATTGAAAACTTACTACCAACACCCTCTTCTGATTCAAGTTCTATTCTTCCTCCATGAGCCTCAACAATAAGCCGAGACATGTATAGCCCTAATCCTACACCTTTATACTCATATTTCAAAATGTTTGTTGCTCTTGAGAACATTCCAAAAAGATCTTTTTGCTCCTTTTGTGGGATTCCAACTCCAGTATCATGAACATCGATATAAACATAATCCGTATCATTATATAAAGATAACGTCACCGTACCATCCTGTGGCGTGAACTTGATTGCGTTGTCGATAAGATTCTTTATTGCATTTTCAAGCTTGGATCTCTCACCTTCATATGAACACTGAGAGGATTTGTCTTCATATTTAAAGGTAATACCTTTCTCTTTTGCACGAGGTGTCATTTCCTCATAAACCTCCTTGCAAAGCCCACATATGTCGAATTCGGAGAAGTCTAACTGAATGTGTTCTTTCTCTAATGTACTGATAGTAAGAAAGTCTTCTGTTAGATCTTGAAGCTCGCTAGTTTCTTCCTTTAATTTCTCCACCAATTCCATTTGCTCCTTTTTAAGCTTTCCGGCTCTTTCATTAACAAGTAAATCAACATATCCGCGAATTGTCGTAATTGGAGTCCGCAAACTGTGTGAGATGAGACCAATAAACCTGGATTTCTGATCTTTTGTAAGTTTGCTCATCTTTTCCAGTTCTTGAAATCTTTTCTCGAAGACTAATTCACGATTTGAAATATAACCGTAAATTGCAGAAACAAGAATTGTTACAAAAGCACGAATTAACAAAATGGAATAGTCCATACTCTCTATTCCTCCAATTACAACATAAAGGGACATCATAACCAAACTTTCTGCAACGGCACCATAAATACCATATTCTAAAGCTGTCAATGCGACAGAAAGTAAGGCGAACATCCACAATTCCGTTTGAACAAAGCCTGTCAGATACAAGGTAATCATAAATATCATACCGTTTAGTACACCGGTTACTAAACCAATCAAATCGCGGAATCTGCTATTTTGGGATATTGCTACAGCACCGAGTAATTTGTAGCCTTCCGCAGCGATGATTGCAACTAAGAAAGCAGCAAGGTTCTGAAAATCTTCCTTCGCGAAGATTAGGTATAAAATAAATACAATCTGAATTAATATCCGTACAGAAATAACTATCTTACTTCTGGCTTGTAGTTGGAAACCCTGCATCTCATTTCAATTTACTAAATACGTCTAACAATATTCTAGCAGTTTTTTCCCAAGAAAACAGTTTAGATTGAGTTAAAGATTTCTGCTTTAAATCTTTATTTAATTTCTGGTTTGTAAAAAGTTCATACATTGCCGTTGCGATGGCATTTTGATCGAGAGGATCAATTAAAATACCCGCTTCACCTACAACCTCGGGCATAGCAGTAACATTTGAGGCAATAATTGGACAACCGCATCTCATTGCTTCAAGAGGAGTCATACCAAACCCTTCATGCATTGATGGGTGAACCATAGCAATTGCGCGGTTGAAAATTGCAGCAACTTCATTATTATCAAACACCTTTCCCAAAAGCATAACGTCATCTTTATATTTCATTTCCCCAAGTTGTTTTTGAATTCGCAAAGAATCCTCATCCCTCCCGCTTGCGTCAACACCGCCAATAATGACAAGCTTCACATCTGTCCCCTCTCCTCTTAGGAGAGGGCTAGGGTGAGGTGACGAAATAACCCCGTCTTTAAAAATCTCAAACGCCTTTAACAAACTTACCAAATTTTTATGCGGACGCTGATTCCCAAGATATACAAAGAACGGCGTCATCCCGTGCTCCGACACGGGATCCACCCCTTCATTACCCCGACGAAATTTAGGGTCCACCAATCCATATTTCTCTAAAACATTATTAATAAATTTCTCATCTTCAATTACACGATAATCAGAAGAAACATCCCCCTTCATATTCGAAATATCATCCAGATCGACACCGAGATAATTATGAATATCTGTCTTAACAAAATCAGAAATTGTTACAACATGCTCGGCATTTCGTGCAATAGGTTTCTCTAAAAACAATTCATAAAGTTTTGATTTCCAGGAGCCAAACTGAGGATAATGGTGATAAATAAGATCAGGAATTTCCAGGACGTATTTGCATGGCAGACCAAGAGTCGCACCCCACGGTGTTGTGTAAAAGACATCAAGATTAAGCTTTTGCAATTCTCTTCTGAGGAGAAGATGTTGCTGAGGATGATTAGCTTTAGATTTTATTTCTCCAAATGAAATATTCACTTGCTCAAGCTGTGCGCTGAAAGCTGACCGCTGATTGCTGTTCCCAACTAAAATGTAATCATTCTCATGATCAATCTCAAAGAGAGCTTCCATCAAACTCTTACGATAATTTCCAATACCGGTTGGAAATTCAAAAATCATCCGAACATCAATACCAATACGCATCAATTTTATGTGTAAAGTAAATCGTCATTCCGTGCTCGACACGGAATCCATGTATAAGAATCATTATCTTAAAGCACCAAATCCAAAATCTTAATTTCCAAACAAATCTCAAACATTAATTCGCCAAATCACAAAACCTACAAATAATTATTTTGAGATTTTATATATTGTAATTTATTTGATATTTGTAATTTAGAATTTGGAATTTCTTAAAAAACTAGTATCACTTTGAAATTATAATTAGTTATTTAATAGTTTTTTAAGTGCAATTTGTCTTTTTATCTCAACGCCCAGAAGTACTATCCATCTCACGAAAAACGGATATTTCTTCGTGTAATGTTTTTTATAAAAAATCGGCATCGTATCATGAAATGCGTTAATCCATCTTCTTTTCGTCATTTTATCCGCACTTGAAATCTCTTGTGTTGAAAGCTGCGTTCCGCTACTTGCTCCCTTATAATGAATGATCTTTGTCGTCGGGACAAACATAATCTTCCAACCGGCTTGCTTAATTCTATAACAAAAATCGATATCCTCTCCATTTGCCCAATAATCTTCATCAAGCCAGCCGACTTCAGCATGGCGAGAACCTCCTTCTATCGATTCTCGTCGAATAAACATAAAAGCTCCAGTACAACAATCAACTTCGTGTATGGTATTAATATCCAAATATCCCAAATTATACTGATTGAAAATCTTACTAGTCGGATATTTTTTCGACAAATGAGAAAATCTCGTTAATGCATTCCATGGTGTGGGAAAAGATCTGTGACAAGCACCATCCAATTTTCCATCTGGAAGCTCGACCTTTGCAGTCGAAACGCCGACATCAGGATTTTCTTCCATGTAATCGTAAATAACTTTCAGCGTGTCATTTTGAAGTTTTGTATCAGGGTTAAGAAGAAGAACATATTTCCCCGAAGTTTGTTTTAATGCAAGATTGTTCGATGCCGCATATCCGGATTCAGAAGAATTTGGGATATACTTTACCGAACGATTGAAAAATTCTCCAATCATTTTATCCGTTCCATCATTACCATTATCAACCACGAATACCTCAGCAGAAAGCTTCGCGAAATCGACGGAATTAAAAACAGAATGAAGACACTCCTTTAATAAATTGCGAACATTATATGTAAGTATAACAATCGAAAGATCAAAGTTTTTCATTAAAAATCTTTAAGCCAAAATTCAGATAGAAATATTGTACTATAAACAACCGTTTGCAACTAGTGCATAGCACAGTGTCCTTCTCCGCATAATTCGACAAGCTCACTACTGGTGGAGAATCAGACATGGTTTATTGTTCGAGCGAAGTCGAGAACTTCTCGACTCCACTTCGTTGCGCTCGAAGAATAATAAACCGATTATTAGTGGCGGAAGGTGTACGGTAACACCCCTCGGTTGCTTCGCAACCACTCCCCTTTTCAGGGGAGAAGATATTATGTCATCCCGCACAGCCCCGAATCTCGGGGTGTGATGCGGGATCTCGGATTAAATATAAAACTACTGTTTTTCACAAAAGTCAGTAATCAATGTACTCCGAGATCGCGGGTCTTCGCCCGCGATGACAGCTGGTGTCATTTCACTTCGTCATCCCGTGCTTCGACACGGGATCCATTTCTTGTTCCAGTCATCCTCATTCTGCCTCTACTTTGAATCTACTTTGAAACGAAGTCCTTTTGTTATACAATCATAAAGACGTGCTATTTCAAAATTGTATTCTAGTCCCCTCTCCTAATAGGAGAGGGATAGGGTGAGGTTTAAATACAACACAATCACCTCATCCTGACCTTCTCCTAAAAGGAGAAGGGACTTCCATTTAAATGACTTTGAACATACATATGAATCGATCCAACGAAAATCTTAAAGACCTTCTGGTCGAGCTTGTAAAGACAGACTTCAAAATCAGATATAATAATTCATTTCTCGGATTTGCATGGGTGCTTATCCGTCCGTTTATGATGTTTCTGATTCTGTATACTGTTTTTTCTAAATTCTTCGGTGGAAATGACTCAATCTCAAATTACCCTTTATACCTATTACTCGGAACAATTACATTTCAATTCTTCTCAGAAGGAACAATTAACGGTATGCATTCAATTCTAGGAAAAGCCGGAATTATTCTGAAGGTAAATTTTCCAAAGGAAATTGCGGTGGTATCTTCAACAATAATTGCCATAATAAATTATGGAATAAACCTCTGTATTTTCGGAATATTCGCAATTGTATTTAAAACAGATGTCACATTCCAATCATTTTTATATTTCATCTTTTTAATTTTCATCCAATACATACTAATATTAACTTTCGGATTTATTATAAGTATTTTACATGTCCGATTCAGAGATATTGCCCCGATTTGGGAACTAGTATTGCAAGTGTTTTTCTACCTTACACCAATCATATACCCGATTGAAATGTTGACCGGAACAATAAGCACCGTTGTTGCATTAAATCCATTAACTAGAATCATTCTTTCCGCAAGATCGGCACTGATTTATGGGAAGATAGAATTTGTAAAAACGAACCTAATAATGCTGGCAATAATATTACCGGCATTTTTCATCAGTCTGTATTTTTTTAAGAAAAATATCAAAGGGATTGCAGAACGGTTGTAAATAACAAACAGTGTCATCCAGAGTGCAACGAAGGATCTAGCGAAGCGCTTTCATTGTAAAGATAAAACATAGTTTCAAACATGGATAAAACATCGATCAAACATAGTAAAACAAATTTTGAAGATTTAGAAATTTGGCAGTTAGGAATACAATTATTCATAGACATATCTCAGATATTTGGAGATAAGAAATTTAGGGATTACTATTTCAAAGATCAGATATTAAGAGCAACTTTATCAATAAGCAATAACATTGCTGAAGGTTACGAAAGACAAAGCAACAGAGAACTTATAAGATTCTTATACATTTCCAAAGGATCTTGCGGAGAAGTGCGAAGCATGTTGCATATTGCAGAGAATCAAAACTTTATAGGTTCTGCAAAATCAGAAGAACTTCGAAAGAATTGTGTTACCATATCAGTGAAGATAAGTAACTTGATTAAATATTTATCTAAAAATTTGTAACTACGTTTCAACAACGTTTGAACTATGTTTTATCAATGTTTTAACAATCTCCAACCAATTTAAATATGAACGATGCTATTGCAATAAAAGTAAATAACTTATCCCAAACCTTCCGAATCCCTTTTGAACAGAAGACGCAGATTAAACACTACGTTCTCAACCCTTTTCACAAAACAAAGTACCGAGAATTTAATGCTTTAAACGATGTTTCTTTCGAAGTGAAAAAGGGAGAGTTTTTGGGAATTATCGGAAGAAACGGTAGCGGAAAATCTACACTTTTAAAAACACTCGCAGGCATTTACGAGCCGGATAAAGGAAGTGTAAAAATCAATGGTCAAATGACTCCATTCTTGGAGCTTGGTGTTGGATTCAACCCTGAATTATCGGGAAGAGAAAACATTTTTCTTAACGGGATAATTCTCGGAATGACGAAGAAGTTTTTAGAGAAGAAATTTGATGAAATTGTAGATTTTGCAGAAGTGAGAGATTTCATCGATATGCCGGTAAAGAATTATTCTTCAGGCATGCAAGTACGACTCGCCTTCTCCATCGCCATTCAATCAGATGCTGATATTTATTTAGTTGATGAAGTACTGGCAGTCGGCGATGCTGGTTTTCAGGAAAAATGTTTTGATGTGTTTAGAAATTTTAAAAAAGAAGGAAAGACTGTGGTGTTTGTGAGCCATGGGATGGATAGTGTGAAAGAGTTTTGTGATAGGGTTATTTGGATTGATGGAGGAAAGGTGAGGATTGATAATGGGACGGAAGAGGTGGTATCACATTATCAAAATGAAGGCAACCCTATACTTTCGAATGATTCTTCTACAGTTAAAGATTTACATTTCATCAAGGAGATAAAAACTTATGCCAAACAGCGTCTAGAAAAAAGAAGTTTCACAAGTGAGGAAAACATAACTTTCGAGATAAATTTAGAAGTTGAAAAGCCAGAAAATGATTTATTCGTGGGTTTGGCTATATTTGATAAAAATACAAACGCTTGGATTTGTGGAAATAATTCATTTTATGATGGATTCTCGCCAAAGATAAATAGAGGTGTGAATAAGATAAAGCTGAGTTTTAATCCCAATTATTTCAACAAAGGAAGTTTTTATTATAAGGCAAGCATATTCAAAGGCGATCCAAAAAATAATCTCATCTACGAGGTTTATGACAGCTCTGAATTTAACGAGTTTGTTAATTTCAAGGCAACCACTAAAAAGAACGGACTTTTGCAATTACCACATACATGGAGGTAAACTATGAAATTAGCAATATCCTTTTGTAATCAAACAGATGGAAACAAAAAAAATATTTCAATCTTAGATACGGAAGAGCATTCAGTATCCTGCATAAACATAGACTTTCCAAACACAGGATTTACTGAAGTCGCCCAAAATGAAAACTTTATATTCGCTCTCTACCAATCGCAACCAAATGGTATTGTGATAATCGATAAAAAAACCTCAGATGTATTGGCAAAGAGTGATCTTGCCGAAGTAATCGACGGACACTCTATTGTATTAAAAGACAATAATCTTTACGTTGTATCCACAGGAAATGACTCCGTAATAAAATACAATTATGATCAAAAGAACCTAAAATTTGATAAACCAGAAATTCTATGGAAGCCCAATGATTCAGAAGGTAGAAATGATACGCATCACTTAAATTCTCTATACTCAAACAAAGATAAGTTATTTATATCTGGATTCGGACTCAAAAAAGGAGAGAGGTGGAGTTCTGCCAAAAACGGATACATATTTGAGATTGTTGGTCAAAGGAAAGAAATCGTGAATATATTTCATCCACATTCAGTATTTGTCTATGAAAACGAAATCTATTATACTGAATCATCTACGAGATCTATAAAACGAAACAATAAAACTCTAATCAAACTCGACCAAGGTTATACAAGAGGCCTACATGTAGAAATGAATCTAGTTATTATTGGATTGAGTTCAGGAAGAAAGAATTCGAAAAGCACAGGAATTATAAATAATAATGCAGATCCCGGATTATCTGAGCCTTCTTGTAAAATATTATTCTTTAAGAGAAGATCCATGTTTAATAAATATAAAATTAATGATGAATTTGACTTTTTCCCCATGCACCAAGAAATATATGATATTTGTAAAATAAATTAATGAGCAAATATTCCCACCAAAAAGTTGATGTTTCAAATGAAAATGTTTCGCTTACCAAAATTGTTAATATGATTGATGATGGTGCCGAAATACTTGATATAGGGTGCAGTAGCGGCTACCTTGCGGAATATTTAATTCAACAAAAAAACTGCCAAGTCTCTGGAATAGAGTTGTCAAAGGAAGATGCGGAAATCGCAAAGAAGGTGTGTAAGAAGGTTGTCATCGCGAATGTTGAAGATAGTATATGGGAAAAAGAGTTCGAAAAAAATAGTTTCGACTATATTATAGTCGCAGATTTGCTTGAACATTTAAAGAATCCTCTGGAGTTACTGAAGAGACTGAAATCATACATAAAACCGAAGGGATTCATAATTGTGTCTATTCCAAACATTGCACACGTATCAATCAGGTTGGAACTATTGAGAGGCGATTTCGAATCGGAAGAAAGAGGAATTCTTGATGACACACATCTTCAATATTTCACTTTAAAGAAATTCAGTAATCTCATCAAAAAAGCAGACCTGTTTGTTAATGAACTACATTACACAACTTTCGATTTTCCAACAAAGTACTTAAATGAAGAACTTGAAAAGCTTGGATTAAAAACAACATCCGCGTTCATTAATCTAATTACTAAAAAGGAATCGATTGCATATCAATACATATTCAAAATCTCTGCAGAAAAAACAAAGGGAATTAGCGATCTTCCGCAAAACAAAAAGCCAATGCTTGAGGTTCACCAATTAGTAGAAAACCAAACAAGGATAATCGAAGAGAAAGAAGAACTAGTTCAAAAGCTTTTGAAAGAAGCAGAAGCCAAACAGAAACATATAGAGAATCTACAGAAAGAAACCTCACAAATACCAGATCTTGTAAAAACAATAGATGAAAAGAATGAACATATTGAAAACTTCCAAAAAGAACTGAGTGAAAAAAATCAGCATATTGAAAACTTCCAAAAAGAACTGAAGGAAAAAAATCAGCATATTGAAAACTTCCAAAAAGAACTGAAAGAAAAAAATCAGCATATTGAAAACTTTCAAAAAGAACTAGAAGAAAAGAATCAGCATATTGAAAATTTCCAAAATGCCGTTGCCCACTTAGACGGAGAAATTAATAATCAAAGAAAGACAATAGAAATTCTAGAGAACAAAGTCTTTAATGTTAACGCTCTAAAAAACAAGGTTAAGAAGCTTATATCCAAGACTTCTTCTCGACAATAAATTCCAAAAATCTTTTTGTGTCTTCTCGACCAATTCTACTTTCCAAAGATTTCAAAAGTTTAATTGCTTTTTTATCCCACTGTCCATCGGAAGCAGATTTTGTCAGATTCAAATTTCTGATTTCTTTATAAATCTTTATATCTTTTTTGTTCAAATTAGCAAGTCTTTCAAAAGTCTTCTCTAAATTATCAAGAGAATAAATAGGTTCATATTTAACTGGTTCAAAGAAGGAAAACTCGTTAATAGAAAATCGGAAGATTTCAGCATCCGAGACCATTCTTTTCCTTTGCAAATCTAATCTCTTTACAAGAAACTTCGGAGAACAAATTATAGTTGCCATAATAACTTTCAAGCTTGCCCATTTCCTACTAAGCGATTTGGAGAAAACAAACTCCCTTGATAATGCAAGCAACCTTCTTACTACACCTCGAAGAGCCTTATTTCTTTGAAAATTTTTGAGAATAGTCCAGATAAAATTTCTCTGAATTAAGAAAAATTTCCAATCATAATTCCTCTTTGCGGAAGTTGCACTGTGAGCGTGATAAACAATAGCTTCCGGTTCAGTGACAATCTTATATCCCAACATATTAGCACGGAAACACCAATCTACATCTTCAAAATATCCGAAATAATCATTGTCCATCGGACCAACTACATTTTCATACGAAGACCTTCTCAGCAAAACACTGCCAAAACAAGCACCAAATACATCTTCGCTTTTATCATATTGTCCCAAATCAATCTGCCCAATTCCGCGATTAAAAGGTGAACCATCGGGCATCATCACAGTTCCAATAGAGTCTATCACTCTTTTATTTTTCATTGACAACATCTTACTTGCAACCGCTACAATCATTGGATCACTTTTCATTCTATTCACCATTTTTGATATTGCATCCGGCTCGACAATAATGTCATTGTTAACCAACATTATAAATTCTGAGTTCGTTTGTTTTATAGCAAGATTATTTCCTCTTGGAAAAAATAGGTTCTTATTTGAACGAATTACTTTTACATTATGGAATTTCTTTTCTATGTAATCGGCGGAACCATCATGAGATCCATTATCAACCATTACATAATTAACATTTTTGTATTTGTTCTTCTTCAGAGAATTAAACAAGTCTTCCGTTATTGATTTTCCATCATAGTTAAGAGTTATCAGATCAACCCAATCTTTTTTATATTCCTTTTTTATCTTTACCTCTTTCCTCAATAGTTTTTCAAATTTCTCCACATTTTTCTTCCATGTAAAATTGGAAGAATGTTCAATTGCCTTTTTCTCCATAGACTTCTTCAAATTTTCATCCTTTGATAGCAAAAGAACCTTTTCTATAAATTCATCCTGATCATTAACAAGAAAAGCATGTTCTCCATCATTCATCAGTTCCGGATGAGGCCCGATATTATAAATCACCGGAACTTTACCGAATGTCTGTGCTTCAAACATAGGAAGATTAAATCCCTCCCACTTAGTTGCAGAAACACATAAATCACACAAATCGTATAATTCTTCTAGATCCTCTTTGGGAACGCAAGGTAACGCAATTATTCCCTTTTTCTCCAAATTCTTTTTATCCTCTTCATCTCCATAACCTGCCATTATCAGCTTTACTTTTGAATTTTTCTTTTTAACCTGCTGATATATTTCAATCAAATCAGCAACACCTTTATACGGCTGAGCCTCATGTCTCAATCTGCCTACATAAAGCAAAACGAAATCATCCTTGTTCAACTTTAAATCTTTTTTCAATGCAGATGAGTTGCCTTTCCTTTCCTTGAAATCATTAATATAATGATCTACTCCTAAATGCTGAGGAATAGCCTTATGTCGTAAATAGAAAGGAACCTGAGCATCTTTCAAATATTGTGAAATTGTTATTATCTTTTTTGAAAAAGGGAAGAATAATAATCTATCAACATATTTCTGATAGAAAAAATTTATCTTTTGCTTAAACTTCATTCCTTCACTTGAACTTGTGCCATACTCTATTATGAAGACGGGTTTCTTCAAAAACCATGTCAATATATGGAATGGGTACGTTTCAGATATCCAAACATCGACATCTTGATTGTTAAGAAATCTAGCGGTATTTTTTACAACTCCAAGCTCTGTTTTGAGAGGATTGAGGTGCAATCCGGAATTGAGTTTGATGATTCGATAATATTTATTATTAAAAGTTTCATCCGTTCGCAAAGTGTAAACTGTAACGTCATGACCCATCTGACCCAGTAACTCTGCTTGATTGTGAATTACAAGATCAACACCGAAACCAAGAAGCATTCGTTCACAAAGAAATCCTATTTTCATGATTAGTTTTTACAAAGTATATATTTACCGAAACTTTCTTTTATCAAGCATCCACTTATTGAATTTTCTGGAATATCAGCAGTATCATAGACTATTAAATCATAATCAACAATATCTTTAAAATTTGTGTCTTGAAAATAATGAATTCCCTTAATATCTACCTCCGAACTATCTACATAATATACAGCCCAATCATTACTGGTATGAAATAACACAGAATCATAGTTTTCAATCCTTGTTCGAAGATCATCTAATTCAAAGAGAGAATCATATGGCAATACCGTAATATTCGACATCAATACATAATTCGAATAGAAAAATCCTAACAAATAAACTAATAGCAAAGAATACTTGACTATCCAATTTTTACATAAATAAATTATTCCCAAAAGAAAAAGCACACAAAGAGCTGGTGTCAATGGAGTTAGCAATTTACTTAACATATATGGATTCCCAGAATAGAAGTCCATAAATAGATATGCAAAAACTAAAGAAAAGATAACAATCGTTAACGGCCTGTTATTTTTAAGCTTTTTAATTCTACAAATTAATGAGCCCAACACTACCCAGAACAATGAGTTCATTAATAAAAATGCTTGTCCAACAAAGGTATCCTTGACAGTTACTATCCGATAATCAGATTCGTCCCATACACCGGTTAGGATGTCTAAATCCAATTTCCCAACAAGATTGCCAATAGACGATTGCGCCTCCCCTCCTGGCTCCACAATTGCTAAAGCAACATGAAATAAATCTATTAAATTAACTCCCGCAAACAATAAACCTAACGTAATATAAACTAACAACTTCATAACCAATACCTTTATATCCAACCTAACTTTTCCAAAAAGAGTATATAGAAAAGAAATTGTAAATTCAGCGAAAATTATAATCGAAGCTGCAGGACCATAACTTATAATACTGGCAACAACCAAAAGCATTAATAAAATATCCTTTTTATACAATTTTCTGTAATTAATATAGAAAGGAATTAGAAACACAAAGGATAAGTAAGAAACCTGAGTCAAGAATCCATGGAATGCAATCGCCAGAGAATAATATGTACTTAAACTAATTATTGGTATTCCGTACAGAAATAATTTGTTCTCAAAGAAACGAGAATTGCTTTTCTTCAAATCAAAAAATAATTCTACGATTCTTATCAAAGGAAAAACCGCAAAAGCATAAAAATATATCCCCATTGGAATGACAAGTTTACTCGTATCTTCGTGTGCAACATTGCTTATCAAATTTATCCCCGAATGAACAGCTCTCGGATAATAGCGACCTTCGACCTTATCCTCTATTAAATAATTATCCTCAGGATTTCGAGAAAATGTTGCATGTACTACAGAATCATTGCATATGTTATAGCCTGTTATGTTACGATCAAACCCAAAGACAAATAAATAAGTCGAAAGAAAAACTACAGTTGTAGATAGAAATATTACCAAGTTAAGTAATATTTTAAACAAATCTTCTTTTTTAACATACCTAATGGCAATCATAGAAAGAATCGATAATAAAATTATCGTTATCCTATGATCAACGTCTAACAGGAAAAGGTTGGAACTTAAAATGAAAAAAGAGGATAAGCCCAAAACAGGGTAATCAAAAGATCGTAGTTTTTTCAAAAATAATTTTGAAAATAACAGCCCAATAAGATTAAGAATGAGAAACAACAATATCAACACAAGGCTTGTACGGAGCATTTTTAATTAATTATAAAATCTATTTTCATTTTCCCAATTCTTTCTCAATCATAGTAGTAGAAATTCCACCCTTCTTATTCTCTGGAGGAAGTCTTTTACATGCTATCAGTTTTCCCCCATTATTTTCAACAAGTTTCTTCTTCCCATCCAAATAACCATCCGTACCCGGAACAACGTAAAAATTTGGTTTCAAAAGCTCAACCGATTTGTCATGATCCATAATCCCCATCTCCTCACTGATGACGACATGATCTATAATCTCAAGTGCCGCAATCATTCTAGCACGAAAAGACTCTGAATTAATTGGTCGAGAAGGACCTTTTAATTCACGAACATTTTTATCATTACCTACACTCACGATTAAGATATCACCTTTGGATTTACAATAATTGAAATGAATCACATGCCCAAGGTGCAAAATATCATAACAACCCGTAGTGAAAACTGTAGTTTTCTTTTGCTTTTTATACTTCTCTTTAAGTTTAGAAAGATCTGAATATTTAACAATTTTCTTGTCTGTTTTCATATTTATTAAAAGATAAAAAAGTGATTTTCTAATTGCAAATAGATAGAAATACGTTTTTGATTTTACACTTAATGGTTATTACTCTTTTCTTAAAACTACGAATAGCGACAACCCACAGATTTTCTTTATAAATAATCTTTCTATGTACTTCCAATATGGAATTATTGCATCATATATCTTTAACAGAAACCCAGTATTAGAATCTATCTCATCCTTTTTCAATATGTTACCATTTAAAAACCAGCCTATTACGCCAACAGAGTTGAAGTAAGATAATTCAACCAGTTTAAACTTAGTTTGTTTCAACTTTTCCAAAATTTCATTTTTGTTGTAACGACGGTGATGATTTACAGATTTATCTAAAGTATTAAATAAGAATTTGTAATTCGGCAAGATAAGTACCAAATAACCGTCTTTTTTAAGTAAGCTGTAAGCATTTCTTAAAGCATTATTATCATCTCCTATATGCTCGAATACATTTAAAGCGAAAATCGAATCATAACTCTCTTCAAAATTTGATTTTTGTTTTTTTGATTCAATATCCAATTCAACTACTTGTACATTCTTATTATCCTTATACTTGTGCCTTAAAGACTTAACATATCCACTGTCGATATCGCTTAAAGTAAATTTGGAGTTTTCAAATCTTTTATCTGCAACCAACTTTTGAGAATAGGTCCCAAATCCACTTCCGACCTCTAAGATATCACCTTTCAATCTCTTTGACACAACTTCGTACATCCAATTGGTGAAGTTATTGGCAGAATCTAAAGATTTTAATATTTGATCTCCCTTATGTGAATATTTCTGCATGGCAATCTATTCCAAATTAGTAAAATTTATAAATTCTAAAGAAATTATCTTCTGCTAACACCACATAATGACTTGGTACATAATTAATAACCAAATCTATTTTCGATCTCTCTAATAATACATATTTATAAGTTTGATTCTGAATCATTTGTGGTAAATTATCTTCATCTGTAAAAACGATTTTATTTCTCCAATCAGATCTATAATATGGATAAACCCAAGAATCCTCACTGCCCAGAAACAAGATGTCTGCCGAAGACAGATTGTCTTTCTCGAAGATGGAGATGTCTGGACGATAAGCAAAAACATCTCCAATGGTTGAAAACCCATAACCGGATTGATATTTATCAAGGGAAATTATTAATTTAGGCTTATCTGCGTTATAAAAAACAGTTACGGTATTAAACACAAACATAACAATGTAACAAAATACGAAACCACCAATGAACTTGTTTTTAAGATTTATAAAAAACACAGTTCCAAAATAAACGCAGATTATCGGCAACAACAAAACTAATCTTAAATCCCAAGGATCTGGAGTATGTGAAAATAAAAATATAAGAGTAAAGAATATTGGTGCAAAGAAAATAATCATCCGCCCACCTTTTCTTCTCTCTGAATTAAGGAAATCCAATATGAAGCCAACGAGAAACAAAGGGATCATTACCTTGGCAAGCATACCAATACTACCAGTATCATGGCTGATAACTTCTCCGCCTGTAACATATATCCAACTATGAAAATGTCTCAGATTCTCTAAAAAAGTATCAATCCCCCAGATAGCTTTATAATCATTTGGTAAATATGTGAATTTACCATAATAAATCTTTGCGATAATATAATTGAGCAAAGCTAAAGTCAAAAAAATAACCAATGCCAAAATAACGTCTTTTATTAATTTTGAGGTATTCTTCCAATTAGTTTTGAAGGAATCCATGTACCTCAGAAGAACCATTAGGCAACAAGGAAATGCTACAATTAGACCGCTTAATTTAAGTCCCGCCAAAATACTTACTGAAATAATACAAAATAAAAGATTAGAGAAAGATTTATAGTTATAATATTCCAAAGTAAATAACATCGAAATTATCGAAACCGCTACAAACAAAAGATCGTTTTGAGTAGTGTAACTTTGAGATATAAAAAGAGGAATCGTCAATAAAGATAATGATGCAATTACAGCTTTTTGCCAATCGACTTTGAAATGCCTAACGACGATAAATACTAAACCTATTACGGTGAAGAATGCCCCCATTAGCTGTGGAATCTCTACTATCAAATCTTTGCCCAAAATTGAAAAGAATACCATATTGAAAATCTCGGAGTTACTCGGGCTAACGTTTACTCTTGATACTGGTATTGTAGAATCATGCCACAATGTACCTGTCTGGTTTGCATTCGCGATCTTCGTTAAATGATATGTCATACTGTCCCAGTTTTCTGGAGGCAAAAGAACTATTCTATAAAGACAGTAGGCGAAATAAACGAACCAGAATATTGTGACTAGGAAAGCAAGATAATCATAAAAATCTTTTTTGCAGGTTAAGTATATTGCCTTAGCTTTTAAAATACAAACTTTTGATTGAGATAGGAATTTTGATTTAATAATATAAACACCTATACAAACCAAAAATATGGCAATCAATATTCTGAAACCCAACACTGAAAAATAACCGAGAGCAGATAACGCCCATGCTCCGATAATAAAGTAAGCCCAAAACAATATGAAAAGTTTTATTAACTTCATTTCTTTAACAACAAGGCAAAATTAACAATTATGAAAAATAATCCCTGTCCTAAAACAAACCACATTACACTAAATATACTATCACGAAAAACGTACAAACCAATTATGAAACTCAAGCTGTATAAAAATATTGCAACATAAGTTTTCCGATTAGCTTTTATCTTCAACAAATATGTAAATACAAAGTATACTAAAGTCTGGACAAGCCACGCCAATCCAAATATAAAACTAAATCCCTGTTTAAAATATCTAGTATAACCCAAAAGTTCTAGTAATCTCCCTTCAAATAATATTTCTATTAGAAGAAAACTTCCAAACAAACCAAAAATTATCAAAATGCTTTTTCGTAAAGTTTTCTTTAATTCAATTCTATTTGCTTCAGATAAAACAGATTTACCCAAAAGCACAGGCGCCACACCGATTGCAGCAAACATCGGAAATTTATAAATATATGAATACGAAACGTAAACGCTATAATCATAATCACCCAGAAAATTCTTTAAAACCAAACCGTCAACAAGCCAAAAAGTACTTAAAGCTATTTGTAAAAATACATTCCCTACTATGTTTAAAATCTTATTTGTAAATTGAAAAGAGTTTTGATTCGATAAGCTATTAAATAAGTATTTCAAATTTAACCCTAAATCATTAAATAGGAAAACATATGATAAAAGAGTACCAATGATAGAAGACAATACAAGCCCCCAGAATAATAAGACCACATTACCATTGGCTATAAAAAAAACTGTAAATATTAATCTAATTACAGGTATGGTTAATAGTACCAAATTCATTTCTAAGTATCTTTCCCTTACATTCAGATATGCTCTTGGGAAAATTGACCAAAAAGCAATTAATGCAGAAATTAAACAAATCGAAACAATTGTAAAATCAGAATTTTTCTGCAAAGATATTCCCGCAAATATTATTGAAAACATTAGATAAAATGGAACAAAAGATTTACGGGCAATAGTGATAAGATAATCTGTTCTTTTTTCAATATCTATTTTACCAAGCTCAATTGTGACCCATTTAATTAATGACTCAGAGGGAATGTTTAGAATTGTAAAAACATATATCCCCCAATTCAAAAGAGAAAAGTTGCTATCATCCAAATTTTTCTGTGCCATAAATGCAAAAACCTGGATAAGATTTGCAAGCACTGTAAATCCAATTGAAATTACAAATGGATTAAATAAAAATAACTTTATTTTAAACAAGAGAATTTTCAAATTATTTTATGAAAAGTATTAATCTGCTTCACAGACATTATCTCTTTTTCTTTATAATTAAAGTGATGTTTGGTGCCATTATTTTCTGATATACACCACCGTTAATTATTAGTAGAGAAATTATCATCCAATGAAGCAGTTTTTGCATAAAAATGCGAGCTAAGTTTACAATTGAGTAAGGAGGTATGTCAAAACTTCTTACCTCAACTTTAACGTCTGTTATCTCACAGAAATCAGGCAACTCTTTCAAAGAATCTTCCGTAAAAGAACTTACATGTTGCAAATCATGATATCGTTCTAATAAATTTAGAGGATTCCCACCATTAGGCACAACTATAAATATTTTTCCATTGCTCTTTAAACAATCAACCAAAGTATACAAAAACGACTTATATTGAGACTGAGGAATATGTTCAAAAACTTGAATCAAAAATATAGCATCATACTTTTGTAACTTGTTTTTTATTTCCGCAATATTCTCTGTTTTGAAAACATTGTTAACCTTAAACTTTGTTTTTATGAAATTAAGCACATTCTCGTCATTATCAATAAGATCTATATTGCTAACTCCTCGAGAATTCATGTATTCTTCTAAAGCTCCAATTCCGGGACCAATCGAGAGAACTGATGATTTCTTATTTAGTTCTGTAAGATATTTACCAAAATTATGCTTTATATATTCAATCTTTCTTGTTAGGCTAACATCATTATCACCCTGTTGCTGTAAATGTTGCAAATAATTTTTCATAAAGCTAACTATTAAACTAAATTAATGAATAAACATCCAAATATCCTTTCGCAGTCTTCTCCCACGAGAAAGCCTTTAAGCTTTCCGTCCCCTTCTTAACTAACCCTTGTCGCAAAGAATCATTTGATATTACCTTATCCAGTGCCGAAACTAAAGATACAGAGTCTTCAGGATCAAAATACAATGCAGCATCTCCACCAACTTCTGGCAAAGAACTCGTATTGCTAGCAAGAACCGGTGCCTCACAAGCGAAACCTTCTAAAATCGGAATTCCAAAACCTTCGTATCTAGATGGAAAAACAAAGCATAATGCATGATTATAAATATATGCAAGCTCTTTATCGTCTTTAAAAAAGATTTGCTGAACCTTATTTTCTATCCCTAAAGTTTCCAAAAGTTCTTTTTCAATTTCAGTAAATCCACCACCACCCGCACAAACCAAATTCAGGTCTTTTGTGGATTTTAATATTTCTGCGATACTCTTTACGAAAAACTCAAAGTTTTTATAGCCTTTTCTATTTCCAACGAAAAGTATGTATTTATTCGGCAAATTAAGAGCTGTTTTATAATTCGCATCAAGCTTCAAAGAAGTTGCAAGGTAAACAACGTCTATTTTTGATTCTTCAACATTGTACATTTCTACAATATCTTTCTTCGTACTTTCTGAAATTGCAATTATCCTTGAAGCCTTTTTTAACAGTTTTCTTTTCCATGGAATAGTTCTGTCTAGAGAAGAAACGCCTTCGGGAAATATTTCATGTGTCATATCATAAACAGAAAGTACGAAAGGTTTTTTTAAAAATTTTAGGAAATACGGATCGTAGTAAGTCGGCTGGAATATGTCAAAATCATTTCTCAAAAGCTTTCTGCAGGTTTGCAAATCGTTAACTGTTTTGATGAAAAGTTTATTTGCAATCGGATGAGGAATTTTCTTAAAGTTTTTATATTGAAAATCTTCCAGCTCTTCTAAGTAAAAATTGTTGGAATATTTGATAGGCATTTCTATTTCAACATCTTGTTGCTTTTCAAAAATCTTGTAGAGCTCGGTATAAATGCGAGAAATCCCCCCATAATCCTGGAATGTAAAGATTTGGTGGTCCAAAAGTATTTTCATTTTTTAATCAGCCTTTTTGCGAAATTTATCACCGTATACGCCGTAATAATCTTTATTCTATTAAACTCGTGAAGCAGAATCGAGAGAGGATAATTCATACCGTATTTCCTCGCTACACGAAGCTCATCTCTAAATTGCTCCTTAAATCGACTTCCACTTTTTGAAGTGTCGTAATATCTAAAGTTTGCAAGATAATCGTTCAGAAAATATCCATCTCCATATTTCGTTACAATTCGAAGCCAATACTCATAATCCATTACCAAATGCTCTTCTTCATTAAACAAACCAACTTCATCAAGAACTTCCCTTCGCCAAAAAGTTGCAGGTTGGGAAATGTAATTTTCTGCAAGCAAAAGTGGAACCGAATGTAGATTCAAGAGAATGTTTTTGTATAAAGTAATGGCTTTACTTATTTCAAGATCATTTTCGTTTATAATTCTGACTTTCCCAAACACCCACCTTACGGAAGAATTATTTTCAAATACATCTACGATTTTTGCAAAAGTATCTTCTGTGTAAGTATCATCAGAATTCATAAATGCAGCAATATCACCCGTCACCATTTTCATTCCTTTATTAATAGCATCACTTTGTCCCTTATCCTTCTCAGATTTCCAAATGTAAGTAATATGAGAATATTTTTTGTCTTTTAAAATTTGCTCATATTTTTTGAGAATTTCAACAGTGCCATCGGTAGATCCGCCATCCATAATAATGTACTCAAGCTCAAAATCTCCTTTTTGCTTAATGATACTTTCAATTGTTCTTTCAATAAAATTTTTCTGATTCCAAGTTGGTGTTACTATTGATATTTTCATTTTTAAAATTTACAAGTTTATTTATATGGATTCTTCTCATACCACCCAATTGCCTTTTTCAAACCTTCTTTGAATTTTGTTTTAGCCTTAAAATCGAAATACTTCTCAGCTCTAGAAACATCCAAACATCGTCTCGGCTGTCCATCAGGTTTTGATGCATCCCAAATTATTTTTCCCTTATAATCCATCAAGTCCACAATTAATTCTATTAACTCCTTGATTGTTATTTCAAATCCGGCGCCCAAGTTTGCCGGCTCACTACCGTCATATATTTCAGTTGCCAAAACAATTCCTTCTGCCGCATCTTCAATATATAGAAATTCCCTTGAAGCCTTACCTGTCCCCCAAACTTCTATATGATCGGATTTAGATTTTTTTGCATCATAAACTTTCTTAATAAGTGCAGGAATTACATGGGAAGATTCCGGATTGAAATTGTCTCTAGGTCCGTACAAATTTACAGGCAGCAAAAATATTGAATTAAATCCATATTGCTGTCGATATGCTTGAGACTGAACCAGAAGCATTTTCTTAGCTAAACCGTAAGGCGCATTTGTTTCTTCGGGATAGCCATTCCATAAATCTTCTTCTTTAAATGGAACTGGTGTAAATTTTGGATAAGCACAAATTGTTCCTACTGCAACGAATTTCTCTACTCCAGATAGCCTCGCGGACTCCATCAACTGAGTTCCCATCATCAAATTGTTGTAGAATAAAGATCCTGGATTTTCTCTGTTATAACCAATTCCACCGACATCTGCCGCAAGGTGAATAACAATATCTTGTCCTTCGGTACTTTCCTTACAATTCTCCATTAAACGCAAATCACAATCTTTACTCCTCGGAATTGTAATATCAGACTCTTTACATCCTCGCTCCAAAAGCTTTTCTAAAATAAATGAACCCAAGAATCCTGAACCACCGGTTAGTAATATTTTTTTATTTTTTAAATCAATCATTTTTGAAAACTTATAAATTAGCAATCAGGAAACCATGTTACGCCACAGTCAGCTGAATTTTCTATTGCAGCTAAAGTAACTTTATCATTTCTTGGTAAACCTACGACTAAATTCGTCGTACACACATTAAGGTCTTTCAATGCAAGTTCCATTAAAACCGACCAAGGAACATAAGGGCCTGTATAATCAACATCACTATAATCTATTCCATAACCACACATTATATTATGAACTAAATTATTTCTTTAAACCTTGACTAAACTCCTCAATCGCCAAATGTCTAACTAGCTTCGTAACAGTATTATTCGTCTTTTCATTTTCTAAACTTTGACTGAAAGTAGAGAATAATAAGAACAAAACAGCCGAAACTAACAGAAAGTTAATACCTAGTTCAAAACCTAAATATTTACCAATCACAGTTGAAAGATTTGGAAAAAGACCAAGTGTTGCAAACCCACTCCAAATTATTATCGCCAACAATAATTCACGAAAATCAATTTTCCCTTTAATTAATTTCCAAATACTACGGAGAGCTTGTAAAGCACAAAATCCAAAAATTATTATTTGATATGTTAAGAATTCATTCATATTATAAAATTGCCCGAATTATCATTCTATAAAGCATCTTGAAACCATTAAATAGGTTTTGACTTGGCACGCTTAAACCTTTGTATCTATTCAAAGAATATTCTGTGTAGCGAACCGTAATAGGAATTTCAGAAAATGTCATTTTTGCCTTATAAAGCTGCCCCAAAGTGTCTGATTCGAATTCATATCTATCGCAAGTTGAGTTAATCACTTTCAAAGCTTTGTTATTATACGCACGAAAACCAGATTGAGAATCAGAAACCCAAACGCCGTAAAACATAAACGTAACTACGTTTCCAATTTTATTCATAACTCTACGAGAAAACGTAATCCCGCTTTTATCCAAGAGTCTACTCCCAATGACATAATCAACTTTTTTTGAAATCAATTCATCAACAACTTTTTGAATGTCTTTTGTATCATGCTGATCATCACCATCCATTGTTACTACAATATCAGGATTTAGTAATTTCGCCGCATCCAGACCGGTTTGAGTTGCTGCGCCTTTTCCTCTGTTGACCGAGTGTTTAAGAACCATAGCACCTGCGGTTTTTGCAACTTCGAAGGTATTGTCTAAACTACCATCATCCACAACAACAATTCGAGAAAAACCCTCTTTTTTTATTTTATTAATTACTTCACCAATCTTCCCGGATTCATTAAAACAGGGAATTACGACGACTACATCCTCATTAAATTTTTGTTTCTTACTATTTGATTTCATAAGTCGTATTTTGCGACTTTGTAATATTCTTAACTTGAACCCAAGCCCACGTTGCATATTTTATTAAAAAATATCCAAACCAATCATACCATATTTTAATATAATGTTTAGTATATAATCTCAATAATCCTTCTCTAAACAACCACAATCTATTCTCACTCCAATTCTTCGTACTCTGGCCACCTAAATGAACCACTTTTGCTTCCGGACAAAAAAGAAATTTACCACCTGCTTTCTTTACTCGAATCGCCGTTTCTACATCATTAAAGTAAAGAGGAAATTCCTCGTCAAACAAACCCCCGATTGATTCGAAAAAAGATTTCTGGCCTAACCAACAAGTAGCTTCGGGTTGTTCTACGAATCTTTCTGTATCATGATTCCAATCAACCATACGATATTCACCCCAAAAAACATTCTTTGTGTCAAAATGACGAACGAAAAAAGAATAAACCATATATTTCGCCATATTCCAAAAAGTTGGAATTTTACGACAAGAAAGTAAAACAGAACCGGATTTGGAAATAAGTTGTGGAGCAAGAATTGTTTTGCACAAAGGAACGCTATCGCTAGACCCTTCGACAGGCTCAGGGTGACACAGGCTTTTTGCTTTGTCTAAAAGCAATTTAATCGCATCTTTCTGAATAATCGTATCTGAACCAAGTGTCATTATCCACTTGCCCTTTGCTTTTCCAACGCCTTGGTTATTACCTTTAGCGAAAAGAAAGTTTTCTTTATTCTCAATTAAAACAACTTTTTGATAATTCTTTTTTATTAATTCTAAACTTCCGTCAGTCGAACCATTATCCACAACAATAACTTCCGCATCGAGATTTTCAATTTCCCGAAAAACAGAACCAAGGCAGTCAAAAATGACCCCCTTATTATTCCAATTTAATATGATTATTGATAAGTCCAAAACAATTTATCTCAAAGTAAAACCTCTTACATAATACACTAGAATTCTTTTTCCAAAAAGCTTATGTTCTGGTTGGACACATGAATTAAAACAAAAAATCAAAAACTCGACAAATTGTGGTTAAGCATCAAATTCCAAATTTCAATTTCCAAACAAATTACAATAGTTTGATGAGCTCACTAAAAATTACCAAAATTCAAAAACTTGTACTGAGGTTGTAGAAGTATCAAGAACGAATCTAAATAATCTTGTTAATAACAGTAGTGTGTATTGTTTGGTATTTTGAATTTGTGATTTGAGATTTATTTGTTATTTGTAATTTGTAATTTACTTACATTAAACAAATCAACTGATTATGACATAGAATAAATTATTACAGCAATTCAATAACTCTACACTATTTCACCGTCACGCTCTTCGCCAAATTCCTTGGCTTATCAGGAGAATATCCCAGCTCAACCGCCAAATGATACGCCAGCAAATGAAATGGAATAATATTTGCTATAGAATCCGCAATCCCAGCATCTTCAATTTTTATACAAAAATCAAACAACTCATTCTCCTCTTTCGCAATACCTACCAAATATGCACCCCTGGCTTTGACTTCAGCGGCCGCACTCAAAATATCATTCTTATGTTCATCTTCTGAAACAATCACGAAAACAGGTGTTCCCTTTTCTATTAATGCAATTACTCCATGTTTCAATTCTCCTGCAGCAAAGCCTTCCGCATGTCTATATGCAGTTTCTTTTAATTTCAAAGCCCCCTCCAATCCGATGTAAAAATTCTGTCCTTTTCCAAGAATGAATGCCGTATTAACACCTTTCACTTTTTGAACCAATTCTTCCCAATTTTCCCTATCTTCGTTTTTTTTGAAATATTTTTCCAAAGCAACCCCTAATTTGTTAATTGATTTCTTTCCTTTCTCAATATCACCTTTAACTGCATAAGCAAGCATAATTCCCCATGAGCACATTGCTGTAAAAGCTTTTGTGGAAACCACACTAATTTCAGGACCCGAGCGGAGAAAAAATGGATAATCAGAAAGTCGTGTTATCGTTGAGCCAAGCATATTAACAATGCTTGCTATTTTTACACCTTTGCTTTTCGCAATCTCAATTGTCTCTACAGTGTCTGCAGTTTCTCCACTTTGACTAACTGCTATTAAAACATCATTTGGTTTGAACAATTTTTCATACCCGCTAAGTTCATAAGATCGAAGTTCAGTTGCATTTATACCAGCAACTGTTCGAAGAAAATAAGCAATCTGTCCTGCTGCATAACTGGCAGTTCCTGCACCTACTGTATAAACTCTATCCGCCGATTTGATTACATCTACAAATTCTTGAATCTCTTCCAAATCATATCTTGCTGCATTTTTAATTGTATATGATTGCTCGCAAATCTCCTTGTGCATAAAATGTTTAAAACCCTCCTTATCAACAGTAACATCTCCATGATCCAACTTCACAACTTTATATTTAAGATTTTTATCATTCTTTACATCCGACAATTTTATTTTTCCATCAATATACTCAACCATTTGATTGTCATTGATATAAATGACATCATTTGTTCTATCAGAAAATGATAAAGTGTCTGATGCAAAAAAGAATTCATTCTTTCCTACACCCACAACAAGAGGAGATCCGTTTCTCACTGCAATTAGCTGGTTATCAGCTTTTGATAAAACGATTATTGTATTCCTGCCTTCCAAATCTAAAAATGCCAAACGAATAGCTTGACGCAAATCAGGTGTATTCTTAAGCTTTTCTTCAACCAATCGAACAATTACTTCTGTATCAGTTTGTGACTGAAACTTATATCCGAGTTTTTCCAATTTTGATTTTAATTCTTGATAGTTTTCAACAATGCCATTTTGTGCTAAAACGAAGCTTTCGTCAGTGGAAAAATGAGGATGAGCGTTAACATCTGTTACACCTCCGTGCGTTGCCCACCTTGTATGGCCAATCCCGATTTTAGCACCATCTAAAGACTTCACATCCACAACCTCTCCAATCGGTCCGACCTGTTTAAAAACATCTATTTCATTTTCCTTCTTATCCAAAACGGCCACTCCCCAAGAATCATATCCACGATATTCTAATCTTTTCAAACCCTTTAATATTTGGGCAGAAGCATTTCCTTCACCAACGTAACCAAAAATACCGCACATGTTTTCCAGTTTCTCAAAATAAGCAGAAATTACTAACGCGAGATAATCTTACCAATCACAAAGATAAAGTTTTCCTTGCTTTATGAGTCATGAAATCATAAACTAACAACATACTCAGATTAATCTAAAAAATGGCACTTACAAAAGACGACGCAATCTTAATACAAAAGGCTCTTCAACAAGACTTTGATGAAATTAACAAGAATATCGCTACAATTGCAAACGATCTTACTGGCTTGAAAACTGATACGGCAGAACTGAAAAGAGAAATAGGTGGGTTGAGAACCGACATAAGCGGATTACAATCAGACAGCACGGAATTGAAACGTGATGTAGCTGGATTAAGAGTAGATACTAATGAATCTCGCAAAGATGTCTCTAGATTACAAATGGATGTAGCAGACCTAGGGAAGGACTTGAACGGGCTGAAAGCAGATACTAATGAATTAAAAATGGCTTTATCGTCCGTACAATCATCAGTAAACAACTGTGCCACAAGATAGTTTCTCTAAACTCTCCGCAATTTTCAATTCTCAATGAAAAATAAATCAGTATTACAGTATTACAGTATTACAGTATTACTGTATTACTGCATCCCTGTTTTCCTGCTTATCTGCTTTTTCCTTTTTACTTTTTACTTTTTCTCCCACATATCTCCCAATGTCTCCTCAATTCCAATCTCGGGTTCCCACCCCAATTTCTTAATTTTGGAATTATCGCCATACATGAGGGGAACATCTACCGGTCGAAATTTCTCGGGATCAACAATGACTTTGGATGCGTCCAGTTCAGCCAGACTTAAAATCGAATCCAATATAGATTGAATTGAAACAGCTCGTCCTGAACAAACATTATAAATTTCACCTGTTTTGCCTTTTTCCAGAAGCAAACGATAGGCTTTTACAACATCTCTCACATCGCTTATATCCCGTTCAGCAGATAAATTCCCAACCTTAATTTCTTCGCATTTTCCGGCTAAAAGTTCCTTCACCTCATAGATGAAATCTGGACAAACAAAGCCCCTTTGCTGTCCCGGCCCGGTATGATTGAAACTTCGGGAAATTACGACATCTAAACCGGAGTCTAATACCAGCGTTTCTTGCTCAACACGGCTTTCTGCATATGGGCTGTTTGGATTCAGCGGGTGAAGTTCATCAATTGGATTGTACTCCGGCTCACCGTAAACGTGGGCTGAGGTAATAATTAACACTCGAGCATTCGGACAAAACCTTTTGACGGAAGATAATAAATTCCTCGTCCCATCGACGTTAATCTTTTTACAAAGTTCGGGATTGTCAAAACTATCTTTCACCGAGCTGAAACCGGCAAGATGACAGATATAGTCAGGGTCCGTCTTTCTAACAACTTGATCCAAAGAATCCGGATCTAATAAATCCGCTTGAAAATCCGAACCGGCGGACCGATCCATTCCAAAAACCTCATAGCCTGAATTTTCTAATTCAGCAACAAGATACGGGCCGACGAATCCGCTCGCACCAGTTACCAAAACTCTTTTCTTCATGATTTAGATTAAGTGAACTATCATAGGATAAATTTTATCTCTACCCTATAAACATTCTTCATACATCTTAAGATTAACTCCTTCCCTTCGTTACCTGTATTCGGTCGGTTACCCGTTGAAGCTTGAAACAACAGATGTCGGTTGCAATCTGTTTTATGGTCGTGCCTGGTTGACGTTCTGTTGTTTCAAAAATTTTGGTTACTTCGTGCACCCCTTGTGGGCGTTGTTTCCAAAAGTAACACAACTAAAATCCTTCATACATAAACACAAAGCTTAATTCGTAAATAACGGCTACACTAGTGATTTATATAATTAAATAATAAACTCACTCTTATTTATTCGCCTTTCCGACTCCGGCATGTTTTCAAGATTTTCAATATCTTTTTTCACCATCATCTCGACAAGCTCCTCAAGAGAAGTTTCCGGCTCCCAACCAAGTTTCTTTTTTGCCTTTGAATAATCTCCTCGCAAATGTTTCAAATCTGATGGTCGAGAGAACCTCGGATCCTTTCTAACATATTTCTTCCAATCATCTTCACCAATTGCCTTGAAAGCGGCTTCCACGAATTCTCCTACAGAAATAGATCTGTTCGTCGCAACGACATAGTCATCGGGCGTATCCTGCTGAAGCATCAACCACATTGCTTTCACATAATCCTTTGCATATCCCCAATCTCTTGTAGAATCAAGAGATCCTAGTGAGATATGATCAGCAAGTCCTAGTTTAATTCGCGCTACCGCGTCAGTAATCTTTCTGGTTACGAACAGAACGCCTCGTCGTGGTGATTCGTGATTGAATAAAATTCCACAACTCGTGAACATTCCGTAGCTATCGCGATAATTGATTGCAGAATAATGTCCATATAATTTTGCAATGGCGTATGGGCTTGTCGGATAAAATCCCGATTCTTCATTGAGTGTACAATCAGCTCCATGATTACCAAACATTTCACTTGTAGAAGCCTGATAGAATTTAGCTTTTGGAGAAAACTTTCTTAACGCCTCAAGCATCCGAACAACACCCATTCCCGTTACATCACCAGTAGCCAATGGTTGCTGCCAACTTGTTTTTACAAATGACTGTGCAGCAAGATTATAGACTTCGTCAGGTTGAAAATCCTGAACAGCCCAATCCAAAGAATTCTGATCAGTTAAATCACCATCATAAAGTTTGAGTTTTTCGAAAAAGCCTTCAATTCTCCAATAATTCGGGGTGCTGAGTCTTCGAACGATTCCTCCGACCTCATATCCTTTTTCAAGTAAGAGTTCTGCTAGGTATGAACCATCTTGACCTGTTAATCCTGTAATTAATGCTCGCTTTGCCATGAAAATTTTTTGATAAAATAAATATTTGCGAATATTTTCTCCGCCAGTTTAGCAAATATAGAAGTTATACATATTCCTTATAACACTGATTGACCTTATCATTTAGATCCTTAACTTTACTGATTTCTTTTTTGGGAGCAATTAGTAACGCTTTTCCACTGTCTATTACAACAAAATCTTTCATTCCTATCAAAGTGACGAGTTTCTTGTTTTTTGTAAAAACAAAATTATTCTCACTATCAATTTCTACCGTATCCGCCATAGAAGAATTAACATTATGCGCTTTATAATATTCCTCTACGTCAACCCAAGTTGTGATATGTGTCCATTCAAAAGGAAGGAGGACAACCATTGCTTTTTTAGCATTAAATAATGGCTGAGTGATAACTTCCATTCTATCAGTAGAAAACTGGGCATATAATTTTGTGATAATCTCCTGTTCATTTTCTTTTCCTAATTTTGACTTCATATCCATCAGAATTTCATACCAATCTGATCGATATTCTTTTACAGCCTTAAAAAAAGGGTTCGGTTTCCACATATAATGATTACAGTGAAGAGCATATCTATTTGTCGAAACAAGCTTCTCGACCTGTTCATAAGACATTCTCTTATTAACGACGTCAACCCAAGATTCTACTTTGAAATATTTCAATTCGTCAGATCTATCTATTTCCTCTCCAAGTTCGATTAAATCACTCCCTGTTTCAATATATTCGGGGAATTTAATTCCCGTTATTAATTGATCCGTTTCCTCAACAAGACGATTCATCCCATCTATCATATCCAGATATTTTTCGTTAGGATCACGAACAACAACGGGTTGAACATAAAACATTATGACCTCATCTGGATATTGTTCTGCAACCTTTAACATTGCAAAGCAGGAGGCTGGCCCCGTTCCTCTGAACATTGGTTCTACAATATAGTTCTCTCTTGGAATTTGTGGCGTTTGTTCCTCTATAAAATGAACATAGTCTGGCGTAATGGACACAAATATGTCTTCTGGAGAGTATCTTTCGAGTAGGCCTTCAACATTCATCTGATAAAGGGTTTTCTCTCCAACAATTTTTAGAAACTGTTTGGGTTCAGTTTCCGTACTTATGGGCCATAATTTTGTACCAAGACCACCTGCCATTACAACAAATTTCATAGAAAGCAGAGTAATTAAGTAAGTACCCTATGCAACGAATTTTCTCAAATACCGTCACATAATTTGTTCGAAATAGAACATTCTGGTAATATCAATTTACCTATTTTTCAGAATTCAGAATGGAAACAATTGAGGAGAGAATCGAAAAATTAAAAAAATCATTATCAGATCAGGTCGGTTGTTCCCTCAAAGATGTAAAGGTAGCTATTTCCCCACTTAGAGTTGCACCTCTTGGAGCCCATGTAGATCACCAACTGGGACTTGTAACCGGAATGACTATTGATAAATCCATCTTGCTTGCATTTGTTCCAAGAGATGATGATAAGGTAATAATAGACAGTTTAAATTTCCCCGGCACAGTTGACTTCTCCGTAAATAAAATTCCGGCAATGAACGGAAAGGAATGGGGAAACTATGTTAAGGGTGCGGCCCTCGCAATAGAACAAAAACATAATTTGAAACGTGGAATGAACGCGTTAATCGAAGGGAACATGCCAATTGGAGGACTTAGTTCATCTGCTGCAACAGGTGTTGCCTGCCTATTAGCTATTGAAGAATGCAATGGTTTAAATATTTCAGCAAAGGAAAATATTCATTTAGATAGATATATTGAAAATGAATATTTGGGTTTGAAAAATGGAATTCTTGATCAATCTATTATTTTATTAAGTCAAAAGGATCAGTTGACATACATGGATTGTCGGAGCGAAGAATTTGAAAATATTCCGTGTGGATTCAAGAAACCATATGATGTCGTTGTCGTATATTCCGGATTAAGCAAAGCCCTAACGGGAACTGACTACAATAACAGAGTTTACGAATGTCGAGAAGGAGCACGAAGACTTATGGAGCTTGCGGATATGGAAGTTCCGGAAACACCTAAACTAAGAATGGTTCCAAGAGAGGTTTGGCTTGCTCATAAAGATGAACTTCCTGATCCAATTGACAGAAGAGTTAAACATTTTTTTACAGAAGTACAAAGAGTTCGTGATGGTGTAGCAGCCTGGAAGACCGGAGATCTTGAAAACTTCGGAAAGCTAATTATGGAGTCTGGAGAAAGTTCCGTAAATGATTATGAGTCAGGAAGTCCACATTTAAAGACAGTATTTGATATCCTGAAAGAAACGCAAGGTGTCTACGGAGCAAGGTTTTCCGGTGCAGGATTCCGAGGTTCTTGTATTGGAATAACAGATCCCGACCATCGGGAGGAAATTGTGGAAAGAATTAAAGACCTCTATCCTAAACAACATCCTGATGTATCAGAGCTCTACAGCGTACATTTTTGCCAACCGGATGATGGAGCGAGAATAGTTTAAAATACTTACTCGATTACCTTGATCCATTCAAGTAGAGAATCCGACAAGTCAACGTCTTCTACCTTCCAATCCTCACACGCGGTGGTAAAATCTGCATACCTTCGAAGTTCTAAATCTGAGTCAACAATAGTCATATCTTCCAACTCAGAAAAACCTTCACACTTTTTCAAAAGCGTCGAATAAAAGATTTCGCGAGAGACGGAACTGAGATCTGATTTAAAACTTTTCCAGTTCTCAAAGACGGGCTTGAAAAGCACCTGAACTTCATCTTCATCTGCAGCCGTTAAAATTTGATTTCTCTGTTTTTCTAAATATTGAGTCTCCTCATCTATCTGGGAAATAACGGTTGCCCGATCTTCGTCCGCTAACCAGGAGAAATTTTCGATCGAGTTCTGTAGTTCCAAACAACGATTGAGCATCTGATCTATCGAAGCAGTGGCATAATCGAGGGTATTAGAAAAAAGCTGTTCCCTCTCTTCTGCAATGTTTGATTGAGAATATTGTTCTTTTGTTTCTAAATATTTTTCTGAAACGCTCTTGTAATCATCCGAAGCACTCCAGAGAAAATTGGAGGAAATAATCCAGGAGAGAATAAATATTATCAGGATTTGAACTATCCACAAAACTACCCTGAATTTCTTTTTCGGCGTCCAAAAAGACATTGTCATATTAAGTTATCTTAAACAGTTACAATTCCTGACACATACCCCGGTGTTTTCCCCTTGTTATCTGTATTCGATTGTTCAAACCTGGGGTCTGGGGCGAATGATGTCGGTTGCTATTTCTAAAAAGTTCGTGCTTGGAGGACACTCATTCCCCCCAGAGCTTTTGGTTACTAGATTTCCCTTGTTAAGGGAAAATGTCATACGAAGCCTTGGCGAAGTATGACAAATGGGATTCTAGGCTACAAAAGTAATATAAGACCAAATTCTCCACAGAATATTCCTTAAATTATTTAATTAACAATACCCCATATTCATTTGCATCTTTATCATTAAGCAAAGAATAAAACTCTTCAATATCAGATTCTATTGTGTCAATTTCATCCTTAACTAATAATAAAGTCTCCTGTTTGTCGTTCTGTGCAACGAATTCTTCAGCTTGGCCAGGAAATCTTTTGACCTGAATTTCCTCTTCTCGGTAATAGTTTTCCTTTATTACTACCCAGGCGATCAATCCAATGCTAACGACGAAGATTATTACAACGATGGAAATTAGTAGTATTTTATTTTTCGTAGAATCTTCGACTACATGTACACCATTTCCGTCAACGACTATTTTCGTATCACTTAAGGATTTCTTAGAATTCATATTCAATGGAAGACCATAACTTAATATATACATTGTAAATGAAGATGGAAGGATTAACAATTAAATTTCTCCTGCCTACGAGAAAAAACAAAGAAGACCCTTGTCAAGGTATCCAAGGAATAATATATTGTTAACATATTGTTAAAGAAATACATTTAGGTGAAATTCTGAATAGGATGGAGTCTGAAATAATTGAAGCAATTTGCCAGTGCACTGATGCGCAGTGTTATGTTGACTTCGCAATGCAACTTGCGAAATCCGTGATAGCGCCAGATGGAGGAGTTGATTATGAGGATTCGGGCGCACAAATACTCCTGCGGAAACAATCAATTAGTTTTCTAAATGAACTTCATCAACATCTAAATCCAACTCTACATGAAGAGGCGCTTCAACTTCTTGGTAAATCTGCAGAAATTTAAAAAATCAATTCAACATCAAGCTCAAAAAATCATGTTACTACAGGTGAAGATTCTTTATGAATTCAATCAATTCAGACTTTTCACTATCAAATTCGCCGCTGTAAAGGGCAACTAAAAGATTCCCTTGCAGCCAATGGATAGGATCTCCACAGGGAACCACTTTGAACCCTTCCCACGGATGAGCAATAACCAGTAGTCCCTTTTCCATAAGACGATTAACAGAGTCTACTAACCAAATCTCTCCGCCCATACCTTTAATTCGCTGCTCTAGCTCTATGAATACTTCCGGCCCCAAAATGAATCTACATGAATTTTCAAATTGCGAGGGAGCTTCTTCTATTGAAGGCTTTTCGATTACCCTCTTTGCATGATATGGAATTTCTGATTCCATTTCTGAAAAATACTCATATCTACCACCCTTAGGGATAGATCCGATTGGAGCTTCGAAAACAGACATCACGGCAGCAGGATTGTACCTTTCAAAATATTCCATCATTTGAACAAGAACAGTTGGTTTAGTTTTATCCATCCGAACCATAATATCATCGCCCCACATTGCAGCAATAGGTTCTCCATCTGTCCAATCTTTTGTTAAAAGAAAAGGTGTTCCGTTTCCATATGGATCGGATTCCTTTTGCTCAAACATAGTAATTTCCACTTTATTTTTAAGATCAACAAGGGAATCCATCAGTGAGGATTTTCCTGTTTCCTCTAAAAATTTCATCAATTTATCATCATCTGCCCAATATCGAGAAAATGTATCGACACCTTCTCTATTAACAATAGCAATTTGTTTAATCCCTGATTCCACAGCTTCCTCAATAATCCACTGTAACTGAGGTTTATTCATCACCGGAATCATTTCTTTCTGATATGCTTTTACAGCGGGAAGAAAACGAGTCCCTCTGCCACCTGCTGTAATTATTGCTTTTGTAATCTCCATTTGTATGATGCTAAATTAGTTCCTTTTTCCCCTCTCTTTTGTTAAAGAGAGGGAAGATTTACCGAAGGTAAATCAGGGAGAGTTAGTTATAATTGAAAAAATACTCCCCCCGCCTGCAAGCGAGAGAAGTATTTATATTAACTTTGGTAAGTCATAATCATTACAAGTTAATTGACCTTAGTAATAGATTGCACCATCTCATCAAAAACATTTGTAGCCGTATCTGTGACGCCGTTATCAACACCAACTGGTCCATTTCCATCCAAATCAAAAATATAGATTCGACCTGTATCAAAATCTTTTACAAAAGAAGTCCGTGTCCAACCCTCGTAATATAATATTCCTTCAAAAGTAACTGTTTCAAACCCATTTATATCTACCGGTTCACTGTTCTCGTAAATCCTATCCCCGGGATTCGGATCAACTACCGTGATATCTTCAACGCCGTTCCACCATCTATCTTCAGATTTAATAAAATCTTCTAAACTCAAATCACCTTCATTGTCAAAATAACAAATCGTAGCCTTAAAATAATCCTCATAGAAATCTGAATCCGTATCTGACGGAAGTTTCATTTGAGGATTATCTTCCAGTAATTGCGCAGGTCCACTTAGCAACATCTTTTGAGATTCACCTCCACGACAACTCAGCCATGCATCATCTTCTCTGTCAGCAAATTCATAAATTTCAGGTACGTCAAATTCTATATCTTCATACTCCCGCGACACTAAAGATGAATCTTGATGTACATAAGAATCTGCAACACCCGCATCTAAAATTGATGTCACATCAACCACTTCAACATACGTAGTTCCTGCTGCTGCACCACCTTCAAGCTCGTTCTTTTCTCCTGTTATCGTATATGTCGTTCCCTCAACCAAATCCAAATTAAGAGAAGAAACAGAATCCTTATTTACCAAATAAACCGTAGATTGAGAATTCACCATATCCACATTTTGGAACTGATAATATTCCGAACCATCTAAAACATCAGTTGTAATTCCAATATATTCACCGGAAAGTTCCTCTGATACAGCTTCATCTTCAACAATCTCCACACCTTCCCCACATGAGACAATTATTGTTCGACTCTCTTCATATTCTGGAAAAGTACCATCTTCATTCGGACCCATAAAGTTAACATCCGTATGACTAACTATGCATCCTAAATCATTCTTATAATAACCCCAATTACCACCCTGAGGTCCATCAGCTACATTAAACATATCATCAGAAAAACCTTCTTTAGTTAACCAATCAACTATTGCTTCAACATTTTCATATTTTTTGTCCTTTATTTCAAAGCTATATCCATTATCAAGAGAAATCGTAATGTCAGAATCTTCTGTTCTCCAATCAATTTCTATTTGTGTAACTTCTGCATCAATATCCAAGTCGCTTAACATTTGTTCTATGAGCATATGACTTGCCGATTCAGTTAATGGCGTTTCTTCTTGAGAATCTTCCTCCTCTACAACATCCTCTTCCCCATTCGTCCCATCACCCAAATGAAGTTGGCCGGTTGCAAAAAGATATCCTAGAACAGCCAAGGGGAAAACAATAACAAGTGCAATTACTATTACCAATAATCCTAAACCAGTCTTTCCTTTCTTAACATCAACAGGAGTTTCAACAACTTCAGTTGGCTCCTTTTCTAACTTTTCAATAATTGTAGGCTCGTTCATGATTTTATTTATAAATTATCTGTAAACAATATAACGGAATTTATTTATAAAAGTAACAATTATCAGGATTTGTAACCATTCGGATTTTTTAAATGCCAATTCCATGCCGATTCTACAATCTCCCTTAAACCAATTCTCGGCTCCCAATCTAGCAATTTCTTTGCCTTTGAATTGTCAGCAAGAAGCCGAACGGGATCACCCTCTCGATATTCTCCCAATTCAACAGTAAAATCCACTCCGCTAACCTCTTTTGCTATATTAATAACTTCTTGGACGCTGTAGCCTTTCGACGTACCTAAATTAATGAAATCACAGATGGAATTAACATTCATTAGCTCCAAAGCCTTTATGTGTGCATCAACTAAATCTTCCACGTGTACATAATCTCGAATTTGAGTTCCATCGGAAGTATCAAAACCATTTCCAAAAATGTAAAACTTCTCCCTGGTACCGAGTGCACATTGCATTAGCAAAGGAATTACATGAGATTCCGGATGATGATCCTCTCCAATATTTACAGTCCGAGATGCTCCACAAGCATTGAAATATCGTAGTCGAATAGAGTTTAGTCCATGTGACTTGTGGAAGTCATCGAGCATTCTCTCAACTGTTAATTTAGCTGTTCCATATGGATTTATAGGTGATTTCTCATCTTCTTCGGAAATCGGAATCCGTTTAGGCATGCCATAAACAGCAGCGGTGGAAGAGAAAACAATCTTGTTAATATTATGATTAATGAGAGCATTAATTAGGTTGAGACTTCCGCAGACAATATTCCTATAATATTTCCCGGGGTCTTTCACAGATTCACCAACCTCGATAAACGCAGCGAAATGTAAAACCGCATCAATATCATGGTGAATTTTTAATAGTTTTTCGACGTCGTCAGCATTACGTAAATCACCCTTTACAAAATCGACCTTCTTTTTCGTGTACGTTTCAATCCGATCCAATGATTCCTTGTGTCCATTCTCCAAGCTGTCGAACACAACGACATCAAAATCCTTTTCTAAAAGTGCAAGAACTGCATGCGAACCGATATATCCTGCGCCTCCGGTTACTAATATTTTCATAATAAGTTGTGTAAAATGGTTTAATATAGTGTAACATTGTGTAATGTTGAGAGAAGACTGTTGAAAAATATATCAGACCTTTTTCTTTAAATAATTGACAAAATTATTAAGCTTTACGCTCAATTGTGTCGTTTTCTGCAAAAATTCCAATTTCTGTTCTTCCGAGATATATTTTAAAGAAAACGCCAAATATATCATATTCTTAACTTCCTCGCATGAACCTTTGGCTATAAACAAGAATCGGATAAGCTCCTTTTTCCCACCACGTCCATAACCTTCGGCAATATTATTACTAATAGAAATTGCTGCTCTCATAATTTGATCTTGGAAAGAGTAATTGTGGAAAGATTTCAAATAAAAGATATCCGACAGCTCTAGGAATAACGTTTGAGAAAGTTTCCAAACTTCCAAATCTTCAAATTTTAGAGATTTGTTACTAACCATCTATCAAAAACCATCTTACACTATTATTGCACAATTTTACCCAACATTATCCTTCCTGCTTACAGGAAGACAGAAAGTAAACACGGATCCCTTCCCCTCTTCGCTCTTTACGGAAATACTTCCGCCATGTTTTTCAACAATGTTCTTTGCAACAAAGAGACCAAGACCAGTTCCTCCCGGCTTTACTAATTTAGAACGATTTTCCTCATCGTTCCTCACACGATAAAACTTCGTAAATAGTCGATCTAACTTTTCTTTAGGAACACCGATTCCTGTGTCAGTGAAGCTAACACTAATTTCTCTCGCATTTTTTTGAAATACGCGAACTTTTATTGAACCTTCTTCTGTATACTTAATGGCATTGGTGATTAGATTATCAATTACTTCCCGGATACGTCGAACATCAATATTCACAAAAGGTAAATCTTTCACAGTTTTCTCAATCGTTAATTCAAGTCCCTGCTCTGCTGCAATGCCTTCAAAATCTTCAACTGCCTGTTCAACTACATCATATAAATCAAAAAGTTGTTTGTCCAAAACCATCGTGTCCTTACCAATCCTTGAAGCTTCAAGAAGAGTGTTTACCTGTTCAATCTCTCTTTCTATTGCAGATAGACAAACATCAATATCATTATCAATCTTGGGATCATAGCCCTCACAAACCTTTAATTTTGCAACGCGTCCTTTAAGCAAATGAAGTTTACCTTTTACAATTGTTGCAGGTGTTCGAAGTTCATGAGATGCAATTGAGATTAAATCGTCCTTTGCTTCATCAACCTTACGAAGCTCAGCATTCGCTTCCGCAAGATGTGTTGTAGCGGATTCGATTTCATCCACGAGAATTTTATTAAAGTTTTTTACCTTTTGATACAAAAGTGCACGGTTAATTGCCATTGCCGTATTGTCAATCAAGAACTCCAAGAGCTCTACGATTTCAACACTATACGCAGAACCGCTCTTTAATTCACCAAGCACAAGATATCCATAAATACGGGATTTATCTTTCACAGATAATACAGCTCGGATATTATTGATGTCCAAGAACTTCCAAAGCTGAAATTTAGGATCAGCTTCAGACTCGTGTTTTCCTTCAATGTGTTTTACAAATAATTCATCAGTAATCAATGGCAATTTCAATTCAGATTCCTTTATCAAACCATTGATTTTACCAAAGCCGAAATCAGAACTTTTTAAATCTTCATTCGTTATTTGATATTGAGGCTTCAAAACAACCCAGCTTTTGACCGGACGAACAACATTATCTACAAATTCTTTCAAAACCGAAATCAATTCATTTATATCAAGAATGTTTCTGGTTTTTTCCAAAAACCGATCTCGCTGCTCTAGAGGATCGTATTGATAATTCAAAACATATCCTTTTACAAATACACTGAGCCATTTGCCCGCAGCCTTAAAAACATATAAAAAAATTAACGAATAAAAGAATCCTGTTATCAAAGCACCTGTTTCAAAAACACTTCCCCAAATCATATTTTGTAAGAATACTATGATGTGGAAGGTTGCGTATGGGACCAGTGCGAAGAGAAATGTATAAATGGTGTTGTAGAGCATCTGTTTCGTCCCAAGGAATCGTTCCCGAAGCATTGAGAAGTAGGTAAAGAACAGAAAAAATCCTAATGCTAATGGACCTAGAAATCGAATTTCAGGAAAACCTAACATCGGCATTAAAATATTTGTTACCAAGGAAGAGAAGATTGACAAGGTACTCCCTATTAAGATATTGCCTATTTGTGTCTTGAGAGAAAGATTTCGTTCTTCCTTGTAAATCTTGAAGAAAAGTGCAATTGAAAAAACAAAATATATAGAAATAAATAAGGAAATAAATTGATAAAGAAATCCGACTTCCGACTTCAAACTATTTTCACCAAGCACAACAACTCCCCAAATGTTATACTTCGTCAGTGAAGCAACACCAAAAACTATACTGAATATTTCAAATAATATTCCACAAAAATCCCAGATAGGCAGAATCGTTTTCTGATAACTCTTAACAAATCGATAAAGAAAAAAAGCTATAAATATTGAGAAGAGAAAAGAAGTTCTAGACGCCCACAGACTTACTATCGTGAGATCGTAAAACATATCGGTTATAAAAATGGATAACACCCAGAAAACTACAAATATATTTAGCAGAACAAACCACTTACGAGATTCCTTAAACCTTTGTGTTTCAGCAAAAAGCAAGGTAAAAATAACGACGAGGTTAAACGCTAATATTATTCCTAAAAAGAAGATCTCAAAGACCATTTCTAACAATATCCTCAATTATATCTGCAGAAGCATGAACGGGATCATGGTACGTATTCTGTAAAAACTTTGAAAAACAGACCGCCCTCTCTTTATATTTAATATCCTTTCTGATTTTATTAATTGCGTTAATAATCTTATCTGAAATTGTATCATCCACGTTTGCATAAGACTCTCTCTTCGAGAATTCTGAAAGCTTAACCTTATTAACATTGATTCCCAGTTTTAACTCCTCAAGCCTATTCGCGTAATAAGACTGGTCAATATTAGTTGGGAAAGCGATAACAGGCTTTCCATAATAAAGGGCCTGCGAAGTTCCTCCCTGGGCTCCCGTATTCACAATGAGATCAGCATGCCTTGAGATTCGAAGTCCGGGTAGGTATTTAGAGAACAAAATCTTATCGTTATCTGCAGGGAAATCGGATCTTTTGTAATTGGGACCAAAACCAATTATAACTTTCATGTTTGCTGCGTTATCCTTGAACGTATTTATGACATTTTCATAGATATTTCTATCGTGAACGCTACCACCAAAGAATACTCCTACCAAGAAATTATTCTTTTTAAAATTTAATATGTAATCATCCGTAAAACGGGTCTCCATTTCCTCCCACCCCTTCCAAAAAATTGGACCAACATGAATAATATCCTGATCTAAATTATCTTTAAGGACTTCAAGTTGTGAATCTCCGGGAACAATAATTTTTGTAAAGGATTGAACATCCTTTCGGGTTTTAACATTTTCCGTTGAAATACCCAACCGGTTGTAAATATCCAATACTTGAGTAATGTACAACTCATAGAATTTCGATTCAAAAACCGGTTGTATTAATCTTCTTAAAACAACACTCTTGACACTATCATCTGATAAGGAAAGTCCTAGAATTCCTTTTGATTTATAAGTATACACAGAGTCGAGAATAGCCACATTGGGAATTTTTCTCGCATGCCAGATTGTTGAACCAAGAAATCCCGGCGCAGTAACGACGACATCTGGTTTAATCATATCGACAGCAGCAATTTCTGTCTTAAACCATTCAACGAACTTGTCTTTATTCGACTCCATATAATTCAAGGATTGATCTTCAGGATCGGTAAAGCTTACAACTTCAAAATCACCGACAACTTCAAAACCCTGATCTTTTATAAATGCAATCTGATCTCGCGGAGCTGTAAAAAAAACCTCATGCTTTCGATCTCTCAGTTCTTCTGCAACGGCTATACACCTTACGGTATGTGCAAGAGACCCACCCATCGGATTAAAAAGTACCTTCATAGTGTAATTCCCCAGTTCAAGTAACTCTTAAAATAAATATGGAGCAGATTCCTATCAGTAATATCGCGAATAAAATCATCGCTACTTTTTTTCTATATTCCTTTCCTCCCCAAAACCATGCAATTCCGCCCTTAACAATTGTATTTGTAAACAGAGCCGCCAGAATTCCATTTACAGCCGAGTCCATTGTAATTGAACCCTCTTGTGCGAAGCGGGAAAGAGAAAGGGTAATTGCATCAACATCAGTAATTCCTGCAATAACACTTGTAAAAATTATTCCTGTTTGACCAACACCTTCATGAACTAATACATTAACAACAAGTTGAACAAATGTATAAATTGCAGCAAACGCAATCGCCGGTTGTAACCGGAAAGGACTTGGAAGGTCTAATTCTTTATCACTTTTCTCTTTCCCCTTTCTCCACCAAAGTAGAATTGGAACAATTCCTGCGAGAAACATAATGGCCGTTGGGAAAAGAAGGATCAGTGCAAGTTCCTGATTAATTGTTGCGGCTTCCAGAATTACACGAACAAACATGATGCTACAAGCAAGAACAGTGGCGATTACAAATGGCTTGTAATCTTTTTCCTTAACATCTTTGCTTCGATGAGACATTGATGTAGTAACCGCAGTACTCGAAGCTATTCCGCCAAGAAGTCCGGACAAGCTAACACCAATTCTCGTGCCGAAATATTTGACTGCGAAGTAACCGGCGAAGGATAAACCCGAAACGAAAACAACCATCAACCATGTTTGATATGGATTGAAAAATTCATAAGGTCCGAAACCCTGATTTGGCAATAAGGGCAGAATGACGAATGCTATGAATGCGAACTTCATCGTATCATACCATTCTTTAGTTTTTGTCTTTTGAATAAATCGACGAACGTATTTCTTGAATGCGAGAAGTATTGTTATTAATACAGCAAAGATTACTGCATAGACCTGATAATCTGCCTGCATTACAAGTACGCCTAAAAGATACGTGAGAAGTCCTGTTAATTCTGTGGTAATTCCCCAAAAGCCTTTCTGCGCTGAAATGTAATAGGAGACTATTATTAGTAATGAAAAAATCACGAAACCGACGGCAGGAAGTATCGGCTGATTTAGCTTTTCCCCCATAAAGTAGCTAAGGGCACCAAAGAAGCTAACGAGTATAAATGTTCTAAGACCGGCAAAACTAATTGCATCTTTCTTTTCTCTTCTACCAATCTCGCGTTCCAAACCGATAATCCCACCAACCGCAATGGCAATCAAGAAATTTTGTAGATCAATTAGATTCATTGTTTCGCAACATAGAATATTCTAATTCAATATACAATAAATTATAGATGATAAGCAAATGGATGTTAAAACTCCGATATTGCAATGTATTTAGTGATTCTATATAATCCGTACAATATTTTTCATTAACGAGTTATGAAGAAATTATTAAAAATGTTCTTGGTTGCGCTGATTATTGCAAACAACATGCTGGTGCTAATACCGGCCCAGAAGGCTTTCGCAGCGATTGATGGATTTGTTACAATAACATCTCCAAATGGCGGAGAAGTGTATACGGAAGGAGACATGATGACTATCACTTGGAAAACATCTCCAAACATAGATAAAGTTTCAATTGGTTACTCACATGGACCTGGTCATCTTGATTGGGTCGCTTTCACAGCTCCAAACACTGGATCCTACTCCTGGAAAGTTGATGTTGGAAATACGACAAACACTCAATACGTTATTGATTTAACGGGTTACGAAACGGGGACAGGAAGTTTAAACGACAAATCTGATGGTTGGTTTACGGTTAATCAAAAACAGGAATACCCCGATCCTGTACCAACACCCGAACCAGAACCAACGCCGACTTCAACTCCTACACCAACACCTACTCCGACACCCTCACCAACGCCCGCGCCGATTATTGTTGTAGACATTACAATAATTGATATTGAAATAAATCAATGGTTCTTCTTCGAAGGTTCTAATACGACCGATTTAAGTAAAATAGAGAACCCAGCAAGCGTAAGTAACTTCACCCTTGATAGACAGGATTTATCAATGATGACATTTCTTGGAGATGTAGATATGTCAACGGATACAGCCGAAAATGCGGTGAAAAATTTGGATAATAATGTTGGTTTTGAATATATGTTTTTCTGGATGAGTTGGGAATTCTGGGCGATCTGGGAAGCTCCTGTCGAGGTTACTTTCTACGATACGGAAGATCAATATACTGAAGATTCTGCCGTTACGCTTAATGGCGCAGTCCTTGGAACGGATGATTACAAAATTACTGAAACGGAAACCGGTGAAAAGAAAGTTGAACTAACACCGGAAGTTATTAAGGAACATGAAGGCGAGAAGATTGAAGTAAAATTGGAACCGACATTGAAGACTAATCTAGATAACTTTCAAGATTACGTAAATCTAGAAACAGGCATTTTGACAATTGAAGGAACCGTTTCTGATGTTTCATCTGATGTTTTTATTGTGTTAAATGACGAAGAAATAAAAGTCGAATTTGATGAAAATGGAGATTTTGCACAAGAGGTTCAATTAATCGAAGGGAGAAACACGATTGAAGCTTATGCAAAAAATGAAGATGGAGAGTTCGGAAAAATAGAAGGCTCAATAACATACACTGCGCCGGTGATTACCGAAAGTGATTTAGTTAAACAAATTCAAGATTTCTTAAGTCAAAATTGGATTTACATTGTAATTGGCATTGTAGTTGCACTTGGAGGAGGAATTATTATAATCCTAGGATTATTCTCTTTATTATTAAAAAAGAACCTTTTCTCGGCACCATTCAAACTAGTTAGAAGAATGTTGAAAAAGAAATGAATTACCACCGGATAGAATCCGGTGGTTTTTATCTTGCAGGCTACGCCTGATTCATACATCTTAACTTAATATTATTCCCCTTGTTATCTGTATTCGGTCGTTAGTCGTTGGAGTTTGAACCAAATGATTCCGGTTGCTATTTGTTTTTGGTTTGGTACTGGATGGAGTTCATTTGGTTCAAGACTTTTGGTTACTTTTGGTCTCAAAAGTAACATAACTTAATCTTTCTCTTTTCTAAACTTAACGCCTATCACAAACGATTCTTATATTCTAAACTAACGTTCGCTAAATGCTACGCTTCAAACGTACACACTAGCTATCGCTAGTGGTTTATACAACTAGTTATATGTAGAGACGCAAAATTTTGCGTCTCTACATTTTAAAAAAGCCTAAAGGTTTTTCCTCCCAATTATCCTATATCCCAACAACACTAAACCCGTCGACAGCAATCCTTCTAACATCACCGCATCTATCATAATCACATCAGAACGAACTCCTACAAGCTCCATTATGTATCCAAAGGGAATAACGGCGACAAGAGCAACAAATATTCCAAGAAGCCAAAGAGCAGGAAATAATAATACCTTGAGAATTTTCTTCGCAAGATCCGTCTTCATCTTTTTCGTTCCCCAAGCAAAACCAAAGACAATTGCCGCACTTAAAGCGATCATAAAACCAATTAATACAATCGCAGAAACAATCCCACCACCCCAATATGTATAATCCATAAAACCTTCGAATCCGTTGAGAATATTGTATGGAAGATAGACCACGAAAACGATTGGCAAGAGAATCCATTCCCATACTGTCATTTCTCCCGCATTAACGCTTTTGTTATCTTTTGCATCTTCGAACAAAACATCTTCATCCATATCTGTATAAGCAAGGCTTGAACAATAGAGTTTTGTCAAATACATATCAGAATCCGGCTCTAACCAAGAACCTTTCCCGATTGAACTTGTCAAATCGTCGATATCACTTTTATCAATCTTTTCTGAATATTCTGTAACAAATCTGGAGTTATCATCCTCATCTTCTCTATATCCGTAATTTTGTTCGTAATCATAATTGGAAACGCGAAGTTTATGATTATCAAAAACGTATAGAAGAACACTCTGATTTCGTAAACCACCCGCAGAAATCTTCATTGGGTAAACAATATCAGTTGTTTTGAAGGATATTCGAAGCGGCGTAAGGTCAACTTTTTGTTCTGGTCGATAATAATAATAGTCATCGTAGTAAGGTTCATCATAAATTGTTTCCGAAGAAACTTCTTCATCAACAAACTCCGGATTAACCTTACTTAAAATGAAATACCAATCTTCATCAATATAATCCTGAAGAACCTGCTTCGTCTTTAAATCACTATTTCCCAAACCATCAGTAGATGGAAAAACATACCCATTTTCATCCATCCAGTCAATTAAATCCTGAACCTTTTCTGCACGAAGAGTTGCAACGTCCAAAATTCCAACCTGTTTTTCTTCAATAACTTCGACCGTTGTTTTTTGATTGGTGGAATCCTCCATTGCTCCCGCACCATCCATCATGGGGGTAGCATAATAATTATCATCGCTCATCAGCTTTTCCAACAGATTCTCCTTTGGAACTGTCATGTCACCAAGTTCTCGAAAAATTGCAATATCTCCCTTCTCAACTTCCGGTTCTGTAGGAACAGGCACAACCCAGCCAAATTCTGCCAACTTGTCACCATAAAACTGAATTGAAAGAACCATATGCTCAGTACCATCCTGGTAAAAGATTGCTGCTTTTTGCCCCGATTCATAAATCGGATAAGGTCCGGGCGGCATAATCATACCGTCAGCAAAAGCTTTTGTCGGCGTAATCAAAGAGGAAAGTAAAATAGAGGCTGCGAGAAAAATCTGAAATAACTTCTTCATTTGCAGAAAACTTATATAAATTAACGGTTAGTTCCCCAATGTTATCTGTATTAGGTTGTTAGTCATTGAAGTCTGAAACAAGCCATTCCGGTAGTTATATGTATTTGATTGCTATTTGTCGGAACTGGTTTGTTTCAGGAATTTTGGTTACTTTTGTTCCCAAAAGTAACATAACAAGACTATTCCATAACTATATTCAACCAAGAATGCAATTACATTGCAAATTGACTCTAAATATATAGAAGAAGGAGGTTACAGCGGAATTCGCAAATGGACAAAAAATGGCCGTAATATCTAAATCTCAACCATTGAGGATATTTGCAGAAAGATATCATAAGCATTAAACATAGGATTCCTTTCCTGATTGTTTAGCCCCGCCCAAAGAATTAATGCATCAATCTCTGAGTCTCCAGCTCTCAAAGTATCAGTCCAACGCACACAATCTTTCTCCGGATCAGGTCTTCTGGATGTACGTTCTGCATTGTCTAATCAGCTTAACCCTAAGCCATACATACGTCGATAAAAATCACGATTAGGATTGTTTGGATCGAAAGCATCTTGCAAAAGAGAAGAGCATGATTCCATAATAATTTACGGGTAGGATATATGCGATTATATCCCCAACTAGATTAGAAATCAAGACTTACACTTTCGCATCCATCTTTTCCTATCACCACATGATCAAGAAGTTGAATACCTAGAATCTTGCCAGCATCCTTAAGACGTTTGGTGAAAGTGACATCTTCATCTGACGGAGTAGGATCACCAGAAGGATGATTGTGAACAACAATGACAGCAAGAGCGGAAAATTCAATCGCAGGTTGAAAAATATCACGTGGCTGCACGATATTGGTATTTAAATTTCCAATGGAGATAGTTTCAGTATGAATTAATTTCTGACGGGAATTAAGGTAAAGACCTCGAATTTCCTCCTTTTTCAAACGGATCATATCATGACAAAGTTCGAAAACATCTTCCGGTCCGCGAACTGTCGGCAACCTGCCCGTGTCTTCCTTGAAAAATCTACGTCCAAGCTCAAAGCAGGAAACGAGCTGGCAAGCCTTAACGCGAGGAATACCAATCATATCCATAGCACGACCGACATCACGAATTTCAGTAATACTTCTCGATCCATATTCTTTAATCACACGAGAAGATAAGTCGATAACGCCTTCGTCGCGAGTGCCTGTACCAAAAATCACAGCAAGAAGTTCCGCATTGGATAAAGAATCCGGACCAAGATTGATCAATCGCTCACGGGGCTGCTTATCAGCAGGAAGTTGTTTAACAGAATATTTATTATCCATAGTTACAGAATAATAAACGGATGATTAACAGAGCATAAGCGGTTGGTTAAATTCTAAAGGAGTGTGTCTATAACAAAGTTCTGAAAGATTACTTCAACCTCTTTATTATGCTCGTGGATTTCATCTTCGGTCAGTTCAGAATAGACTTTGTTGAATTGTGGCTTGTATTCAATCGTCGCTAATGGTGCTCCAGGAATAATCACGGGGTTTTCCGGAAGAGAATTAATAATATAACCTACTGGATACAAAGCAGAAGTCGAACCTAAAATCTTTCCGTTTTTTGCCAAAGCAATCGAATCAGTCCATTGAATTACTCGATTTTCCCCAACTAGACTTTTGGTAATTTCAATAAAGGCCTTAATTCTATCAATATCACTAGTTTTCTCATCACCAGTCGAACGTTTAGTCCACTCCTGTTTCCAATTCTTACCAAGACCAGGCACATCAACTCCGCAGTCATTCGCAAGAACAATCACATTGGGGACTATATTGGACCAGCCCAATGCTTTCAATATCGCATTATCTTCCAGTGTTTTCCCATTCTCTTCAATCTCCGGCCATAAGTGTTCATCGATATCATACGGTGTAATAGTCTCCAAATCCGAGATTCGTTCACACCACTTCTTGAAATAATCCCACTTTGATCTATTTTTCGTCGCGAAAAAAATCTGCATGTTATTGAAGACTACGAATTACTAATTAAATATTTTCTCCACTCTTTCCTCAACCATCTCTCCGAATCATAATGAATATCCCCTAAACCACGTTTAAGAAGCTCTCGCTGAACGACTTTTCCCTTGTGCGGATGATTATAAAGCTGTGGCATGGGAGAGGAAAACCCATGAACATAATGAACAAGCTCATGAACAATTGTTGCAATAACAACAGAATCAGGAATCAGCTCATCTTTGAAATATCCGGTTATTGTAATAATTGAAAGCTTGGAATACTGAATAGGACGAATAATGACACTACCCATCTTTAAACCCGGTTTTATAACCATCCTTTTTATTGAACCAAGTCTTTGTCTACCCTTCCGACCAAATGAAATTGTTACATCTTTCTCCGGATTTACTTCGGGGAAATATTGCGAACAAAGAGTATTAAGTTGTGATCGAAGCCAAGAGTTCGTGCGCACATAAAAACTACTAATATCATTAACCTGATATTAGCACACTTTTACACAAGAAAAACGGGTCTCGCATTCCTTTTCATTCTAAACTTTGTTTGTCTTCATTTCCTAATTGTGATAAAATCTCGTCAACAGTAAGAAAAGCCACCGATTGAGAGCTTTTCACAAATGTCATTCAGAAAGACAAATATTTCTGATGTGAACACAAGCCACAGCAATACTGTAAAAAGGTTGCTGAGCCTGTCGAAGCAACCACAGTTTGTTGAAAGACAAACAAGATCAGTAAGAATATGTTAACAAAGATTTCGCTGTCACATTCTCCACCTGTACTGAGCACGTCAAAGTATTCAGAGAATGACACCGAAAATTAGAGTGGAACCGCGACTAGTGAAGCCGCCTCTTCAAATGAAATTCATTTGCAGAGGCGGCTTTATTTTTCCCCTCTTGAGAGGGGATTAAGTGGTGTGTTACGAATAATAAATAAAAGAATGATGTCAAAATTAAACAAAGACGAACCTTTCGACATAGTCGACGAGAATGACGAAATAATAGGACAGAGAACGAGAAATATTTGTCACACGGATCCAAACATTATTCACCGAGTTGTACATCTGTTAATCTTGAATGAAAAAGGAGAAATTCTTGTTCACCAGAGAAGTTTGAAAAAAGAATACGGTGCAGGAGAGTGGCAATTAATGTCAGGCGGACACGTCAGTGCAGGAGAAGACCGACAAACTGGCGCACAGAGAGAACTCGTAGAGGAGACCGGATTAAAGGTGAAATGTTTTGAAGTTGGAAAGTACTTATTCAAATATGAAAAGGAAACGGAACTCGCATCATTGCATGTTTGTTTAGCAGATTGCGAACCTGTGCCAAACGAAGAAGTTGAAGAGTTTAGATTTATAAAAATTACAGAAATAAAGGATTTGCCGGGATTTGAAGATTTTAAATATCCGGATTTTGAAAACAACTGGTATTCAGATTGGTTCAAATTAATTGTAAAGAAACGAAGAGAGATAGAAGATTTATTAGGAATAAAATTTGCAATGTAAAAGAGCGTCATCCCGTGCTACGACACGGGATCCAAAAGTTAAATAGATTCCGACTTCCGTCGGAATGACGAAATGAAACATGAAAATAATAAGCATTAACAATTACAAATTAATCAATTACTCAACAACAACCCCCAGCGGGGGGAATTAAATCGTGAACAATTAAAATGTTATTCTTTGAGCAAACGTAGTGAGCCGAGAAGTTCTCGACAAGCTCGAACAATAAAAGTCACTACAAAAACAACTACTATTTTAAAGTTAGAAAATCATGAAGAGAAGAGAATATTCAAAAGAAGAACTAGAACAAATGGAGATGATGCGACACAGTGCATCTCACCTTATGGCAGCAGCCGTAGTCAAATACTTCGAGAAAGAAGGCGGATTAGTAAAAATGGGAATCGGTCCTGCAATCGAAGACGGTTTCTATTATGACTTTGATTTGCCAAGAAAACTCACGTTGGAAGATCTTCCCGAAATCGAAAAGATTATGGAAGAACTCAAAGACAAAGCTGACAAATTTGAACAGAGAATGGTTGCAAAAGAAGATGCAATCAACATGTTGACGGAACGAGGGCAAATATACAAAGTCGAACTTGGAAATGAAATTGAAGATAAGGAACTCAGTTTCTTCAAATCAGGAGATTTCGAAGATATGTGTAGAGGTCCTCACGTTACTGACACTTCAAAAATCGGAGCAATTAAACTAACTTCAATCGCAGGAGCATATTGGAGAGGTGACGAGAAACGACCAATGTTAACACGAATTTACGGCGTCGCATTCCCAACACAAGAAGAATTGGATGAATATTTAGCATGGCAAGAAGAGATTAAAGAAAGAGATCATAGAAAGTTAGGAAAGGAACTTGATTTATTCATGTTTTCCGATTATGGCCCGGGGTTTGCATTCTGGCTTCCAAAAGGAATGAAACTTCGACAATTGATGATTGAATATTGGAGAAAACTTCATGAAGATAATGGATACGTTGAAATCAACACTCCAATCATGCTAAAGAAGGAACTTTGGGAGAGAAGTGGTCACATGAAGAATTACTCCGACAAAATGTATTTCGCAAAGACCGGAGATGATGAAGACTTCGCATATTCAATTAAACCAATGAACTGTCCGGGAGGAATCTTGGTTTATAAGAATTCGTTGAAATCATACAGAGATTTTCCACTTAGGGTTGGAGAACTAGGAGTTGTTCATAGATACGAGGGTTCGGGTGAAATGCATGGATTAATGAGAGTTCGTCAATTCACACAGGATGATGCTCACATCTATATGACATACGACCAAATTAAGGATGAAATTAAAAAAGTTCTAGATCTTGCACTTCAAGTTTACAAGGATTACCAATTGGAAATCGATCACTTGGAGTTATCGACAAGACCTGAGGAAAAGTACATTGGAGATATCAAAGATTGGGATTTGGCGGAAAAATACCTAGAAGAAGTTTTGAAAGAATCTGGACTTCAATATCAGGTAAATCCCGGAGATGGTGCTTTCTACGGACCAAAGATTGACTTACATTTGAAAGATAGCGTCGGAAGAACTTGGCAATGCGGAACGATTCAGCTAGATTTCGCACAACCGGAAAACTTCGATCTAGAATACGTTGATGAAAACGGCGACAGAAAAAGACCTGTTATGATTCACCGTGTTCTTTATGGATCAATGGAAAGATTTACCGGAATAATAATTGAAAACTTCGCAGGACGATTCCCGATGTGGTTAAATCCTGTACAAGTGAAGATTGTTCCAATTGCATTCAAACATAATAGTTACGCAAGAGATGTTGCAAAGCAGCTAAAAGATGCAGGACTTCGAGTTGAGATTGATGAAAGAGAAGAAAGAATGCAGGCAAAGATTCGAGATGCACAGATGGAAAAAGTAAACTACATGCTAATAGTCGGGAATAAAGAAATGGAAGTTGGCGGAGTGGCAGTAAGAAATAGAAATGAACAAGATCTTGGACTTATGAAAGTTGAAGAATTTATCGCAAAGGCAGTAGAAGAAGTAAAGAATAAAGAGTAGTTGTAAAGTAGGGAACGCAGATCTGCGTTCCCGACAAAAATGATTATACTTTTTTAACCCGCCGGCAATGCCGGCGGGATTTGTTGGTATGTCATCCTGAATTTATTTCAGGATCTCGTAACCATTTGATAGAAATTGCAATTCGTTAATAACTTCGTGATGCCCAATAAAAAAAGGTTACCGAAATAGAGGTTGACAAAAGTGGTTGC
>CAZCSM010000001.1:0-88574 GCA_964501355.1 uncultured Candidatus Saccharibacteria bacterium | reverse complement strand
GATAGAAACAAAACTTGATCGCTTGCTTGATTTACAACTGGACGGCAATTTGTCGCAAGCGGAATATACCGCCAAAAAGCACAAGCTCATTCTCGCTAAAAAAGATTTGGAAGAAAAAATCACCGCTTTTGGGCGAAAGAGCAATAATCGGTTCGAACTTGCCATTGCCTTTCTAAAAGACGCCAACCAAGCCGAAAAATACGCTCAACAAGAAAATCCCGAAAGGATTCGGGATTTTCTCAAAAAGATTGGTTCGAACTTCCGCATTGCCGACCGCACTTTGGTTTTGGATTTCAAAAATGCCTTCAAAATTGCGGAAAAATACCATGCCGAGGCGCTTTGCGCCGAGGCAACATCTTTCAATTTCGCTGAATGTAAAACTTGGCGGAAGTTCTGTTCGCTTGTTCGCAACCTTGTTATATTTGACGGACAGGCACTTTTCAATATTTGGGAGGTAGCGAAGTGCATAAGAATTCAAAACATTACAGAATATCAACATCTTTCTTTTTTGAATCGTTCCTTTTAATAGTGTTTAGCCTTGTAGGGAAATTAGGGTACTCTTTCTCAAATATATCTAATATCATATTGAAAATCATTTTTGAGTCTTCCATAACATTTGGCATGAGGGGTAAATCGTAAATCGGTAACCTATGTAATCTATGTAAGGGATTGTAGCACCCTTGATATATCGATTCCCTTATTGCACCCCAATTACCATGAATAAAACCTGATGTGTAATTATAGTAGGTATCGTACAGATCTTTAAGGCCAGTCTTTTCACTCATATCACGCAGGTTGGTGGAATCCCATTGCCCAAGATCAATTGTTGAAAATTCAATCCATTGATCTTCATTTGCTAAATTATCTATAATCTCTGTAATAATTGAGTTTGGTTGTACCTTGAGTTCTTCAAGTTTAAGCAAAGTAAGCTTCAATTGTCCAGTACCATATCCCCGATAAGAATTCCAAATTTCAGGATTAGTCTTCTCACTTAGTAATAAATATTTAAAGGATATTAGTAGCTCTAGCAGTGTCCTCAATACTATTCTTCCGCTTATTGCCAATGATATTCTATAAAAATGAATTTCTATTAGTAAAGTTGTCGAATATAAAATAATTCCAAATATTGCTTCAAACCTTGGTGATATCTTCGTGTCTTTCAAATATTCAAAGAAATGGTCAATAATCTTTTTTCTCAATTCAATAATGTCATCATTGTTTTCTTTTCTATCAGCTTCCATTTGTTCGGTCAGCTCTTTCTTCCTCTCCTGATTTATATGTAATGCAATTTCTTCTGGATAGCATTTTGTATTATCAAAAGTTGTCTTCCAAAAAGTCTCAGCCCAATTTGTAGTCGAATCATTTTGGATATTTAATGATATTTCGCCGGCACGAATTGAAGGTCTTATTTTTCTAAGATCAGAATTATTCGGATAATCCATAATCCCTCTAAGACTGTCTGCTGTTTTCATGGTGTAGTTAATTTTCTTCCCAGCTATCGCACAAAGTAACCTAACCCATCTACAATCTGTCGCTTCCTCTGATTGATGAAATAGTGTTTTAGAAACACCATTACCAATGATTTTATAAGTATCTTCCATTTCAGCAGTCCCAAAGACTTCTTTCCAGTCAGCCTGAATAGGTAACGACTCAAGCATACCAATACAAGAAAGTGTTTTTGAAAAAGAATCTGAATAACTACGCATATGTAAAAGCAATTTTTTTCGATCTTGCATATTAAGTTTACCTATTCCAGAAATTGTTACATCGTAACATTGATTATTTTCGCTAACAAAGTTTGCTAAGTATCTAAAGAATTCTAAACACTCGTCACGAGTATGGTTACCAATTAGCACTACTGCCCAAATCATTTCAGGAAGTCGATCATTTATCCAAGAAGAGAATGAAAATTTCAATTCAGCTAATGGAGGAATTAACTTTTTCTTATCCCTTTTGTGTTTATTTATTGGGGTTGTTTTTACCATCAATCAAAAAGTTTTACTGGATTAATTTTAAATTGAAGCATCTTTGCAGATTCTCGACCTCCGTCGCCACCTTTTCTTTGCATTGTAATATCTCCAATTTTAAGACTACCTTTATCTGTAATTCTGACTTCTCCATTACCAAAGACATTCATTACCTCATTGATTGTTTTAAGTACCCATTTTTGAGTATCTTTAGTTATTAATGCCACTAACATCCATTCTGCAGCAAACTGATCTCTCCCTTTTAAAATATCCGAAACTATAAGAATTTTGTTTCTCGTAAAGTAATCAACTATAACTTTTTGATCATCAATTGAGAACTCATTCAAAAACATTCTACGATTGTCTTTAGGATTAGGAATATCAGGAGAAATCTCGCCAGTAAATCGTTTCAATATATTGGCAACATTTTCAGGAAGACCCCACATATCAATGTACTTATCTACTTTACGTTTATCTATTTGATTAAACCCAGTAGGATTGCTAACCAACTTAATGGATAGATTCTCAGCCGAAATTGCTGTCTTTAAATAAATGGTTATTTGTACTTGAACGTCAGTTTTATATCCATGAAGTTTAACAGCTTCAACTTTTTCAATTTCTTCTAACTTATAATTCATTATCTTTAGCCAATCCTGAGCGTCTTTATCAGTATTCCAATTATTAAATTTGGCAACAATATCATCTTCATTTTTGAAACCTGCTTTTGCAGTATTAGAACCAAGTTTTATTAAATCATTCATAAATTGTTTTGATTAATATAGAAAATTAAATTTTTACCCACTTCTGAGATTGCGTTTACAGTCATTGCATTTCCTGCTTGTGATAGTAGATCTTTATCTGTCACTTTATTTTTCACTCTTAAAGCTAATTCTTTGGGGAATCCTTGTAGAAGTAGTGATTCAAAACCTGATAGTTTTCTGAACTTTCCATTTTTAACATATAAAATTCCATGACGACCAGTTCGCAATGTTGGAACTTTCCCTCGATAAAGTCTTAAATCTGATTGTCTAGTATCCAAAACCAAAAGCTCCTCCTTTAAAAGCTTTTCAATTAAGTAATTTCCATTGTTATATTTATTTGCTAAATAACGTTTAAATGTTGCGAATGTTCTTTCTTTTTCTTTCATCTCCAACTCGGCATCATCAATAAAATAGTCGTTGAGATGAGGTTGTTTTACACTTCCTGGAAATTCATAATTAAAAAATGATTTTACGAGATCTTTCCTAACTCCTACAAAATATACTCTTTCTCGCATTTGGGGAACTCCTAAACCTAAGCTGTTAAGTACTCTCCATTTAACCTCATATCCTGAGTCAGTAAGTTCTCGGAGTATCTCTTTAATTGAGTTCCCTCGATCATGATTAACAAGGCCTTTTACGTTTTCGAGAATAAAATATTTGATATTTTTTTCTCTTAAGATTTTTGATAATCCGTATATTACTTGTCCTCTATGGTCGTCCATGCCTTTTCTTTGACCTATTACAGAAAAGGTTTGACAAGGAAAACCTGCTATCATTAGATCAAAATCAGGTAAGGCTTTAGAATCAATTTTCATCAAGTCACCGTAATTCTTTTCGCTAGAACCATATAAAAGTTCATATGTCCTTGAAGCTTTTTTATCAATTTCTGAGTATGCAACACATTGCAGACCAATCTTTTCAAGTCCAAGTCTACCACCTCCAATACCTGCACAGAAATCCATAAATTTTAATTTTCTTGAATCTTTCATTATCTATAAATCAATTTATCAATAGATATATTAAATGCTTCCGCAACTTTCATTATAAAGTTGATAGACGGTTTTTTTATTACCTCTGTTTCAACTTTTACTAGAGTAGTAAGCGGAATATCTGCCTTTCTTGCTAAAGCTTCTTGCGACATGTCTTTTTCTTTTCTCCACTTCTTAATTTGCTCTGCAATATTCACTTTTTGCTTAGCTCGTGTTTCCATTTACTGCAAGTCTAATAATGTTACTTTATATAGTTTAGCATTCAAAAATTAAATCTACAAATAAAACGCTTGAATTCAAATTCGAACCAGTTTGTTGACAAACTGTTTTGAGTGGTATATATTAGTATAGTGACAAATATTAATATATTTAACTCGATACTATGAATATCTTAGATAAAACAATAAGTAACTTCGTAAAACAAATGTATGAATGGGGTTTAGTTTCAGATACAACAAACAGATATGATCTCTCCTCTGATACAGTTGTTGATTTAATTACAAAAAGCAGTTGGAATATCGAATTTGATAGAAAGAAACTCATTTACTATTCCCGACATAGTTTTCTCCCCTCAGCAAAGAAAATGGGCTTAACATCTGCACTTGGTGGAACTGTAGGCTATCATAAAATTAAAGTACCTATGATGATTTGGTACATTCACCAACTATACAAACGAGGATATAAACATGAAGAAATTCGAATCCATGTATATAACTATTTTTCAAGCCAATTGCCACCAAAACCAGTTGAAAATACTCCAATGGAAGAAAGAGTCCTTTATAACCTTAGACTTAATAAAAAGCTGTTTGTAGCACTTCCAGCTATTGAAGAAATGACAGTATATACTCAAAAAGTATCAATCCCATGTTGGAAACTAACAGTATTTGATTATTACCATTCTAAACTTGACCCATTCTATGTTGTACTAATCCCTAAAAAGAATTTAACTACTCAAGAAGCAAATATTCTTTCAGTTTTGCGAACTGATAATGAATATCTCAAGCAAGAGGGATTTAAAAGAGTTTCAATTGTAGATGGTGTTTCAAATATTGAATATTTAGAACCACTGATGATTTATAAGAACTACGCTATGAAAACGGATAAGGATAATACCGACTATTTAGATTTATTAGATAAAAACATCTCATATGACACAATCTAAAATATCACCAGAACTGAAAAAACAATATCTTGAGCTGTTACAAAGCCCTGAAATTTACAATATCCACTTGGAAGATCTCAAGAAAATTATCGAAGAATTTGTAAAATTCGAGTTTGGAACTTACGAAATTAAAATATCAAACAAAAGAATAGATAGCACGATATTGCATATAAAAACAGGTAAAAGAAAAACGAAACAATAAGTAAATAATTTAGATATTAGTCCTCAGCTACCCTTAGTTGAGTTGTAGAGAGGTCTAAGTCTTAAAGGTCATTTGTTAAGCATTACGCTTACAGCCTTTTTGATTTAGACCTCTTTTTTTGTTTTAAAAAGATGAAAAAGCAAAAGCAGAAAAAACAACATGAGAAAGTAATGCGAGAACTTGCCCGAAATTGGGTGCTGCTTTTTCTTGAACAAAAGGGATATTTACATTTAATTGGTAAAACTAAAAAGACTACAAAATCAGCGATAGATATTAATCCGTTAAGCAAATTTCTAAAAGAAAATGCAAAGAAATAACATACAAGACAAAGTAATATTTCGAGATTTAGAAAAGCAATACGGTTTTGCTCAAATTAGCCACTTAATAACGGAAGATAGATTGCTTTCAGATCTTGCAGTTAGAGTATATTTAGCACTCCTCAAGTACGCTATGAACAAAAACTACTGTTTTCCAGGACAAGATAAACTAGCGGAAACAATCGGTAAAAGTAGAAGTTCCATATTTAGAGGTTTAAATGAACTTAGAAATCGTGGGCTTGTATCTTGGAAAACACGAGGACTTAATAAAACAAATTTGTACGTTCTTGAACCAATAACAGAAATATATACTGAAAAACTCAGTCATATTAAGGATGTATCAGAATTGCAACAACCAGATGTTTCAGAATTGACACATCAAGGTGAGTCAAATTTGACCTACAAAGAATATAAAGTTGAAGAAGAAAAGATTAAGAATAATAAGTTAACGTTAGACGATGATTTTAAATCTTATTCAGAAGAAGCAGTAGAAATCGCCAAAGAGCTAAACGACCTTAAAAGCATCAAATACTATCAGAAGTTAATCAGCCAAAAGAACAAAGGAATTGTTAATTCAGAGGATATTTCAGATTCATTAATCTTTACACGTACTCAAATTCGCACTGCACAAGTTGACGGAACAAAACCGCTTTCAAATCCAGCAGGACTATTTGTGAAAACTCTCAAAGATTTGCAGGAGAAACGTAAACGCAAAGAGCAATTATCAAAACTTGAGGAATTAAAAACTAAGTTTATGGAAAAATCTAAATTTTAACTATGAAAAACCATGATTGATTTAATGTTGAATGTACCCCACCGAAAAGGGCAAATCTATGAATCCAGTTTCTCACCATGCTGTCAAATACGAAAGTTACGGTCTGTCGCACTTTTACAGAACCTCGTGACTGATTGGGTGGAAGGCGAAACTGCGTTTCCTAATGCCTTCCACCCAATCACTCCCTCGACAACGATTAATGTGTGTGTATTACACATTAAGTTCTGTGAAAAGTGTGTGATCGACAGACCTTACTTTATTTAATTTTTTAGTAGTTATTTATTATGAAAGACAGTTATATAGCAAAGTACAATGATATTCAGATATTAGGGATAATTAATAGTTTTAGATTTTTACCGCTTCAAGTTTTGACTAAGATTTTATTAGAGAAGAAGTTATACGGAAGTTATCAAGCAGTTAGCAGGACGGTAAACAGATTGAGGGAGCATGGGCTAATTAGAACGACTTACTATACCAACAATGCCAAAATCATATTTCTTTCACGAATTGGGGCAAAGCAACTCGCTACTGGTACAGGTGTGAGTGAGGATAGTATCAATTGTCCTGAAAGGCTTACTGGTGTGAATTTCTTCGCTTTAGAACATACAGTAAAAGTTGCAAATCTGTATTTACTACTACTTCGTGAGTGTCAAAAGCATGACATAATGTTGAAATCATTTACAGGCGACCACTTCACGAGGTATGAGTATGAGTTTCGCTCAAACCATTCTGGAAAAATGATAAGGAGGTATGTTATGCCCGATGCTGAAATGGAGCTTGAAATTGAAGGTTATACTTTCACGTTTTGGATTGAATATGATCGTGGCACTGAGTATTCAAAAGATGTTGCAGTAAAGTATATGAAATATCTTGAGTACTACAACACTATTCGTGACAATGAAGACAAAAGGATTCCGATTATTATTTTCGTAACTGAAAGTACACAAGCGAGGATTAAAAGCCTTATACAGCCTGTACCTGAATACAAGGGAGAATGGGACTGGAATATGTCACACAAGAAATACTCAAATGTAGTATTCAAGGGAATTACTATGGCAGATGATATTCACTCAATGCCAACTTTTGTTGTAGAGGAATTTTTACAACACACTTTCCTTTTTATTGATTATGCAACATTTGAAAATCAAGGCTTAAATGCACAATTCATCGATAAACAGGCAAGACCATTTAACCTACTGGACAGACTCGAAAATTACATAAAACATTTAACAGAGCAGGAAAAGAGTGATAATATATGAGTGGACACAACTTAATTATCTATCGTGAACCCAGAGCTATTAAAGGGATTTTTGATAGCAACAAGGGCTATTCGTACAATTTCACGATAGTGGAGTTGTGTCCAACGAGTAGCCCTTTTTGTTTATCTAAACTTTTAGAGCCTAAAATATGGAAAATGAAATAAAGTCGGCAGTAATTTACACGAGAGTATCTACAGAAGACCAAGCCAAAAAGGACTTATCGCTTCCTTATCAATTAGCACAATGCCAAGAATTTGCTAAAAAGGAAGGCTATACGGTGCTTGAAGAATTTGAAGATCCTGGAAAATCAGGTAGGAACGCTCAAAGACCTGCTTTACAATCAATGCTTCACTATATAACAGAAAATCATATAGATGCTGTAATTGTTTACAAACAAGATAGACTCTCAAGAAGCCAAGCTGATTTTTGGGGTATGATTGACCTATTCAAAAGGATAAATACTAAATTTATTTCAATTACTGAACAATTCGGAGATTCAGCAGAAGCCACAATATCAATGGGAATGATGTCTTCATTTGCTCAGTATTATTGTGACTACTTATCAGGAAACGTGAAGAAGGGACAAAAGCAAAAAGTAAATATTGGTTGGTGGCCGACATTTGCACCTTTAGGGTATGAAAACTTTGGCGAAAAGAGTTTTAAAAAGATAAGACCTATTAAAGATATCGCAGAGCAAGTTATTCATGCCTTTAAATTGTTTGCAACTGGTCAATATTCAATCACAGAGCTTACAGAAACAATGGTTAAACGAGGAATGACCTCTAATGGGGGAAATCCCATCTCAAGAACAGCAATAGGCAGAATGTTAAGAAATCCTATCTATTATGGAAGCTTTTACTGGAATGGAGAACTTTACAAGGGTGAACATGAGCCAATACTCGACAAAGAGCTTTTCGATAGCGTACAGGCTGTTCTAGACCTCAATAGAACCAAAGGTACAAGGGATTGCAAACACAACTTTATGCTCAGAGGATATTTATACTGTAAATGTGGCTCAATGCTTACTGGTGAGATTAAAACAAGGAACTACAAAAACGGTAAATCGCAACAGTTTGCGTATTACGGCTGTAAAAGCAGAAAGAAATCAAAGAATTGCTCAAGAACGTATATAGCCATGAACAAAATTGAAGATATGGTCTCTGATTTATTCAAAAATGTGCAATTTAGTGATGAATTCAAAAAGATAGTACTATCCGAAGCTAAAAAAATAATTTCAGAAATCAGAGATACAGAAAGCGACGAAGAAAAGATAATCAGGCAAAGGATAGCAAGGCTTAACTTGAGAATGAAAAACGCAGAAGATGATCGTTTTGACAGAGTAATTACAAGAGAGCATTTCACACAAGTATATGAAAGAATCAAGACAGAACTTGATGATGCTAACATTGAATTATCAAAGCTAAGTAAAGATCATACAAAAACAGTTAAAGTTCTTGATGAATTACTGGCTTTCACAGATGATATTCAAAAATCCTATATAGAGGCTGATAACGAGTTGAAAAGAAGATATCTTCAAATCTTCTTTGAAAAAGTGATTGTAAATGATGGAGAAATAATCGAGGTGATTTACACCCCTGCTATTTCTCAACTTTTAGAAATTGATCGAGTCCGAATAACAAACAACTGGCGGAGAGGACAGGATTCGAACCTGCGGTATCGAAACTCGATACATCGCTTTTCGAGAGCGACGCCTTCAACCACTCGGCCACCTCTCCATTACCTGGCGTACCCGGCGGGATTCGAACCTGCGACCTTCGGTTCCGCAAACCGATGCTCTATCCAACTAAGCTACGGGTACATTACTCAAGGATTTTATCACAAAAAGGGAAATTTTAGAAAGCAAAGAAATTGTTGCCTCGAGAACTAAGAGACCACAGTTTCGGCTTTATCCATTTGGGAATCTTCTTTTGGAAGATATTTTTCTAACTTAATATAGTCACCATCGGTTACGCGACTTATTGCACTTTGATTCTCCATCATGAAATATTCCAGATCTTTCTTTAGCGCATCAAATAGCTTTTGATCTTCCTCCGGTTTAACCAACATAATAAGCCGTCCCGGAAATTGTAGGCTTGTCTCGACGTATAATTTGACCCAATCCTGCTGTTTTGCGAACCAGAAATTCTTTAATTCCGACCATTTATACATTTTATCCGCAGTATAAATTCCCTTATTCGTTATCTCGTGAGTCACTTCTTGAGGCTCCACTGTACCAAGAAGATAGACCAAGAACATTAATGCAACGAGAACAAAGATGGGAAGAATATCTTGTAAGAATGCGAACAGAAGAATGAAGACTAGTATTACAAAGGCCACTGCAACAAACCATCGATTATCTTTTTTTCGAAAAATTCTCGCAGGAACAGCCCATTTATAAAGAACGACGGTAGGAATTGTTTTATCCTCTTCTTTTATTGTTGATTGATCGATAGGCTCAACAAGCTGTGACTTCAATTTATTTACCTCTCGTCTTAATTCTTCGATCTCTTGTTCTTTCCGATTTGTGAATTCCATGTTTGTTTGAGCTTAGATTTTGATTCATTATAGCAGTATGTTTTTAACAAATGAAGATTGATTGTTAAAAATGTAACTTTTTGCTATACTTCAACCTGTTAAAACACGTGGAGAGGTGGCTGAGTCCTGCCTGCCGGCAGGCAGGGGTCGAAAAATATTGACTTTATAGTCTTAGGTAATGTATACAGTCTACGTTCTTAAGAGTATCAAGAATGGGCAGCGTTATGTTGGTTATACGAGTGACTTGCAACGTAGGCTGAAAGAGCACAATAGTGGACAGAATATTTCGACAAAAGGACATATACCGTATAAGTTAATGTATACGGAAGAATATAAAACTCTCGCAGAAGCACTCAAAAGAGAACACTTCTTGAAAAGCGGTTCTGGTAGAGAGTTGGTAGATGAAATAATCAAATAGTGGAGAGGTGGCTGAGTGGTCGAAAGCGGCTCACTGCTAATGAGTTGTACTAGCAATAGCTGGTACCGCAGGTTCAAATCCTGTCCTCTCCGCCACGTTATACAAATTAAAAACTTGGAGGGGTCGCATAGTTGGTCTAGTGCGGTGGTCTTGAAAACCACTATCTCAGCAATGGGATCGCGAGTTCGAATCTCGCCCCCTCCGCCAGTTGCTACGACTGGTATTTCCGACCATCACATCGAAGGGTTCTATCCAGTCCCAGCTTATGTTTCCATCATTTAGTAAAAAGTTCGAGCCAACATTATGGAGTATTAGCTTCTTATCCATATCGTCACCTTTGGTAAATACAAGAAAGGCGTTGTAGCAATTGATTGCGAGGTTCTTCTGCTGTTCGATCCACGAATTTCCAGCCTTTTCTATTTCATCAAGATTATCTTTCACATTTGACTGCTCACAATCAAGTTCATTCTTCTTTGTTTCGAAGGCTTCTTCTGAGATTTTTGCATCTGTAATGAGATCAAGTAGTCTTTTCTTTTTAGCTTCTATTCTGTCATATTCTTTTCTCCAAAATTCAATACTGTTAGTGTGTACTTCATAATCATTATTCTGAGATGTTTTGAGAGCCATTATCATAAGCTTAAATATTTCATCATCAACTGCAATATTCTTTAGTATTTCACTAACTTGTTTTTCTATCTCCTCTGAACGAACATATTTTTGACTGCATTTACCTCTCTTCTTTGTGCAGTGATAATAAATATACCCTTTTTGTTCTTCTGCTGTTATGGAACAGCCACATTCAGCACACTTAATAAGCCCTGTGAATGGGAAGTTTTTCTTTTCTTTGTTTTTTGTTGGATTTCCTCTATTTTTCAATACTTTCTGTACTTGTAAATATGTACCTGTATTTATAGCTTTCTGATGAATTCCTTTATACTTTTTTCCACCGTAAACCATTATACCCATATAGAAAGGGTTTGTAAGGGTTCTTTGAACTGAGCTTTTTGTTAATCTTGTACCAAACTTACTTGTTAATCCCCATTTGAAGGCTTCTTCTGCAATTTCTCTTAAAGAATATCTCCCTTTAGCATATTCATCAAATAATCTCTTTATGAGTGGAAATGTCTGAGGATCTGGAAGGATCTTTTTATTAACTAAATCGTTTTTGTATCCTAGAATTGCCTGTGTAGGCCATTCTCCACGTCTAAGTTTCTCTCTTTGACCTCTTTTAACATTTTGGCTCAAGTTATCTATATAGTATTTTGACTGTCCAAAAGCAAGACTGAGTGTAAATTTACCTTGAGGAGAGGTATCTACCCAATACGTAGGAAATTTAAGATCTTTAATAAGTCCTTGATCCATCATGAAAATAACTTTTCCACCATCTACAGAATTTCTGGCAAGTCTATCGGGATGCCATGCAAGTATACCTTCGGCTTTTCCTTGTTCAATTAGCATAAGCATTTTATTGAAAATCTCTCTGCCCGGTTGTTTGGCGGTTTTAGATTCTCTGAATATTTCAACTACTTCTAAATCTTCTTTTTCAGCAAACTGCAATAGCTCAGTTTCCTGAGCCTGAATAGACTGTACTTGTCTATTATTTTCGTCTGTAGATTTTCGACAGTAGATAAAATATTTCATAAAGAATTTTATATTATTATGTATTTAAATTAACGAAGACGTGTTCGTTCCAAAATTTCACTGATTTTTCATAATCTTCTTTTGTTTGTGATTTACTTGGAAAATCAATTGTTTTAGTTAAGTCTCCGGGATAAGCGGTTACTAATAAAAAAGGAAGTTCTTCTGTGTTGAGAACTCCAACTTCGATAGTATTTAGTTTCTTCATATCGATATTGCTTATTTCATTGATAATAACAGAAGATTCTTTTCGTCCCCTGCCTACCTTTATTACTTTCTTTTTTTCTTCATCAGTTAAAGAATTTACAGGAACAAGATTTTTGTAACCCACCGGTTCAAAATATTCAATTAAAAAGTCAATGTATTTTCCATTTGTGCAGGGTTTCCACTTCTTGTTTATTGATTTAAATTCTTTGTTTATTATCAATAAAAGCCTTTTAGGATTTTCTATTCCCAAAATATTATCAAAAAATTTTGAGCCTTTTGTTTGTAAGGCATGTTTAATATCAATTGAGCTAATTATCCCTGATTTAAATGTATTAGTTTCATTGTCGTGATAATAATATTCCTGTCCAAGTAACGATTTTATATACTCCTTATCAACAGAAGAAAAATGCCTTAAAAGATGGAACTCATTTGTTGCATTAATCTTAATATTTTTCATCTCTTTCTTTTAATTATTTTCTATCGACAAGATAATTTAAGTGTAATTCTTTACAGTAAATTTTTTATCACTTTTCCAACAATTCTAAAAGCTGGATTAATTTCAAGTCCAACCAAATTTCTTTACTTTCTTATTTTTGTTATCATTCATTTTTATTTTTAAATTTTGAATTAAATGAAAAATTATTCTATCGCAATAAACACATTCTTTATCCTTTTTATTATAATGATTCTAATGTTTTTATTGCCCATATACCAAATATTAAAATAGTTACAATAGTGGCTATATAAACACAACCCATAACCCCTAATACTATTAAACATGCCTGTTTACCTGCTTTGTTCATTTTGTACTTACTCAACCTTACATAATTAATAGACATTTAACTTCATATAATAGTTAAGATGTGTTTATTATATTTTTCCCTTTTCCTTCTTCTTTTTTTTCCTGCTTTCTAATTGTTTTAGCTTAATATAATACTTTAAGCATAATTTTCAACTGTAATCTTTTTTATCACTTTTCCAACAATTCTAAAAGTCGGATCATTTGTTTTAATTGGTTTAAAATCAGGATTAGCTGGTCTTAATTCTACATAACCTCCACGCTCATAATAGAATTTAAGAGTAGCTTCTTCGCTTATCTTAGCAACAACAATATCTCCATTGTTTATATAAGCGTATGGATCAATAATCATTATGTCCCCGGGAAATATTCCTGCATCCTTCATTGAAAGACCATTAGCTCTTAAGCCGAAGATATCTTTCTTTCGAGATAATTCCTCATCAAAGGGCATAGGGAAATATTCATGGGCTTCCTCAATGGCTTCTGATGGTTCACCGCAGGGGACTTGTCCAAGAATTGGAATACGCATCATTTCGGTAAATATATGATCTTCCCTGAGTCCCATATCCATAAGCCTTCCTTTTTGTTTAACCTTCATTATCTTGTCAAAGGTTATACCAAGAGCTTTTGCATACTTTTTTAATGTCTCCTCGTTTGGTTCATATTTACCTTTTTCGATAGTAGCAATATATCCATTACTGGAAAAACCCATCTTTTTACTAACATCCATTTGGGTAAGACCTTTATCGATTCGTATTTGTTTAAGAAGTTTTCCAAGCGAGTGGATCATTTTGTTTTCCATATAATACACATAATAATATACACTTTAGTATATAAAGTCAAGTTTATATTACCCATTTTAACAAATTGGGTTTTAGTCGATCCTAGTTAGCTTTCGATGCCCTCGCGGCACCTCTCTGAAAACTTTTTCCTTGACCATAATTTTTGAAATATATATGATACTAAATAATAGAATATACAGTTTCCTATATATTGAATTATGGCTGTTAAGAATAACCTAAAAACAATCAGGACAAACAAAAATCTGTCTCAGGAATACGTCGCTCATAAGGCAGGCTTGTCTTTAATGGGTTATTTAAAAATAGAGAAAGGTATATGTACCCCAAATCTTGATACAGCCTATCGTATTGCAATAGCAGTTAAGGAGAAATTAAACAAAGTTTTCATTTATAAACCACCAAAGATCAAATGACAAAGAAAGAAAAGCAGAAAATACAGGATAGAAAAGAGTTCTTAAAACAAGTAAGAAAGATTTTTGAACCAAGATATAACGAAAAGCTTACTGATGAAAGAGTTGAAATCATGGCAAAAAATATTACTAACTTTGCAAAAGTATGCCAGAACGCATACGCAAAGCGACAAGGTTTAAAACCAATGTATCAAATATGAACGAAAAGGAAAAAAAATACCAAAACAAAATACTAGAACTGATAAGAAAACATATCAGTAAGACTAATCCAATTCAAGTTGATCAATTAATGGAGTCTATTCCATTAAATGACAGGGAAATTCGAAGAGTTGTTCAATATTTAGTTAATGAAGGGAGTTACCCAATTGGTTCAACAACAAAAGGTCCTTATGGCTTTTATATGATTGCAAGTTTTGAAGACTATTTGGAAGCTGTTAAAAATCTTATGCACCGTAAGGAAAAACTAAAAGAAAGAGTGGAAAGCCTTCGGATGGCTTGTAAAAAGCATGGACTGAATGTTCCTCAAGTAGAAATTCATAAAGAGGATAGTAATCCAGTTTTTAATATATCTAATTCAGTTGTTATTTATTTTAAATGAGAAAAGACACAGAAACAGCATTGATACAATTTTGCTTTCATATGCTTAAAGATGCTTCTGAACTTGAAGCACGATTAACTTTCTATCTAATTACCTACTTAGGATTTTGCCCTGAACATTGGTGTTTTGTCTTTAAGGATGAACTTATAAATGGTCATGATTATTTTGATGAAACTGGAAAACGAATTTATCAAATAAAGGGAGTCGGATTGACTGAAAAACAACTTGTACAGGCTATCAGAGGAGTAAATAAACGAAAACTTCTGCTTATTAAAACTAAGCTAGAAGGAACACTCATAGTTAAATTAAATATTAAATATCTCAAAAATGCAGTCTACAATGACTCCCAACTTTTCGAGCCGAATCAAACGCTTTCTTAAGCACAGGCTCTTAACAAAGCACATACTTAAAGTGAAACGAACAGGAAAGCTATTTAAGGCTTTCTTTACGCTTATATTAGTCCTATTTTCATCAGGAATAACTAATCTTGCTTTTGTTACTCCTGTTCATGCAGACCCTTTCTATCCTAATGGAGATGTTGGAGGCTGTAAATTTGCAACAGTTGTTGGTGTTCAATATAACGATATTGGAGGAAACGGAGTTTCTTGGGATAACGGAAATGTAAGTGGGGAAAGCGGAAGTTATATTCAAAATCACCACTTCACACAAGTTGCTGATATTACATACCCAGATGCACATAAATATCCATATATTGCCGATAGAGTTGCAGTACCACCAAATACGAGAGTTGAAATAGGAGAATGGTCATATAGTTACGCTGATCATGGAGTCAATTTAGACGCTTTTCATTTCTTTACTTCAAGACCAAATCCTGCTGATGGTGATTTAACTAGAATTGGTGCTGGCGGAAGCTATGGAACTGTTTATATGAATGGCTTTCCTGCAAGAAGCGGAAAGTACATTACATCAGGATATATCGGATATTTTCCAGATCGTGTTTCTTCTTATGGAAATGTTTTTTATTCATTTGAAACAATTCAGCCAATTCAGCTTCAAAATTTTACAGCATCTCCTATATGGAACGGACAAGATCTAACTGTTAGATATACAGCAGTAGTGAAAAATGTTTCTGCCTATAACTTGTGCAATATCAGATTTAGAGATGTTTTACCAACTGGTGCAGTTTATGATCAGACTTTCTGTATAAATTCAGGACAAAATGTAACACTAACATATGATGAAAATTGGGGAACAAATTACCCAAACACAATAATAAATGATCCTGCAACTATCTGGGATAACAACTGGCATGAAGAATCTCAATCAGAAACAATGCCTTCGATTTATGATGGAGGAAATTCAGCAGTTAGACCGGGAGTTGTAGCAAGGGATGATCTAGGAGCCCCTAACTGGAACGCTAATCAGCCTGTTTGGGGTCAAATTGAAAGACCTCCCATAAATGTTGTGCTTATTCCTTATTGGTTTAATTCAGGACAAGTAAGACTTGATGTACCACCTGTTCTTTCTGTTCAAAAGACTATTAGTGATAATGATGAAACAAATGTCGAAGCAAACGAATCAAGACCCGATGAAGAAATTACTTACAATATTACAGTAAGTAATACTGGTGGTAGAGCCACAGGAGTTACAGTTACTGATGATTATGATCAATCACTTATTTCAATTACTGATACTGATGGAGGAGATGACAATGGAGACACAATTATATGGAACATTGGAGAGCTACAGCATAGCGAAACAAGGTCTTTTACAGTTAGAGCAAGAACTATCTCTCCTATTGCTCATGGCACTTATTTAGCACCTAATACAGCGATTGTTGATAGCGACCAAACCACACCAATTGATGATTCTGCACAAACAAATATTACTGCTGAAGTGATTATGGAAATTGATAAAACCGTAACAGACAGCGATGAAGTAGACAGCAGTTCAAATCACATACAGGGAGCGCATCCAGACAATACCGAAAGGTTATCGACCTACTCGATTTACATATCAAATAGCGGTGACGCGGATGCGCACTCTGTAGTCATTGTTGATAATGTTTCTGAAATAATAAGAAAAGGTAGCATAGTTGATATTAGAGATGGAGGACTTCTTACGACAAACATTGATCCAAGCGGTCAACTTGTTGGAGATATTGTCTGGAATATTGGAGATTTACCTCAAAAGGAAAATCGTACTGTTAGGTTTACAGTACAGTTTAATACAGGCATTGATGACAATTCTCTGATAAATAATATTGCGGAAGTAAGAACACAGGAAGTCCCACCTATAAACGATTCCACAATTACAACAATCCATTCCCCTGTTCTTGAAATTACAAAAGATGATGGAATTGAATATGCAGAGCCATCTCAAACAGTACATTGGGTTATCAGTGTAAGAAATAATGGAACAGGTAATGCTTACAATACAGAGGTTTACGATTTTGTGCCTGAAAGAATGACAGTATCTAATATTTCCGATGAAGGTGCGTGGGAATCAAGCACCAGAAGAATTATTTGGAGTGCTACCGAGCCTCAATATATCTTAAATGGTTCATATCAGCCTGATGAAAGAAGTATTTGGGGTGATAGTAAGGAATTATCATTTGATGCTCAACTTGATCAGAAGTTTTTAGAAGGAGACATAACCCTTATTAATATAGCGGTGCTTGAGACAGATTTTTATCCTCCTATTGAAGCAGATCATGAATTACCAGTATTAACTCCAATTCTTGAAATTGAAAAAAAACAGGAATTGCCAGAAGTAGTCGCTCCAGGACAATCAATCATCTATACGATTAACTACCGAAATACTGGTACTGGACACGCTCCTGAAACAATAATTACAGATACTGTCCCAGAACATACAAAATTTGTTGATTTTGTCGAAACTGATTCTGATATTATAGGTGCTTTTAATGAAGTTACTGGTGAAATAATATGGGAACTTGGGACACTTGATCCTGATTCGCAAGGTTCTGTCTCGTTTATGGTCGTGATTGAAATACCAACTCAGAGTGATACTGAAATTAGAAATGTTGCATTAATTGCATCTCCCGTTACTGAACAAAAAGAAAGCGAAGTAATAACAGTAGTAGCCAGTTCGTGTTGTATGGGAGGCTTTATCTGGGAGGATTCAAACAATAACGGACAGTATGATGAATCAGAACAGGGAATTTCTAATGTAAAGATAAACATTAAATGGGCTGAATCAGAATATCTTGATGAAAATTCAATTGATATTTATACAGAACAAAACGGACATTACGAATATACAGGACTTCCTTATCATACAGTTATCTCGGTAAAGGTATTTAAACCTGAAGGATACGACAATATTACAACTCCTAATGAATTTAAATTTGTACTGCTTCCTCCAACTGAAAACGGAGAAATAATCGACTACACAGAAAACGGAATCAGATACCTAACTGCAAGCGGTTGTATAAATTTCCTTAGTGCTGGAATTTATAGGGACATAGTAATTGCTCAAACTGGTGAGTCGATACTTAAACCAATAGCTGTTGGTATTGGGCTAATTATTGTCAGTACTTCAACAATTATCTTAGTTATTAAAACAAGGAAGAAAAAGAAATGATAACTCTGCTCGTATTTATAAGTATTTTTATCGTTTACGTTGCATTCCTTTTTATTCGAGGAACATATCACGAGAAAAAAGACAAAAAACAAAATCATCCCATTAATTATGAGGACACAAAATAAATTAATTTAATTTAGTACTCTCAAATGAAAACACTAATTAAAAAATCAAAGAAACTAATACTGGTAATAACCTCGTTATTACTTTATCCATTAATTGCACTTCAAAGTGTATATGCACAATCTGATCCAAGTGCTGAAATTTCTACAATTATCGAAAGGATTGTTACTGTAGCAACAAGAGTTGGTTCAGGAATTTTAATCCTTTTTATCATTAAAGATGGAATTGAATTTGTCCAAAACACAGAATCAGGTCAAAACCGGAATGTCATTGTTAGAGACATATTCCTTCTGATTATTGCTGCAATTTTCTTATTTAAACCGGATTTTGTTTTAGAAGCTATTAAATTCATAGCAAATGTATAGGATGTTTAACTTTATAAAATATTACAAACCTCTCCATGAAAAAGCTCTAGATTTAAAAGTAAAGATTAAGAAGGCTGATAAGGAGAAAATGAAAGTTATCCAGAAGCTTTTTATTATTGGAATTGTTTTAATGCTTCTTATCGGACTTGTACAGGCGCTATTTGCAATTTTTTACAAACCTAAAAGTGTTGATTTTACCCCACAGCAAATTGAACAGGAAATAAATCCTGAATACGAAATTAATAACACAGGAATTGAAGATATTGAAGATGAAGGACAGGGACAAACAATACCAAATCCCATTGATATGCTTAATCCATTTTCAAGCTTTCAAGAGTCTGTAGTTGATTCCATATCAGAGATAATACTTCAAGGTCTAGAGTTATTTGATGATTATGTCGCTTATACACCCAATATTGCACGAAATGATGGACAGATAGTTGATGCAAGAGGAAATAATATTTCAATTCATGTTGATAAATTTTATAACGCAACACAAAGTGTAGCATGGCTTTTTCTTCCTCTAATTATTGTAATAACAGGAACATATGTAGTTCTTGAGGGTTCATACAGAGGAATAATGCTTCTTAAAGAAGTTGCAAAGAAAGTATTTCTTTTTGTTATCGGTATGGTTGCGATGAGATTTTTATTTGCAAACCTTATTGATCTTACAAATGCTCTTGATAAATTTATGCTTCAAAGACTTGTTGCAGGTTCAAGTTCAGGAACACTTTCAGAATCCCTTCTTGTGGCTTTAGGACTCCAAATTGTAGATGAAAAGCTACAATTTACCATTCAAGGAACTTTAAATATATTCGCAGAAATAATTCTTTGGATAGGGCTTTTCTTTCTGCTTGTAACACTTCTATTTCAATTCATAATGAGGTTTTTTCACTTGCTTCTGCATATGATTTTATTCCCAATCGTTTTGGTAATAGGACTTCTTCCAGGTGGAGAACAATTTTTTAGGTCTTACTTGGAAGAAACATTAAGAACATTGTTTGTGCAACCGATTTTCATTATTGGAATAGGAATTGCAGTAGAGATTATTTCAAGTGTTAATGAGCCAGTTCCAAAAGTCATTTTAGGGCTTGGATCATTGGCATTTCTAAACATTATCCCCGCAATAATTAATAGGTTCTCTGGAATTTTATGGAGTATCGGAGGTTCTGTAGCAGGAGGAATTGTTACTACTGCTACAGTTGGACAAGCTAGAAAGGTAAAAGAAGGAATTGTATCAGGAATGTCAGGAGGAAAATCATCATCCGTAAGATCATGGGCAGGAAAGGCACTAGGAGAAGCAATAGTTTCAAAACTTCCTATCGGTGGAACTGCTAAAAAGGCTTTGGACGCAGGAATTACAGCTAAAGGAAGCTCTTCGGTTTTGAAAACCAGTGGAAGTTTTAAATCATTAGCTCTTTCAGGGGCTAGTGCAAAGAAAGCATTCTCAACTCTTGGTATGAAACCTCTTGATGGACGAGTACTAAAAAATGCAGGAAAAACTTCACTGTTTTCTGTTGAGCCGAATCTTAATCAAGTTCAAGAGTTGTCAGTTAAAGATAGTACTATGCTTTCCAATGGTTTTAAACAGGCAAACCAAGTATTTGAATCAAATCCTCTTATAGAACAACCAGCCACAATTCATCAAATGATGGACTTATCGCAAGTATCATTTTCCAATCCAAATACTCAGCAATATTTGAATGAAGTAGTACAGACAAAACCTGTTGAAATACAACAAGGTAGGACTTTTGATATGGATAACAGTAAACATTGGAATCATTTAACAAAGTGGTATTCAAAGAATGAAGTTATCTCTGGTGGTAATCCTCAAAAAATACAACAGTTTGTTTCTAATCCTTCAAATAGGATGAAGGTAATAAGTAAAGCCAACCAAGAGGGATACTTTAAGGCTCAGGGAATTAAAACAGTAAGAATTGTTGATCAAATTAAAGGACAAAAGCCAATTGCTAAATATTATCAATTAAAAAACAAAGTAAATGCAGGAAATAGTACCGCCAAAACTAAATAAGGATACAGGGCTTCTTTCAATTGTTTTAAGCAGAAGGAACTTTTTGCTGTTTATCGGTATAGGACTGTCTTTCATCGTCTGGACAACCCCTTATCTTTCAATAGTTGATCAAAAAATACTTGGAGAGCTTGTAATCGGTACTTTGCTTTTACCATTTCTTTTTGATGTATATGGGAGACCCCTTCATCTATTTATTATGGATATGTTCAGGTTTTTGTTTTCAAAAAAGAAACAAAGAATTGCTCTTGGTAAAGATGTTTCAGAAGGAATTGTGATTGTTTCCGATAGCCAATATTCAAAAGTATTTCTTATTGAACCGATAAATCTTTCAATGAGTAGTGAAGAAGAAATATTTGCATTTAAGAAGTATCTTCAACAGGCTCTTTTTGCTCTTAAAAATCAAATCCAAATAGTTACTGTTCAGAAGTTTTCAACTCAAGATAAAAGCCTTGCAACTGAAATCATTCGGTATAGGAATTTATCAGGAATACTTCAAAAAAGATGCAAAGAGTATCTCCTTGAATATCAGGATTTAACTCAAACAATGGAAAGAAGCTTCTATATGGTACTCACTGCTTATGCAAAAGGACTAGATGATGCAAAAAGAAAACTAGAGGATCAAGAGAATTCATTCGGGAAGCTTTTGGAACAAACAAAAGTGAAACTGATTCAATTATCAACTCAGGAGATATTAAACCTTTCTAATCTTATTTTAGAAAAACATAAATGAGTTTTGTTACATACTTTTTCAAACAATCGAAATGGGCTTTAGAAGATTTTAATCACGAGATTGATTATAAGGGTCGTGAATTTATCAAGGAAGGAATAAGAAAGCAGGAGATAGCAAAGCTTTCCCCTGATGATAATCTTGTCTTTGAATTTCAGAACAAAGGAAGATTTATTGATCTTGGAGATGGCATTATTGAAACTTATATTATTTCTGAATTTCCTCAGATTATTTATCCAAACTGGCTTTATGACCTAACAAATTACAGCGAACCAATAATTCTAAACCAGTTTGTTAAACCAATTGATCCACAAAAGGCTTTGTCAGGTCTACGAAACAGAATTGTTAATCTATCAGCCCAATACTTTGATAAAACTGAAAAAGGAAAACTTCATACAGTTGATCTTGAGCAGGCAATTACTGATGCAAAATCTATTGAAGATGCAATTGTGCGTGGAGTGGAAAAAATTTATTCCATGACTATGTATATAAAGCTGTCTGCTTCGAATCAGTCAAAACTTTCTAAAAGCGATAAAGCATTAAAAGATTTAGCATATGCAAAACAGTTAAAACTTTATCCTCTTGCATATAAGCAGAGAGAAGGAATTGAGTCTTTTTTGCCATCAGGAGTTGATTATGTAAACGAGGAGTTTTACCTGACAAGTTCTAATGTTTCCTCATCGCTTCCTTTCACCACAGCAACACTTAATGATCTTGATGGAATATTTTACGGAATAACTATTGGAGGTGAAAAAATTCGCTTTGACAGGTTCTCTAAACAATCAAAAAATTACAATGGAATCATATTTGCTACATCAGGTGCAGGAAAGAGTTTTTCTGCAAAACTGGAAGCTTACAGAAGTCTTTTTAGAGGTATTAATGTTTATGTTATTGATCCTGAAGGAGAGTTTAAAGCTCTTTGCGATTATGTCGGTGGAACAAATATTGACATTAATCCTGAAAGTAAAACAAAAGTAAATCCTCTTGAGTTCTTTTCAAGCAAAGTAGATTCAAAAGAAGTAATGAGAACCCATCTTGGAGTAGTCAAAGGACTTCTTAAAATATGGCTCTCAGAACGAGTATATAACAGAGGAATTGTAAGCAAAGCTGTTAATAATACATATAACCAGAAAGGTATTTTGCTTGATGATCTTAAAACATATTCAAAACCTGCTCCAACTATTACGGATCTAATAAAAAGTTTTGAGAAAGAAGGGAAAGAAGGAAAACGAATTGCTGTAGAACTGCTTGAATACTCTAAAAAAGGAGAACTTGGCGATCTTTATGACAATCCTTCCACTAGTGATGTTAATTTTGACTCACCAATGGTTGTTTTCAATATTCAAAAAGTTCCTGATCAAGAAAAACAGGCTTCAATTTATTATCTTTCTAACTTTATTTGGCAAAAGGTTTTATCAAATAGAAAACGCAAAATTCTTATTATTGATGAAGCACATCTGCTTTTGAAAGAAGAATCATCAGCTAATTTTATTGAAGATTTAGTAAGGCGAGGTAGAAAGTATAACTTGGGAGTTATTTGTATATCTCAAGATGTTGATGATTTTCTAAAAAGTCCTCAAGGAAGTGTAATTGCCAAAAACGCCGATACTGCTTTGATACTTGCCCAAAAGAAGCAATCAGTACCGAGTTTAGTAAAAGCATTTGATTTATCAGATATCGAAAAAGACTATATAACAAGGCTTACAAAAGGACAGGCTTTGTTTATTAAAGGAAATACTCACAGTCATATTTTTATTTACGCGACTCCTCATGAAAGAAGGCTTTATTCTTCAAGTGCTGAGGATTTAGCAAAAATGGACAAGTCAAGACAAGATGAAAAAAGTAAATGATGAGAAAAACTTAAAACATGGGTACATTTTCTTAACAGGAATAGTTCTTGTTTTATTTGCTATTTCTTTATCAGTCGAGATTTATCTAAAAGGAGGATTCAACTTTAAAGAAGCAACGCCTGAAACAGTTACGGATAATACTGAAATTGATGAACATTCAGAGATAACTCTAGAAATTCAAAATTTAACAGATGGCTACACTACAAAAGAATCAGTTATCACAATTGTTTATCTTACAAATATTGATAATAAGGCTTGGATAAACGGACAGGATGTAGATGTTAGCCCTGAAGGATTTTTTGAAAGGAAGATTGATCTGATTGTCGGTAAAAATGAAATTATTGCAAAAGTTGAAAATTTAAAAGGAGATAACAAGGAAAAAAGTATCTCTGTAATTAGAGAAGAAGAAAAACAGGAAGAACCAAAAGCGGAAGAAAAAACCGAAACACCTAAAAATGACGAGAATATTAAACCAATTGTTCAACCTGAAATTAAACCAGAACCCAAACCCGATCCAGAACCTCAACCACAGCCGATAACTGGACTAAAGCTTTATTGTTCAATTACCAATACTCAGCCATTTGTAGGTCAAACTGTAACTCTCGATTGTTCTGTTAAAGATCAAAATGGAAGTCCTGTAAGCGGTGCAAATGGATCTGTAACTGTAAATTGGCAGTCAGGAAGTGCTAATTACAATCTACCTTCTTCAAATTCAAATGGTGGTTCATCAGTCAGCTTTACAGTACCAGTAGGAAATAAAGGTCAAGTATCAGGAAGTATTAGAGTCTCAAAAGACGGTCTTACTGTTAATTCTAATTTTTCAACAACTGTTCATTAGTGGAAGAAAATAAAGTCTTAAATAAAACAAAAAATGCAGTTGAAGTTGGAGACAGTCTTGTAGGAGATGCTATTGGTATTGCTTCAAACAAAGTCGCTCCTGTTGTTGGCCCAATACTTGTAAATATTATCTGGAAGAACAAATACAAAATAATTATTGCCTGTGTAGTTATCTTTATTTTTGCGATATTTGCTCTTGAATCTATTGCCTATCAGGTACTTGCGGGTTACAGAGGAATACTTGATGAAATTCCAGAGGATCATAAAGAGTGTATAGATAAATCGAGTAGAAAATTTAATCAGGAATATGAACTTATTGCTTCATACGGAAAAGTAGTTGCAGACTTTGATGGTACTCATAGAGGCAATGGAATAGGTTTTCTGGAAATAACAGAAAGTGATTGGGAAAAGTATAAAACTGATGGTAATGAAAATGACGAAATAATTGAAGGGGATCTTTGCGATAACTACTTCACATTATCAAATATCCTTTCTCAAACTCAAGGAGATGCAAAAACAAAAATTTACGCTTATAGCTACCCCAAAAAAGAAGAAGTCTATGAGCAGTACCAGATGTATGTTGGTCTTTTGTATATACCCTATGGAAATCCTGTTGGGCTAAATCGTGCTGATTTAATAACGGTAACATCAGGATATAACGTGGTAAGGATTATTGATGGATATAAGCACGTTCATAAGGGAATTGATCTTGTGCCATCAGGTAAGTGGTATCAGGAAAATCCGGGTAAAGGTTCAACTGATGCAATAAATAGAACAATTATTGCAGGTAAAGTTGAAAACTTTAAGGATGGAAATGGTGCATTGTGTTCTTACATTACAAACGATTATTACCGAGTGCTGTACTGTCATTGTAGTGCATTTATAGCCCAAGACCAGTCAACAGTTAAGTATGGAGATCCAATTTGTTTTATGGGTAGTACAGGGTTTTCTACAGGTGTTCATACGCATATAGGACTTTATGAGAAGAATAGTTCAGGAGGATGGAACAACATTGATCCTACTCCATTTTTATTTCCAAGTGGTTTATGAAACAAGTAAAAGAAAAAGACACAATTCAAATTTTGGATAAAAGCCTTAAACAAGGTTTTACTGCTATTCCAAGAATGGTGTTGAAAAATCCTCATTTAACAATGCAGGCAAAGGTTATATTTGCACTTTTACTTGATTATGCTTGGCAAAAAGGGAGTTGTTTTCCCGGGCAGGACAGACTAGCAAATGACCTGTCAGTCCATAGAAATACAATAATTAAACATTTAAAAGAACTTAAAGAATACGGTCTTATTAGTTGGAAGCAAAGAGGCTTAAACCAAACAAATATTTACTACATCAACCCAATTTCAAAAGTTAAAAGGTATGCTGTCGAACCTCTGGATGCACACTCGAGTGTAAGTCCAGAATCACACTCCGATGTAAATCAAGAATCACATCCGAGTGTGAACTTAATAGAAGAAGTTGAATATAAGAAGAAAGAATATAAAAAGCCGTTAACGTTAGGTTCGACACCTCGTGGTGACTCGGTGGAACCAAGCTCACCTCAAGACAACGACAACGAGAGTTTAAATACTTTTGATACAGAAGCAGTAGCAATAGCTCAGGAATTAAATGATGAGAAAAGCATTAAATACTATCAAAAGATTATTAATCTTAAAAATCGTGGTGAAATTAAAGACGAAGATATTCAATCTGCATTAAATGACACTAGAAGAATGATTCGTACCGATCAAGTAGATGGTACTTCATTCTTGAGAAATCCAGCAAGTTGGTTTGTGTCTGTTTTAAAGAAACTAATGCAGAAGAATGATGAAAAACAAAAGCAGGAAAAGTATCAGGAAATGATAAGTAAATTTAAGGAAAACTTTATATCTAAAACACATTTATGATTGAGAACATATTACACGACAAAAGAATATTGATGTTTATTATCGTTTCGTTGGTAATCAACCTATTTATGGCTATTAGATATTTCATTTTACTGATAATAACGAGACAAAAGGCAAAGGTTCGAAAAGGATTTTTAGTGCAAATTATTCCTCCAAAGTATTCTCTTGTAGATGCAAACACTAAACAGGGAGAGCGATTCTCACTTCAAAGATTTATTGATAATCTGACTGCCGCAGTTAAGAAAAATAGAATTTCCTTTGAAATATTTGCTGATGACTCTGGAATACAGTTTCTTATTTGGACTCCTACAAAACAAATGCAGGACTTGGTAAAGCTAAATCTTTACAGCACCTATAAGGAGAGGGTTCAGATCAAATCATTTGAAAATGACCCTATACATTGCTTTAAAAAGAATTATTCAGTAATAAACGAATACAAATCATTGAAGAACGATGTTTACACCCTAATGGATGTAAGAGATTTTGAAAGTATGGATCCAGTTCAGGATATTTTGACAGCATTATCAGGAATGGAAAGTAATAACAAAGTGTTATTTCAGTTAGTTTTAAGCCCTAAAAGGCTTGATAAAGAGGCACTTAGAATGGCAAAAGAAAATTTCAGACTGCTTAAGAAAGAAGTTACTTGGTTTAATGTATTTCTTTCACATTTTGAAGTGTATTTTCTGTATTTAATTCCTATTTTGCCCTTCTTAGTAACTAGATTGCTTTCCGAAATAACAAAGTCTTTTTCTAACAAACAGAATATGCTTGATCCAGTTATAGCACTCCCCGATAGTGATCCAAGAAAGATATTTGTTGATAAAGAAGAATTACAAAGCTTTTACAGTTTGATGGATGAAAAATATAAAACATCGTTTTCTAGTTACATTAGGGTAATTGCTGAAGGAAGCGAAAGTAAAGAAAAACTTGATGCAGTAGAACAGGCTCTAGAATCAATGAAAAGCGAGACCCAAAATAGATTAGTAAGAAAGTCTGTTGATCGATTCGATGATGTAGTCAATAGATTTTTGTACCCTGAAGATAAACTATTTCCATTTTATAAAGAAATATTTACAGCACAAGGTACTTTATCATCAAGGGAAATTTCAATGCTCTACCACCTTCCAAGACTTATTAATGATCCTTCAATTGATCACTTTATAACACCAGATATTCCTGCAAAAAAGCATTATAGATCAAGACTAAGTAAAGACGATCTACTACTTGGAATAAACAATACTCATGAAAAGCAGTACAAGGTCTATTTACCATTAGAAAATCGTAAAAGGCACATAGTTATTACAGGTCAGACTGGTACAGGTAAGTCTACAGTACTAAAAAATTTTATATTGCAGGATATCGATAATAACCTGATTAAAGGCAATAAACGAGGGTTAATCCTTATGGATCCTCATGAAGATTTTTTTATGGAAATACTTCAAAGACTTCCTAACAATTTTCAGGAATCAAAAAAGATAATTGCATGGGATACACGAAGTGAAGATTATTTTTTTGGTTTTAATCCCCTTTATGCTGTTGGAATGAGCGAAAGAGAGATTGACCTTGTTGTTGACTCAAATTACAAGCTCATTGAAAAATTGATTAGAAGGATAAGTCCTGATGCAGGAATGGGTACAACAGGAAAACCTATGATTCTAAACGCCATGAAAACATTAATGATTTTTCAAAATGAATGGATAAAAAAGAAAGGGAATACAACCGAGGCGATTAACTTTATGAAAGTTCATGCACCAACTTTAGTAGAGGTTCGAAACATTATTTTCGATAGTGAGTTTGCTCAGGAGATTAAAAACTTCATTGAATTTGATAGATATGAGGGCTTGAGGTCGTTTTGGGAAGATACACTTCCAAATTATTCCGAATCAAAAAACTGGCAGGAAATAAGGCAGGGTTTTGACAATAAACTCTCTCAAATACTTACAGGAATTTTAATCTATACATTTGGTCAATCACAAAGTTCTGTTGATTTTGCAGATATCATTAAAAACTCAAAACTACTGCTTGTTAATTTGTCTTCGAAAAATATTGGTGAGGAAGGAATGAGCTTACTTGGTTCAATGTTAATTGCTAAAGTCTGGTTTGAAGCTAAAAGAATCGTTCAAGGTTACAGAAAACCATTTACAGTATATGCAGACGAGTTTCAAAACTTTGCCAGTTCTGATTTTTCTCAAGCATTATCTGAAGCACGAAAGTTTAAGCTTGAATTGATAATTGCACATCAGTTTTTTCAGCAACTTCCTGATGATGTGTTTCATTCTGTTATGGGTAATGTAAAAAACAAGATTTATTACAGATGCGGACTTGAAGACTGCATGATGGTGTCTAAAGACTTGCAAGGTAAAGTGCTTGAACAGGAAGTTATGGAGATTCCTGAATTTCATGCAAATGTAAAAGCAGGTGAAGATGTTTTTTCAATTTATGTCCCAAGAGAGCGAGATGCAAGTCACTCAGAAGAATTAATAAACAAATATATTTCAGATACTTATGAAAAGCTTGGTAGGACAAAATCAGATATTGAGAAAGAGATAAAGTTTAGAAGAGATTGGATTGAAAAGGGTTGTAAATTTGAGGAATCCAAGAAGGTGCAGACTGGGTGCAGTAAAGAAGCCAGAAGCATCAAACTAGATAATTTAATTAAATATGATAAAAAGGCTGTTACTTCCGCCTGATTCAGTCTCGGTGATGAGTGATTGGGTGGACTCCTTCGGACTCCACCCAATCACTCCCTCGACTACGATTAACTGTGTGTGTACTGGTTAATCTAATCCGATGGATTGAATCGGCGGGCGGAACAGTAATCAAACTATGAAAAATATGAGAATAACTTACAATCAAATAGAGATACTAGACATAGTACATTCATTTAGGTACTTACCATTAAAGGTTTTAGTAAAAATTGCAAAGAGGGAGAATTTGTATGCTTTTAGGCAGAATATTAGCAGGATAATTAATGTGCTTGAGAATAGGGGGTATATTAAATCATTTTATTATGGCAATAATTGGAAGGTTGTTTATTTAACTAGGACTGGTGCTGATATTTTAGCAAGTGCAAGAGGTGTTGATTCGAAAGAAATTGGGATTCCTAATGAGGGTATGAAAGTGCAGTTTGCAATGCTTGAGCATACAGTCAAAATCGCTGAACTTTACGACCAATTTTTATGTGAACTTCCCAATTACCCTCATTTAAAGCTTATTAAATGGCATGGAGATCAGAAGGCTTTCTATCAACACTCTTTCAAATCATCAAGAAGTGGTAAAACAATCAGGCATATCCTATCCCCTGATTCGTACTTCAAAATCAAAAAGGATAATGGAGTATTTGAGTTCTTCCTTGAATACGATACTGGAAATATGGACAAAGAACAGTTATCAAGGAAGTTTATGAGGTATTTTGAATATTATGCTTATGGGAATTGGAGTAATTACTTTGAAACATTTCCCTCAATTCTTTTCTTAACAGAAAGGTCAGAAGAACAAATGAGTAATCTTACTGCAAGTGATGATTTTACTTTTGATAAGGCATTATCAGATAGAAGTTTATTTGCTAAATCAAATAATGTTCTTCTGAAAGGTATAGGAATTGCTGAAAACGTAAAAAGTATATCAGGAGACAAGATTAAGGAATTTCTTAATACCGAATTTATTATTTCAAAACTAACAGACAGATGGTCAAGACAATTATTAAACAAATTATCCTTATCCTAGCAGTATTAGGAATACTTGCAGGACTTTATATTCTGTATCAAGTTTATTCTCCTGAAATCAAATATAGGATTGATAAACCTGATGAAAAAGCTGTTATTGAACAAATTGAGAAACAAGAAGTATATACTGCAAACAAGTTGGTAATCCCATCAATCGGAGTGGACATGATCATAGGTACTGACAAAAGTAATCTAGATAGTGGCGGATGGGTGCAAAGATTTGATTCAAACGATCTCCCTAACCTGATTGCAATCCATCGTTTCGGATGGTCAACTTTATCACCAGACCAAAAAATGAAACAAACGCTTTATCATGTTGATAAGCTTAAAGAGGGTGATAATGTTTATATTATTTGGAATGGAGAGAAATACGAGTATAAAGTTGATTCGATAATTGATAGTGATAATAATCCAAGCCTAAGCGGTAAAACAATAATCTATACGTGCAAATTCATGTCCAGCAAACAAAGAATATTTGTGATATTAAGTCTAAGTAAATAGATATTGCTATAAAATATATTTGCGAAAATAATTGGCAATTAATTTATGATTTTGAACAGGATCACCATCTCTTGAAAAAGCATGTGGCAACTTTCTATCAGTTATAAAATCTCCTTTATTTTCCTGAGGTATTAGATTCCAAATATTTGTACTCATTTCTTTACTTAACCTAGAAAATTTCGTTGTATCATCAATACCTCTTGCTTCATTTGTTATGTCTTTATAACTATCATTATAATTTCTAAGACCAAAGAAAATCACTGAAATTTTAAAGCTACCATAAATAAATTTTAACTTATTACTATAAAGCTCAATGTTCGTCCTGAATTCCTCGTTTCCAGACCAAGTACCTCTGGAGTGATCAATTGGATAATCAGCAGGATCTAACATTAAGATGTTGCCCCAAAGTTCTGAATACTTATCCTTAGAAAGTATTGTCGCAACAGAAATGAATCCCATACTTGTTGGTATCAATGATATTTTCTTATATCCTTCCTTTTTTAAATATTCAACGACTTCTTCAAGATCAAATATTTGCTGTTCGGGAGAGTAGTATTTGCCTGTCTCTCTACCCCTGAATGAAAAGCTCAGGAGTGAAGTTTTAGTATCATCTAGTAAAAGTTTAGCGATAGGTAGAAAAGAATCTTTAACATCACCAGATCCAGAAACAAAAACTGCAATTCTATTTTTTGTTTTTTTAGCTATTAAGAGCGGTATAGACTCATTATTCTTCGATTTTAATATGATTCGTTCCATTGGGAATTAATTATAATTGAAAATCTCATTAATTCTTTGATAAATCTTATTAGCAACAATTTCATGTGTTTCAGGGTCAAAATGATATCCGTCTTTTTTACTAGGAGTAGCATAGTCCTGCAAATTTAAATATCCGATCGAATGTTCTAATGAAATATTTTTGTACAATTTTGGCAACTGTTTTGATTTTTCCTCAGCTCCAAGATACTTTTCTTTAACTCCGTCAACACTTTCATCAATTATTGTAGGGCAAACTAGAATAACTTCAGGAGTTTTACTATCAGTATTTACTGCAAAATCTTTAATATTTGACAATAAAGTTTCGATCCCTTCAGCAATTTGAACAGGTGTACGATCAAATCGTTCTTTCATATCATTTGTTCCTAGAAACAAAATGATAATATCAATGGGGTTGTGTGTTTCAAGACATGGAACTAAATATGTTAAGCCGTTCTTTCCAATATGCTTTATATCATCAATGACAGTAGTTCTGCTGTTTAGACCTTCCTCAATAATCTCATAATCTTCACCTAGTTTAGCTTGCAATATTCCTGTCCATCGAAGGTTTTTTGGATACCTTTCCGCAGTTTTGGGAACATAGCCCCATGTATTAGAATCACCAAAACATAAGATTTTATTTGCTTTCAAATTTGTATTCATATTTTTAACACTTAACTTATTATCTCTATTTTACTAAAAGCTTTATAAATAGTCACCTAAAGCTTTTTTCTTTGTACTCTCTGCAAATAAAAAAGCTTGGTAAAAAAGAAACAGTCAAAATAATAAGGTCTGCTTCGCAACATAAACACTCATTAAATTTCCCTTTCTTTCGAAAAGTCTAGCATAAAAATCCTTAGATAGCTTCGCTTCTCCCGCTTTGCGGGATTCGCTTGCTACCCTCTGGGTTTGCAAGGATTGGCTTCTTCGAATTCCTCCTTGTCAAATCTGTCTTTTTATACTGCCGTCACTCCCTACGGTCGTTTTGGCTCGCTTTTTTCTAGTTAAGAAAGGGAAACACTCTTACTTAAAAGAAAGCTCTTTAACAATTGAATAGCCTTATCTGAAAACTACTAACCATTGAGCTGAGCTAATGAGGTCTACAGGTAAGGAATAAAATATTTAAGTTTTTACATTTAATTATATGAAATTGCTAACAAAAGAAATTCTTGAGAAGTTGCCAAAGCTTTACTCACAGGAAGAAAAAGGACTTGAAGCGGTTGCAGTAGTTAAGTTTTTTACTCCTGATAGTAACTGGACATGGTATGCAACAGAGTTTGATGGAGAAGATTTATTCTTCGGATTAGTTGATGGGTTTGAAAAAGAACTCGGATATTTCAGTTTATCTGAGCTACAAAGCGTAAAAGGTGCTTTAGGACTGCCAATTGAAAGAGATATGTATTTCAAGCCTAAAACACTAAAAGAGCTAATGAACTGAAAGAAAACCTTTGAATATGGGACGGTTAAACCTTCAAATATAAATTATTACAAATTTTAAAATGGTTACTACTTTATCACTTGATTGGATTAAAAAAATCAATCCTTATTACTGGGAAACATTGAAAGATGATGAAGAAGTAATGTGGAATACATTATGGTGCTTTGATGAAACACAATGGACAGAGCGAAACGCCCAAACAGTCAGAGAGTGCGGAATGATACCAGTTGAAGTTGACGGACTACTTTTCTGCGGTCTAGCAGGTTGTGGAATGGATTTAACAGCAACTGTTATCTATACACAGTACAAGCTAACAGGCTTTATTGAACAAGACCACGCCCACTACTTGAAACATCAATCAAAAGAATATGTTGAGTATGTTATCGGGGAAAAGGCAAGGAATGAATTAATTCAATGTGTAAATAAGTTTTATCAGGAGGAATTAAAATGAAAAACTTCTTAATACTCAATACCCTTTACAATACAATCAAGGAAATAAATGAAAAAACATTTATAGGACTGATTGAAAATGCGAAAGGTGAAAAAGAGGCACTCAACAGAGCAAAAATATTATTCCCACTCACAAAAGTAGAAAATATGATTGCGGAAGAGTGCCAAGTGAATTATAGCAGTTAAATTGTAAAAGGCGGATGTCAAAAACTTCCGCCTTTTCTTGTTTTTAGCGTGGATAAACTTTCTTTATTCATATGCCATTAAGAAAGTTTGACAAAGAATTTGGCTTTTGTTTTTACATATTCAGCATAAGAGAGTAAAATATTTCTATATTATTTTGTTAGCAGATACTTGATGACGAAGATATCGGAAATAGGTAAATCTATACAAAAAGTAAGGCTAGAAAGAAAGTTGACTCAGGAACAGTTGGCAATTAAAGCAGGAATTCCATACACTACTTTGGCGAAAATAGAAAGCGGGATGGTTAACAATCCGAGAATGAAAACTCTTGAAAAGATAGCAAATGCTTTAGCTGTTACTATTGATTATTTGATTAAACAAACTCAAAATTAGCTATGAATACATTACATAACGAAGCACAAACACGACAACAAATAATTGATAAAAGATTATTAAAGTCAGGATGGGATGTAAATAATCCTTCTCAAGTTACCTCCGAACTAGATATTTGGGTTGGATTACCAGAAGGACTTGCCGATAAAGATGTTACTGAATATAGCGGACATCAATATGCAGATTATGCACTGCTTGGTGATGATGGTAAACCAATAGCGGTTGTTGAAGCGAAAAAGACTTCTAAAGATGCAAGAATTGGGCAAGAACAGGCAAAGCAATATGCAGAAAAGATTCAAGAAACAACAGGAGGTGAAATGCCTTTTGTCTTTTACACGAACGGTTACGATATTTATTTTTGGGATACAGAAAAATATCCACCCCGAAAAGTTTATGGTTTTCCAACAAAGCAAGATTTAGAAAGGTTGGCGTTTTTACGTAAGAATGAGAAACCTTTGTCACATGAACTTATTAATCGTGATATATCAGGAAGACCATATCAAATTGAAGCTATTCGAAGTGTGTTTGAATCGATTGAAAAAGGTAAAAGGAAAGCATTAGTTGTTATGGCTACAGGGACGGGTAAAACTAGAACATGTGTTGCAATGATTGATGTCCTAATGAGAACTAATCGTGTTCAAAAAATATTGTTTTTAGTCGATAGAATAGCACTTAGAAATCAGGCACTTGACGCATTTAAGGAGTTTTTACCAAATGCACCAATCTATCCAAAAGTTGGTGAAAGTGAGATTGCACTTGATAGACGTGTTTATGCAATGACTTATCCAACGATGCTGAATATTATTCAGAATAAAGATTGTAAACTCAGTCCACATTTCTTTGATTTGATAGTTGCAGATGAAAGTCATAGGTCGATTTATAATGTCTATAAGAACATTTTTGATTATTTTGACTGTATTCAAATAGGTTTAACTGCAACCCCGAAAGATGTTGTTGAACATAATACTTTTCATTTATTTGAATGTGATGATGGACTTCCAACCTATGCATATTCATATGAAGAAGCTATAAACAATAAACCTCCTTATTTATCAGATTTTGAAGTATTCAAAATCAAAACCAAATTTCAAAAAGAAGGAATTAGAAAAAACAACATAACCGTTGATGAACAAAAGAAATTACTTGCTGACGGACAAGAACCAGAAGAAATTAACTTTGAAGGGACAGATCTTGAAAAGAAGGTTACAAACAAAGGTACAAATGCCTTGATTGTTCAAGAGTTCATGGAGGAATGTATCAAGGATGATAGCGGAACTTTACCTGGCAAAACCATTTTCTTTGCTATGACAATGAAGCATGCACGAAGACTTGAAGATGTATTTAACAACCTTTACCCAGAACATAAAGGGAATATTGCAAAAGTAATTGTTTCAGATGATCCGAGGGTTTATGGTAAAGGTGGACTGCTGGATCAGTTTATAAATCATGACTTTCCAAGAATCGCAATTAGTGTAGATATGCTTGATACAGGTATTGATTGTAGGGAGCTTGTAAATCTAGTCTTTGCAAAGCCTGTCTTTTCATATACCAAATTTTGGCAAATGATTGGCAGAGGAACAAGACTTCTTGAACAAAAGAAAATCAAAGCATGGTGTACTAAAAAAGATAAGTTTCTGATTATGGATTGTTGGGACAACTTTGATTATTTTCAGATGAATCCCAAGGGTAAGACCGAGAAATTAACAAAACCTATACCAGTTAGGTTATTTGAAACCCGAATCGATAAATTAAACTACGCAAGAGAAATCGGAAATGACTTATTAGTTGAAAAGATTATTGAAAAAATTAAAAGCGATATTACAAAACTTCCAGAAAATAATGTTGTTGTGCTTGAGTCTAAAGGGAAAATTGAAAAGATAAATGATGCTTTTTGGCGAAAGATAGACAACGACAAAATACTATTCCTTCAAAAAGAAATAGCACCACTTATGCGAACTCGAACAGGTGAAGATTTTAAGGCAATGAGCTTTGAATTAAAAATTCTGAATTACTCTATTTTAAAATTAGCAAATAATCCTGAATTTGATAAGAAAAAAGAAACACTTGAAGAAGCAATTATTGAGATGGTTGATGATTTACCTTTGACCATTGAAAAGGTCGCTGTACACGCTGACATTATCGGTGATGTACTGCAATATAATTATTTGCAGAAAGCTGATGAAGAGGCATTGGACAAATTATCAGAAGAAGTAGCTCCACTTATGAAATATAGAGAAGAAGGTATTAAACCTGATCAAACGTTTCTTGATCTTAAGGATGCAACTATTGAAAAGCAATATATTAAATTTGGTCCTTCTCACGAAAGACTAACAATTCAGAAGTATCGAGAAAAAGTTGAAACATTAATTAAAAAGCTTGAGGAAGAAAACGATACACTTAAAAAAATTAAACTTGGAGAACAAGTTACTGGTGAAGAAATTGAAGAGCTGTCAGACAAATTAGGGGAATATGAACCATATCCGACAGAGGAGAATCTACAAAAAGCCTATGACGCAAGGAAAGTGAAATTCCTTGATTTAATAAAGTACATTATGGGTATTGGAAGCCTTGTGACGTTCTCTGATAAGGTTAGTGAAGCTTTTGCTGAATTTATTGCAGAACATAACAACATGAATGTTAAGCAAATTCAGTTTTTGCAAACATTACAGAATTACATAATCGAAAATGGAACACTTGAAAAGAAAGACTTAGTAAAAGAGCCATTTACAAAAATACATGAAAACGGAATTTTGGGATTATTTTCTCCAAAACTTCGTGATGAAATATTAGTTTTAACTCAAAATTTATTACAATATGCTTAATACAACAATAAAATCACAAGTATCACGACTTTGGGATAAATTCTGGTCAGGAGGAATCAGCAATCCCCTTTCTGCTATAGAACAAATTTCCTACCTTTTGTTTATGAAACGTCTTGACGAACTAGATAAAAAGAAACAACTTGATGCTGAATTTACTGGAGAAGGTTACAAATCAATCTTTGATGGTGAAAACGAACTCATGAAATGGAGTCATTTCAAACAGATGGAAGGTGGGGAAATGCTTACACACGTTCAAACTAAAGTTTTTCCATTTTTAAAGACGTTAGGAAAAGAAGGGAGTTCATTTGCAAAACACATGAGTAATGCAGTTTTTATTATCTCAAAACCCTCATTACTTGTTGAAGCTGTGGGAATTATTGATGAAATATTTAATGAAATTTCAAAACAGGAGTCAGAAGGACAAGGTTTTCAAGATACACAAGGTGATTTATATGAATATTTATTATCAGAGATAACCAGTGCAGGTAAACTCGGTCAATTCAGAACTCCTAGACATATTATCCAGCTTATTTGTGAACTTGTTGATCCTAAGCTTGGTGATACGATCTGTGATCCTGCCTGTGGTACAGGAGGCTTCTTACTTGGAGCTTATCAACATATACTTACCGCTTACACTAGCAAAGAGCATCTCCAAAAGGATGAAAATGGATTAACTCGAGGTACACTTGGAGACATGTTAACTGATGATAGACAATGGACACTTCTTAAAGAAAAAACATTCTATGGTTACGATATGGATGAAACAATGGTAAGAATCGGCTTAATGAACCTAATGATGCATGGATTAACGAATCCCAATATATCACAAAAAGATACACTCTCTAAAAAATACGATGAAGATAATACTTTCGATGTAGTAATGGCAAATCCCCCATTTAAAGGAAGTATTGATAAAGGAGACATTAACGAATCATTATCATTACCAACGACAAAAACAGAGTTACTTTTTATCAACAGAATTATCAAATCACTAAAAGTCGGAGGTCGTGCAGGTGTTATTGTCCCAGATGGTGTGTTGTTCGGATCAAGCAATGCTCATAAAATGGCTCGTAAAATGCTTCTAAACGATTGTGAATTGCAAGGAGTTATTTCGATGCCAAGTGGTGTTTTTAAGCCCTATGCAGGAGTAAGTACAGCAATACTGATATTCGTTAAAGGGGGCGAAACAAACAAAGTGTGGTTCTATGATATGCAGTCTGATGGTTTTAGTCTTGATGATAAAAGGACAAAACTTAATAATAGTGACTTACCTGATATTGTCGCAAAATGGAAATCACGAAAAGATCAAGTAGATAACAATCGTAAAAGTAAGTTTTTTTATGTAGAAAAAAATGAGATCGAAGATAATAATTTCGATTTAAGCATCAACAGATATAAAGAGATGGAATATGAGGAGGTAAAGTATGAAGATCCGAAAGTTATCTTGGAAAAAATTGAAAAACTCGAAGAGGAAATTATTCTAGGAATAAAGGAACTAAAAAATGAAATCAAGTAATAATCATAAAACACTAAATGAGGTACTTATTAGATACATTGACGTATCTAAGCATGCCCTGCAACATCAAGCAGACAGTTTTAATTCAATGGACTCAAAATCTCAAACATTCATTTCAATTTTGGCAATATTTGTTGCTGTAATTTTTGGGGTTCTTGCAATAGCATTACCTAAGTTTGAAGGATGTACTGAAGTAATTATCAAAATTATCAGTTCTTTCCTAATTATTTCCTTAGTCTCAAACATAATTTGTTTCTTTATAACAATTAAGTCGAGAAGTTTTTGCTTTGGTTATAGTCCAAAGGAACTACGAGCTGTTGATAAAAGTAGCAAGAGCATTGATGAAATTGATAAAGAAATATCGGATAGTTTAGAAGTTGCATATAACGAAAATATTAAATCTTTAGAAACAAAAACTAAATGGATGAAGCGTTCTGAATATGTATTGATAATAAACTTTATATTTTCTCTTATATATTGCTTAATTTTTATTGTTGTACTATGAGTAAAAAGAAACCAAATACGCAAGCGACTAATCCACCACCAAAACCCAGTGAACCTATCCAATCTGTGGATTTAGGCGAAACAACTCCTACTAATACTCAGGTTGTTAATCCGAAACCAAATCCATCACAACAGATACAAACAGTAACAAAGACAGAAAAACCAAAAAATGAAAAATAATTGGAAAAAAGTAAAATTAGAAGAAGTTGCTGAAGTTATTGCAGGACAATCGCCTTCATCTAAAACCTACAATACAACCCCAAGTGGCTTGCCTTTTTTTCAAGGAAAAGCAGATTTTGGGCAATTATACCCAAAAGCTAGAATTTGGTGTTCAGAACCAATCAAGATCGCAAATGAAAATGATGTTCTTATTTCTGTTAGAGCACCAGTCGGTCCAACAAACATATGTGATATAAAAGCTTGTATAGGGCGAGGTTTAAGTGCAATTAGATCTGGTGAAAAATTGTATTTCAAGTACTTGTTGTATTACTTAAGGTTTATTGAGCGTGAGCTCATAAATAAAGCAAGGGGATCTACTTTTTCTTCAATTACACAATCTGACTTAAAATCAATAATGATTCCGCTTCCTCCACTTTCTGAACAAAAACGCATTGTTTCAATCTTAGACAAAGCAAACTCTTTAGTTGAAAAGAGAAAAGAAGCTGTTGAATTACTTGATGAGTATTTAAAATCTGTGTTCTTGGATATGTTTGGTGACCCTGTAAAAAATCCTAAAGGATGGGAAATGAAAACCATTGAAGAGATAGTTAAAAAGGATAAATACTCGATCAAACGTGGTCCTTTTGGTGGTGCTTTGAAAAAAGATATTTTTAAAGATAATGGTTACTTGGTTTATGAACAATATCATGCACTAAATAATGAATTTAGTATGGCGAGATATTTTATTGACGAGAAAAAATTTAATGAAATGAAGATGTTTGAGGTCAATCCAGGCGATATTATTATTAGCTGTTCAGGTGTTTATCTTGGGAAATTAGCTATAGTACCTCAAGGGGCATTAAAAGGGATCATTAATCAAGCTCTGTTAAAAGTGACATTGGATGAGTCAATTATGTTAAATGAATTCTTTTTATCAGTCTTTACAAACAAAAACTTCAAGAAAATGTACTTTGAAAACAAAATCGGAAGTGGAATCCCTAATTTTCCACCAATGACGGAATTTAAAAAGTTTAAATTCATTTGTCCTCCAATCATTGTCCAAAAGAAGTATATTTCTATAATACAAAAAAAAGAAAACATTCGGAAATCAATGAAAAATCAACTTCAAGCAATTGAGAATAACTTTAATAATTTAGTGCAGACATACTTGAACTAATGAATGAAATAAAACTAATACACAAATTAGCATTACTGAAGAATCTAATACCTTCGATACTTGACCCTGACAAATATTTGATGAAAAGGGAAAAAGAACCTCTTACTGGAATCTTATATCGTGAAGCTCTTGGAGTTTTTTTACTTTGTGTTGTCATGGATTATTCTTATAGACAAAATGGACAAAGACTTGTATTTGCTCCGATACAAAAGGATGAAGAGGATAATAATAATGAAGATGGTGCTGTTTTAATATTAAACCAAGATACTAAAGAAATTATACCCTCGTACTTTGAGCAGGTTGCTGTAACAGAATTTCAACAAAAAGATATCACGGAGGAAATAATTAATGAATTAAAGAAAAAACATTCGCATTACTCTAACGACTATTACAAGAATCATTCACTAATAATCTTTTCAAACAAAATTGGAGAGATATCCGTAAAAAAGATAAAGGATTATCTCAAAACATCTGTGAAATTTGGGTTTTATGGATTGTATTGTTTGGAAGAGGCTAAGGATGGTATCTATAGGTACGGAATTATCAATCTGGATGTTACAAAAAATGTGTACGGAAAATTCACTGTTTTTGTTGATACAAACCTAAAAACTTTTAAAGTTATTAATGGCTAATTTAATTATTAAATATTACAAATGAAAAAACCATTATCTAAATTAACAAAAATTGACTTGAGAGACGTTTGGGGACATGAGGCACTCGATTTTACACGATGGTTGTCAGAACAAGAGAATTTGGATCTACTTAGTGATGAAATTGGGGTAATTATTAAACTTGTTCAAACAGAGGCGAATGTCGGCAAATTTAATGTAGATATTTTAGCTGAAGAAGAAGGGACTGGAAGAAAAATAATTATTGAAAATCAACTTGAAGATACTAATCATGATCATTTAGGGAAAATTATCACTTATGCTTCTGGTTATGACGCCGAATTAATTTTGTGGGTAGTAAGAGATTATAGAGAAGAACATCAGAAAGCTATCGATTGGCTGAATGAGCATACAGATGAGAATATTGGCTTCTTTCTAATAAAAGTAGAGCTTTGGCAAATTGAGAATTCAAATCCTGCTCCCAAATTCGAAATTGTCGTCAGCCCAAATGAATGGGCAAAGGCAATAAAAGGTTATCCTGCAAATGGTGATTTAACAAACACAAAACTTCAACAATTGGAGTTTTGGACTCGTTTTAAGAATTACGTTTCCTCTAACAATTCAAAAGTTAAGCTGAGAACACCAAGACCTCAGCATTGGTATGATATTAGCATCGGATCATCCGAAGCTCATGTCGCTTTAACTATAAATACGAGAGAAAACTTAATGGGGTGTGAGTTATATATTGATAAAAACAAAGAGTTTTTTGGTTTTCTACAAGAAAGAAAAGAGAATATAGAAAAGATACTTGAGGTAAAACTTGATTGGACTGATGCAAATAAAGCTTCAATGATAAAAACAAAAGCACCTGCTGATGATTTATTCAATCAAGAAAAACAAGAAGAATATTTTAAGTGGCTTTTAGATCAAACTATAAAGTTTGCAAAAATATTTGGAAAATATATTCAAGAATATAAAAAAAGTAAATGATAAATTATTAATAAAAAAATAATGATACTTGATAATTACAAAGAATTTATTGACACAATAACGGAGAAATTGGACAAACTTGGTATAGATACAAGCGTTTTATATATTGATCATTTAGGCTATCAGGCTTCTTCTTTAGAAGATTATGAGAAGAAGAAGGAAGAGCTTAAAAATATTGGGGAAATTAAACACGATGTTCAAGTTGGTGAAAAGAAAGTCGCAATTTTTAAACTCTTTAAACCTCTTAAGTATCTACATCATACTATAGAAGCAGTTGAGATTGTTTCACCAAAAGAAGGACAAGTACTTGATTCATATTGGGAACACATCGAAATAGTGCCACAAGAAGGACTAGAAGCGTTTACGAATAATTATCCTAAAGTCAATTGGGACACAAGTGTTATCGATAGAGACATATTTCCAATGTTGATTTTAAAACTCAATGAAAAGACAAGGGCTAAATTTCCTAAAAGACCTGTATTAAAAGAAGTCGAGAGGATAAAATCTACTTAATTTATTACAACAAAGAAAATGAAATCAGTTTTTATCACCGGTTCTAATAGAGGACTCGGAAAAGGTTTTGTTAAATACTTTCTAAAAGAAAATTTCTTGGTTTTTGCTGGTGCGAGAAAACCTGAACAATTTGATAGAGATTTAGTGAAGAATGAGAACTTAAAAATAATAAAAATAGACATTTCTGATGATATATCGATATCAGACGCATTTAAAGAAATCTCAAAAAGTACTAAAACCCTTGATTATCTTATTAACAATGCAGGTCTTAATAAAGACTCGGCTACAAACAATAAAAAAGAATTAGTATGCAATTTGAAGGATTTAGACAGAGATTCGTTGATAAGAATGTATGATGTTAATACGATATCTCCTTTACTTGTAATTAAGACCTTTTTACCATTATTGAAAAGCGATCCTTCTTATGTGGTGAACATTTCTAGTGCTAGAGGTTCATATCATGATGAAAATGAAAACACCTCAGGGAATTATGGATACAGAGCAAGTAAATGCGCTTTAAATATGATGGTTTTTTGCTCATTATTTGATCTTCCTGAAAATATCAAAACCTTTACCGTACATCCGGGGAGTGTTCAAACAGATATGAATCCCTCTGGAACGGATAAACCAGAAGTTCAAGCACAAAGGATTATAAAAATAACACAGAATTGGAAAGAAGAATTTAATGGTAAATTTTTAAGGTATGATGGAACAATTTATCCTCTTTAAATATTAAAGAAGAATTATGCAAAAAGAAAACTTAAAATGGAAAATCGGCGATGTTGAAATATTTCAGCTAGTTGAAATGGTCGATAATGAACTTTTCAGTACATTTATCCCAGAAGCAAGACCTGAAGCTGTCTTAAAAATCGAATGGCTTAAAAAACATTTTATTGGAGAAAAAGGGAATCTAAAAGCTCAAGTGCAAAGCTTTATGATTAAATCAAGTGGTAAATACATATTGGTTGATACTTGCAATGGAAACCATAAAGATAGACCAGGAATGCCAACTTGGGGGAAATTGAATACTAGGTTTCTTGATAAATTCAAAAACATTGACATAAGTCCTGATAAGATTGATTTTGTTGTATGCACTCATTTACATTTCGATCATGTGGGTTGGAATACTACACTTGAAAATGGTAAATGGGTTCCAACTTTTAAAAATGCTCAGTATCTTTTTTCTCAAGATGAGTATAACTATTGGGTAAAAAAACCTGAAAAAGAAGTGATCGATGATTTTAATGGCTTTGATGATTCAGTTTCTCCTATTGTAGATGCAGGTTTAGTGAAGTTTATTTCTGATGATTATAGACTCGATTCAAATATAAGATTTATTCCCACACCTGGACATACACCACATCATATAAGTGTTGTTATTGAATCTAAAGGTAAAAAAGCCATTATTTCGGGCGATGTAATGCATCATCCTTGCCAAATTGCTCAAATTAAATGGACTACCCTTGCAGATACGTATCCTGAACAAACAATTGAGACACGTACAAAGTTTCTGAAGGAATATGCAAATACTGATACATTAATTATAGGAACTCACTTTCCGTATCCAGTTGCTGGTTATATTACAGAAGAAAATAACAATTATAAATTTGTTAATAAAAATCATGTATTTAATAAAAGTTAAAGTAAAAGATTCAACAATTCATGGCAAAGGTTACTTTGCTGATCAGTTCGTTCCTATGGGGACAATAGTGTATTGTTATAGCTCTAAAGATATTAAAATCTCAAAAGATCGGTTTGAGAAACTTTCAAAAGATAAAAAGGATCATTTAGTAGAATTTGCTGTGGAAGATGAGTTTGGGAATTGGGTGGAAACAGAGACGGGTCCATATACAAATCATTCTTGCGGTCCCAATATTATGCCCATTTACGTACAAGGACATTATCTTGATATTGCTATTAAAGATATTAATATCGGGGATGAAATTACTTTGGATTATGGATTATTTTATAGCTCTGAAAAGTGGGAAATGAATTGTACTTGTGGTTCTATACATTGTAGAGGGAAAATTGGTTTTGGAATCGAACTGGACTGTAAATCAGAAAAGAGGCTTTTTGATTCAATCAGAATCGCTGTTTCAAAGATTAATAATGTGGAACAACCGATCTACAATTCAACAGATAAACAGGTAACGGAAGTTGCATGTTTGATAAAGAAATTGAAAAATGTTGGTGTTGGTAAGCATATGAAGTTTTCGCTAATTAATACTTGAAAGAATCTAATAGTAAATGAAAGTAATTAAACGTAAACAACAAAACCAAATTCAAAGTGATACTTGTGGACTGATCCTCGAAGTAATAAATCAAAAGGACTTTCCTTTCGGCATTGTTTTATCTGAAAATATTAAATCTACTGATGCTCATTATCATAAAAAAGCTAAAAAGTGTTACTGGATGCTAGAAGGTTGGGTCAATTTAAAAGTAGAAAATATTAAAACTGGAAAAATATCTAAGATACTGCTAGATAAGGGTGATTTAATCACTTTTGATCCTTTTGAAAAACATCAGATAATTGATGGCTCAGACAAAAATCGAATGGTTACTATTACTTCACCTGCTTGGCATATTGAAGATGTGGTTAAGGAATAGGATCTTTATTGTTTTTTATAAATTCTGTGAAGTACAGTACCTAAAGCGATAAAAAGTATTTGAAAAGGGAATGGCAATAAACTACTCAAACATCCATAACTCCTAAATCCTGAATTTCTGTAATACCTAGCACCTTTACCTCTTTTATAATACATAGTATTAATTTAATAATTTAAATCGAGATTAATTGGAGAAACAAACTTGAAAGAAAGTTGCGGAACATATATCCTTGTAAGAGGATGTGAAAGGAAAAAGGTTCGAACTTTGTCCCACGCACCCCGCCAGAGCTTTAAAACAATCCACTCAGTCTCTGTTGCGCATTTTATGCTTGGGAATTTATTTACTTTGCGTTATTATATTTATATAAATTAGAATTTATATGATTTTGGGAGAAGAAACGCCAGATAAGGATAGATTAAATTGGGAGGGTGAACGTGCAGTTCTTGAATCTGCTATTCAAGAAGAATACACAGAATTACCTCCGTATCATGAAATTAAAAGTCGTCTTGATGAGCTTAATCTTCCTGGTCTTGCAATACTTTCGGATAAAATAATCGGACGCAACGGACCATTATCCAGCCTGTTTGATATGACACATCAAGATGAGGGCTTATATCTAATTAGACATAAGGGAGGCGTTACGAGAGAACTCATCTCCATTGTGGAAGGTCTTCGGGCAAATGGTACCTGTGGACTTTCATTAAAAATTAAAATCAATAAAGATCTTTTTGACACAATCTCATTTCTTTCCGGAAGAAAGTTTATTCGATCTGGAAGTTTCGGAAATCATACAATAGAACATGAACGGGGGCATCAAAGAGCATTAAATAATTTATTAGGGGAAACAGAGAGAGGAATATCTTATACGACTGCTGTAGAATTACACGAAGCATATGCTCAAAATTGCCAGGCAGATGAATACGCTCATATATTAGGCACGAAACCTTCAATAAGTAGTAGAGACCCTTTGATTAGGCATGCAGAGAATGTATTTGATCCAAGGTCCCCATATAGCAAAGTGTCGGCAGAAGGTATCGATTCAAAAAAGACAGCATACTCACATGTGTCTATAGGCGCTATGAGAGAACTTGGTGTTCCAGAAGAAAAAATTGCAGAAGCCGTAGCAAAACACGGAGAGTGGCAAGACTCTGTTGGGTACGCTTCGATAGAAGCGTATCTTAAAGGTATACCATTAGATGTTAGGAGGGAACTTTGGCAGAATAATAGACTGAGATGGCATTTAGAAATGGTCAGAGGTGTAAGAGCTTTAAGAGAGATGGTATTAAACGATGAACTCAATCTACCCGAAAGTGCTTACCGAAACCCAAAATAAAAGTTCCAAGATCGTCCCATGCTCTCCGCCATCTCATTCTCATCAAGAATCCATCTTCCCCTTGCTTCAAAATTGCCAATAGCTTAAAATTGCTGCAATCATAAATTATTAATCTAAACTGTGGCTTACTTTTTTACACAAGAGTTCATACCTATAACACGAATTCCCCACGAATTAATTAGAACACAAATCGAGAATCCTCAAAATTACACCTTCCCTATTTTGAAAAACTATTCAGAAGAATATTGGAAGAAAGTCCCAAGCGAACTTATAGATTGGTTCTTGCAGGAAGCGGTCAAAGCAAAACAAGTTATTGAAAATAAAAAGGAAATAGACTCAAAGTTCCGAATGCTTCGACACAAAATTGTTCATACGGATTATGCAATGGTAGTAAGTGCAATGATTTATGAACAGAACAAAAGTCTAATTACAATTGAACAAGCACTGATACTTGCCCTACTCCATGACATAGGAAGGTTTCATGAGCCATATCAAGATGAAAATAATCCGAAGAATCACGCTGAATTATCAGCAATGCTGATCGATCAGAAGGTGAAGGAGGATAAAACAATAAAAAATATTCTTGCGCAACATTTTACAATTGACGAATTAATAGAAGCACTTGGTGAACACAGCAAAGCATTTTATAAGGGAGACAATAAGTTTGCTAAGTTTATACGCGATGCAGATAAAATAACAATTGCGTGCGAGATAAACATTCAAATTAAATTGTTTGAGAAAAATAACGTAGATAGTAGGCAGGAAACAATGACAGAAAGTGTTAAAAGATCGTACCTAGAAGAAAAGATCGTTTATAATCACGAATGCAAAACTATCCCGGATAAAATACTTAAGACCATAGCATTTATTCCCCAGTTATACTTTATGGAATCATTTCAGCTTTGTAAAAAAATCAAGCTTAATAACGTCCTATTCGAAAAATTACTTTCTAATGTTATGACAATTGATGATGGACTTCGGCTTGAAATAGAAAAAGATCTCCAAATTCATTAATCCTCCACCAAAAGCTATTACAATTTTCCTAATATTCCGCTAATATGAGTTAAAGGAGTGGAAAAATGCTTAAAATTTTAAACCAAAATTCATATCAGGAATATTTATCTGAATTCTCGGATTATCATTTTATCCAGTCGGCGGAACACAATTACCAGGACATAATGTACGGGAATTGCAGTTATGTAGGTTTTTTTGAAAATGAAAAACCTGTAATTCTCTTCAAGTATGCAACAACCAACATTATGAAAGGGAGCAAGGTTGCACTTGGAAGCTTTGGTCCGATTATTAATACGGAAAAGGTTACCGAAGAGATTTTCCATAAGTTCTTTCAAGAATTGCAAAACACACTAAGGGAACAGAACATTATATTCCTCCAAATTTATCCCGTTTTATTAAACGAGAAGAACAGCATAATTTCTTCGCTACTAAAATCCGAAGGTCTTTTACACAAAGCTCCTAAAAAATTCACCTGGCTTGATGGAACAATGATTGTTGAGCTTGATAAAGACCTGGACGAGTTATTTCAAAATTTTCGGAAGGACGTTAAGTACAATATTAAGAAAGCCGCTAAAGATGAACGATTATCTATTGCTGTTTATGAGGAGCCAACTGAGGCGCAAATTGAAAGTTTCCTAAAACTTTATGAAAAGCAGCAATCACGCAAAGATTTCAAAGACAGAGCAATAGATTTTTATACAAATCTTCTAACTAGCGGAAAGGCCATTCTTTTCGAGTCAAAATATGAGGGGGAGCTGGTTAGCGCAATAGTCGGAGTAAAGTTCGAATCACAGAACACTTTAATAACTTACATCAGCGCATCCGTTCAAGAAGCCTTTAAATCAAGAGCCCCCACTCTACTTCGCTGGGAATTAATTAAATGGGCAAAAGAGAACGGTTACAAAAGAGTAGATTTCTTTAGTCTTGATAAAAATACGCCTTCGGTAAGCAATTTTAAAAGGGGTTTTCGTCCAACCGAAATTCTATTTCCGGAACATGCTTATGACCTTATTGTAAAACCGGAATTATATTACCCATATCAAGTTTACGCTGTAGGAAGAAGAATCATCGGTAACGGTTAAGACCAAACCAGGATACTTTTCGCCACTTTATTAAACTCTGCTTTTCCAGTATTCTGTGTATACATTAAGTACAATTTATTATGAATAAATATATTCAAGCTGCACTTACGGAAGCGAAAGAAGGATTGGCACTAAACCATGGCGGTCCGTTTGGAGCGGTGATTGTAAGAGATGGCAACATAATCGCTTCTGCCCACAATACTGTCCCTTACACAAATGACCCTACCGCACACGCAGAAGTTAATGCAATTCGCGAAGCTTCAAAAAGACTGAAAACATTTGATTTATCAGATTGTGAAATGTACATCACTTGTGAACCGTGTCCTATGTGTCTTGCGGCAATTCACTGGGCGAAAATGAAAAAGATAACATACGCATGCACGAGAGACGATGCGGCTGAAATAGGTTTCGATGATAGATACATTTACGATGTAATAAAAGGAACGGCAGAACAGGAACAAGTCGAGAAGGTTCAGGAAGCAAGAGACGAGTGCCTGCCGCTCATGAAAGAATGGCTTACTAAAGAAGATAAGGTAAATTATTAACATGAAAGTATCAATTATTATTCCTGCCCTAAACGAAGAAAAACATTTACCGATCTTGCTGGAAAGCATAGAAAGGCAAACATTCAAAGACTACGAAGTTATTGTCGCAATTAGTCCAAAAACAACAGATGCAACAGAAGAAGTCGCAAAGAGATATAATGTGAAAGTTGTAGATGGTGGAATAATAACAGTAGCTAGAAATAATGGTGCAAGGAATTCCGCCGGCGAAATCTTATATTTTGTCGATGCAGATGCAGAGTTCCCAGATGAGAATTATTTAGAAGATTGTATCAATCTCTTTGAAGAAAAGGAGCTGGATATCTCATCAACGCTGTTAATTCCGGACAAAGAATCAAAAAGAAACATATCGGCTTTCACAGCCATCCACATTTGGAATATGCTAAAGAGAATCAGCGGCAAACTTCCGAAGCCATTTATAGAATCAGGAGGAAGCATGCTAATTAAAAAGAATCTTTTTGAGAAAATTGGAGGGTTTCGAGAGGAACTACCAAATGGTGTTCCGGAAGACCTCGATCTTTCACTCAGAGCAATTAAGAATGGATACAGACACAAAGTGATAGAAACAAAGATTATGATGTCGGGTCGGCGTTATGATAAACCGCTAAAAGCAATAAAGAGACTTGCCGCAATAGCGACGCTAGGTCAATTAGCAATGAAAACCGATCTCTACAAAAATGAGCAGTACATAAAGCTTTACCAAAAACTTTACGGAGATCTCGGAGGGAAGCCCGGAGAAGAAAAATAAATTAACGGTTATCAAATGAAAATCTCAATAATCATTCCTGCACTTAACGAGGAAAAAACATTACCAACATTACTTGAAAGCATCAAGGACCAAACCTTTACGGATTACGAAGTAATTGTTGCTATTAGTCCCAAGAACACAGATTCAACAGAGAAAATATCTAATGAATTTGGAGCGAAAGTTATTCAAGGCGGGCTTGTTGCGGAAGGACGAAATAATGGAGCAAAAGTGGCAAAGGGTGAGTATCTATATTTTTTTGATGCGGATGTAAAACTTCCCAAAGATTTTCTGGAAAAAACCGTTGAAGAAATGGAAGAACGCAATCTTGCAATTGCCACTACGGAATATCGACCAATTGAAAATATACGCCTTGATAAATTGTATTATAGAATAGTAACACTTGGTATAAAAATCCTGCAGTTTGGGAGAAATCCAATTGCGGTAGGATTTTGCACCCTCGTAAAAAAAGATATTTACAACAAAACATCCGGCTTCGATAATGAAATAAAGATTGGTGAAGATTTTCATTTTTCTAAGGAGTGCGCAAGATATGGGAAGTTTAGAATTCTCAACAACTCATACATCCTTGTTGGGAATCGACGGTTAAAAAAAGAAGGTCGATTGGGACTACTTATTAAATACCTTCGAGCTGGAATTGTAATTGCGATAAAAGGAAAAGTAACTCAAGACTCGAAGATCGATTATGAATTTGCTGATTATGATGATGTAAAAGATAAGAAACTGGATGAGCTATTGATAAAGATGGAACAAAGGTATGATAACTTCGTAAACAAATTTACAAAAAATGATGAAGTTACCAAAAGTGGAGAAGAAGAACTTATTGAACTTGAAAAATCCATTGAAAAAGCGTTTGGAATTCTATTTAGAGTTTTTAGTAAGAAAAGTAAAAGATGAAGATTTCAATAATTGTTCCAACTCTTAATGAAGGTAAATACCTACCAACGCTACTTGAAAGCATCAAACGGCAGGGATTCGAAAATTATGAAGTAATCGTTGCCGATTCAAACTCTACCGATAATACAAGAGATGCAGCATTACAATATGGAGCAAAAATTGTTGAAGGCGGAAAGCCTGCTGTCGGTAGAAATAATGGAGCGAGGGTTGCAACAGGGGACTTTCTCTTCTTCATCGATGCGGATGTTGAACTTCCGGAAGGTTTTCTTAAAAATGCAACGGAAGAGATTGAGGAAAGATTTTTAGATTTAGCAACTTGTGAATTCATCCCTGCTTCAGAGCTGAGATTTGATAAAGTGTTACATAGTTTCTCTAATCTCTTTATTAAAATATATCAATTTACCCCTACTCCACACTCTGGTGGTGCATGCATTATGGTTTCCAGAAGATTGTTCAACAGAGTTGGTGGGTTTGATGAATCGTTACAACTAAGCGAAGATCACGATTTCGTACAGAGAGCGTCAGAATTTAGAAATTTAAGAGTTCTCCGCAGCACTTATATATTATTAAGTACCCGGAGGCTTGATAAGGAGGGTCGCCTAGGATTGATGAAGAAATATGCATTTTCGGAAATTACCAATATTACAAAAGGCCTCATTCCGAACCTGCAAGAATACGAGTTTGCAAAATATGATGATATTAAAATAAAAAAGTTCGATAAGAACCTGATTAAGTTTGAAAAGAATCTTGATGAGTTAAATGAAAGATACAAAAAAATCTTAAATACAAATATTCGTATAGATCCTTTTGAAAGGGATGATTCAAAAGAAGAAAAAGAATTAAGCACTGTCAAGACCGATTTGCAAAAAGAGATACAAAAATTTTTGAATTTGTTTAAGAACAATGAAAACTGAATAACTCAGTTGCCGTTCCTTGCAAGAAAAGAAGGAAGGTACCACATAGTCCAATATTGTTCCATGTAGCACAACTTTACACAATATTATTCTTCACAAGCAGGACAAGGTTTTACATACCCGAAAGCGCTTTCCGCAGGCTCGGTGTTGTATTGAACATCCTTGGTTAGGTTTTCCATCATCTTCTCCGTTAACCCCGGAACAAATTTGTACAGGAAGGTATAACTCTTTGCCATAGACGGAACAACAATCTTTCGAGTATCCGTAAGCATTGCATTATAAACTTCTTCTGCAACCTCCTCCGGAGAAATAGCATCCCCAAGCTGTGACAAGTCGATATTGGCTTTATCCTTCGCAAAGAATTCGGTCTTCACAGCGCCGGGATGAAGAGAGGAAACCTTGATGTTGAATGGCTTGAGTTCCTGTCGAATTGATTCTGTTAATCCTGTCACCGCCCACTTGGTTGCACAATATACAGACCATTGAGGAACCGTGATTAATCCCGCAAGTGAAGAGGTATTTATTAGATGTCCGCCACCCAACTGTTTGAACATTTGTGCAGCATATTTTGCAACATATGTAATTCCAAGGACGTTAACCGTAACCATTTTTTGAATTTCGTCATCTGTCAATTCGTAAATTCTTTTGACGAAACCAAGTCCGGCATTATTGAAAACTATGTGCAAACAACCCATTTTCTCATATGCATAATCAAACATAGCTTTCACCGTCTCCGGTTTTGTGACATCCATTACAAAATAATAGCCTTCACCTCCGGCCGCATTTATTTCAGTGACAACTTCCTGTAGTTTCTTTTCGTCTCTTGCCGCGACTAAAACTTTCGCACCATCTTTCGCGCATCGAAGAGCAACCGACTTACCTATTCCGCTAGAACCACCCGTAATTACAATTCCTTTTCCTTGAAGTTTCATCTTTCGGTATTGCTAAATTATTCACTGATTGTAGCCAGTTCTATTTAAATAATTCTAAATATATTATATGTAGAGATTTTCCCGAGAATGAAATTAGAAGAACTTAATTATTCGAATATAAGATGATAAGTATTGTTAAACAATTATCATCAAAAACGGATAGTTGAATTATGAAAGACGTCGCAATTGAGATTTTCGAGAGTTTTCTCGACTTTCTGTTTCCGCAATTTTGTATCAAATGTGGAATTCCCGGAACAATAATTTGTGATGATTGTAGAAAAGATTTTTCTGAATATGGTAAGCAGCGATGTTTTGTATGTAGTAAGTTTTCAAAAAATGGAGTTACTCACAAAAAATGTAGAAGCGAATATTTTCCCGATCAACTCATTGTTGTTAATGAATATGGAAAACTGGAAAAGGAAATTATTCACAGACTGAAATATCGAAACGGAAAGATGTTTGCACAAACTATTGCTGATTTGATTATGAAAAAACTGAAGAGCTTTGATTTTACAGATTATATAATCTGTCCGATACCTTTACATAAGAAACGCTTAATGATTCGAGGCTATAATCAGGTGGAATTAGTTGCAAAAGCATTATCAAAAGACTTACAATTGGAAACAAGAGGTCTTTTAACACGAACTAAAAATACAAGACCACAGCATGAATTGAATAAAAAAGAAAGAAAGGCAAACTTGGAAGAAGCCTTCCAAGTAAGTTTTAAGTCCAAAATACCACAAAAAATCATTTTGCTGGACGACTTAACAACTTCCGGTTCTACTTTCGAGGAGGCAACGAAAGCACTTAAATCAAGTGGAGCAAGGAGAATAATTTGTTTAGCTTTTGCGAGAGGAAAATAACTTTCAAGAATAACACCTATGGAAAATTCATATGAAAAGTTAAATCAAATCGACGAGATAATAAATATTATTGCGGCCGTAATCGCGCTGGTAGATTCGGATTTAAATATTATAGATTCTAATGATACTTTTAAAGATGTCTTAAAAGAAAAGAAGTCTATTAATGGTGTTTCAACTGAGGAGACGAAGCAGATAATTCAAGATCTCGTAAAGAGTTCCCCGGCCTTATTGGTTAGAAATCCATTGGAAGTAAACTTTTCAGTCGATGGGAAAGAAGTCTGGGTAAGAGGTTATTTCACAAGAATTCAGAAGGACAGATACATTCTATGCGGACAAGATATCACCAATTCGAAAATTGCCGAAAACGAGTTAAAAGAGAAAAACGAGGAGCTTGAGAATGTAAAAAGTGCTGTTCTAAATCTACTTGAAGATATGACTCATACACAAGATAGTTTGAAAAATGCGAACAAAGAACTACGGCAACTTGATGAATTAAAGAATGAGTTTATCTCTATTGCTTCTCACGAGCTCAGAACACCAATGACTTCAATCAAAGGTTACTTATCAATGATTCTTGACGGGGACGCTGGAGAAATAAATGAAGAAGTAAAATCTTTTCTGCAAGAGGTTTACCAGAGCAACGAAAGACTTGTCGAACTTGTTAATGACATGCTTGATGTTTCCCGAATTGAGCAGAAAAGAATGCAATTTGATATTAAAAAAGTTAAGGTTCTGCCTGTAATCACAGAATCCTATGAGCGAATGAAGCCGATGGCGGATGAAGATTCCGATGAATTAATCCTTGAAACGAAGATTGATAAAAATCTTGAAATGGTTGTTGACTTCAAAAGATATCAACAGGTTGTTCAGAATCTTGTTGAAAATGCAGTTAAGTTTACCGAAAAAGGAAAAGTGACAATCCGGGCAGAGGTCAAAGGAGATTTTCTAGAAACCTCTATTGAAGACACGGGAATTGGAATCCCGGAAGATGAACAAGGTCGCATCTTTCACAAATTCTACCAGGTCGCACATGCTCTCAGTCGTCCCAAAGGCGGATCAGGTCTTGGACTTTATATATCTAAGAATATCGTAGAAGGAATGGGTGGCAAAATTTCGGTCGAATCAAAAGTCGGTGTAGGATCAACATTCTCTTTTACTGTTCCGATTGCAAAAAAGAAGAGGATAGAAAAGAGTAAGGATTGACTTAAGATTGATTAATAATCAATTGGTATATTTTCTAAATAAATTATAGAAAAATTAAACATAGTGGAGAACTCGGCAAAAGTATTCATTGTTGAAGATGATATATCTTTGGTGCGAATGTACACAATTAAGTTGAAGAAGGAAGGCTACGACGTTAATTCCTCAACAATTGGAAAAGTTGCCGCCGAAATGATTGAGGGATTTATGCCCAATATTATCCTTCTTGATATCATGCTTCCAGATATAAGCGGTTTGGAAGTTTTGAAGGAAATAAAGGCAAATCCAAAGTTAAAAAATATTCCGGTCATAATGTTTACGGTTCTTCCCGAAGTTATTGCGTTGAAGAAAGCGCTTGGGCTTGGAGCAAGTAGTTACTTGATTAAAAGCGAAACAACTCCTGATGCCCTTATTAAATATATTCAACTAGAACTAGAAAGACATAATGGAAACAATAAATAGCACGATATTGCTTGTAGAGGATGATCAGATGCTGGTTAAGATGTATGTTATTAAACTAGAAAAAGAAGGGTTTATTGTAGATATCGCGCTTAACGGAAAGGAAGGATTGGATAAGCTTAAAGCAAAACAGTACGATGTTGTGCTCCTTGACCTTATGATGCCGGAAATGGACGGCTTTGAGATGATAAGGGTTTATAATAGCTCGAATGAGTATAAGAGGGCTCCGATATTAATTCTTTCCAATCTTGGACAAAAAGAAGATATTGACCAAGCTATTGAACTTGGTATCGGAGAAGATGATTACATCGTCAAAGCGAATATGACACCAACGGAGGTTATTAATAAGATCAGATCTACTATTGCCCGATTTACAAAAGCCAAGGGATGAATGAGAAATTTAAGGAATTAATAAACAAAATCTATGCATCAAACTTCTACGAACGACTAGCGAATCTTCAAAATCGTACAGTCAGTAAATGGCAAACCCTTCTCCTTAGAAATCCTGCTTATTGGAAATGGACAAGTTACAAATACTCAAATTCCGTACACTGGGGTTTACTTTTTGGACTTGCAATTGGATTATTTGTCGGGATAATGCTTCCAATTGCGGCGCCAAAACAACCGGGACGAGGACAGGAATTTGAATTCACTCCCCCATCTTCAGTAAATTCAAGAATAATTATTACACCAAATCTATTAAACACAGGGGTTGATAACTCAGCGGAAGTTGAAATCACACTTTTGGATGAGGACTTCAATCCGATTAAAAATAGAAACGTATCGATAATTGCCAGTGGAGAAAATGTTAGTTTGAGCCAAACTGATGGAACAACTAGTGTTAATGGGAAAATACATGCACAAATCAGTTCCGACAAAGCAGGCGTAAAAGAAATAATGGTTCGAGATGAGGACTCTGATTACCTACTGGAAAAAAAAGCTTATGTTGAATTTACTGATAATGAAGTATTTATATGGAAAAAGCCCGGAACAATTGGGGCGGAAGGTGCAACTGCAGTAGCCATCCCCGAAGAAGGAAGTTATAAACAATGGAAAGTTTCATCAACCTCAACACAAGCGTCAATCGAGAAAGTATTTGAGAAAGAAAATGTAAAAAATGATAGCTGCGCACTTTTTGAAGATGCGGTCTATTGCGCCGGTGGAATAAATCTGGAAAGCCAAGCACAAACTGTATTTTATAAAACTGATGATAATATAAGCATTAGTGAACTATCTCCAATTCCGGCTCCGGTTTATAATCATCAATTGTCAGAAGTCGAAGGCTTAATTATGCTTGTGGGCGGAAGAATAGATAACGAAGTCTCTAATTCCACATTTCAATATGATCCGGAAATTGATGATTGGAGACAAGTTGAATCGATGATTAGTCCAAGGGAAAACTTTGCTTTGGTAAAACTAAATAATGCAGTTTATGCTTTGGGTGGGTATAACGGAACAAACCAGATTAACAGTGTTGAAAAATATGAAGACGGAATTTGGAAGGAAGTACAGGGAATGTCTACACATCGTAATTTTCATTCTGCAACAACTTGGAATAACCGAATTTATGTTTTTGGAGGATGGGACGGAGAAAATGTTTTAGGGACAGGTGAGGTTTACGATGAAGCACAAAATAAATGGTTCATGATTGCAAATCTCCCAACGCCAAGGTGGGCTCACAATTCTGTGCTGTATAAAGACAAGATTTATGTAATTGGTGGATACGACTCGAAAAATATTCCTGTTGAACAAATTGATGTTTTTGACACCAAGTCAAATTCTTGGACGACAATCGGAAGCACGATGAAGATTGGGAATTATTCAATTGCCTCAACAAATGATGGAATTTTGTTAATTGGAGGAAATGAAAATCCAGATCAAATTGTCCAGTTTGTTCCCGAAGAATATCCTGTCATAATTAGTCAAAATAACAATGTTAGACGAGGCGGAAGGCCTTCTACGCAAATTGAATTTGTAAATGAGTCAGCAGTCGGGGAATGGATTAGCAGAGAAATTCCAAGTTTGGATTTGTCTCAAACAGATCAGTTGAAGCTTCAAATTTATAGCACGGAGGACAACCCCGATATTTCATTCGGCTTCGGAGAAATTGCCGCAGCGGAAAACATCTTTGATTTAAATATTGAACAAAAGGAATTATGGAAAGAGATTGTTATTGATATCAGCAATGTTGCTGCGGAAGATAAGAATAGCGTACGATTCCTTGGATTCAAACTTAATGCGTTAGAAGAAACTGTACGAATCAATATTTATGACATTTGGACGGAAAACACTTTCTATTCAGAATGTCCATGTAAAAATGAAATATCGAACATCTTCTTCGCGAAGGATGAATCAAAATCGTGGAGGAAATTTGTTATCAGTTCTTTGAATGGATCAACATCCGAGATTGAGGCCTTTATTCGTAGCGGAGAAAATGTCACAGAATTACCAAATATGGAATGGACTCTTGTGGCACCACCCTACTCTCTCTCTGAAATTGGAGATAACAGTATTGAGCTGAAGTTTGTTCTGATTGATCAGGAAACGAAAGATTTGCCTGAGTTGAGATCTGTGTCGGTGGAGGTGGAATAGAATAAAATTTCGTATCATTTGTTTTGTAGGGGCGCAAAATCTTGCGCCCTAATATTTTGTGTATACTTTGTGTCATTCCCGCGACTTGTACAGAGCTTGTCGAAGTAAAGCGGGAATCCATTTTATTTGCCCGAAATTGAATACCGATATATAATCCGAATTATACTATTCAAGATAATTCAACTAATGAACGACATCGATTTTATCTCTGCAATTGTAACTGTGCTTGGCTTCTATTTTGCTTATTACCAGTGGAAGAAAACAAATCGAGAAAAAAGAGAACACTTAATGAAGGTGCTCGAAGAACAACTCAATTGTTTAGAGTTATGGATACAACCTTATGATAAAACCCTCTCGGAAGAACAAAAGTTTCGTAATGCATCTCCTTTCAAAATTATCTATAAAACAGGTTCTGCACCACTAATTGAATCAACTTTATTAGAAGAAATATCAAATGTACCTTCTCAAGAGATCAGTAGAATAAACCAACTACACTATGATCTTAAAAGAATAGAGTCTTTGCAAAGCTTCCGTGACCAATTAACTAGCTCTGATATAAAATTATCCATAGATATAGAAAACGATTTAATTAGATATTTAAACGATTGCCAAAATAAACAAGTCGGACAAGATTTTAATGATTTTATAAACACATACAACAATAGAGCTTCAGATATTAGGAAGAAGACTCTGTTAAATCTCTTCGTACATTATGGTGAAACACTGCATTGTCAAATAATTGGAAATAGCAAATCAGGGGCCAGAAACCACTGGGAAGAGCTAAACAGATGGATCAAAAAAGAAAAAGCTTTCAAAATCAATTGGGAAGGCGTTATTGTTACATATTTATCCACAGCAGTAACCATATATATGTCCTATTCTTATTTCAAGGAAAAAATTATTTGCAACAATACCTGCAGCCTAATAATAGGTTTACTATTAACTATAATAATTGCTGGAATAATATCACTTTCAAATGATTTCCTGAGATTTCCAAAAACAAAGAAATTGTAAACAATGGGACAGCCACAAGGACTGTCCCTACAAGTATCAACTTCTATTCCCTACGCCACTCTCTTTTTCTTTAATACAACACCAGATCCGATTGTCATTAATCCTCCTAAGAGAATAATTCCTATTGCAGCTTGACCGGTTGCTCCAAGAACCTTCCCTTCTTCTTTCTTCGTTTCTTCACCCAAGACCGAAGGAATGATAACCGTAAACGTGCTGGTTACCTCATCGGTAGGATCAACACCGTCTGCATCTCCGAAGGAAATGTTTGAGTAAGCACCCGCAGTAGCATTCGCATTAACAGTAATATTGTATGTTAATGTAACAGAGCTTCCAGCAGGAAGATCTCCAACCGTCCAAGTATATGGATTAGTACCAGTCGGGTTAGCAACGGCAACACCATCTAACATACTGCTACCTGCAGCATAAGTTACTCCAGTAGGTAATGTGTCCGTAATAATTGCACCTGTCGCACCTTCGTTTCCGACATTTGAAAGGACAATTGTGAATGTAACTGTACCGTTGGGATTGACACCGGCCGCCGGTGCATTATTTGTTTTTGTAATTTGAAGAATTGGTGCGGCAACAACATCCGTATCTTCATACATCATTATTTCCTCACCCGGAAATCCGGTTGTTTCGTATTCAAATTGCAAAGGAAATTCATAAATCAAAGTTAGCCCGGCTTCATTATGAATAAGGTAATCGCCAATTTCAGTCCAAGGATTATCTACGAGAACCGTTAAGGTAACTTGACCTGATGTATGTGCAGGCTGAACTCCTAAATGCCATTCAACCTGATGTGTTACTGAATCATAAACACCGCCATCACTTGCAGATGAAAAACTAACCTTATCATCCAAATAATCCACGAGTACTGCATCCATAACCGCATAATCTCCCGTCGCCCAATCTATTGTGTAAGTTAGTAAATCTCCTGGAACAACAGGGTCTATATCATCTACTTTATCAAGTGCATGAATTGTTGTGTGGACAACATTACTTTGTGCCGATGAACCACCGAGGTTTGTTGTAACCGCCATATTATCCATTACATCGCCATCGGGAGCATCATCATGTACCACAACAGAAAAGTAAACAGTTTTACTTGTTAACTCACCGTTCTTGCATAACAATGTTCCAAGATCCCAAGTAACTGTATTGACACCATCGAAAGTACCACCATCACTCGCATACCAAAAATCAGCATCAAGAAGAATATCACTGATATCATCTGTTAAAACAGTTGATATTGAGTCACCTCCAAAAGATGCTTGAATACTTTCATATATTGCCACAAGTCCACTACTATCTGGCGCGTGATAATAATCAGATGGAGATGTTGCAATCGTATCACGTAACCAATCTTCATTAGTTTCATCACCCAAACCGATTGTAATTATACGAATTCCATCAGCTTTTGCCAAAACAGCCATTGCTTCAGCATAAGCTTCTCCCGCCGCCTCATGTATTGGATCAAGTCCTGCATTATCAGCTTCGTCAACATTAGCTCTACCATCTGTCATTAGAATAATAACAGGTACTGCATAATCAGGGTCTCCGGGTCTACCATTGAGTAAAAATTCTGCATGAGCCAGAGAAATTGCCTGACCGATATTCGTCCAACCATTGGCTGTCATTCCATCTATAGCAATCTTTACACCATTGTAATCATTAGAGAGACCGTGATCTAAACTCGCTGTTGTAGCATATGAAACAAGACCAACATAATCTTTTGTATTATCAAGAAGGTCGACAAAGTATTTTGCTGAATCTTTTGAATCAGTAATTGGCTGTAAAAACCAAGTTCCTCCATATGATTCACAACGAACCTTACTCTCTTGTGCAAGAGGATCTAGTGGACCTTCACAATAAGTATCATCATCCATAGTTCTGGATCGATCCATAACAAGCATTACATCAACCGGTCCTTCATCACAAGCCTCAGTATTTTCTACAGTAATTGAATACTCGACGAGACGATCCTCAGGAAGATCTCTCCAGACATCTGTATTATTAACAGTTTTAGTAACAACGAGACCATCACCGTTTGCAAAAGCTTTTTCAACCGGAAAAACACTAATTGGCGCAAGTAATCCCAGAAAATTTGCCAGTACCAGGGAGATACTTGCGGTATACGCAAAAATTTTGCGCAATCGGGCAGTTTTTTTCATCATAAAGATGCTAAAGTAAAATTATAAAGCCGTATTGTAGAATCTGTTCCGAGAAATAACAGATTCATTTCTTCGAGACAATCTTTTGGAGCTTCTGCGCAGAAACTTCTTAATAATGGCGAAGCTTCTGACACCTCGAGTCTCAAATTTGCTCACATTGTAGTCTTTTCCTAAACGATTCATGTGAAGTATACTTTGATACTCAGTTAATCTAGCATTTGCGGCTTAAAATAAAATCACAACAAGATTTGAGAAGTTTGAACCAAATATTGAAAAAGTTTTAACAAGAAGTTAAATTCTATTAAAACAAATGGATGTGTTCTAATGGTTGTGTAGTATAAGTTCGGCTGTTCTAACGTGGGGTCTGGGGGCGAATGATGTCGGGTGCTATTTGGATAACGTTCGTGCTAGGAGGACACTCTTTCCCCCCAGGACTTTTGTCTACTTTTGGTCACAAAAGTAGAAGAACGTTCTAATTTAAAATTAAAATAGAGATATTTATTCAGAGTCTTTCAACATGTACCCCACACCGTGAAGTGTTTTGATCAGGTCATATTTCTCATTTTGAATTTTTCTTCTTAATGAAGCAACATGAACATCAACGGTATTTGTAAATGTATCAACATTTTGATCCCATACGTGAGTTAGGATTTGAAGTCTCGAGAGAATCTGGTTTTTATTTCGAAGCAGGTACTCAAGTAGAGCATATTCTTTCTTCGTTAGTTCAATATCTTCATCAGCTAAGCTAACAGTATGATTCTTGATATTCATGACCAAATCACCAACCGATAAAGTGTTACCACGAAGAACCATCTTTGATTCCCGTCGCGTCAAAGCTTCAATCCTAGCATGCAGCTCTTTATTGTCAAAAGGTTTAACTAAATAATCATCCGCACCAAAATCGAGACCACAAACTTTATCGTCAAGTTGCCCTCTAGCGGTTAAGATAAGAATTGGAATATCGGAAAACTCACGAATGCATTTGCAAACCTCTGTTCCATCAACATCAGGCAAACCGAGATCCAGAATCAACAAATCGAAATCACCCTTCTTTACCATGTCGCATCCGGGCTTTCCACTAAATGATACATCTGTATCAAAACCTCTTTTTCGAAGGTATGATACAAGTAGCCTAACTATTGATTTATCGTCCTCAATAATTAAAATTTTCATGAAGGTACAATTAATTTATATCCAATGCCACGAATTGTTTTAATCATAATTCCAGCCTCACCAAGTTTCCTTCTTAGATGCGTAACATGAACTTCAATAGTGTTACTGAAGGCATCTGCGTTTATATCCCAAACATGTTCAAGAACCATATTCCGAGTAACCACGCGCCCTTCATTCCTCATTAGATATTCTAACAAATCAAACTCTCGATTTCGAAGTTCAATTAACTCTCCCTTAAATTTCACCTCGTGTCCGACGGCATCCAAAATCAAATTACCAATTTCCAAAACATCATCTTGAACGAAGCCTTTTCTTCTTAAAATAGCTCGAATTCTCGCTGCGAGTTCCTCAAAATGAAAAGGTTTTACAAGATAATCATCGCAACCACAGTTCAAGAGTTCTGCTTTATTCTTTGAGCCCTTCTTCTCTGTGATTATTATTATTGGAGATTCTATGTTGTGGGAACGAAGAGAATTGACAACTTCACAACCCTCCATGTCTGAAAGATTTATATTGAGCGTGATAACATCATATTCATCACTTTCAGCAAGACGGAGGCCAGTTTCACCATCGTGAGCGACATCCACTGCGTAATACTCAGCTTCCAACCCTCTTTGGAGAAGTCGCGCTGAGTCTGCATCGCTTTCAATTACTAGAACTCTCATTAAGTTACAGTAACTCGAGTATTAATATTATCTTAGGGCAGAACAATTAAAATTTCATTAAGATAATATAAACAATTATATACTTACCGGAAGTATGATGCAAGTCTCATTTACCAACAACGCACAACTGTGGCCAGACCAACTGTCGACAAATCCGTCGACAATATTACAACGAGAAAGACTTTACACACAGTACATATCGAGTATAATCTCTGCAAATAGTTCTAATCATCGTCACAATGAATCTAACAAAAACATTTGAGCAATTAAATTTGAGAGAAGAACATCTTGCAATTTATCTTGCAAATTTAGAAAGAGGAGAGAGTTCAATTTCTAAATTAGCTATAAAAAGCAATGTTCCAAGAACGACAATTTATTCTTTAATTGAAGACTTGATAAAGCAAGGATTGATAACCAAAACATTGAAGAGAGAAAAGGCGAATTATGTGGCAGCAGATCCTGAAGTATTGGCCATACTTCTCGATAATAAACAGAAAGAGATTGCGCAATCACTTAATGCTGTAAAAGATAATTTAAGTGAATTAAAATCTATGCAAAACAAAAAATCCAACAAACCAAAGGTCGAGTTTCTCGAGGGAGCAGAAGGCATCAAGCAGGCGTACAACATGACATTTGATGCAAAGGAAATCTTGATACAGTGCCTTGCTGAGAATTACGAGGAAGTAGTAAAAGGAAAATTTTTTGAGGAATACTTTGAAAAGTTCTTCAAAAAGACGAATATCAGGTCAAAAGAAATTCTGAAGTTAGAGGATGATGATTATGTTTCAGAGTACAGATCTGACAAAAATCTTCAACTTAGAGTTCCTGTAAAACCGGGATCCGAAACCGACGTGATGATTTATGATGATAAAGTAATCTTTGTTTCTTTTAACAAAGAGCGTCCCTACTCTCTTGTAATAACCGACAAAGACATTGCGACTAGCTTGAGGAATATTTACAACTTAGCCTGGGAACAAGCGAAAAGAGAAGATCCACAAATCAAAAAAGGAGAAAATAAAAACTGAATTTTAATTAATAAAAACAGTTCCATGCCAAAAATTATTATCAATCAAAAGATTTGTGATCGCTCACCTGAATGTTTAGGTATTGTTAATTGTCCAAACCAGGCGCTGACGTATGATCAAAACCTAGAGAAGGTCGTTTGGGATGAAAAGAAATGTACTTTTTGTCTCAAATGTACTTTGCCAGATAGCTGTCCCATTAGTGCAATTATTTTTGTCAGAGATGAAGAATCCGAAAAAGAAATCACAGATGCAATTAATGCTGATACGCGAACCGAGGAACTGGTCTGGCAAGAAAGATATGGTGTTCAACCTGGCAAATCGGCCATTGCTGAGATTTTAGACAATTCAACTTTTTCAACCATTCTTAATTCGTCAAAAAAATTTTTGATTGATGTCTGGCATGAAGAATTTGCCGACTGTAGACTACGTTCTGTTCTTTACAAGGATTTATTCGAAGGCATCAATCTAAAAGTTTATAAATTAGATGCTCAGAAATATCCTGAATTAGCACAGAAACTGAATGTGACGAAATTCCCATCATTAATTATTGTTCAAAACGGAAATGTAAAATCTCTACATACTGGAGTTATTGAAGAAAACAATATTCAAGAACTTAACAATATTATTAAGAAAGCATTAATACAATAAGAAAAAGAGGTCGATTTCTCGACCTCTTAAAAATGAAGAAATTACTCTAAACAAGAACCGTCATGTAAACCATCACCATCTCCTTCTCCTCCCATTCCTCCATGACCACCACGTCCCTTCATTCCGCCACCATTAACCATACCAGCAGGAATGTCATTCTCGTCAGCCCAATCTTTTGTTTCTTCCATAACTTCATGAACTGCATCATGATCGATTGGATCTTCAGATCGCAAAGCGTCAAGTTCAGCTTTTACTTCCTCTTGTTTCTCAAGAATAATAGCTTTTTGTTCTTCCGTAATCAGTTCGCTCTCAACAGCATTATCTAGACGTTCTGTTTGCATCTCGGAATGAGTTTCGTCCCACGCCTCTTGTGCTTGTTCTGTCGTTACGCCCAATCGTTCTGCAAATCTTTGCATCATTGGCTTGTATGCATCTTCTGACGCAAAGGCCGTTGTTGCAGTTACAAAACCTGCGACGACAATTGACCCGGTTGCAATGACAGCAACCATCATTTTCTTGTTCATCTTACTTTGAATAAATTTAAATAATTAATAAGCTCTCCAGTTACTCGTACTTTAAAATATACTAGGCTCCCAGAAAAGCTTATCATTCCCACTATTGGCAAAGAAACTCAATTGAGTCTTGCTCTTGACGATTTAATATCAAATATTTACTCTCTTCAAATCAACACTATGTCATCCTGAGCCTGTCGAAGGATCTATTCAGCTAACCGCTGTAAGTTTGTGTGTTTTCCGATTTATTATTTGACTGTAAGAAGATAATAGCGGATGAATATGGAGGGAATGTGGAAGAAAAAGAAGAACTTATCAAAAATCAAATCTTAGTTTTTAATAACTTTAAAATAACCTTTTATTACCTGAATTTGGTTGGTTACTCGTCGAAGTCTGAAACAAGATTCCCCTTTGGAAAAGGGGAAATGTCATACTGAGTCTGTCGAAGTATGACAAAGGGGATTTCTATGCCGATTAATTTCTGTTCTATGATTACTATCTCTGGCACTAATTCTCCTCTCTGTCACTTCGTGACATCTCTCCTCCACAGGAGGAAAGTCTTGTTTCAGGAATTTTGGTTACTTTTGTTCCCAAAAGTAACAGACTATCTTTCTAGACCTAACACTTTTTGGAATTAGGCAATCTGAATTAGCTTGAAATTTAAAGTTTAATTATCGAAGATTGTTCTAAAACTTTTACATTAAACCCCGATTGATTTAGGCTCTCAATTTCGCCTTTGATTTCATCTTCATAACGAGGAAAGAAATGTGTTGCATAAAAAGTAACATCATTCCTGTTCAGAAGGCTAAATTGTTCAGACAACATTTGTGGCGTTAGATGATGAAAAGGGATTGCACAGGTTTCTTCAAATCGATTAGGATAGGAACATTCTATAATTACAGCTTTGAGTTTTTCATTACCTTGAAATGATTTCCAAAAATCCTTGCCCGCAAAATCCATATCACCGGTATAAAGCACGGCCGAGTGATCATCCTCAATCAAATACGAAACAGCACCGGATTCTTTACAGACAGGATGAGAAACCTCAAATGCAGTAAATTTATATTTGCCAATTTGAAAGGTATTTTCTATTTCTACTGGTTTAAAACTAACGATTTTTCTCCCATCAATTTCTATTTGCGGGAAATCAACCCAACTTTTCCCTGCAAAGCCATCAGAATTTATTGCGGACAGGACATTGCCGGTTCCATAAACCGTAAATCCTGGAAGGTTAACAACATTTTGTGGCATTGCTTGATTATATGCAAGAATTGGTAAATCTCTCCAATGATCAAGATGTGCATGTGTTATTATTGCAGAATGAATGAGAAGTTGTTTTTCATCAAGAATATTACAGAGAGATCCGGCATCAAGAGCAATATATCCAGATTCGTCTTTCAGAAGATACGTTGACAAGTATTTATTTTTTGCAGCAGAACCATAACAACCAATAACTTCAATTTGCATAGTTAAACGACAAGTAAAATCTATCACAAAACTACAACAATTTCTCCAATCTTGAAAGTTTCAAGAATGTTCTCCAAAGGATATAAAGATCAAAACCTAAAGATGCATGATTACCATAAAAATTATCATAATGAGTTCTTCCAAGGTTATCTTTTCGGTTCCTATTAAATATTTGATTTGCACCAACAATTCCCGTTCTTTTATTTTTAATGTAATTGGATATCCATTCCCTAAAGATATCTTCGGGTAATTTGTCTTCCATGAAAGACAATACCTCTAAAGATACTGCTCTTGGACCGACAATACTCTGAATTCCAATTAAAACCTGAACAATCTGTGGCAATTCGTCGGCATCAGTTACCCGTAGAAGCCTCCCGATTCCACTAATACGAGGATCTTTATCTGGCTGTATATTAGCCATTAATGAAGCTTTTTCTTCTATATCTAACGCATCGGCATCGCTTCTCATGGAGCGAATCTTTGGCATCTGGAAAGGTGTTTGTAGATCGGTTTTTAAGCGAGTCTGCCAAAAAAATGCTGATTCACCATCACTGAAATGCTGAATAAGCCCTAAAACAATTGATGTCGGGACTGCAACTAATGAAGCTGGAATTGCAATCACAACGTCTAAGGCTCTTTTCTGCCAACTATGAAGATATTCCTTTCCAACTTCCGGAGAAATAAAATTGCAAATCTTTGCAAAGATAGTTTTCTGTGAACGGAGAGATCTATCTACCGTTTTTAATACTGTTATGTTATGCTCTCCAGCTCTATGGGAACTATCACAATGTAACGAAGTAGGTGTTTCCTCATGTAAAACAACGGTTTCAATCACAGGAACGATAACAACCGGCTGAACTTCACTTGTTGGCATATCTATTACAATAGCTCTAACATCGCTATCAGACTCAACTTCAACAATAGGATCCCCTTCGAAAACAACCCCAGACTCACACATAGTATAAATCGTGTTAAACGCACGAATTATACATTAATTATAATTTTCTTCAAAATAAAATTGTAAACTCACTCCCCTTCCCTTCCTCACTTTCCGCCTCAACAGTCCATCCATGTGCCTCAACGAGTTCTTTCACTATTGCTAAGCCCAGACCAAGACCACCGGTTTCTTTATTTCTTGATTTATCAACACGATAGAATCTCTCGAAAATATAGGGCAAATCTTTTTTCGGAATACCAACGCCTGTATCGGAAACTGCTAACGATTTTTCATCTGCGGTAATTGTAATCTTCCCTTCATTTGTATATTTGTATGCATTACCAATTAAATTGTCTAGAATCTCGCGGAACTTTTTCTCATCCGCTTCAATTTCAATCTCCGAATCGACATCCAAAATCATAGTTATTTCTTTTCCGGAAAAACCAGAAATTACTTCCTCGAGAATTTTCTTGATATTTAATTTTTCCAACTTCAATTTTTGAACACCGGATTTTATCTGAACCATCTCTTGAAGTCTTTCAATCAGATATTCCAATTGATCAACATTTTTCAGCACCTTGTCCAGATTCTCTTTATCCAAGTCATAAACGCCATCGATTACACCCTCGAGTTGCCCACGGACTTTTGTCAGCGGAGTCTTGAGTTCATGTGCGACATCCGTAACAAGATCCTCGCGGAGTTGTTCTATTCTATCCAGCTCTGCAATAAGTTTATTAAACTCAAAAATCAGTTCTCGAATTTCTGCAGAACCTTCAACCTTTGCGCGAGTATCATAATCGTTTTTTGCAACGTTTTTTACGATGTCTTTCAGTCGGGAAAGCGGCTTAGTAATTTGGTCAGAAATAATGACACTTACGACAATTCCAACCGTTACACCGACTATTGACGAAAACAAGATTGATCTTGAGACCGTTCTTTTAAACTCATTTGTTATTCGCTCAAACTCTTTGATATTTTCAACAGCAGCAATTTTGGCCCACATTCCACGACCTTCAAAGAACTCCCGTTGCTGTTCGACGAATCTATCAAAGCCATCGTTAACTTGTTGGGTGGTAGCAAGTCCGGCGACCATCAGCACACCGACAACTGTTAGCGTAATAGCAATAAAAATCTGTCCAAATGTTGTTTTGAAAAATTTCATAATTTTGTGTCATCCTGAATTTATTTCAGGATCTCGTAGAATTAATATTTTAAAAAACAATGTAAAAATCCCAATGTTATCTGTATTCGGTTGTTAGCCGTTGAAGCCTGAAACAAGATTCCCCTTTGGAAAAGGGGAAATGTCATACTGAGTCTGTCGAAGTATGACAAAGGGGATTTCTATGCCGATTAATTTCTGTTCTATGATTACCATCTCTGGCACTAATTCTCCTCTCTGTCACTTCGTGACATCTCTCCTCCACTGGAGGAAAGTCTTGTTTCAGAAATTTTGGCTACTTTTGTTTGCAAAAGTAGCTCATTAGAGATATTTATTAATTTTTCAATACAGCATTTAAATATATTGACTAAGGAAGTTCAATGTTTAAAAATTGTCACAAAACCTATAACCCTTTCCCCTCACCGTTAAAATATATTTAGGATTTTTCGAGTCAGCCTCTATTAATTTACGAATATTCTTGATATGAGAATCAATCGTTCTGTCAAAAATATCCGGCATATCATCACTAACGCGTTCAATTAAATCATATCTTTCAAAAACTCTTCCCTTATTAATCGCCATAAGCGAAAGAATATTGAATTGAGTTGTTGTTAAATTGATGAGTTCTCCGGATTTATGAACGAGCCGTTTTTCCAGATCTATACTCAAATTACCGATATTAATTACTTTGCTGTCATTAATATATTCTGGCCTTTTGAGTAAAGCTTGTACGCGTGCAACAAGAATCTTCGGACTAAATGGTTTCTTCAAATAATCATCCGCCCCTACTTCCAAACCAATAAGTTCATCTATTTCTTTCGTTCTTGCAGTAACCATAATAATTGGAACGCCGGAACTCTTTCTAATCTCTTTACAAACCTCGACACCGTCAAGAAAAGGAAGATTAAGATCAAGAACAACTAAATCCGGTTTTGACTCTCGAAACACATCGAGAGCATCATCGCCATCATCCGATTCAAGAACCTCGTAGCCTTCACGGGCGAGGTAATCCTTTTCAATCTGCCTTATTTCATTGTCATCTTCTACGACGAGAATAGTTGCCATATACAGCTGTCGTTCCATGTTTGACACGGAATCTATACATAATTAAGTATTTACATTATACTCCAAAATGTGAAGAGATTGTGGAGAAAGAATAAGAATTGGTAGTTGGTAACGAATAATCGGTAGTTTGTAGCTAGCAGATAGGAATTTAACATTAAGAGAAATTAAAAAATGAAGAAACCAGATGATGTTTTGACAGCAACAACGGAAGACGCTTTAAATGCACTTGCTGATCGAAGCCCAAGAGGAGGGGGTCTTAGCAGAGCGATAACCTCAATATTAGGAAACATATCTGGTTGGAGAAGGGCTTTAGAAGGAACCAATAGTCGCGGGTATTGGAGAGAAGGCGTTGAAGCTGTATTAGATAACCCGGGGGATTATGTGGAAGGGTGAAGATTCTCTTCGCCAAATTCCATATTCAAAATTCATAACTCATAATTCTTTTTCTCTTCGCTAGATTCCTCGATTCGCCCCGATTCTCGGGGCTCACTCGGAATGACACCTTTTTTATTCTCCCTAACTACCAGCTACCTAGCTACCAAATTCTTTCTTCGCCAAATTCTAAATTCCAGATTCTATATTTTGTATTCATTGGTTATTGGAAATTGGTAATTTGAAATTTAATCCGTAAGGTCTTCTTCCACTTCTCCCCCAACATAAACCGGAGACCAAATATTTACGTCAAACCACGCTTTATAAATCGCTGCAATTTCTCGCAGTTTATAATATTCCTCACCAATATAAGGTTCCAAAGTTCCAGAAATTCCTTCACTCTCTATGCCAAGTTTTTCACAAGTGTAAATAGTTCGAGGTAAGTGATAACCTTGTGTAATCAATAATGCCTTCTCGACACCGAATATCTCCTTTGCTCTTGCACAAGTATCGTAACTTCTTCGACCAGCGTAATCCCGATAAATATCCTCATCTGGAATTCCAAATTCTTCGATCAAGTAATCATACATCGCCTGCGGTTCGTTGTAATTTTCAAAGCGATTATCACCTGAAACTAAAATTTTCTTGATCTTTCCATCATTGTATAAATCAGCAGCGACAATTAATCTATCGCGAAGCATATCGTGAGGTTGTCCATCTTCTTTTACACCAGCTCCAAAAACAATTCCGACTTCATAATTCCCAACACTTTCCAGATCCTGAAATACTTGTTTTCGCCCGGATTGAACGATTCGAATGGGAAGAATTAAGAAGTAAATGATTGTTAATAGAATTCCAATTAGAATAGTTTTCCTTATTATTTTTTTATTTATAATAAAAGCTTTCATTATCTAGAAATACGAAGATCTTTTCATAAAGTAACAAAGTTACTTCAAAAAAGTCCCAAATAGATTTCTTTAAGTCCAAAAAGAATTAACTAGCCGCGCTAGTTTCTGCGGAGACCATTTCCCAAGAAACATCACCTTGTCCACCAACCGTACCTGCAGCTTCGTGAATAGCCTTGCCTAAATCACTCATCCATGCATCGTACTGCTCCTGACCAACCCCTCGAACTCCCTTTGAAAAAACTATTGGTAACGCATTAGCACAGAGTTCTTCCTCAACACCACCTCGTTGAACCCGTTGAGTGAAAGAAACCCCATCCGCAAGGTCAAAAACAGGAGAAGTTCTAATTCTTGTCTGAGGAATTCCTAAATCTACAGTTACTACACGAGGAATATTGCTCATACTAGCCATAGCTGCTGTTAGAACCGTACCAAGAGCTTTAACCTCCTCCGGAGGATTATCCATATTTCCTTTCCAACGAATAACTATGCAATCTTGAACCTCAAAAGTACCCCCCCTCAAGTCTTTTTCTCTCCGATTAGCATAATCTCTTACGTTTTCTGGAGCACGTTCCAAACGAATCGCGTCCGTTATTACAAGCATTCCATTCTCAACTTTTGCAAAATCACTAGGAACCGCGGGTTTTGCAACACCTTTAAGCTCAAAGGATTTCCCTTTTTCGGGATTAGGTTTAAAAAGAGTCCTCAATCCATTACGAAATTTTTTGAATGGACCTTCTTTTGAATAGGGCTCATAAATCATTACATCAGGACGTGATAATTCTCCATGAGTTACTTCAGGCATTAGAATCTGGCACATAAATTAATAGCATTACCTGTTTACAATGTATCATCATGATTCTTATCAATCAATAGAATCGTTGCCCCCACGTTAAAAATCCTCTATATTGAATATGTGAAAAACTATCTGTTTTACGAATACAAACTGCCTCTATGAGGTTAATAAAAAAGACGATCACAATTTTACTTTCGATACTAATTTTAACAGTTATTGTTACTGTTAAATCAACTGCTGCCGATACAGTTCCTCGAAGACTGAATTACCAGGGGCGGCTAATGGACTCTTCTGATAATTTATTAACAGGAACATATTACATTTGTTTCTCAATTTGGGATAATTCAACAGTAGGTGCAGGATCTCAAGTTTGGCCAGCAAGCACACCCACTCCAACATCAATCACAACATCAAACGGGGTATTCTCTGCCGAAGTCGGTTCGGCAGATACTCTAAATATTGATTTTGATGTTTACGATTATTATTTACAGGTCTATGTAAATACATCAAGTTCATGTTCTTCTGGAGGAGAAACGTTATCACCAAGACAGCATTTAACTTCTGCGGCATACTCAATAAACGCAGATCTGCTTGATGGCGCAGATGCAGGTACTGCAGCAAATAATGTCCTTTTGCTTGATGCACAGGGTGATATTAACCTAATTGATAACGCAATTATATACGGAGATGGAATGTCCGCTAGAGATGCTGGAGGCCTAGCGCTTTATGACGATGGAGGAAATGGATTATTTGTAGAAGACGGAGGAAATGTAGGAATTGGAAAAACCAGCTCATTGACCGCTAAACTTGATTTACTTGGAAGCGGAGGGAGCGGAAATTATGTTCTAAAGATACTCGGAGGGAACGGAAATGTAAGTGGAGGACAAGGTGACAACATAAGCATTGTCGGTGGAGATGGCTTTAGTACGAACTCGGAAGGGGCTGGCGCCGGTGGAGACATAACTATACAGAGCGGTGCAGGTGGAGGTAGATCCAATTTCACATCCACTGGAGGACAGGGAGGATATCTCAAGCTATACGCAGGAGATTCGCCCACAGGTGTTCTGAGCGGAGGGAACGCTGGGACGGTGTATATTTCTGGCGGAAAAGGAAAAACTAATGGCAATGTCATTCTTGCGTACAGTGACGTTCATTTGGAACAAATAGGTAACGTCGGTATCGGAGACACTTCCCCTCTTGCACTATTAACAGTTGGGAATGGAGATTTGTTCCAGGTCAACTCAAGTGGGGCAATTGCTGCTGCAACAGGAATAACATCTTCCGGAACAATTACCTTTAGCGGAATGACAGTTGCCGGTTTTGTAAAAAATAATGCCAGTGGTGTATTAAGCGGTGGAAATGATGTTGCCCTGACAACAGATGTGTCAGGAATCTTACCGATCGCAAATGGAGGAACAAACTCATCATCATTCTCAAATTCCGGAATTACATATTTTAATGGGACAAGCATTGTAAACTCAGTAAATGCAACGCTTGATTCGAGCGGGAACATTACTGCAAATTCAATTATTACAAACACTATCGATACAAACTTCACCGTAGGAAGTGTTGTTTTTGCTGGAACAGATGGTGTTCTATCTCAAGATAACGCAGCTTTTTTCTGGGATAATACAAACAAGCTACTGGGAATTGGCACCGCTTTGCCAGCTTATACATTAGACATAAAAGGGCAATCAGGTAGCACAGATTTTCTAAGAGTACAGAACAATGCCGGAGATAATATCATTCGTGTCTCGAACACGCAAATGAATGTTGATGTTCCCGCTTCGTTTAACAATGTTGGAGATGTGGAGATCACACAAGATCTATTCTTCAGCAACATGATTGCTTCAACGGTAAGCTCAAATGGAGCACTTTACATCGAAGCCGGAGATAGCTACGAAGCATATGACGTTGTTTTAAGAAGCAAAGGAACAGGAGATGTTGTGGTTGATGATGATTTATTAGTTTCCTCAAGTTTATATATTGCAGGAAACGAAAGGTTTAATTCTAGCGGGGCATTAATACCACACACTGTTTCTGCAACCACTAAATTTACAAATCTCAATGCAGATTTACTGGATGGTTACGATTCAAGTGAAAGTTCTACTGGAAGTACGGTAGCCGTTCGGAACGGTTCTGGTGACATTAATAGTCGTTTATTCCGTTCGGAGTATGATACTACGAACGCGACAATTGGATATATTATGACTCAGGTTGATACTGTTTCAAACAATTATATCCGACCATCTACACCCGCACAGGTTATTTCTGCACTTGGACTTTTGACCGAAAATCAAACCATTACATTATCTGGCGATGTTACTGGTTCGGGTACAACCGCAATTACAACGGCCGTCGTAGATGACAGTCATAATCACGTTTACAGTAATATAGATGCAACAACATCTGCAAACTGGGCAGGTCGAATAACTGATGAAACTGGAACAGGACTATTTGTATTAGCCACATCTCCAACATTCACAACAGACATTCGAACCCCGAAAGTTATAGGAGGAACCGCAACCACATCAGATTTATATTTACAGACAACAACAGGAATAGGAACAACAGGCGCGGATATGCACTTTCTAGTGGGGAATAATGGAGGAAGAGAAGCAATAACTATTTTAAATGATGGTTCAGTTGGTATATTTAACACTTCACCCACATATCAACTGCATGTTTATAATGACGGGAAAGTGACGGGGCCGGGTGTAATGATACAATCTGAAGCAAATATTGCTTCATTACACTTTGCAACAGCAGCGCTAACTTGGGCAACAGGAGTATATGATTCTTCGACTGTTGGTGTAGATGATGGAACTTACAGAATTGGACGAGGAATAGATTGGGCTACAGCAATAGATTTCAAAATTGGAACTGGCGGAGAAGTATTCATGCCACAAGTTTATGGAGATTACTTTTCTACAGGTAGAGATCTATATATTTCATCAACAGGTCAATTGGGTTATATTTCCTCTTCAATTCGATATAAAGAAAATGTTATCGACATAAATGATGTCGGTTGGCTTTATGATTTAAGACCAGTTGAGTTTGATTTTATAGCAGATGGAGTACATTCATGGGGTTTAATAGCAGAAGAAGTAGAGAATGTGCAAAAAGAATTAGTGAGCTACAACGAGCAAGGTACACCTGAGACAGTACAATATTCATACTTGGTCACACCGTTGCTTAAAGCAATACAAAATCAAAATCACGAAATAGAACTACTTAAAGAAAAGCAAGGGAATGTTTATGTTTACGATGATTCTGCGATATTGGTTGCAATCGAAGAACAAAAGTTGAGAATTGATGCTCTGGAGGAATTATCCCCTCTTGCACAAATGTTAGAGTTATCTAGCGAAGGAGAACTTGTCTTAAAAGCAGAATACAAATTGACTGTAAAATCAGATATACAAGTAGAAGGAAATATAATCAGTGCAAATGCGGGGCATTCTTTCATCCCTCTTATGGTTACTGAAAATCTGCCAATTGATGTACAAAATCAAGAGAGGAATTTAACAGAAGAAGAATTATTAGCTTTCGAACAGGTTAAGATTGAAAATGGAAGCATCGATGGAAACACACAAATTATGATTACAGCAACTACCCCACTTTGTGGAAATAACTTGTATGTTTTAGGAAAAGAAACGAACATCGGATTTACAGTTACCCTTGAAAAAGAAAACACTTGTGGACATGACATAGAGTTTGATTGGTGGTTGGTAAAGTCGATTGATGAACAGAAAAATCCTTCCTAAAAAGGAAGGTGGCAAATTTCGAAGAAATTTGACGGAAGGTGTAGAAACCTTAATTCTATGAATAAAAGAATTTATTACAACCCAAAACTGAAACCTCTAGCAATAAAGTTAAGGAAAAATATGACATACGGTGAAATTCAACTTTGGAGGTACTTGCGGCAAAAGCAAATGTTGGGTTACAAATTTATAAGACAGAAGCCAATACTCGACTATATTGCAGATTTCTTTTGCAATCAATTAATGTTAGTAATCGAAATAGATGGAAGATTACATGATAATAATGACCGTTGTGATGATGATGTTAAAAGGCAGAAAAGATTGGAAAGTAAAGGTTTGACCGTATTAAGGTTCAATGAGGGAGATATTTTAAATAATTTAGAAGAAGTTATATTTGAATTAGAAGGTTGGATATTGAATTATCAAAAATACACCCCTCAATCCCCTCTTACTGGAGGGGAAGGGAGAAATCCTTCCTAGTAGGGAAGGTGGGCTTTGCGAAGCAAAGGTTGGAAGGTGTAATAAGTAATACAAGAAACACACCCCGGCTTCACTTCGTTCAGCCACCCCTCTTCTTAGAGGGAAATCCGAACAATAACAAAACTTTGACAAAGATAGAGTGTTGATAAATAACAAAGAAAACAAAACAAAATTTGAGAAAAGGAACATCCGTCTCCGCACTTTTGCCGGAGTTGTTGGACTATCTTTTTTCAGTTTAACTACCACCTTACTCTTTCTAAACAAGCCTCAGAAAACCGAGGCTGCATGGTGGGAAAGCTCGTGGAGATATCGACAAAGAATCGCAATCCAATACTCTGGTGTGACAAGTTTGGAAAATTATCAGGTTCTACTAAATGATGTAAACACTTCTGCTTTAGTAACGGCAGGAAAATTACAAAGTGATTGCGATGATTTAAGGTTTGCCGGAGCCGATGGTGTTCAATATGATTATTGGATTGAAAGCGGATGTAATACGACCACAACAGATATTTGGGTAGAAGTGAACAGAATAAATGCTCCCGGCAAAGAAATATATATGTATTACGGAAACCCAACTGCACCAATTGGGAGTAATGGAAAAGAAACCTTTCTCATGTTTGAGGATTTTGTTGGAGAATCAATTGCAAGCCTCGAAACACAAGGCTGGACAAAGAATTACACAACAAATTTGGGTATGGTTTCGCCACCAGCGTATTCTATCGTCGACAATCAGCTTTTTATAGATAACAACTATGGATATGGTATGTGGGCATATTTTGTCAAAGAATCCAATCTAACTGAAGCCGTATTCAGATCCAGAGTAAAACAAACCGGATATTATTTAACTACGGCAACACGTACAGGAATGAGTTTCCGAACAATACCGAATGTAACGACAAATGCAGCTCCAACGCAACAATGGTATTTTGCCTTTGAAGGCGCAAGCGTGGATTATCTTCACTCAGGAAATGGAGTATCCGCAAACGGAACGGTGACCTCAAGCCAGAATGTTTGGTACGTTCTAGAAACGGTTGCAAGTAGCACAAGCTCAATGGCATATCGTGATAGTACTTATTTTTCCACAGTAACAGCTTCTTCACAAACAGGAGGAATGGGAGCAATGCAATATGAAGCAGAGGCCTATTATGATTTTTTTCTTGCGCGTGCATATGCGGCAACAGAACCAACGATAAATGCATTAGGAACAGAAGAAGTTTCAAAAGAACCAATTCTCCATCTATCATTTGATGAAGGTTATGGTACAACTGCATTCAACAATTCAAGTACACAAGCACCGAGAGATTATGTTGCCAGATGGAAATTAGACGAGACAAACGGAACAACAGCATATGACGAAACACAGAATAATAATGATGGAACTTTAGTTGCTACACCCGTAGCTGTTGTTGGAAGCTTAGGTTATTCAAGAGATTTCGAATCAACTAGCTCACAATATATTTATATGGCAGATAGTACGTCGCTATCGATTACAGGAGCATTAACTTTATCTGCTTGGATAAAACCAGAATCGGTAACAGCATCAACATACTTCACAATTGCAGCAAAGTATGATGCCAGGGATGATTACAGACTGACTCAATTTGGTGATGAAGTGCGCTTTTATGTTGAAAATGAGAGTCTTAAATTAAAAGAGGCAATAGGAACGACCTCTTTAAATCTGACCGTTGGTTCCTGGTATCATGTTGTTGGCATTTACAATCCTTCGATACCGCGCATGGATTTACTTGTAAACGGAGTTATACTCGCAACCTCAACCGATGCAACAAGGATACCCACATCACTTCAAGATACAACTAAGAGATTCCATATCGGAGCAATAAATTCCAGCACGACAGCATCTAATTTCTATGATGGTGTTATTGACGATGTGCGGTTATATAATTATGCGCTTACATCAGATCAAATATCTGCAATGTACCAAGAGATGAACGGCATGATGATTAATATGGATGAGTCAACAGACTGGATACAAGGCGTGAATGGAACGGCATTAGATTTTGATGGGACTAATGATTATGTTGACACCGGAGATCGCTCAGAATATGCTGCTACCACATCCGGGGTAACCTACTCTGCTTGGATTTATCCTACTGCATATCCGGCGGCCCACGGTATGATAATGTCGAAGAACCTGCCTTATTTTTCATTTCGAAGCACCGGAGGTCTGACCTTTAGTGTTAGTGTAGCAGGAACACAACGTTCGCTCACAACAGCAGCGAGTGTTGTTCCTTTGAATGCATGGAGTTACGTCGTTGGAAATATTGATAGCAGTGGATACCTCAGGATATATGTAAATGGAAACCTGATTACGACAAGTCCACAATACACAGGGACAATTGCGAATGTCGCTCAGATACTTGCAGTAGGACGACACGGTTCAAGTTCTTCCTACTATTTCACGGGTCGAATTGACGAAGCGAAAGTTTATAATTATGCCCGATCTGCAGCTGAAATAAAAACAGACTATAACGCATACAAAAGTAAAACCGGTTCGGGTGTTGGAATGGGAGGGCAAACACCATCTCAATCATCAGCCGAAAAACCAATCCTTTGGTATGATTTTAATAGTGAAACAGGAACTTCTATCTATGATCAGTCCGGAAGTGCAAATCACGGACTAATGACTAATATGGATGACAAGACAGATTATGTAAATGGGAAATATGGAAAGGCCTTGGATTTCGATGGAACCGATGATTATGTTGCAACTTCAAATGAATCCGCTCTAGAAGGAATGACTGGAATCACAGTAAGTGCGTGGGTTAAAAGAACTTCTAATCCGGCGGCTACGGGAATAATTGCTTCAAAATTCTGGGATGGAACAAATAGATCTTGGAGACTGGCAATAGGATCAACGGGCATTCCGGAATTTCTTGCCGCAACAGATACACAAAATGACAACGATCGTGCATATGGGAATACTGCATTAACTATTGGACAATGGTATTACGTTACAGGAATGTGGAGTTCCACAACAGGTTTAATAAGTCTCTATGTCGATGGTATTCTTCAAAATACTACAGCACAGGCGGGAAGCACCATCAGAACAAATAATTCTCCGGCTTGGGTAGCAAGAGATTATTACAATAATGTTCCTAGAGATCCTTTTCCCGGGCAGATTGATGACTTAAAAGTTTACAACTATGCTCGGACTGCCGATCAAATTCATGAAGATATGAATGGGTCACCCATCACCTACTGGAAGTTTGATGAAGGTTATGGAACCACTGTCTATGACAGTATGGGAAACAAGAATGGAACAATGGCGAATATGGACGCATCTACAGATTGGGTGAAAGGAAACAAGGGAAATGCGTTGGATTTTGATGGATTAAACGACGTACTTCATTCCGGAACATCTTATAACAACGGAGATGAATTCACCTGGTCGATTTGGATAAAACCAACAAGCTATACAGGAATTGGAATTGCTCCAAATTGGCAATTAATCATGGCACAATACCATTATGATGGAGGAAATAACTGGGGTATTCGATACAACTTTAATTATAATGGAAACTATCAAGTCACGATTAAAAGAACGTCAGGATATACAACCGTCTCATACCCTTCTAGCAATATTCCAGTTGGAGAATGGAGTCAGCTTGCATTTACATATAGCAAGACTTCACAGGAAGTTAATTTGTATTTGAACGGAAAACAAGTTGCAACGGGTTCAAATGCAGGAGAATCAGTTCTTTACTCGGCATCGGACACTTATAATCGAATTGGAATTGCAAATAGACTTGATCATAATGGATATTGTCCATACCTCGGACAAGTAGATGAAGTAAAGGTTTATAATTACGCATTAACGGAAGATGAAATGAAATCGGATTATAATGGGTCTGGAGGAAGCCCTAGCTTTGATGGAACATCTGTGAGTTATGGAGTTGAAGATACGGAGACAATAGGATTCACAATGCCGGAACCTATTGCTTATTGGAATTTTGATGAGGGAAGTGGAACAAGCTTACAAGATGTAAGCAGTGGTGGAAATACGGGAACACTGACCAATATGGATTCATCTACAGATTGGGTCTCTGCAAAATATGGAAAGGGTTTAGATTTCGATGGAAGTAATGACTATGTGATTATAAACGATGATACTACAATTAAACCCACCGATATAAGTGTATCAGCTTGGTTTAATAGTAGGAATGTAACAACAAATCAACGAATTATTTCAAAAACAGAGGGAAGCGGATATCAGTTAAGTCTTAATGAAAACTCCGCTTGTCCATTAAATACACTTTGTTTTGTGCTTAATTTAGGAGGGACCTATTACTCTGCATCATATGCGACATCAAATTTAACAAATGATACATGGTATCATGCAACGGGGACGTTCGATGGTAGTACCATTAATCTTTATCTAAACGGTCAGTTGGTAGGTACAACAGCCCAGAGTGGAACGATCACACATGGAGCCTATCCATTATGTATCGGTTCAGAAACGACAACTGGGGCATGCACAGGGGGGCAATATTTCAATGGGAAAATAGATGATGTAAAAATCTTCGATGAAGCACTTTCTCAATCTCAAGTCGCATGGGAATACAATCAAGGCAAACCAATATTCCATATGAAATTAGATCAATCCGAGTTTTTTGATTGTAACGGTTCTGCAAGCGGAACAGCAGACGTTTGTGAAAGTATGTTTGGAAATCATGGAACCGCATATGGAAGCATGACAGACACAGACTTTGTTGCCGGAAAATTCGGACAGGGTCTAGAACTTGATGGAACAGATGATTATGTAGCAAGAACAACAATAGCCCTTTCCGGCGCTAACGAAAGCTTTTTCATGTGGTTTAACAGTACAACCACATCGAGTGGATTTTACATGCACGGCAGCAGTGGATGGAGTCGAAGGTTCTTTGCAAGTAATATGGTGATAATTGATGCCGCAAATGTTTACAATTACTATTACTACCCAACAGGATACAATGATGGAAATTGGCATCAAGTAGGATATACGTTTGATGGAACAAATTTGAGATTTTATTTTGACGGCAATTTGAAACAGACAACCGCTTCAGGGAACGTAAGATCCGATACAGGGAATTTATACATCGGAAGAATATGTAGTGGAAGTTCTTGTGAGAATTATTACAACGGAAAGGTTGATGATATCCGAATTTACAACTATGCACGTACATCAGAACAGGTAAAGCAAGACTATTTGAATGGTGCTGCAGTAATGTTTCAATAGTAGGAACGCACCATGGTGCGTTCTAGAAAAAGGGAAGTCCTTCCTTTAAAGGAAGGTGTCGAGTGCAAGCGAGACGGAAGGTGTTCGTTTTCTGGAATAATTAAAAACACCCCTCGGTTTGCAAAATGGCAAACCACTCCCCTTTAAGGGGAGAAAGAAAAGAACAGATCTAAATGAAATTAAAAAACAAACTATTACAACTGAAAACTTTTTGGAAACAACATAGCGTCATCGTTATCTTAACGACGTTTGTAACAACAATAACCGTACTAATGATGGTTTACTTTGCCAAAGGGACAACTGCCGTCGAAGCGTCCTGGTGGAATGCCGGTTGGAGATACAGACAGAGAATTGCTATTGAATATTCCGGAGCGGATAAGCTAGAAAATTATCAGGTTTTAATTAACGACGTTGATACTGCAAGTTTGATTGCCTCAGGAAAAATGCAGAGCAACTGTGATGACATTCGATTCACAGGATCTGATGGCGTTCAATATAATTATTGGATTGAAAGCGGCTGTAATACAAGCACAACAGATATTTGGGTAAAAGTATTGAAATTAGCATCTCCGGGTAGTGAACTCTTTATGTACTACGGAAATGCCGGTGCTGTCATTGGCAGTGATGGAAACGAAACCTTCGAAGTTTTCGATGATTTCAATGGCACAGCCATAGGGGATGAATGGACAACATATGGTGATACGGGCCCCTGGAGTATTGAATCAGGAGCATTGAAAGTTGCAGATGTAGATGGTAGCGCCTATAGTTACATCGTTAACAATGGTAAGAAGTACTCATCTAATGAGACTTTCATAATGGAAAGTAAGGTTTATTTCGCAGGAAGCTCTCTGTGGGGTGGATTCACGATTTTCAGCGATGCTTCAAGCACACAACACCATTTGGATTATAACCCCGGAAGATATGGTGATAGAGCGACCTCCACAGCACAAGAAGCGCCAGAAGATCCAGCCGTCAACAATGACACCTGGTATGACGCAAAGTTTGTCTACGATGCCTCAACTTTATACTTTTACAATAATGGGGCGCTAGCGTATGAGGATCCTTTGACAAGTACAACGGAACCGTTGAACGGTTATACCGGTATCGTTAGTAATTATTATTATGACTATGTTCTCTGGGATGATTTTCGAGTTAGAAAATATGCTTCAACAGAACCAATCATAAACACACCCTCTACTGAAGAAGAATCAAAAGAACCAATCCTTCACCTCTCATTCGATGAAGGTTACGGAACAACAGTTTACAACTCTGCAAGTGCACAACCGCCACGAGATCCTGTTGCGTATTGGAAAATGGATGAAACAAGTGGAACTACAGTCCATGATAATACTGCAAGTCGTAACGATCTCACAATGTTCAATATGGATGGGGGAACAGATCATATTTCTGCAAAGCACGGTTATGGACTGAATTTTGATTACACAGATGATTATGTTTGTGATGACTACGATGGAGATGCCTCGTGTGAAACTAACGGCGATGATGATAACCCTTTATGGGATTTTGATGACCAGGTCACAGTATCTGCATGGACAAATTTTGACCACCCCAATATCTCGAATTCCGGGTCAGTTGTAGGAATAGGAACCTGGTCAACGACATGGTCGAATTTATCATTCTACATGAAATACCATAGTCCAGCTGATAAATATTACTGTATTATCAGCGGGAACGGAACTACTGGTGTTGCCGTCTTTGCAGGTGACACAACAACAGATTCAAACACCTGGCACAATGTAGCATGTAGCTATGATGGTGTAACGCTGAAAATCTATATTGACGGAGAATTAAGCAATCAGGCAACCGGATCCGTTACAGACATTTTCAACTCTACATATCCATTGCGAATTGGAAGTTATACATATCCAAATGGAGATTTAGCAAATGGAGATATTGATGAGGTTAAGCTCTATGATTATGCACTAACAGCAGATCAGATTGCAGCAGAATACGCTCATACAAACGGAATGATGGTAAATATGGATGAAACGACAGACTGGGTGCAAGGTGTAAATGGAACAGCCCTGGATTTTGATGGAAGTGATGATTATGTTGCAATCGCCGATGATGATGCATTTTCACCAGTTTTAGAGGCTATCACAATAGAGGCGTGGGTATATCATGATGCAACGGATATTGAAATGATTGTGAATAAATGGGGAAATTCTGGTAATTATGGATATTCATTTCAAATTGATACTAATGATAAGCTTGTATTTTGGGTGAGCCAAGATGGGAAGAACCACAATGGTGGACTCGTTAGTAACAATTCTGTTTCCACTGGATCGTGGCACCATGTCGCAGTGGTGTCCGATGGAACAATTAACAAGTTATTCATTGATGGTATGCAGGACAGTATCACAGAAAGTTGGACAACGGGAATTTTTAATAACACAAGTGATATTTTCATCGGTCAGAGGTATTCGAATGACTATCGGTTCGATGGGAAAATGGACGAAATAAAAATCTATCCATACGCCCGTACAGCAAGCGAAATATTCTCCGATTACAATTCCTATAAAAGTGAGGTTGGAACTTCCGTCGGTCACGGTGGTCCTACCCCATCACAATCATCGAGTGAGAAACCCGTGCTTTGGTATGATTTTAATCAGGAAACCGGAACTTCAGTTTATGATCAATCCGGAACCGGAAATCATGGATTAATGACAAATATGGATGTCCGTGTAGCCTACACTCTTGGGAAATATGGGAAATCTTTAGCTTTTGACGGTAACGATTATTATATTTCTGCTTCGTCCTCATCGACCTTAAACTTCGGGACGGGAGATTTTTCTATTGGAGCCTGGGTTAGATTAGATGGCACAGCAAGCAATAGGATCGTCAACAAGTTTGATCCTGTACTTAATTCAGGTACCGGTTGGATATTTGATGTAAACAATACTATTGGTGGTGCAAATGCTCCAGGGTACGTTAGATTTAGAATGGATGATGGCACAACAAACATTGATTATGCGATAGATGGAGAGGTAGATGATGGTGAGTGGCATCATGTAGGCGTGACAATAGATAGGGATAATTCTGTTGGTTTAAAAATCTATGTAGATGGAATATTAAAGGGAGAGACCGACGCGTCCGGAGCTAGTTTAACACTTGATAATACAGAAATGTTTGGTGTTGCAACAATACCAGTGGCACTAGGAAGTTATTTTGATGGAAACATTGATGAAATAAAGGTTTATAACTATGTGCGTACTATAGAACAAGTTCATGAAGATATGATGGGGTCTCCTATCTCCTATTGGAAATTTGATGAAGGATTTGGAACTACTGCAAACGACACAATGGGAAATAATAATGGGACTTTAACAAATATGGATGTTGCTACGGATTGGGTCGCGGGGAAATTTGGTAAAGCGTTAGATTTCGATGGAACTGATGATGTTGTTGTTACGGGCAATATGACCCCAGGCTCATCAGGAAGCCTCTCCACCTGGGTTTATCTAGGTGGTAATGGACCCACACCATCACCATATATTCAAAACATTTTTGATTGGGCAACAACACCAACTTCTTCAGAGGCTTTCCGACTATACTGGTATGGAGTAGGAACTGGACAGGATAATAGGTTCAATTTTCAAACGGCAAAATCTAGCACTGCTTATCAGTTATTTTCAATAAAAACATATCCAGCAGGTGCTTGGTACCATGTTCTCATTTCATGGGATAGCTCAGGAAAGAAACTATATGTAAATGGAGAACTTGATAATAGTGATGCAACGGTTCACAACTTTTCGCTCTCAACAACTTTACGAATTGGTAGACAATATTCCTACTGGGTACCAACTTGGCATTATCCATTTTATGGAATCATTGACGAGCCGAAAATCTACAACTACGCACTCTCTGAAGATCAAATTAAAGCCGAATACAACTCTCCAGCAGGCAACCCAAGTTTCAATGGAACAACGACAAGATATGGGGGGACAGATGTAACATCTATAGGATTAACTATGCCGGAACCAACTACATACTGGAACTTTGATGATAATAGCGGAACAAGCTCGCAAGATGTGAGTACAAGTGGAAATACAGGAACCCTTACTAATATGGATGCTAATACCGATTGGATTAGAGGAATTTATGGAAGTGCGCTAGATTTTGATGGGAGCAATGACTATGTTATCTCTGCGAATACAGTTGCTTTAACTTCAGATTTCACAATATCTTTCTGGATGAACATAAATAATTTATATAATTATGGCGAACCTGTTTCCTTAAGAAATCCGATAGATGAGAGGTTTCTGAGCTTCGTAACATATGCAGATGGACACATGCTTTTCAACTTAGGTGATGGCACGAACTGGGGAAATGGAGTAACTACTTCGGCAGCAACATTCCAAGCCGATCGATGGTATCACATCATCGGAAAACGCAGTGGTTCGACTATTACACTATACATCGATGGCAAATATTATGGAGAGGCAACGAATAGCTACGGACCAACCGGAGAATTACTAGTTGGGGTCAGAAGAGCTAGTTCGATACTTTATCCTTTTAACGGAAAAATTGATGAAGTAAAGATATACGACGAGTCACTCTCGCCTGCTCAAATTGCATGGGAATATAGCAAAGGAAGACCAGTTCTCCATCTAAAGGCAGATCAATTAGAATTCTTTGATTGTGATGGATCAGGTACAGGAACAGCAACCGTTTGTGAAGATATGAATGGTTTTCATATGAGTGCAAATGGAAGTATGACTGACTCTGATTGGGTGACCGGAAAATTTGGAAATGCGCTAGATTTCGATGGAACAGACGATTATGTAAGATACTCAAGTTGGGATTATGATCTGAAAGATAGGTTTACAGTTGCGGCTTGGGTAAAATCTCCAGACTTTTCGACACAACAATATGTTGTTGAATTCTTATATGGAAAACCTCTCCTTGCAGTTAATGGGTATGATGTAGTTGTAAGTTTACGTAATAGTGGAGACACAACATGGAATGCTTATGCGTCTAATGTGAATTGTCTAACTAATGGAGAATGGAACCATATTGCAGCAACCTATACCGATGATGACACTTTACAGCTTTATTGCAATGGGGAGCAAGTCTATTCCGGAAGTCACACAGGTTATATTGGAGGTGCAGCGCCTACAACGCTCGATATAGGAGGAAGATCTACCGTATGGTTTAACGGTCAAATCGATGATGTCAGAGTCTATAACTACCCGCGAACTGCAGAGCAGATGAAACAAGATTATCAAAATGGAACGGTTATTAGATTTGATTAATAATTTATCAATATACTTTGTAAATTAATTAGAAAAAAGAAATGCCGGAAGATAGTTCAGAACCGCCATCGCCCACAATGCCTCTTATCGTTATTGGTTTAATATTATTATTTGAACTTCTAATTGGAGCGGTCATATTATTTCTCAGCATGAACGGAAAGTAGTCGAGTATATTATCATTCCTTAATAATCTTCTGGCAAAATACGAACATTCACATAAAAAGTGATCTACTAGATGACAGAACGAGAAATAGAAATTTCCGTTAAAGAAGTAACACTTAAGGGAATTCTTTCCATACCAGATGAAACAGGTAGTCTTGTAATCTTTGCTCACGGTGCAGGAAGTTCCCGTTTTTCTCCTCGAAACAATTACGTTGCACAAATTCTGAACGAAGCAGGTCTTTCTACTCTCCTCTTTGATTTATTAACTGAAAAGGAAGACTTTGTATATGAAAACAGATTTGATATTCCTTTAATTACGAAACGGCTTATTGCGGTGACGAACTGGGTGATGAAGAATGAAGAGACCCAAGAACTAAACATCGGGTATTTTGGATCAAGCACAGGATCTGCTTCAGCACTAATCGCAGCCGAAAGGCTATCAGAACAGATTAAAGCGGTTGTTTCCAGAGGAGGCAGACCCGATTTGGCAAAAGACTATCTGTCGAAGGTAAAATCCCCCACTCTGCTATTAGTCGGAGGAAATGATGACATCGTAGTAGACTTAAATGAAGAGGCATTTGATTTATTAAATTGTGAAAAGAAACTCGAAATTATTCCAGATGCAACTCATTTATTCGAAGAACCGGGTGCTCTAGAAAAAGTTGCAGAATTGGCAAAAGATTGGTTTTTGAATCATTTGTAAAGGTTTTGTGTCATTCTCCGAATACTTCGACAAGCTCCGTACAGGCAGAGAATCAGACACAGGGAATATTGTTCGAGCGAAGTCGAGAACATTGCCGAAACAAACTTCTCGACTCACAATGTTCGCTCGAAGAATAAAAATAGTCTACTGAATACTACTATCTATGATTTATAAAGACCGACGAGATGCAGGACAAAAGCTAGTTCCACTTCTCGAAAAGTTCAAAAATAATAAAGATACGATAGTGATTGCCCTCCCACGCGGAGGGGTTATAATAGCTGATGAAATAGCATCGAATCTTAACCTATCGTTGGATATTGTAGTGCCACGAAAAGTTGGATCGCCATTTAGTGAAGAATTTGCCATCGGTGCAATAAGTGAACAAGGCGAACCAATTCTACATAACGATGTAATTGCGGGTTATGGAATAGGTGAAGAATATATTTCTGAAACTATTGAAAGAGAATTGAAGGAATCAAACCGGAGACAAACACTTTATAGACAAGGGAAGTCACCTTTAAATTTAGCCGGGAAAACAGTCATAATTGTTGATGATGGTGTTGCAACCGGAGCAACGATGATGGCTGGTATTACTTCCGTTAAAGAAAAGGGCCCGGAGACAGTAATCGTTGCAGTACCATTCTTACCACCAGAAGCATTAAGCAAATTCCAAAAAGAAGTTAGTGAAGTCATTTATTTAGAAGTTCCAGAATACCTGGGTGCTGTCGGAGAGTTCTACGAACGATTTGATCAAGTAAGTGATTCAGAGGTAATAGATATTTTAGAGAAATACTGCGGAAATAATTAAGAACTCAATTTGAAAATCTATTACCTTATTAGCGTTCCCGCGTTTATCCGCCTCTGGCGGAAAAGCGGGAATCTATTTATATTTTAGGAGGACCGAAAAATGCAGGAAAAGATTCTCTTCACAACAAACACGAACCCGGACATTGCAAGAAAGTTATTTAAATGGGAAGTCTTTCGTAAAGGGAAAGCATCTGTAAAGAGATTTGCTGATCAGGAAATTTCTATACTGATTGAAGAAGATGTTGAAGGAAAAGAGGTCTCTGTTTTGGGATCGACGAATCCACCAGCAGAAAATTTATTAGAACTTTTGATCTTGATTAATACGCTGAAGGAGAATGGTGCAGAAAAAGTACATGCGCTAATACCCTACTGGGGTTATGCAAAAGCCGATCGTATCAAACCAAAAGGAGCGACGCTTTCTGCGAAACTGATGGCAAATGCACTTGAATTAGCTGGAGTAGATTCCGTTTCGATTGTAAATATTCATAGTCAGATAGCGCAAGATTATTTTAAAGTTCCCTTCACATATTTGGATTCCATTCCACTTCTTGCAAAAGATTTTCGAGATCTCGATCTGACAAAAGTAGTTGTTGTGTCACCCGACAAAGGTGGCGTTGGACGTGCCGAAAATTTTGCAGAAGTTCTTGGTACAAAAGAAGTCACCTATGTGTATAAGAATAGGCCTCAATTTGATGAAGCGAAAATCACCGAAGTGAATGGAGATGTGAAGGATAAAATCTGCATAATTGTTGATGATATGGCACAATCCGGTGGAACTTTGATAGAGAATGCAAAAGTATTGAAACAACATGGCGCAATAAAAGTATTCATAGCAGTTGCACACATTGTTCACACGGGCGGAAGTATTCCTAAATTTGATAAGGATAATAATATCGATAAGGTGTTTTTTACTAACACAATCGCATATACAAAGCCATTGTCGGAAAAATTTAAGACGATTGACATCACAGACCTATTTCTTATCAAAACAAGTGTCTAAGCGGTAGCGATTTTGACAAAGGGAATTAAATTAGGATCATTTAAACA